>CAJUQJ010000004.1:0-119838 GCA_910588215.1 uncultured Lachnospiraceae bacterium
CCAATATTTATTCAGGCAATGTTCGGTAATTTGTGCTGGGAAAGTTGAGTTATTAATGTGATGCTTCTAAATACGACTGCCTGAAAATAAAGGCTGTGGGATGCGTTACGATTCGATGTCTTATGCAAGATCCGATGGTGAGCGAAAAAACGTTTATAAATTTGTGAAAATCATATTGCCTTTGTGAAGATGATGTGTTATACTTCCAGTAATAAAACAAATCTTGATTCTTAAAAGCGCACAGTATATAAAGCTGTTTCTTTATCCTTTGCGACAACATTCTGTGTGTGGTCGGGCGGTTCTGCCGAAGATTCACATTTGTTTGGCAGGATTGTTTCATATATTCTATAGGGGCTTTCCTGCGTCAAATTTGTAAACAGGGAGGTTTATAGTGGAAGTGAAGAATGTTTTGGAAATCTATGAACAGAAGAGGGAACGGGTACAGGAATTCAATCTGACCAATGATTTATTTGCAGGAAAAGTATTTGAGGATGTGGAAGCTAGCCAGGAACTTTGCAGTATCCTGATGCAGAAGCCGGGCCTTCGTCTTAAGAGTGTCAGGACACAATATGTGATCAGGAATTTGCAGAGCCATTCGGTGCAGTTGGATTTTTTGGCCGAAGAGGAGATCGGCAATATGATCAACGTAGAATTTCAGATGTACAGTGAGGATGAGCCGTTTAGAAGAACTCGGTATTACACATCATGTATTGACATGAGCATTCTGGAAAAAGGCAGGGAATACTATGAACTGCCGGACGTGACGGTACTCTACATTACGAAAAGCGATTTTATTGGCCATAAGAGGGGATCTTATCAGATTCATAGGAAGGCAGGAGACAAGAGCCAGTCGATTGATGTGGGCAACGGAGTGCATGAGAGATATTTTAATCTGAAGTATTCGACCAAGGATGCGAAGATTGACGAATTGCTGCGCTATTTGCAGGATTCGGATCCATTTTATCAGACAGAATCGTTTCCAAGGATCGTGGAGCGAGTAAACTTTTACAAGATTCAGCGAAAGGGAGTGGACATTATGTGTGAGATAACGGATAGAATCAGGAGAGAAGGTAAAATAGAAGGTAAAATAGAAGGTAAAATAGAAGACATTATGCAATTACTGGAAGAGTTGGGGAAGATTCCAACAAAGATTGCGCAGCAGATCACGCAGGAGACAGATCTGAATGTTTTGGCCGGATGGCTAAAATGTGCTGCGGCGGTATCCAGCATATCAGAGTTTGAGGCGAGGATGTCAGGATTTACACCGGAAGCAGGAAACGAATCGTACTGAGCCAGGTGCCGTGCTTGCACGGGCACTTGGCGAATGGCTGTGGGGTATTCTGCTTGCTGCGGCAGCCCGGAATTACCAGCGTTTCATATTTTTGGCAAATTTCTCGGCATATGCCTGTTTCAACTCCTTGGCGGTTATTCCATAGCAAAGCAGCACATCATTATAGTACATGAGAACATCGGGCAGTTCCTCGACCAGATCCTTTCTTAAAGAGTCGTCTGTGGAGGCGGCTGCGCCGCCGTGTTTCTTCACGATATCAATGACTTCGCCGATCTCACCGATCATCCATAACAGCTTGTTCTGTCCTGTTTCCGGGCAGATGGATTCCCATTTATGCTTATATTTGTCTTGCAGGGTTCTCTGCATTTCCTTCATTTCGTTTATGCCAAAATCGTCCATCTTGTTTTCCTCCGTAAATGCCATTTGTGGTTACCTGATCTCTGAATGGGAATCTCAGTCATTGCAGAAAACGGTATGATGAATTATGATTCGTGATATATTAATGTGAACCGGTATCTGGGGCAGTTGTATGCAGTTTATCTTCCAGGACATTGTTAAGTTCATCTATGCCACTCTGGTACGATGCATTTATTTCCTGATACAGCTTGTTATAAAATGCAACGGCAATATGCTGTCGCTCTTTGGCGATGGCCGTAGCTTTTTCCGTATAAAAGCTGGAATATAAATTTTCCAGTTTATACTTATATTCCTGGAAGAAAGATGGCGTGCTGTCATTTTCGCCTGTCAAAACGACTCCATTTGGCAGCACAGAATATAATGGCTCGGAAACGATGCCTTTATAAAGCAGTGTCCTTGCAATTCCAATCGCTCCTGCGACATCTAACTTATCGGCATCAAATAAAATTTTTGCCTCTAAACTTTGAGGAGGTTCTTCTTTTCTATAGCGGTGTGTCCTGATACACTGCTTTACCTGTTCTGCATAGAATGCTTCAAAACCATGGGTTTTAAGAAATTGCCAGGCTTTTTCGCTTCCCACGATTGCATGACATAAAGCGGGATTTTCAAATTGTTCTTTTCTTCCGATGTCATGTAATAGACACGCCGCGATCAGGACGTCATAATTCACATCCGTTTCGGTCTTCGCAATCTCCAGAGCATTGTACAATACGCGATATATATGCTCCTTATCGTGGGCGGCATCATCCATTGAGCAAAGCATAAATTCTTCCAGCAGACAATAAGTTTCTCTGTTCATGTATTACCTCCCTGCAAAGAGACTTCCTGTTATGGCCGTGGTTTTCTGAGCGGGCATTCGGACACACTGATCTTATCTTTCAGCACACCCAGCCCGCAGTCCTCCAGATAGTCCTGCAGGATGGGCAGGGATTGGGAGGAGGTGGGACCGATAATGATCTCGCCTACCAGGTCGGACAGGCTAAGATCCAGTTCGCCGCACATCTTACACAGATCAAGCGGATAGTATTTTTTGATCCGTTCCGAGGATACATGGTACTTAGGCTCCATGGTAAAACCGCATTTTGCAGATGATTCGGTCGAGAGGTTGACCATCTGGTCAATAAAGGGCGATACCACGAGGCGGACTTCCTTTTCGCTTGCAAAAGAGGGATGTTTGAAGGCGGCGGATTGCAGCCAGGCATCGTTCATCAGATTCTGCAGGGAGGGAAAGCAGGAAGAAAAAGTATCCGCATCTTTGACCATTTCATAGAAATCGTCTACAAGGCGGTGTTCCCGCATGTCGGTCTGATAGTATACTTTCTGGAGCGATATGACGCCGCCCACCATCTTTTGCATCAGGTCTTCGTGGAAGGCGATACATACACCCTGTCCGAGATAGCCATACCGCTCCCACTGCGCGGCGTCATCCCGGTATTCAGAGAAACAGGCTGCATAGGCGGAATAATGGAATTCTTCTTCCAGCTCTTTCTGAAAGAAGGCTTCGACTTCGCGGCATTTATCTTGCGCCCCGCTCTGCGCAAGCCTCTCGGTCACAGCTTTGCATATGCCGTTCATGAAAAGCCGCATCTCGGAAGCATCGTTCATATTCAGAATATTATTGAGCCGCAGCTGTGCACAGCGGATGATACCGTCGAAAGCGGCAAAGGTGGTGTAGTGGTAAAGCATGTGGCGCCTCCATAGAATGATGTGTAAAAGACTGACTGGTTAAACGAGGAATGGCCCTGATACGATTAGTGCAATACCGAGCAATATAGCCATGATGCCTTTGAGTTTGGTGAAGAATAAGGTTGAAAAATCACACTGATGTGCTGATTTTTCAACTGCGAGTTTGTGCCGGAGCCACAAACTCGAGATCGCAGAGCCAAATTTGAAATTTGGCTCGCGGCCTTCGCAAAAGAACTGCTTCGGCATGGAGGTAAATATGATTCAGACGGTTCATCTATTTTGCAAAACTCCATTTTCCAGACCAGATCAGGTTTTTTTAAAGCAGCCAGACCCCATAGGACAAAAAAGATTCCGGATAATATAGGCAATGCCATGGCAATAATTCCTTTCTTCCAGGATTATTAATAGTATTGTACTCTCTTTTTTGTATGGACACAACTTTTAAAACATAATAGAATAAGAACCAAAGCAGATGCTGAGTTACTTTTCAAGGGCATCAGTTCAAACAGGTCGGTGTATTTATTGCACTGACGGTACGAAAGGGCAGAGGCATTGTGGTCGGAGCAGACAGAGGGTAAAATAGAAGCAGACAAAAATTTGACGTGTATAAGTTAGGAGGAATGATCATGGCGAACGGAAGATTTGAATTTAACTCGGATTGTTTGAGAAGGATGGTGAATTTCCATATTGTGCTTCCAAATGATCTGCCGAAAGAATGGACGGCGGACAATCCGCACTACAAACGTCCGATGAAGACTTTGTTCCTGCTGCACGGTTATACCGGGAACAGTATGGACTGGATGACGGGAAGCGCAGTCTGTGAACTGGCGGGGAATTATAACCTGGCGGTGGTGTGTCCTGCCGGGGAGAATTCTTTCTACCTGGATGGCCCGGAGACAGGGCGTAAGTATGCAACCTATGTGGGAGAAGAGCTGGTGCAGTATGTGCGGAAGACGTTCAGACTGGCGGAGCGGATGGAGGATACCTATATCGGCGGACTGTCCATGGGCGGCTTTGGGGCGATCCATACCGCGCTGCAGTTTAACTACAATTTTGCCAGGGCATTCGCACTGTCTTCGGCGTTGATCGTACACGAGGTTGCGCATATGCAGCCGGGCGGCGGGAATCCGGTAGCCAATTATGAGTATTACAGACTGATGTTTGGAGAACCGGATAAACTGCTCACGAGCATCAACAATCCGGAGGAGCTGATCCGGCGACATCAGGCGGTGGGTGACAGGATACCGGCAATCTTCATGGCCTGCGGGACGGAGGACGGACTGCTGGAAAACAACCGGGAACTTCGCGATTTCCTGCAGGAGAAGGGCGTCAAGCATGTTTACCATGAGAGTCCGGGTATTCATAACTGGGCTTTCTGGAATCAGTATCTGGAGCCGGCGATCCAGTGGATGCTGGAAGAGTAGAAATCAGGTATAGAAGCATAGGAGTTATTTCAGAAAAGAGAAAAAGCATCAGTGTTTGATCGAAAGATTGTCAGAGGGAGATTGAATATGGCGAGAACGATTCGGATCGGCGGACAGGATTTTGAGAGGATCAGGGTAAATAATAATTTCTATATCGACAAGACCGATTTTATCAAAAAGTGGTGGGAGGCGGAGGATGATGTAACCTTGATCACGCGCCCGAGACGGTTTGGCAAGACGCTGAATATGAGTATGCTGGAGCAGTTTTTTTCCGTGAAGTATGCCGGACGCGGAGAGCTGTTTGAAGGGCTTTCCATATGGAAGGAAGAAAAGTACCGGCAGATGCAGGGAACCTGGCCGGTGCTTTCCATCAGCTTCGCGCGGGTCAAGGAGAATACCTTCAGAGAGGCAAGACGGAGCATCTGTAGAATCATTGAAGAGCAGTATAATAAGAATGAGTATCTGCTTAAGGGCGATCTGCTCAATGAGAAAGAGCGGGCGTTCTATCAGGAGGTTACCGCCGATATGTCGGACAGCACGGCGGCGGCATCTCTGCGGGCAATGGCGGATTTTCTCTGCAAATATCATGGAAAAAAGGCGATCATTCTTCTGGATGAGTATGACACGCCGATGCAGGAAGCGTATGTGAGCGGATATTGGGAAGAGATGGTGGCTTTCATAAGAAGCCTGTTTAATGCTGCGTTTAAAACAAATCCTTATCTGGAGCGGGCGCTGCTGACAGGCATTACGAGAGTCAGTAAGGAGTCTATTTTTTCCGATTTGAATAATCTGAAAATAGTGACAGCCATTACAGAGAAATATGAGGAATGCTTTGGATTTACGGAGAAGGAAGTTTTTACTGCTTTGGAGGAGTATGGGCTGTCAGATCAGAGGCAGAAGGTCAAAGACTGGTATGATGGTTTTACCTTCGGAGAAAAGAGCGATATCTATAACCCATGGTCAATTATCAATTATCTTGATGAAAAGAAAGTCGGTGCCTATTGGGCCAACACCAGTTCCAACAGTCTGGTGGGAAAGCTGCTCAGAGAAGGAAATGCGACTATCAAACAGGCATTTGAGGATTTACTGCACGGCGGAAAGATCAGAATGGAGATTGATGAGCAGATTGTCTATAACCAGTTATCTGCGAAGAAGAATGCGGTTTGGAGCCTGTTGCTTGCCAGCGGTTATCTGAAGGTGGTGAGTACGACGCTGATGGAAGAAACAGGGCGTACCTATTATGATCTGGCCCTGACCAACAGGGAAGTCACCCTGATGTTTGAGATCATGATCCAGGACTGGTTTTCCGGGAACGGGGATTATAATGATTTTATCAAAGCGCTCCTGCAGGATGACGTGGATGCCATGAATGAGTATATGAACAGGGTGGCCTTTGACTCTTTCAGTTATTTTGATACGGGAAAGAATCCGGGAAGGACAGAGCCTGAGAAATTCTATCATGGATTTGTGCTGGGGCTGATGGTGGATTTATCGGACCGCTACCTGCTTAGATCCAACCGGGAGAGCGGCTTCGGAAGATATGATGTGATGCTGGAACCGAAGCGTGCCGGGGATGATGCTTTTATTCTGGAATTCAAGGTTTTTCAGCCAAGGAAGGAGCAAGATCTGGAAGAGACGGTGGCTTCCGCACTGGCGCAGATAGAAGAGAAAGGGTATGCCGCGGAATTACTGGAGCGGGGAATTCCGGCAGAGCGTATCCGCAGGTACGGATTTGCATTCTGCGGGAAGGAAGTGCTGATCGGCGGGGGAAAACAGATTGACAGCAGGAGAAGCAAAGTAAATCAGGAACAGCAAGGTAAGTCAGGAACAGAATAGAGGGTAATGAAAGTAAACCATCGGTGTAACGCGAACCGGTGGTTTTTGTCATATAAGATTAGGGTGTCGAAATCTTATTTTATCCCTGGCCTGGTGTACCAGGATGACAGAATTCTGTCATGCACAAGACAGTTGTGTTATAGACGAAAGAATTGAAAAAAACTTATACTAACCGAGGAAAGCAAAACAATAAAACTGCAGGGATGCGCCGGCGAGACAGAAAGCAGAGCGGCATGACGGCAAAGCATCTGCAGAAGTGAGAAGGGAGCATATAACATGAAGAAGAGAGTAGTATCCTGGTTATTAACGGGAATCCTGGCGGTAAGCATGCTGACAGGATGCGGAGACAGCGCAAAGCAGGATAATGGCGGCAGCGCCGAAACTGAGGCCGCAGCAAAGACGCAGACAGAAGGCGAAGGAGGCAACGTGGTGAACGGTATCGATATCAGTGAACCTTACGAGGCCACAATGGTATTGATCGGCAGCCAGCAGGCTGATCAGCAGATGGTGCTGGATAAGATCAATGAGATCCTGATGCGGGATATCAATACGAAGATGGATATTGTTATGCTGTCCATGGGCGATTTTACGACGCAGCTTCCACTCATGCTGCAGGGCGGTGATAAGGTGGATCTGGTTCCGGTGATCAACAGTTTTGCGGGCACTTTTATCAACAATAAGATGGTGCTGGATCTGAGCGGCTATGTGGAGCAGTACGGCGTCAACATGAAAGAAGCGTTTGCGGATATGGGTGAAGAGCTGCTGTATACGGGCTGCATCAATGACTTTATGTTCGGTATTCCGGTAGTCAAGGGTTCTTCCGGTGTTTCTACGATCTGTATGCGTGCGGACTGGCTGGAGGAGGCCGGGTTTACCAGAGAAGATATCAAAGGCGTGGAGGATATGGATCAGGTATATGAGAAAGTATATGCCAATCATCCGGAAGCCATTATGATGTGGATGACGAAGGGCAATACGGCGGACAGCAGATATGAGGTTACGGATCCGCTGACAGATTATAACGGGGTGCTGCTCAACTATGGTGAGAAGCCGGAGGTCGTGAATTATTTTGCCAGTGATGAGTATAAGGAGCTGGTGACAAGGCATTATGAGTGGGCGCAGAAAGGGTGGATCTCCAAAGATGCGGCGACGACTACGGATACGGCGGCCAGCGCCATACAGGCGGGAAGAGCCTTTTCCTATTATACACCGGGCGGCCCTGATGCGGAGGCGGCCAACAGCGCGGGCAGCGGGACGGAAATGATCTGCGTGCCGGTAACGGAAGGACAGCTGACCACCACCGGTTACTGCTGGAACAGCTGGGGCATCGCGCAGGCCAGTGAGAATCCGGAAAGAGCGTTCCTGCTCCTTGACTATCTTTACAACAGCGGCGAAGTGACAGACCTGATCAATTTCGGTATCGAGGGGACCCATTACGTAGTAGGAGAAGACGGACTCTATCACTATCCGGATGGCGTTGACCTTACAAGTTCTTCCTATACATTTAACCAGGGATGGGAGCTTCCGAATCAGTTCCGGGGTGGTATCTGGGAAGGAAACGATCCTGATCTCTGGGAGAAAAATATCGAAGCGACGAAATCCGCCAAGCATTCCTGCGCACTCGGATTCGCCTACGACAGCAGCGCGCTCAGCACGGAGATCGCAGCCCTTTCCAATATTAAGAGCCAGTATATCGACTCGCTTAACACCGGGGCAGTAGATCCGTCCGTTGAACTGCCAAAGTTCCTGGAAGAGCTGGACAATGCGGGTATGCAGAAGGTGATCGAAGAGAAGCAGGCACAGCTGGATGCCTGGTATGCATCGAAATAACGGAGAGGGAAGGTTGGGTCTTATGGAGAAAAAGAACAACAGACTGGCGAAATTTAAGTATTGGCTGCCGGTATTTATCATGATGCTGCCGGGGCTGCTTTATCTGTTTATTAACAACTATATACCTATGGGCGGTCTGATATCGGCTTTCAAGCAGGTTAATTTTGCGGACGGCATATACGGCAGCCCATGGGCGGACCCATGGTATAAGAACTTCATATATCTGTTCACGTCAAAGGATGCGTTGGAGATCACCAGAAATACGATTCTCTATAACTTTGCGTTCATTCTGGTCAACAACTCGCTGGGGATTGCGATTGCGATCTTCATATCCGATGTGCAGAGCAAGCGGGCGAAAAAGGTCTATCAGAGCGCGATCTTATTTCCGTTCCTGATGTCCATGGTCATCGTGTCCTACATAGTGTTCGCGCTTCTGAGCAACGAAAACGGAATGCTCAACAAGAGCATCCTGCCGCTTTTCGGCATGGAGCCGGTCTCCTGGTATGCGACGCCGCAGGCATGGCCGGTGATCCTGATCCTGGTGAATTTCTGGAAGGGCGTGGGGTACGGCTGTCTGATCTATATTGCGTCCATCGCAGGGATTGACAAAGCCATCTACGAGGCGGCCCAGATCGACGGGGCATCCAGGCTTCAGCTGATCAGGCATATCACACTGCCGAGCATTGTTCCGTCTGTCATTACGCTTGTCATGCTCAATGTCAGTAAGATCTTTTTCTCGGATTTCGGACTGTTTTATCAGGTGCCGCAGAATTCGGGGGCGATCTATTCGACGACCAACACGATCGATACCTATGTATACCGCGCACTTTTGCAGCAGAATAACCCCAGTATGTCGGCGGCTGCAGGTTTCTATCAGTCTATCGTCGGATTTGTCCTGGTGCTGGCGGTGAATGCGCTGGTGCGTAAATTCAGCAAAGAAAACGCTTTGTTCTAAGGAAAGGGAGGCTGCGACAGGATTATGTTGAAAACAAGAGAAAACAGAAGGTACCAGATCCTCTGTAATGTGGTGCTGGCACTGCTCACGATTTTTATGGTGTTTCCCTTTGCACTGTTATTTATGTCCTCCATCACGGAGGAGAATACGCTGATCATGAACGGATATTCCCTTTTTCCGCGGAAGCTGAGTCTGGAGGCATACAAATATATTTTTCAGAACGGACAGAAGATATTTCATGCCTACGGTGTGACGATTTTCGTCACGGTCGCCGGCACCTGTATCAATCTCTGGATGAGCTCCATGCTGGCCTTCGGACTCTCCAGAAAGAATCTGCCGTTTCGCCGTGTCATAACGTTCTATGTGTTCTTTACCATGCTGTTTAACGGCGGCCTGGTGCCTACTTACATGATGTATACGGGCACCTTTCATATCAAGAACACGATTTTTGCCATGATCGTGCCGAATCTGTTGATGAGCGCTGTGAATGTACTGCTGGTGCGGACCTATTTTACGAACAGTATTCCGGAGGCGCTCTACGAGGCGGCTGAGATCGACGGTGCTGGACAGATGCGGATCTACTTTCAGGTGGCGCTGCCTTTGGGCAAACCGATCCTGGTAACTACCGGGCTGTTCGCGGCGCTGGGCTACTGGAATGACTGGACCAATGGTCTTTACTATGTGAACCAGGAGCAGTTCTGGGGCATCCAGAATCTTCTGAATAAGATGATCAGCGACGTGCAGGCGCTGACCAGTGGGCTTATGTCTAAAGAAATGGCGGGCATGATCGCTACCATGCCGTCGGTGTCGGTGCGGATGGCGATCGCTTTCGTGGCAATGCTGCCGATTCTGGCGGTGTACCCGTTCCTGCAGAAGTATTTTGCGGAAGGAATCGCCATGGGAGCGGTCAAAGGCTAAGAGATGGAGATTTTCTAAGGCGTCGAAGAACGCCGCCTAAGAAAATCTAACCATCTCTGTAAGAATCGCTCTGCGAGACGATTCTTACCGGGTAGAAGGCAACAGAGAGGCTAAGAGATGGAGATTATGCGAGACGATTCTTACCAGGTAGAGGGCAACAGGGAGGTTAAGAGATGGAGGGAGAACAACGATGAGGAGAATAGAAGAACTGGTACGGCAGATGACGCTGGAGGAGAAGGCGGGCATGTGTTCGGGCAGTGACTTCTGGCATTTGAAGGGTGTGGAGAGGCTGAGGATTCCGTCTGTCATGGTGGCTGACGGGCCGCACGGACTGCGCAGGCAGGATGAGGCGGCAGACCATTTGGGGATCAATGATTCTATCTGTGCAGTCTGCTTTCCTTCGGCGGCCGGTCTTGCGGCTTCTTTTGACAGAGAGCTGCTGAGGAAGACGGGAGAGACACTGGGTGAGGAATGTCAGGCAGAGAATGTGGCGGTGCTTCTGGGGCCGGCCATCAACATTAAGAGAAGTCCGCTATGCGGGAGGAACTTTGAATATCTTTCGGAAGATCCCTATCTGTCGTCTCAGCTTGCGGCGTCTTACATAGGCGGCCTGCAGTCTAAGAACGTGGGAGCGAGCGTGAAGCACTTCGCGGTCAACAATCAGGAAAAACGCCGCTCCACGGTGACGGCGCAGGTGAGTGAGCGGGCGCTTCGGGAGTTGTACCTGGCTTCCTTCGAGGGAGCAGTCAGGGAAGGGAAGCCGTGGACAGTGATGTGTTCCTACAACAGGGTAAACGGCGAGTACGTATCCCAGAGCCGCAGGCTGCTGACGGACATACTCAGGGAAGAGTGGGGATTCGACGGATTTCTGGTGACGGACTGGAGCGCCTGTGACGAGCGGGTCAAAGGGCTGGTGGCCGGACAGGATCTGGAAATGCCGGATTCCGGCGGGGTCAACGACCGTATGATCGTGGAGGCAGTGCAAAAGGGCGAGATAGAGGAAGCGGTGCTGGATCAGGCAGTGGCCCGCATTCTTACGATTATTTTCCGTTATGTGGATCACCGGGACGAGTCCGCGCAGTTCGATCGTGAGAAGCATCACGAAGCCGCAAGAGAGGCGGCCTGCCAGTCCATGGTACTTTTGAAAAATGATGCGATGGCGGACGGCAGCAGACTTTTACCCCTTAAAAAGGGCGGCAGATATGCTTTTATCGGTTCCTTTGCGAAAGAGCCGCGTTATCAGGGAGGCGGTTCCAGCCATATCAATGCCTATCGGGTGACCAATGCACTAAAGGAGTGCGCCGGATATGGGGTGATCCGGTTTGCGGAAGGATTCGCGGCAGAACAGGATGCGACAGACGCGGTGAAGCTGGCGGAAGCGGTACAGGCAGCGAAAGAGAGCGACGCGGCGGTAATCTTCGCAGGGCTGCCGGAATCCATTGAGTCGGAAGCCTATGACCGGGACCATATGCACCTGCCTGCGTGTCAGAACGAACTGATCCGGGCGGTGGTATCGGTTCAGCCCAATACGGTGGTGGTGCTGCATAACGGGTCTCCGGTGGAGATGCCCTGGGCAGAGAAGGTGCCGGCGATCCTGGAAAGCTATCTGGCCGGCGAGGCGGTGGGAGAAGCGCAGGCGGCGCTGCTGTTCGGAGAGAGGAATCCATGCGGAAAACTGGCCGAGACTTTTCCGCTGCGGGTTCAGGATAATCCGGCCTGGCTGGACTTTGGCGGCAGTAAGGATGTGGTGCACTATGGAGAAGGTATTTTCGTAGGTTACCGCTATTATGATACGAAGGAGATGCCGGTATTGTTTCCCTTCGGTCATGGACTTGGCTACACGGAATTTGCTTATGATGACCTGCGGTTTGACAGGGAAAGCCTGTGTGGGGAAGAGACGCTGGAGATCAGATTCCGGATCAGAAATACAGGAGACCGGGAAGGCAGCGAGGCGCCGCAGGTGTATGTACACAAGAAAGATTCTGGGATCAGCCGTGCCCGGCAGGAGTTAAAAGGGTTTGATAAGGTGGCGTTGGCAGCGGGAGAAGAGAGAGAGGTCGTGATACGCCTGGACCGCAGAAGTTTTGCCTATTATGACGAAGAGGCGAAGGCATGGTGTGTGGAGCCGGGCGATTATGAAATCCTGGTGGGAGCTTCCAGCCGGGATATCCGCCTACGCGGTGTGGTAACACGCACGGACAGCGTTCTGGAACACTGGGTCTGCCACCGCAACACGACGCTGGGCGAGATCATGAGCCGCCCGCAGGCAGCAGAAGCCTACAGGCAGTTTCTGCAGGAAGAGATTGGCAGACTGCCCTTCGAGAGATTTGGCTCTATGGAAGGACTGGGAGAGGGCATGAGAAAGATGGCCGAGGCAATCTTTTCAGACAGTCCGCTGCGCTCACTCAGAAGTTTTTTTAAGGGAACCGTGGACGATCATTTTATTAAGCGGCTGGTTGACAGAATTAACGGACACATGGATAATGAGAGATGATATGACGTAACAGGAAGACCAGAGTGATGTCATACATTATGTGCTTTATTCCAGCGAGCAACGAGCCAAGTGGCTGCTTGCAGCGGGGTCTTTGATTGTATCATAGGAAAGTGCGTCCTATGATACAAAACCGGATGCGCAGCTACGCGCGCGGAACAAAAGCTGCACTTGTCATAGAAATTGGAACGCGAGGGTGCGCGAAGCACACTTCTGCTCGTGAAACGGCGCCGGGCCGCATGGCAGACGAAGAGAGCGGGGAGGGACATCTTGCGGAGAAGAAAACAGCATGAATACAGCTTTGCCGCCAGACAGAGGGCCATGCTTGCAGCGCTTCTTATCGTAGCGCTGCTTGACCTTGCGGTGAGCGGCATTTCCGTCAGAAAGATCGGGCAGGAGACGACGGAGCAGATGCGGATGCTGACCTCACTGCACACTTCGCTTGTCTATGAGGAGTGTGACAGGGTCGGGTATGATATGCGACGCCTTTTGATGGAAAATACGGATGCCACGGCGGCAGCGCAGCACGGGAGTGAACGGGAAAAGATCTACGCGAAAGGAAACCTGATCGACAGGCTCACCTATTCCTTCGGAAACCGGGAGGTATATCATCCCTTTTTTTATTTTGAAAAGACGGGGGAGGTGCTGGGGAGACCATGGGTCGATATGCAGGATGAGAAGGAGCGGGGCATTCTGGATCGGGTGATCGAGGAGGTTACCGGACGGGAAGAACTGAAGACGGATCTGCAGCAGTGGATCTCCTTTTCTCATGACGACGTCTATTATATGCTGCGGGCCTACTGTTACAACGATGTCTGGATTGCCTGTTATGTGCCGGCGGATCATCTGATCGACGCTCTGCGGCAGGTCTACCAGGACGAGGAGTATCAGGTGCTTCTGCTGCACGGCGACGGGGAGATCCTGTCCGGGCAGGAGACGGCGAACGCCTGGAGGCTGGATGAAGAGATGCTGGCTGCGGGCGGCGCCTGGCACAGATGGCCCGCCGGGCGGATACAGATCGTGAAGGAAGATTCTGCGGTGCTTGATATTTCCATAGCGGTGGTGATGCGGGGGTACGGCGGTTTTCAGAGGATCCTGATCCTGCAGGCGGTCGTCCTTTTTATGGTGATGGTCACTCTGGGGGCATTCG
This sequence comes from uncultured Lachnospiraceae bacterium, assembly GCA_910588215.1. GTDB lineage: Bacteria > Bacillota > Clostridia > Lachnospirales > Lachnospiraceae > UBA3282. The sequence goes on from CAJUQJ010000004.1 coordinate 13,999, forward strand.
TACTGATGACGGTATATACGAGAAGCCGGATCATAGCGCCGGTGCAGAAGTTCGTGAAAGGACTACTGGATTATGCGGATCATGAGGCGGAAAACGGTGAGCTGACGGTCAGTGATATCCATGAACTGGAGCAGATCAACGAGCAGTTCAGGCGGTTCGTTCATCAGATCGGTGCCTTGAAGATTGATATTTATGAGGAAAAACTCCAACGCCAGAAACTGGAAATGGATAATATGAAGCTGCAGCTTAAGCCCCATTTTTTCCTGAATAATCTAAGCCAGATTCATCGTCTTCTGCAGGTGGGCAGAGTGGCGGAGGCGCAGGGCATGTGTATGGCATCGATCCGTTATCTGCGGTATCTGTTCAGCGCGGGTATGGATGCGGTCAGGGTATCGGAATCGATCGAGCATGTGAATGACTACTTCGAGATCATGAAGCTGCGTTATCCGGATGAAGTGGAGGCGGATATCTATGTGGATGAAAAGGCCAGGGACTGTGTGCTGCCGCCGCTGATGATACAGACGTTGGTGGAGAATTCTTATAAATACGGCAAACTGCCGGAACGGCTCCTGGAAATATCCGTGACTGTGGAAGTGCTGCCGGAGGGCGGTTTGCTGTGTATCAATGTCAGTGATAACGGCAGAGGATATCCGGAGGAATACATCCGGATCTGGGAACAGGGGAAGGATCTGGATCAGAGCGAAGGCAGCCATATCGGTATCGCGAATATCCGGGCGCGGCTGCAGTACACCTATGGGGAACAGGCCAAAGTGCGGTTTTATAACAGTCCCATGGGTGGCGCGGTGGCGGAGATCCGGGTGCCGATGCAGTTTCAGCAGACAGGACAGGAAAGCGGCCAAGGAGAGTGAAATGAATATCTTACTGACGGATGATGACAATCTGATATTACAGGAAGTAAAGGAAGCGCTGGAGCGGACGGTTCCGGAGATCGAGAAGATCTATATTGCCACCTGTATTGCAGAGGCGAAGAAGGTTCTTAAGACCGTCTCCGTGCAGATCATGCTCTGTGATATCGAGATGCCCGGCGGCTCGGGCCTTGACCTGCTGTCGTGGGTGCGGGCGGAGGCGCTGAGCGTGCAGTGTATCTTTCTGACGAATTACGCGGATTTTTCCTATGCGAGACAGGCCATCCGTCTGGACAGCATGGAATATATGCTAAAGCCGATCGAGGAAAAGCAGCTGTGCCGGACGGTACGGCTTGCCATGGAGCGGGCGGAAAAGGAGAAACAGGACGAGCAGGCGAGACGGTACTGGCTGGACACCGGCAGGGAGGCGAAAGACCTTTTCTGGCAGAGGAGGCTTCTGGGGAATGCGGTGCAGGGAGAAGAAGCACTGCGCAGGCTGGGATACGGGGAACAGGATCTGTTTACGCTGGCGTCTCTGAAAGCGGTGTCCCTGTCCGAGGTGGAAGAATTATGGGGCACGGATATGTTTGAATATGTGCTGAAAAACGTGTTGTTTGAACTGCTGGATACGACCTGCTTCCGGCTGGAAAGCGCTTTTGGCACGCCGGAGGGCGTATGGTTTATGGTCTGCCGTTTCAGCGGGATAGCGGCGCCCAATATGGGGGCGGTGGAAGAATGTATGGAGAAAGTGAAGGAAGTCTGCCGGGAGAAGATACATTTTGAGGCAATCTGTGCGATCGGCATGATCTGTCGGGAGGCGGAGCTGTCAGGGCAGTTTGTCAAGATGCGGGAGATGATGGAGAATGTATTGGAAGACGGCGGAGCGATATGGTATCTGGAAGAATACAGCCCTGCACCGTATATCTATGAGACGCCGGACATCTCCATCTGGGAAAGTTTGTTGAAGGAAGGGCAGAAGGAGCAGTTGCGGACGGATATACACGGTTATGTGGAGTGCAGGGTCGCAGGCGGTGCCTCCTGGCAGGGTGCGCAGGCCTTCCGGCAGGATGTGACGCAGATGTTTTATTCCTTTCTGCGCGGAGTGGGGATACAGGCACATAAGGCGTTTGCGGGCAGACAGGCGGAAACCCTCTACCAGAGAGCGTGTAACTCCATGCAGGATATGTGCCGCTACTGTGATTTTATGCTGGAACAGGTCTTCTGGCATAAGGAGAGACTGGAGCAGCCCGCCTCCCTGATGAGCATGGTCCTGCAGTATGTGGACGAGCATTACTGTGAGGATATCACGCGCAATGATCTGGTGGATCTTGTCTATGTCAGCCCGGACTATCTGTCCCGCACTTTTAAAAGGGAGACAGGGCGTTCTCTGGCGCAGTACATGTTGGAGAAACGCATGGAAAAGGCGAAAAGGCTGCTTAAGAGCGATATGTCGGTGAAGAACGTGGCGCTGCAGACAGGCTACAGTAATTTCTCCTATTTTTCCAAAGTATTTCGGGATATGGAAGGGATGTCTCCCATGGAATACCGGGAACGGCTCAGGAAGTAGAGTTGAACGGTAATGAATGTTATGATGTTGGGTTCCAAAGTCATGTATAGTCATGCAAGCATGTCATACATGACCTTTTGACCCTGGCATCATGTTATGCGTGAGGAAAACTCCAAGGCACGGTATGGTTGTGGTTTGGAGTTTTTTTGTGTATACTAATATGTGTCTATATACCAAAAAGAAAGGATGATGGCTGTGGAAATAAATGAAGAATTACGCAGGATTTATAATGAATGCAGAAGATTGGATCAGGAATACAATGGTTTTGTTTCCGGAAAACTTATTGAAAAAATAGAAAACGACGAAGAGCGTAGATTTGCAGTTCATATCTCTAATTTCTTTTTGGCAGAAAAGCAAAGGGAACTCATTGAAAAAGGGGTCTTCTAGCATGAAAAAGTATATTATATTTGCAGGTGTGAATGGAGCAGGTAAATCTACATTATATCATTTGAATGAAAATGTTGCAGAGGGAACGGTACGGATCAATTATGACGAAATATTGAAGAGAGAATATGGTGATTGGAGTAATCCGGAGAATCAGGTTAAGGCTATGTTTGATGCAAAGTATATGATAGATAGCTGTCTGCAACAGGGAATATCGTTTAATCAGGAGACAACTTTAGCCGGAACGATGAAGACGATCAAGAAAGCGAAAGCATTAGGATATTTTGTGGATATGTATTTTGTAGGAGTAGAGAACGTGGAGATTGCGATTAAGAGAGTGGCTGATCGTGTCAGACGTGGAGGCCATGGCGTTGAAGAGAAGGATATACGTAGAAGATATGTCAAGTCACAGAAGAATCTTATCAAAGCAATACCAATATGCGATGAAATAAAAATATACGATAATACATTTTCATTTATCAGATTTGCTTCTTTTTCCAATGGGAACGCTCAATTTGGACATCACGAATTGAGTGACAGCTGGTTCAGGCGTTTGCTTCAGGAAAATGAGTAGAAGTCAGGACAACTATTTTGAAATGGAAATGTGGAGGGATTTTCTGTGGAGGGGATCAAGGGGTTTACGATCATGATGAAGGATACCGCAGTCCTGCGGGTTGATTTTGATACGCTGTGCTATGAAGTGTTAAATGAAAAATATCTGCCCTATCCGATCAAGGGAAAACTGCAGAAAATTCCGTCTCCGGACACCATTAAGACCGCTTATGATATGTCCCAGTCTCTGCTTGCCGTCCGTAAGAATGAGGAGGCGGTAGTCAGCTGGCTGACGGGGCGTGTGTTGCTGCTTAGTCGGGCCAATGCCAAGTGGATCTATAACCTGTTCCACTTTGAACAGACCGGGACGGCCGAGCAGCATATGAAGATTGCCATGGTATGTCGGGCGGTTTCCGTGCTGGATCCGTATTGGCTGAAGTTTGATGAGGACGGAGAGATCAGCTGGAGCAGTGTGGACGTGAAGCGCAATCCGCTCAATGAGATTGTCGCGCAGGTGGCGCTGCACGGTAAGTCCCTGACCTTTCAGGGATCTCCGGTGACACCGGAACTGACAACAAACGGTGCCTATGCCAAGGCGTGGAGGCGGCATGAGGACGGTAACCTGTGGCTGTATAAGCTGGGGGCAAACGGCAGTACGGAGTCCCGGATCGAGGTGATGTGCTCTAACCTTCTGGATAAGATGAATGTGGAGCATGTGCATTACGAAGCCGGGCAGGATGAGGATCAGTATGTGTGTATGTGTCCCTGTATGACGACGGAGAGGGAGGCTGTCCTGACCGGGATGGAGTTTATCTCTTACTGCAATGTCAACGGCATTGATGCGGATGCCCGGATGATGGAGATTGACGGGGAGAGCATTTACAAAATGTGGATCGTGGATTTCCTGATCAGTAACCGTGACAGGCACGGGCAAAACTGGGGCTTCTATTATGACACAGAGACCATGGAGATTCTGGGCTGCCATCCGTTGTTTGACCATAACAACGCTTTCGATATCGACTTTATGCGCGATATGGACGCGCCCTACCAGTTTGGGGAGATGACGATCAGACAGGCGGCGAAGAAAGCGATGGAGAAGGTGGATTTTCACTTTACGGCTTCCATTACCAGAGCAGATTTTATCACGGACAGGCAGTATCAAAGTTTCTGTAAAAGGGCAAAGTGTCTGGGACTTAAGATGGAGTAGAAGAATAGGGTATGTTAATGCAGGAAAATCAATATGCAATGATGAAATAGAAGGGAGTTTATACAATGCAGCAACTGTCAAAGGAAGTCACAAATTTATTTTCGTATCTGAGCGCCGGTGTATCGGCCTATCATGTAGTCGCCCACAGCAGGCAGGTTCTTTTGGAAGCCGGATTTACAGAGCTGGCGCTGAAAGAGACGTGGAAGCTGGAGAAGGGCGGGCGTTACTTCTGTATGCCTTTTGGCACAACGCTCTATGCGTTTACGATCGGCGGCGCGTGTGAGCTGGCGAACGGGATTCACATTGGTGGTGCCCATACGGATTTCCCGGCGATCAAGATCAAGCCGAAGCCGGAGATCTTCACCCAGGGATATATGCAGTTAAATACGGAAGTGTACGGCGGACCGATTCTGAATACGTTCTTTGACAGGCCGCTTTCCCTGGCCGGCAGGGTGGTGACCCGCGGGGAGCGTTACGACAGGCCGGTAAGCCATCTGGTGGATTTCAAGGAACCGGTGCTGTATCTGCCGAATCTGGCAGTGCATATGAACCGGGAAGTGAATGAGAAAGGCGTGCCCATCGACAACCAGAAGCATCTTTTGCCGCTGCTTGGCACTATAGGGGAGGAACTGAACAAGGAAACTACGTTTACTGAGCTGCTGGCAGAGAGATTCGATCTTAAGAAAGAGGACATTCTGGATTATGACCTGTGTGTCTACAACACTGAGCTGCCCTATCAGGCGGGTATCACGGGCGAATTTGTATGTGCGCCGCGGCTTGACGACATCACTTCCGTCTGTGCGCTGGTGCATGGCCTGATCGAGAGCGGGAATACAGACCGGGTGAATCTGGTATGCCTTTTTGACAACGAGGAAATCGGCAGTCTCAGCAAGCAGGGGGCGGATTCCCAGCTGCCGGCCGTTATCATCCAGAAAATATGGCAGGCTTTTGGCAAAAGTGCGGTAGACTGCATGGCGGATATCACAGACGGCATGATGCTTTCTGTAGATGTTGCCCACGCCTACCATCCGAACTATCCGGGAAGCCAGGATATTACCAATTATCCGGTACTCAATCAGGGGTTTGTGTTAAAGACGGCCAGCAACCAGAGCTATTCCTGGGATCCGGAGATTCTTGGCGCAGTGATGGCGCTCTGCGAAGAGAGGGAGATTCCTTATCAGCGTTTTGTGAAGCATTCCAATACAAGAGGCGGCGGGACGATCGGCTCCATCATTTCTTCCCATCTGCCTATGAAGACGGCGGATCTGGGCGTGGGCCTGCTGGCCATGCATTCATCCTGTGAGATGATGGGGGCGAAGGACCAGGAGGCGTTGGAGCGGTTTGCGCGGGCGTTTTTCAGTTAAGACAGCAGAAACGTTGCTGCAGGTTTAATAGATTCACAGAGGGTAGAGTCCGGGAAGATGATGGGTGAAGTTTTTCCTTAATAATTAATCCAGTAAATATCCAGCTCTATAGGAACACTCCAGATAGCTGGGATTTTGATAATAAACATCTGTTTGGAAATTCATAATGCTGTACAGTTTGCCGATATCCATGAAACTTGGAACGGTATATTTGCAGTCTGTGATCGTATCGAAATCGCCGTCGGCGATCTCATATTGCGCGATCAGTTCATCGCTTACCTGCTCGAAGGAAAGACAGTGATTTACTTCGGCTTCATAAAGCTGTTTTTCAATCCCTGTTTTTCCTAATGCTTCTACGATAACACGACGTTTGTTTTTGGTTTGGCGTGCTGAATATTCGATTAGAGAGCAGACATAAGGTTGAATAAATTCTCTGATGAGCAATTTATTCAACCAAGAATTTGTGCAGAAGCGTCACAAATTCTATTGATCGCAGAGCAGAATTTGAAATTCTGCTCGCGGCCTCAGCGTAAAACGCTTCGGAATGGAGGAAAAAATAATCATTTTTTCCTTTTTCTGTCATAAATAATCTCACTCCTGTCAAAGGTCAAGAAAAGTCGGTATTTCCCTCATTCTAATCGAAAATTCCGCTGAAAGCAAGGAAGATGTTGATCAACGTATAAATATGTTGACACACATATTCGGCAAGCGTAGAATATAAAACAGATATTCGGCAAATGCAGAACAAGAAAAAGGAGGAGGAAATGAAAAGACTACCGGATTCAGAACTGGAAATTATGATGATCATATGGGATTTGGATAAACCGGTGACGAGGTTTGAGATCGAAGCGCAGATGGATCAGGGCAGGAGGCTTTCGCCCACGACAGTGCTTTCCTTTCTGTCAAGATTACAGGAGAAAGGATTTCTTGCTGTGCAGAAATCGGGAAAGAACAATGTCTACATAGCTTTGATCGACCGGGAAAGTTACATGCAGGCGGAGAGCAGAAGTATTTTGAAGCGTATCTACAGGAATTCCGCCAGAAATTTTATCGCGGCGCTTTATGACGGCGACAGTCTTTCCGACGAAGAACTGAAAGAACTGGAGGACTATATCAGCGAGAAAAGAAAGGAACGCGGGAAAAAGAAATGAATTACAGGAGCAAAAGGAGCATTAAAAGTACAGTGGGAATCGCGGCAGCGGTCATGCTGCTTGCAGGATGCGGCGGGAGCGATATAGAGAGTCGGACTGAGGACACAGAGAAGGATGACGCTTTGCAGTTACAACAGAATATAGAAGAGCAGGACAGAGCGGCAGCGGGATCAGAGGAACAGTCGGAGCAATCAGGACAGTTTGGCCAGCAGGGACAGGCGGAAGAGCAGGGACAGTCAGGGCAGCAGGGTCAGTCAGAGCAGGGGCAGCCGCCACAGCAGTCACCGGGCGGAGAATCCGGTGGTCGGCTGCCGGGCAGGCTGGATGCGGGCAGAATCCTGGAAGAGCAGTCTTTTCAAGTGAAGCTGAATGACTGGGGAGAAGTGCGGTTTGTATCCTATGAACCTGATCATACCGGTGAAAACCCGTTGGAAGATGTGACGTTTTATTTATTGAGAGGTGAAGAAATCCTGTATCAGTTTCCGTATATCGGTACGGAGGATACCAGTGATTATGGTATGTATTATGATGTGAAGTTTGTGATGTTTACGGATACGAATGCCGACGGAAAAGAGGATGTCGTCATAGGAGCGGAATATATGACAGGGGCAGGGCCGCAGGGCGCGATTCCGCATGTGGTGGTGCGAATCTATGAAAACTATGGAGATCACTTTACCTACAACGAGGGGTTCAGCGATAAAATAAACGACTATCTTCCGTGGGAGAGCAATGTGCTGGCAAAAGACGTAAAGAGGCTGATCCAGCTGACCGGTGGAAACGGGCCGCTCACGGATTACGAGAGCTACTCGGGCAAATGGAGAGTGAGTACCGGCTATGCAGCGGCATATGAAGAAACTGCTCCTGTCAGCAGGAATGAACTTACCTGTCAGATCAGCAACGGCAATGAATTTTCCGGGAGTCTGTATACGGAACAGGGAATGACGCAGCGGATCGCTTCGGTGGACGAGATTACCGGCACAATCCAAAATGGTGAATTATTTTACGATTTTACGGATGACGGATGGGGAGGAACGGGGACGCTGCACATTATGTTTCTGCCCAACCAGATTAATGTAGATGTCCTTAATTATCAAATGGCTGAAGAAAATGTGAGCGGATACGGGATATCGGGAATGTATGAAATGAAAATAAGAGAGTGAGCGGACAGGACGATAAGCGAACAGACTGAGATACAAAACAATCGGGGAGGAAGGCATTACTGATGATCGCATCAATCGTATAAGGGGTAAGGTAAAACAGTATGGGAAATATTCAAAATATAATGGGCGGAATGATATTTGATATACTGGAAATCAATATCGTGGTTTCTGTCGGAATTGCCTTTTTGTGTCTGCTTGCGGGGAAACTGCGCAGAAGGTACGGCGCAGGATGGATGAAACTGGCCTGGCTGCTGCTGGCAGTACGGCTTTTGATTCCTTATAATTTTTCCACATCGTTTACGGGAGTTCAGCTGTTAAATTATGTCGGATTCGAGCAGGAGCGAGAAGCAGCAGAAGGTAGCTGGCCATGGCAGGGAGACGGCGCCGCGCCGGAAGGCATCCAAACATGGCAGGGAGACGGCGCCGCGCCGGAAGGCATCCAGACAGGGCAGGGAGACGGCGCCGCACCGGAAGGTATCCAGCCAGGGCAGGGAGACAGCGCTGCACCGGGAGGTATCCAGCCAGGGCAGGGAGATGGCGCGACGACGGATGGCAGTGCACAGCAGGAGGGAAGCATGTTGACAGATACCGGAGACGGCGTGGAAAATGCAGCAGGCATTCAAACAGATCATGCCGGAGTCGTGCCGGGAGAGGGTCAGACAGGGCAAACAGGGAATGGGGCCACAGGACAGCCCGGCCTTTTCTATACCGCACTTTTGATCAAAATATGGCTGGCAGGAGCGGCAGTAAGTGTGCTCTACCTGCTGATCGGTTACCTGCTTTTTTATGGCAGATGCAAAAGGAGTCTGTGTCCGATCACAGATTCCCGGCTGCTTAAAGAAATATGCAGGCAGCAGCGCAGCCATATCGGCCAGGTCAGGATCATGGCCTATAAGAGCACGGCAGTTTCCAGCCCCATGATCACCGGGCTGATCCGTCCGAGACTGATTCTGCCCGCCGATGCAAAACAATGGAATACAAGGCAGCTGGAGCTGGTCATGGCCCATGAGCTGTGCCATTATCGTAAAAAGGATCTTTGGCTGAAAATGCTGCCGGCAGCGGCCTGCTGCGTCAACTGGTTCAATCCGATGGTCTACGTGATGAAAAGACAGTCGGCCTACGATATAGAACTTGCCTGTGACGGTATTGTCCTTGCGGGCAGAGATGAGGAAGAACGGGAAATCTACGCCAGAGTGATGCTGCGCTTTGCGGGCGGCAGTCGGAGCGCTTCGGTCTTTTCCACCGGTTTCAGTGGGAATCAGAAAAGGATGAAAGCGAGGATCGACTATATGCTGGATACGGGGGCAAAGAAAAAAGGGATCGTGAGTATCGTGCTGGCAGCAGCTTTTATTCTGGCTATGGGAGTCGTGGTCTCCTGCGGTTATAAAGCGGGAGAAGGAGGCACAGCCGCGGAAAATAACAATACAGAAGACGGCAGCGGAATGCAAAACGGAGAGGATGGTCTGTATGATGAAGACAGTCAGAGCGGGAGTGAGAGCGGATCACAAGACGGTGGACCAGGCGGCGAAATGGCGGAAAGTGGGGCAGACCGGAACGGATTCAACTACAATCATGCTTATAATGATGTGATCAGGTACTGGCAGGGTGACCTGTATCTGGCGAAAGAAGACGGCATCTACTGTCTGCAGGGCGGTCAGGGAGAAGAACAGTTTCTCTACGAAAGCGCCTATGACAATTACAGGAGCAGAGGCATGGAGATAGACGGTAACTATCTTTATTTCTGCGGACAGGCGCCGGCGGAAAAGGAGGATACGGTGACGGTCTACCGGATGGATCTGGAGACGCATGAGGTAGTGGATGCGCTGGCGGGATTTGATCTGTTATATGAGGATGTCCTGATCACCAATATATCGGTCTATGAAGGAAACTTGTATGTGGCGCTGGGGGCAGCTTCGGAACGGCTTGGTTTTTCTTTAAATGAAAACGGGCAGGCGGTCAGTCAGCTGGATCAGCAGGCGGAGGACTTTCTTTACCGGGAATATAATGAGTATATGCGAACAGAGATCGAAAGGCTGAATGCCGAATTTGCTTCGGAGGAATACTGGGAACTGTGCGAGGTGCAGAACCAGCGGTATCAGGCAGTGATCGATGTGGCGTCCTGCAGGAAGCTGTTAGGCGGCAGAGCGGTGGTGAGCCAGTATAAGGATGAATCCCTGCGCAGCATTTATCTGGAAAATGAGGACGGAACTTATGATTATGTATGTGATACCATGAGTTCTCCGCCGCTTGTGACAGAGTCGGGGGTATATTATGACCACATCTCGGGTGATATCTGGTATGCGGATTTTACGACAAAACAGACGGCCGTATTTTATGCGAGGAAGGACAGAGAGCCGGTGGAACTTTCTCTGATGACGTACGATGCGGATTACGTTTATCTGCTGCAGAATAGAAACATCGGTGACGACAGGGAAAACAATGAGGTGACGGAGACCTATATCGTGCGTGCTCCCAGAGATGGCGGCGAGGCGCAGAAAGTATATCGTTTCGAGGGGCAGGTGGATACATACGGAGCCGACGGCTGGTACAGGCACTGCGGCGTGTATGACGGACGGATGTATTTCGACAACCGGGAATCTTTCAGTCTGGATCCGGAAGCCAATGCCATGCAGGCAGTGAACAGTGGAGAACCCTGTGCAGATGCCGTGGCGATCGCAGATACGATTCGGGCTTTTACGGATGCTTATTTCGGGAATGATGTCGATACGCTCCGTGGATTTTTGACAGAGGACTTTGAAGGACGCGTGGAAATGTATGCCTATCCGGAGCAGGCGGATCAAATCTGGGAGAATTATATCGGCGGGCGCGGTATGCCGGATGAAAATGTAGCGGTCGGCGTCACCTGCTATGTGTTCTATGAGTTTGGCGGCCACGCGGAAACCGGCGAGGCGCTGGCACATCTTTCGCTGCAGATGACGAAGACAGAAGAGGGCTTTCGGGTCAGATGGTACGGGATCGAACTGTAGTGCAGAGGTTTTATACGTTTTTTCTGAAACAGGCTTCCTTCCGGAAGGAAGGCGTCGAAGAAGACGTTTTCAACTATGCAATTGTTTATGACCGGAACAACCGCGAGCAGCTGCTTTATGAGTCCTGCCGGCAGCATAAAAGGCAATTCTGAAAGCATTTGACATGGCTGCGGCTGACAACCGCCAGTAGGCAAGGACGTTCAGTTCCGATCCGAAACGGGTCGAAACAGGTGCATCTGAAAAGCAGTCGGCTAATCAGACAAACAGGCAGATTAAGAAAGCCGATACCGAATAACTGTCCTGACAGGACACAAAAGCGAACAGGAGGACAAAGAGTATGACGCTAACGCAGTATAAAAAAGTGATTAAATCTTTAACCAGGGATGAATTAGAAGCCCATTTATTTGAAACGTTCAAATCTTCTAAAGTTTTCAAGGATATCGAAAGCAGCTGTTGGAGTGAAAAAACCAATGATGAATTGATGGCCAGTCTGCAGAAACGCTTAGAAAAGGTTTTCTGGAAGGAACAGTTTTCTTTGGGTGAATGCAAGGGCGTGCTGAATGATTACCTAAACAGAACTGTAGACGAAGGAACGAAGGCTTTGATGCATCTTGCTTTCGCAGCGGAAGCCGCGGAACTTAGTGCAGCTTACGGTGACTTTGGGGAGAGGTTTTACAACAGCCTTGAATCCTCGGCTGAAAAATTCCTGGATTATGCAAAACTACATCCGGAGTTCTTCAGTCTCCACGAAGCGGAGTTCGAAAACCTCATATCTACTGCCGATCCTCTTGGCTATGGCGTATCAGATAATTTGGAATATATGATGGAGGATGCCCGCATAGAACTTGGGTACTATGATGAGCCGGAAGAGGGCGAGTGACGGACGTAAATGGCGTTGAGGGTTAAAAAACACAGGAAGTTAAGGTTGAAAAATCACACTGATGTGCTGATTTTTCAACTGCGAGTTTGTGCCGGAGCCACAAACTCGAGATCGCAGAGCCAAATTTGAAATTTGGCTCGCGGCCTTCGCAAAAGAACTTCTAAACTCCGTACACATTTGGGAATGCTTCAGGCGATCGAAGAATGGGTTTTCGTAACGGTTTGGCCTGTACTATTTTATTCATCTCTTGCAAAGTTACTTTTCTGCAATTATACTTTAGGTTAGTGTGAAGAGAATTGGAGAACAGCGATGAATGGAAATGGTAAACCAAGCGTAAAGCGGATCAGTGAAATTACCGGTTTCTCTACGGCAACAGTCTCAAATGCCCTCAATATGAAGAAAGGGGTCAATAAGGAAACAGCAGAGAGGATTTTTCAGGTTGCGGAGGAGATAGGATATTTAAGCGCCTCAAAGGAATTAAGAAGTATCAGATTTGTTTTGTTCAGAAGAAATGGTGCGATTGTCGATGGCAGCACTTTCCATCCGTTTGTGATTGAGGGCGTGGAACAGGAAGCTAAGGAAAATGGCTTGTCAACGCTGTTTGTCCAGTTGGATTATCATGCAGAAAATTATGAAGAGCAGTTGAATAAGATTCTTATGGAAGCAAACAGCGGCGTGATCCTGCTGGCGACGGAAATGCTGGAGGAAGATTTCGTTCCGTTTGTGAATTGCAGATCACCGTTGGTACTTCTGGACGGGTGGAGCAGCCGGGCAAATTTCAGCGGTGTGATGATCAATAATATGGATTCCAGCCTTCATGTAGTTGATTATCTGGTTGAACAGGGGCACCGGAAGATAGGATATATCCGTGGAAGCTACCGTATTCAGGCCTTTTGGAGCAGGGAATACGGGTATCGGCAGGGAATGCTGAATCATGGACTTGAGGTGCGTCCTGAATGGGTGGTGACGGTAGGGACGAAGACGGAGACGGCCTGTGCGGACATGATGAAATGGATGGAGACGAAACCCGAATTGCCGACGGCATTTTTTGTCGATGACGATCAGATTGCGTATGGTATTATGCAGGCGCTTGTCAAAAACGGGATCCGTATCCCGGAGGATATATCAATCGTCGGGTTTGATGACCTGGCTTACAGCGCGGTTTCGGTGCCTGCCCTGACTACAATCCGGGTCCACAAACAGGAAATGGGAAGAGAGGCAGTCCGCAGGCTGTTGACTTGCACGTCCGGACGGAAGGAACGGGTAAAAGTAGAGATATGTACTGATTTTATTGAGCGGGAGAGTGTCTGCAGAATAAGATAGGCAGATATGTCTTTTCGGGAGCATAGCGATAACAGGCAGTGTTTTGGACAATAGATAAAGAACCGGAAACGATAGGACGGGACAGAGTTATATCTGTCTCGTTATTTTTTGGGCTATTTTAATATGGTTGTTATGTCGTTTACTATAATATAAGCAGGAACGTCAAAATATCTTGTCTGGCAATGAAAGGAAGTACTATAAAGAACTGATTTTGTTCAATCTGTACAATAATGATTGGAAAGTTTTGGTCATAATTTTGTTTTTCGGATTCTGGAATTTTCTTGACATGGTCAAGTTGCTGTATTAAAATATTTATATAAAAATTAACATGTATTTTACATAAATATTTATCATAATATTTTAATAATATTTAGATAAAAAGAATAAGAAATGTTCTATTTGCCCTCTCCCGCAAAATCATGTGGGGGGGGGTAAAATGTTTTTCAGGGATGTTTTGGAACTGCTTTCTCCCGGGCGGATTGCGGTTTCCGAAATAAAGGCCGGTATCTGGCAGCGGGTATAGTATCACTGTTCATCTGCGAGAACGGGACCTGCAAACACAATAACAGGCAGAACTCAAGAGGCTTGGGAATGCCTGAAAAATGGAGGGTATTTATGAACAGCAAAGTAAAAAAACTAAAGCGCTATCTGCCGCTGTATTTGATGTTTCTGCCAGGTGCGATCTACCTGCTGATCAACAATTACGTGCCGATGGCGGGACTTGTGGTGGCGTTCAAGCAGTACAAAGTGAAGAGCGGGCTTTTTGGAAGTCCGTGGAACGGGCTGAAGAACTTTGAATTCCTGTTTGCCACACCGGACGCGTGGGTCATCACACGGAACACGATCCTGTATAATCTGGTATTTATCGTACTGAATACTGTGCTCGGCATCATGTTCGCCATTTTTATCTGTGATGCATTGAGTAAGAAGCTGAAGAAAGTATATCAGAGTGCGATCTTATTTCCGTATCTGATGTCGGCCGTTATCGTCGGCTATATCGTATTCGCATTCTGCAGCCAGACGAACGGTATTGTCAACAATACGATTCTTCCGGCACTGGGGCTCGATCCTGTCAACTGGTATTCGGAACCGAAATACTGGCCTTTTATCCTGAGCTTCGTCAACACATGGAAGGGAGTCGGCTATGGATGCCTGATCTATATCTCCTCGATCAACGGTATCGATCCTTCGCTTTATGAGGCGGCTTCTCTGGACGGCGCCAGCAAGTGGCAGCAGATCCGGAATATTACGCTTCCGTCCATCGTGCCTACTTTCGTTACGCTGACGCTTATGAACATCGGACGTATTTTCTATTCCGATTTTGGCCTGTTCTATCAGGTGCCGAGGAATTCCGGAATGATCTACTCGACCACGAATGTTATCGATACCTATGTTTATCGCGGCCTGATGGAGCAGTCCAACATCGGTATGTCGGCGGCGGCCGGTTTCTACCAGTCCATCGTCGGGTTTATTCTGGTACTGGCGGCTAATATGGTGGTGCGTAAATTTAGCAGAGAGAATGCATTGTTCTAGGAGGTGTAGGCATGAAAGAAAAACCATTTTCCAAATATCAGATATTATCAAACGGAATCATGATCCTATGGACATTGCTTATTGTCCTGCCGTTTATCCTGTTGTTTATGTCATCCATTACGGACGAGAACACCCTGGTCGCAAACGGATATTCCTTCCTGCCGGAGAAATTCTCCGGGGCTGCTTACGGCTATATTCTGAAGTCGGGGGCCAAGATCCTGAAAGCGTACGGTATCAGTATTCTGGTCACGGCAGTCGGAACCCTGGTGAATGTACTGTTGTCGGCGCTGATGGCGTACCCGTTGTCTGTCAGGAACCTGCCGGGAAGAAAAGCGCTGAACTTCTTCGTATTTTTTACGATGTTGTTTAACGGCGGTATCGTACCGTCCTACCTGATGTGGACATCTTTCGGAATCAAGGACACGATCTTCGCACAGCTGCTGCCGAATTTCTTAGTCAGTGCCTGGAATGTCATGATGATCAGGACTTTCTTTACGACCAGCATTCCGGAGAGCCTGTACGAAGCGGCAGAAATCGACGGGGCGACGCAGCTGCAGATCTTTAAGAGCATCGTCATACCGCTGGGCAAGCCGATCCTCGTCACTATGGGAACTTTTGCAGGCCTTACCTATTGGAACGACTGGACCAACGGACTCTATTACCTAGTGAAAAGACAGAATCTGTACAATGTCCAGAACCTGCTGAATCAGATGGTAAGCAATATCCAGTATCTGGCTACCAGTTCCAACTCGAATGTTACAGCGGCCTCTTCGGCATTGCCGTCCACGGCGATCCAGATGGCGATCGCATTCGTGGCTATACTGCCGATCATGCTGATCTTCCCGTTCTTCCAGAAGTACTATTCCAAGGGACTGACACTGGGCGGCGTAAAGGGCTAAAGAGATATATCGGATGCGTCCGGTTGCATCTGTATATAGAGTCAGGTATTACATGTATCTATTAAAAATATTGCACACGAAAAAGGAGGATAATGCAATATGAAAAAGAAGTTAGTATGTTTATTGTTATCGGCAGTTTTGGCTGTCGGGACTCTGGCAGGCTGCGGCGGCGGTTCCGGCGAAGAGACCGGCAGTGAAGGCGGCGGTTCCGAAGCCGGGACGGAAGAGTCTGCAGGCGCGGTGAGCGACGGGGAATCTACCACGACCGCTGTGGGAACTTATACGGCGGATGATCCGTACCATCTGGTGTTTTCCTTTGTTGAGTTTTATGAGCAGGATGAAAATGCAAGGGCGGCGGTGCAGGATGCACTGAATGCGTATACGATCCCGGAATATCATATTGAGGTGGAATTCCTGCCTTTGTCCTTTGCGGATTATCAGACAACAACACAGCTAATGCTTTCGGGCGGCGATAAGCTGGATGTATTTCCCATCAGCTTTGCATATGCCGCAAGCTGGATCAATATGGGCGGTGTTTATGATATGAGCCCGCTGATGGATACGGAAGACGGCAAGAAGATCGTAGAGGCATTGGGAGAAGCCAATGCCAATGTTGGTAATATGAATGGCGTGCTTTATGGCTTTCCGGCGAACAAAGAGTCGATCGAACTGGGTGGTCTGTGTATGAGGGCTGATATCTGTGATGAACTTGGATTGACGGAGAAGTATGGTCTGGACGCTGAGAACAGTGACGAATATACGGGTAAATCACTTCGCTGGGATGAGGCGGAGGAGATTTTCGCGGCGGTTAAGGAAGCATATCCGAGTATGACCCCGATGTATCTGTCTAATTCCGACCAGCTTTCACGGTTTTGTTTCTTCGATCCGTTGGTTGATAGTCTGGGCGGGCTTGACCTGGAAGCAGACAGAGATTCGCTTCAAGTAGTCAATCTGTTTGAGACGGATACTTATAAAGAGGTTGTGACTATGCTGGCAGACTGGTATGATAAAGGATACATCTATCAGGATGCGGCTACGGACACACAGGGAACCGCTACTATGATGAAGGCGGGAAATACCTTCAGCTACGCAACGGCAATCAAGCCTGGCTTTCTTGCAGAAGCAGAATCCGCGAACGGATGCGACTGTTATGTTCTGTATCTTAATTCGTCAGATGACGGGGGTATAGCGACACATAATGTTTCATTCTTTAACACAGGTATTTCGTCCAACAGCGATGACCCGGAGATGGCATTTAAGTTTATTGCAGCGCTTTACAGTGACGCAAACGTGATGAACCTGTGGCAGTATGGTATTGAAGGGACGAACTATCAGATTTTGGAAGACGGAACGATTTACTATGTTGACGGGGAGAATGACGGTAATTTTGCTTACCATCAGAACAGTGGATGGTGCATGGGCAACCAGTTCAATTCCTATGTATGGAATGACGGCAACAGAGACGGAGACTACTGGAATAAACTGCAGAAACACAATGACTGGGCGTTCTATTCACCGGCCTTTGGGTTTATGTGGGACAGCTCCGAGTATGCGACACAGGTTACGGCATTGACCAATGCTTATGAGACGTATCGGGCTGCGTTGCATACCGGCAGTGTCGGCTCGGCCAATGTGGAGAGCACGATCCAGGCATTAAACGATGCGCTGTATGCTGCAGGACTGCAGGATGTCATAGACGCAAAGCAGGCACAGTTAGATGCATGGGCGGCATCCCAGGGAGAATGAGGTATTGAGATCCCGAAGGGACAGCCAATGGTAAACAGGATATAACAGCAGAAAACAGGAGGTGGGGGAGTGTCATATCCCCTGCCTTTTTCTCTGCTTGGGCGAAAAGTTTTGCGGTAATCGTCCGGATATCTTATCTGCATGGCGCGTGTACGCTCAGCTCAGCAGATGCGTAGAGTTTTCTTATATATTTTCAGTAAAGGAGAAATGTAAAATGATTCAGCGTATTTATTTAAAGAAAAGTGACGATCGTTCTCATCCTTTTCCGACGGCACGGCAGAAGCTGGGATTTGATGAGGCAGGATATGTAGAAGAGGAGTACTTTTTTGAGGGAACGGCAAATGTATATGAAGAGAACGGAAAAAGTGAAAAAAAGATACTTCACGAGGCTATGCCATACTGCAACCGGTTTCTTGTAAGGAAGCCGGAAGATCCTGAACGGTTCAGCGGGAATGTGGTGGTGGAGATCCTCAATGCCACGGCCGGATTTGACATTGACCGTATGTGGATCGTGGGAGCAAAGGAACTGATGCGGGACGGCGCCGTCTATGTGGGGATTACCAGTAAGCCTGATGTGTTAGACAGTATGAAGCGGGCGGATCCCGAACGCTATGCAGCAATCAGCTGGCAGATCCCATACAGCAGGCCGGATGACCGGCCCGGTGCATTTGATAAAGTGGCGCTTCCGCGCAGGGAAGACTGTGAGACAGGATTGTTCTGGGATATGCTCACGGAACTGGCAGAGGTTCTGCGGTCGGATACAAAAATCATCCCGAAGGGGAAAAGGAGGTATTTGTATCTGGCCGGATGGTCTCAGTCTGCTGCGTATATGTTTACCTATCTGAACTATTTTGCCTTTGCAGAGGCAGGGAAAGGGAAATCCGTGTTTGACGGTTATCTGGCGGCAGGAGGAATTCATTCCTTCGTGGTTCCCTTAAATCAGAATGACTATGGCAGGGAGACGGATATCACTAGGAATATGATTACCCATATGCCGGTTCCTTATATTGCGGTGCAGACAGAGAGTGAGAATGCGCATTTTGGCGGGTTTGAGACGCGTCAGGAAGACAGTGACGAAGAAGAATTGAAATATCGTATTTATGAAATTGCAGGCGCTACACATGACACAAAATTTTCGCTGCTGGATTACTATGCCGGGGATCAGGATATGGAACGGACAGGCTGCATGCCGGACTATCTGGCGTTGGATGACTACCCCAACGATTACCCCTATGAGTATTGCTTCTATGCGATTTATCGTATGTTATTTTCCTGGGTACGGGAAGGCGTATGCCCGCCCCATGGGAACCGGATCGAAGTAGATGCTGACGGTGAGAACAGAAGAGACGCACTTGGAAATGCGCTTGGCGGGGTGAGGACACCGTTCTTAGACGTTCCATTGGCAGCTTATTATCCCTGTTCCGCGGTTATAACAGAGGACGGAAAAGTAGTAAAGCACGGCCTGTTCGGGCACACAGAGCCGTTTTCCGAAAAGAAACTGAAGAAGTTATACGGAAACATGGAACAGTACCGGCGTCTGGCGGAAGCATCGGCGAAGGCGCAGATGGAGAATGGTTTCCTTCTTGCGGAAGATGGAAACGACTGCGTGGAGGAAGCGGTGCGCAGGGCAAAGGCATACGGGATGTAAATTTGTTTTCGGATTACAAGAAAGGAAGGGTAACAGGAATGATTAAATATTATGCGTCAACGACAGATTAGATCGAACAAAGGGAACTTGACCACAGAAAGATATCCCGCGAACTGGCCGGGGAGTGCATGGTCCTGCTGGAAAACGACGGGGTACTGCCGCTTAAGAACGCAGGGAAGATTGCACTGTACGGCAATGGAGCAGAGGAACGGTAAAAGGCGGGACGGGATCCGGAGACGTGAATACCAGAAGCGTGATAAATCACAGCCATTCTCTATTATGACTTCTTATAATCTGTTGAACGGTGTTCATACGGCTAACCATTACAGCCTGCTGCAGGCGATGGCCAGAGATGAGGGCAACGAGTTATATATTTAATGAATTCCTCATTGCATGCAATGCTTAATTTGCGGATATACGTATAAACTATAGTAAACGACATAACAAATTTCTGTTTCCAATGTCGTTTACTATAATAGATTTATATAAAAATGTAACTTTTGTAAAATTATAGTATATGTTGGGCACACCGCTTAATTTACAGCGGTGTGCCCTTTCGTTATAATTCATAATAATTCAAATCAATTTGAGTGGTTGTATATGAAAAGGCTTGCCCGGGATGCCTTTTTCATAGTTACTGACTATGCAAATTGCACAAATAAAATATAAAGTAAAGGAGTGGAATTATGAGTAAAGTACCCAGTTTGACAGTGGCAGGTTTACTGTTTATCCTGCTTCTGTCGATTACCGGATGCGGAAGTTCCGCAGACGGAAAGACCCATCTCACCTTCCAGATCTGGGATGTCTATCAGCGCCCTGGAATGCAGGCCATGTGTGATGCATATACTGCCCAGCACCCTGATGTAGTTATTGATGTGCAGGCTACCAGCTGGAGTGAATACTGGACTAAGCTGGAAGCTTCAGCAGAGAGCAATACCATGCCGGATATTTTCTGGATGCACACGAATCAATTGTTGTACTACGCTGATTTTGGCATGTTGGCCGATGTGACCGATCTCTACGAAGATGTGGAAGCCAATTACTATGAAACACACTTCTCCGAGATTTCCCGCAATAACGCCAGCGGCAGCGACGGCCGGCTCTATGGTGTACCCAAAGACAAGGATAACGGTCTGTTGGTGTACAATAAGGAGATGTTTGATGCTGCCAATGTTCCCTATCCTACCGATGACTGGACGTGGGAAGACCTGACGGATGCCTCCCAAAAGATCTATGATGCAACCGGTAAATACGGTTTCATGGCTTATAATGACGATCAGCTGGGATATTGGTGCTTTGTCTATCAGGCCGGCGGACATATCCTTACGGCGGACCGTACTCAGGCCGGATACACCAATCCCGGATCTGTTAAGGGAATGGAATTCTATGTGAATATGCAAAAAGAGGATTGGTGTCCAGACCAGACTTATTTTGCCGAGACCGCGCCAGGCACCGCTTTCTTCTCTGAGGCCGGAGCCATGTATCTGGAGGGCAACTGGAATTTACCTCAGCTGATGGAGAACTATCCTGAGATGAGAGGCAAGTGGGATTTGGCCAAGCTGCCCAAATGCGCTGATCCGATAGAGGACAGTGAAAGTCTGGATCAGGACGGCCGTGCCACTATGTCCAACGGCCTGTGCTATTCCACAGCTGCCCGTGGTAAAAACCGCGAGATCGCACTGGATGTGATTAAATATTTCGGTACCGAGGAGGCACAGCGCATTCAGGGAGAAAACGGAGCGGCGATCCCTGCTTATATCGGCTGTGAGGAAACCTGGCGCTCCGCCTTCGACTCCTACGATGAAAAACTGAATCTGGACGTTATCTTCGATCAATTTGACTATGCGGTGCAGGCGGTTTATAACTCTGCCAGTCCCAAGTGGAAGAGCCAGGTGTTGGATGAGCTGACCAGTGTCTACGCGGGCGGGCAGGATCTTATGACCGGTTTGGAGAATATGCAGCGGATTGTCAACACCGAGACTGCCAAGAAACTTGCGGATGACTGAGAGGAGGGATTGAGATGAATAACAAACTATCTGCCGCCGCACGGCGGGAAGAATACTGGGGATGGTTTATGGTAGCGCCCACTATCATCGGCCTGATTGTTTTGAACCTGTGGCCTTTTGTTCAGACGTTGTATGCCAGTTTCTGCGAGCACTTAGGCTTCGGACATTATAAATTTATCGGTATACAAAACTACGTGAATATGTTCAGGAACGCCGAGTTCTGGAAAGCCACCTGGAATACGATTTTCTTCTGTATTCTGACTGTACCTGTCGGGATTGCCCTGGCCCTGCTGGTAGCCATGCTGCTCAACGCGAAAGTCAAATTTAAGGGCGGCTTCCGCACCATCTTTTTCCTGCCACTGGTTTGTGCTCCGGCAGCCATTGCCATGGTATGGCGCTGGATCTTCAACGGCGAGTACGGTATCCTCAACCAGATGCTGGGTGCTAAGATCCAATGGATTACCGACCCGAAGACTGCCGTGCTGGCGGTCGCCATTGTGTCCGTTTGGAGCAGTATCGGTTATGACGCGGTTCTCCTGCTGGCCGGATTACAGAATATTCCCAAGACACTCTATGAGGCCAACAACATTGACGGTGCGGGCAAGGTACGGCAGTTCTTCACGATTACCCTGCCTATGGTTTCTCCGACTTTGTTCTCTGTCTTGATCATGCGGCTGATGGCTTCCATGAAGGTTTATGACCTTATCTACATGATGGCGGACGAGACTAACCCGGCGTTGACCGATATGCAGAGCCTGATGTATCTGTTCTATCGTTCGTCCTTCGTGGCTGGGGACCGCGGCTATGGTTCCGCTATCGTAATCTGGACGGTTGGTTTGATCCTTCTCGTGACTCTGGTACAGTTCTGGGGTCAGAAGAAGTGGGTTACATACGATATTTAGGGAGGTAGTAGAATGAAAAATATGAATTCTTTGAGACGCTCCTATATAGTCACTAAATTTTTCACATATTTTTTCCTGATTTTGGGTGCGGTTATTATGGTCTTTCCCTTTGTGTGGATGATTCTTACCAGTTCCAAAACGGTTCCCGAGAGTATGCAGATTCCACCGACTATTTTCCCCAGGCAGGTTATGCTGGATAATTTCAAGGAAGCGATTGCCAGCCTGCCTTTTGCCAATCTGTATTGGAACACTATTTTGATGGTCTTTTTCCGTGTGGTCTGTGCCATATTGTTCAGTTCGATGGCGGGTTACGCTTTTGCCAAGCTGCAGTTCAGAGGTAAGAAACTGCTTTTTGGGATCGTGCTGATTCAGATGTCCCTGCCAAGCCAGATTTTCATTATCCCGCAATACCAGATGGTTGCCAAAATGGGCATGGCCAATACGATTTTCGCCCTGGTCTTTCCGGGTCTGGTCAGCGCCTTCGGTGTGTTCTTCCTGCGGCAGGCTTATATGAGTATTCCGGATGAAGTAGGCGAAGCAGCCTATTTGGACGGCTGCAATCAGTGGCAGACTTTCTATAAGGTGATGTTCCCGCTGACGGGCACTTCCGTAGCTGCCCTGACTATTTTTACGGCTGTCTTTGCATACGGTGACCTGATGTGGCCGTTAGTGGTTAATTCCGACCTGAAGATGATGACATTATCCTCCGGGTTATCCACTCTGAGAGGGCAGTTCACCACGAATTTCCCGGTGCTGATGGCCGGTTCCCTGCTGGCTATGCTGCCGATGGTAGTATTGTACCTGATCTTCCAGCGTCAGTTCGTGGAAGGTATCGCCGGTACCGGTGGAAAATAAGCCTTTGATTTTTATGGAACGGTCCCGGCATGTTCGTTGCCGGGACTGTTTCTCTCAATAATTTAACAGGGGGTATCTCTATGATTGTATTTGACCAGGAAAACAGAATTTTTACGCTACATACTTTGAATACCACATACCAGATGAAGGCTGACCGGTATCATATGCTGTTGCACACATACTACGGTTCCAGAATCGATGATTGTGATCTGTCAAGTTTGATTCGGTGCGAGGGACGCAGCTTTTCACCGAATCCGGACGAGGCCGGAAGCAATCGGGATTATTCGCTGGATGTTATGCCGCAGGAATATTCTACCTGCGGCGTGGGTGATTTCCGGCTGCCTTCTATTGAGCTGGAACTGCCCAACGGCAGTCATACGGCGGATCTGCGCTATGAGGGTTTCCGGTTGGAAAAGGGTAAATATACATTGGAGGGGCTGCCGGGTTTTTACTGTGCCGGTGACGAGGCGGAAACGTTGGTGATTCTGCTCAAGGATTTTGCAGCCCAGGTGACGGTAGAGTTGTATTACGGTGTATTCGAGGCGGTCGACCTGATCACCCGGGCTGTCCGGGTGGTCAATCAGGGAAGAGAGAAAGTCCGCATATGCCGATGCGAATCTCTGTGTCTGGATTTCCTCCGGTCTGACCTGGATATGATTACCTTCAATGGGCATCATCTGATGGAACGGTGCCTGGACCGGGGGCCGCTGCGGCCCGGGATACAGAGCGTGGGCAGTGTGCGTGGAACCTCCAGCCATCAGCATAATCCCTTTGTGATGCTCTGTGACCGTGATGCTGATGAAGATATGGGTTTATGTTACGGCGTTATGCTTCTGTACAGCGGGAACTTTGAGGCAGCCGTGGAATGCAGCCAGTATGAAAACAGCCGTCTGGTCATGGGAATTCATCCCTATCATTTCTGCTGGACACTGAACTCGGGAGAGGCATTTACTGCACCGGAGGCGGCTATGGTTTGTTCCACAGGCGGATTTGGGCAGATGAGCCGTCAATATCATCGGGCTATCCGGGCACATCTTATCCGTGATCCCTACAATGGCCGGCGCAAGCCTGTTCTGGTGAATAACTGGGAGGCCACCTATTTTGATTTCACGGCGGACAGTCTGGTTGGGATTGCCAGGGAGGCTGCAGCTCTTGGAATCGAGCTGTTTGTGATGGACGACGGTTGGTTTGGATCCAGGAATGACGATAACAGCGGTCTTGGGGACTGGCAGGTCAATCAGAAGAAACTGCCCGGAGGCCTGAAGGCTTTAGTACCACGTATCAAGGCGCTGGGGATGAAATTCGGCATCTGGATGGAACCGGAGATGGTCAATGAGGACAGCGATCTCTATCGCGCTCATCCGGACTGGGTATTACATGTTCCGGGGCGTGCCCCATCCAGAGGCCGGGGACAGCTTGTGCTGGACTTTTCCCGTGAGGATGTCCGGGATTGTATTTATGGGCAGATGAAAGAAGTACTTGCCAGTGCTGAGATTTCTTATATCAAATGGGACATGAACCGCAGTCTTACCGATGTCTGGTCCGCCGGTCTGCCCGCCCGGCAGCAGGGGGAGGTTTATCATCGGTATGTGTTGGGTGTCTATGATCTGCTGGAGCGTCTGCACCATGATTATCCGCATATCCTTATCGAAGGATGCTGCGGAGGAGGAGGCCGGTTTGACGGTGGCATGCTCTATTATACGCCTCAGATCTGGTGCAGTGATGACTCGGATGCGATCGACCGTCTGCGTATCCAGTACGGTACCTCTTTCTGCTATCCGGTTTGTACCATGGGAGCGCACGTCTCGGCTGTTCCGAATGAACAGAATGGGCGCGTTACCCCTCTGAAGACCCGGGGAATCGTTGCCATGAGCGGAGCTTTCGGTTACGAGATGGATTTGGGTAAGTGCACTGCAGAGGAGAAAAGAGAGATCGGCAGTCAGGTGGAAAGCTTTAAGACTCACTATGAGCTGCTCCATCATGGCGATTATTACCGACTGGGCAGTCCCTTTCAGGATAATGCTTACACTGCATGGGAACAGGTTTCCCCTGACCGGCGTGAGGCGATTGTTAACGTTGTGCTGGGCTGTACCCATGCTGCGCCTCCTTTCCGCACTCTGCGGCTTAAAGGGCTGCATCCGGCGTACCAATACCAAATCGATGGAAGTGATGCTCTCTACAGCGGAGAGACCTTGATGAAGGCCGGTTATCCGCTGCCCCAGATGCAGGGAGACTACCCGGCTTTCCAGTTCTGTCTGAAAGCGGTCGGATAATGGAACAAAGGACTGGCCTGTGATGGTCAGTCCTTTTTAGAATGATTCTGTTTACGCCATTCCTGGGGCGGCAGTCCGTAACATTTCTTGAAAGCCTGGGAGAAATGAAACTGGTTGGGGTAGCCGCATTGTGCAGCTATTGTTTTGATGGGCAGGTCGGTGAGCCGCATTAGCTCAGCCGCATTCGTCAGCCGCTGACGGATCAGAAATTCCTGCGGCGTACAGCCCATTACTTTCTTGAATTTCCGGCTGAAATAGTTACGGTTCAGTTTACAGAAATCCGCCACCTCATCGACAGTCAGATTGCGGTTGTAGTTTTGCTGGATATAGACAACGGCCTCATTGATATAGAAATCGTGCTGGGTCCGCTCTCCGATATCCTGCCGGTTAGATGAAAACTCGATGAGCTCATCCAGAAACAGGTATAGCCATCCTACCAGATGGATGGGAGATTTCGTAGAATTTTCAGTGAAATAAAACAGCCGGTTCTGTAAACGTTCTCCTTCTTCTATACTCCGTGGCTGGTATATAGGCTGATCTTGTTCCAGACCTGCCTGAAGCAGGCATTCTTCCGCCCGCATTCCGTCAAATTCAATCCAGACATATTTCCACGGATCTTTCGCATCCGCGGTATACAGGTTGATCTGTCCGGGGCAAATCAGAAACGCCTGGTTTGCACCCAGGCTGTACTCATGGATTTCTCCGTTGGTGGAGTGAGAATACAGCATTCCCCGCCCGCTGATGATGTAATGAAGCAGATAATGATTGCGGACAAAGGGGCCAAAGGAGTGAAGGGGTTCACATGCTTCCCAGCCATATTGGTAAGGCCGGATATCCAGAAAATGATCATTGGGAAAAAGTGAGATGTGGTGCATTTTCATAGGGTGTAACTCCTTCCGGAGATCGAAATAAGTGGTTATTAGAGTGATTTTGTAATCATATTACATCAAAGTATACATGGCTTAAAATGCGATGTCAACATTTGTGGGAGGAACAATACATAAATCAGGTAACAGTTTAGCCCATATGAAAGCGGAAGTCAAAAAATCTTTGAGCAGTACATTAAAAGAAAAAGTGTTATTGATTTTATCTTGAAACTGTTCTAAAATAGTATTCATAGAATCATCCTTTCGTGTGAATGCTTACAGGGGAATTTAGTTCCCGATGGATTGGTACACAGATGCCGTATATGTGCATTATAGCACGTGCATCTACGAATAGGATGATTCTTTTTTTAGTTTGATTGCAGCCAACGGCTGCGGTATGTTATCATTTATAGTTAACGACATTAGAAATTTCGTTTTCGGACTTGCAGCAGCTACCGTATATGGTTCCAGCAAGAGCCGGAAACAGACAGGGCGTTGGGCGAATATAAACGGGCACAGGGAGGCACGATATAATGGGAATTTATCTGAATCCGGGCAACAGGGGTTTCTGGCAGTCGATCCGTTCCGAAATCTATGTGGATAAGACGGGGCTGATCGCGAAGACGAACCAATATTTGAATACGGAACAGCAATATATCTGTGTCAGCAGGCCGCGGCGCTTCGGAAAATCTATGGCGCTTAAGATGCTTGCAGCGTATTATAGTCGTGGCTGTGATTCCAGGGATTTATTTGCAGGTTATAAGATAGCGCAGGATATGACCTTTGAGGAATATTTGAACCAGTATGATGTGATCTGTCTGAACATGCAGCAGTTTTTGATCGAGGCTGATCCGGGGAATGTAACGGAATATCTGGAGCAGGAGGTTCTCAGGGAACTGCGGAAGGAATATGCAGATATTTTGGAGCGGGAGGGCAGGGGGCTTGCCGCCGCGCTGCGGGATATTTTTGTAGAAACGGATCGTCAGTTTATCTTCCTGATTGACGAGTGGGACTGTGTAATGCGGGAGAGACAGGAGTCCGAGGATCTGCAGAAGCAATATCTTGATTTTCTACGGAACCTGTTAAAGGATCAGCCTTATGTCGCGCTGGCGTATATGACGGGAATCCTGCCGGTAAAGAAATACGGGCAGCATTCGGCGTTGAACATGTTCTGGGAATACTCCATGACAGACCAGTTTGACTTTGAGGAATACACCGGCTTTACGGAAGTAGAAGTGAAGGAACTGTGCAGGCGTTATGAGATGGACTTTGCAAAAGTCAGCGACTGGTACGATGGGTACAGATTCCGCCGGTTTCGGCATATCTATAATCCAAGATCCGTTGTAGCGGCAATGAAGAGCAGCGTTTTCTCAAATTACTGGACGGCTACGGAGACCTATGAAGCGTTGAAACTGTATATGGATATGGATTTTGACGGATTAAAGGCGGATATTGTGCAGATGCTCGGCGGGGAACGGGTAAGGATCAATACTCTCAGCTTTCAGAATGATATGCGCAATTTCAGGACGAAGGATGATGTTCTTACATTGCTGATCCATATCGGCTATCTTGGCTATGACGCCGAGACGAAGGAGGCGTTTATTCCAAATAAGGAGATCAGGGGAGAATTCGAGAATGCCATGAGCGTGAGCGGCTGGCCGGAGGTGATGCGTGTCCTGAAAGCATCGGACAAACTGGTGGAGGATACTTTGAACGGTGATGAAGAAAGTGTGGCCAGGGGCCTTGACCGGGCGCATTCGGAAGTGGCGTCTATTCTGACTTACAATGACGAAAATTCACTTGGCTGCGCGATCGGGCTTGCCTACTACAGTGCGAGGAAAGACTATAAGCTGATTCGGGAAATGCCTGCCGGGAAGGGCTTTGCGGATGTTGTTTTCCTGCCGCTGCCACATACGGACAAGCCGGCTCTGGTGGTGGAACTGAAATACGATAAATCGGCCGATGCTGCGATCGGGCAGATCAAAGACCGGCAGTACATGCAGGTGTTTGACGGGTACTGCGGAGAAATCCTGCTCGTGGGGATCAACTATAACAGTGAGGACAAGGATAAACCCCATAGCTGTGTGATAGAAAGAATTGAAAAACAGTAGAGAATCTTCCTTGTCAGGAGTTATAAAGACTTATATAATAAATAAAAAGTTATAAAAGGTTATAAAACAATTCCAAAATTATAAAAAGTTATAAAAGCATAGATGAAGCAGACGGAGGCGTTTTGCCATGAATAATCCATTTACCTTGTCTTTTGGAAAGAAACCATTACAATATGTATCGCGAATTTCCCAGAACAGCGAGATTCTGGAAAATTTTACAGCGGCAGAGCCGTCTAATCAAATCTATATGATCACGGGGGTTCGGGGCTCGGGCAAGACTGTTATGATGGCCGGCATTGCCGGTGAACTTATGGAGAAAGAGGAGTGGGTTGTGGTAGAATTGAATCCCACAAGAGATCTTTTGCAGAGTCTGGCCGGTAAATTATACAGCCTGCCGGGAATGCATGAACATTTTATGAAGTCAAAGTCGGATTTTTCAGTTTTAGGCTTAGGCGTATCATTGGAGAGTGCAGCTCCGGTGACGGATATTGAGAGCGCGATCGCCTTGATGCTGGATGAACTCCGGAAGAAACGTAAAAGACTGCTGATCACGGTAGACGAAGTTACAAATTGTGAATCTGTCAGGGTGTTTGCCAGTTCTTTTCAGATTTTTTTGCGGCAGGAGTATCCGATCTTCCTGCTGATGACAGGATTGTATGATAATATCTATGACCTGCAGAATGCGGATGCACTGACGTTTTTGTACAGAGCGCCCAAGATGGTGCTGGAACCGCTGAACTATACTGCGATCAGGAAACGGTATATGGACATCTTTGATCTGGACCTGGAAGCAGCCGGGAAAATGGCCGGATTGACGAAAGGCTATCCGTTTGCATTTCAAGTATTAGGGTATCTGTATTGGGAGAACATAACAGCAAAAACGCTGGAAGAGATTCTGCCGGAATACGACCAGTACCTGGAAGAATATGTTTATGGGAAGATCTGGTCGGAACTTTCTGATCTGGACAGAAAGATCCTGTCTGTAATGTCTTCAGGCGGAGAGACGAAGGTCAAGAAGATCAGAGAAGCTGTCGGAATGAAACCGGAGCAGTTTTCGGTGTACAGGGATCGTTTGAAAAGAAAAGGGGTTCTTGATACGAGTAAATATGGGGAGGTATCTTTTGTTCTGCCAAGATTTGCGGAATTTGTTTTAATGAGAATCTTTTGAATGAAATGACTCACCAGATTAGCTGATGAGTCATTTCTACTTCGTAACTCCTTCACGCTTTCGCCACTGGCCCGGCGACAATCCGTATACATTCTTAAAAGCATGTGAAAAGTGCAGCTGGTCTTAATTTGTCTCAATTTCTGGGATGACAACATACATGATCCTCCTGGAGGCTGTTTTCTCTGCGGTATTGGGAAGGCGTCATACCGGTGACTTCCTTAAACTGTTTGCCGAAATAACTGTAACTGTTATAGCCGGCCAGTTCGGAGACGGTAATATTATCGTTGTCCGTAAAACGGATCATCCGCATGGCCTGCTGGATGCGCACATGCCGGATGAAGTTTACGATGGTAGTGTCGGTATGCTTTTTAAATATGTTGCACAAATAGCTTTCCGACATGGAAAAATGTTCGGCCAGAAGAGGAATGCCAAGTTCTTCGGTATAGTGCGAGGCGATAAATTTCTGTATGGAAGCGACGCCCGCATGGCCCGCATAAGGGAATTCGCCGTTTAGCGACAGGGCGGCATCCAGCACCATCTGGTGAAAACCTGAGAAATCCGGATAGGACGGGCTGTATCCGTAGGGGAGAATATCTGTCACGTCAGGAGAGGCGCCGGAAAACAGGCAGGCGTTTGCAAACTGCCTCACGGGAATCTGAAAGATCTGTGCGTCCTTTGCGGCAGACGTCAGGGGACGGTCGCTTAATAAAACCCGGTTGTGGGGGTAGACGGCGGCTCTTGTCAGATATTCCTTCAAAGGCGTGGACAGGTTGTCTGCAGAATAATTCAGGTCGTAGGTGGGAATACCGACGCTGCTCTTTTGGGAGAGCTTGTCCAGCAGCTTTGGAAGCACGCGTTCAATGTCTTCTTTCTTTACCGGTTTGAGCAGATAGGCCAGCGCCTGATTGTCCAGCGCCTGGCAGGCATAGGTGAAATTACGGTACGCGGTAAGGATGATAAATTCCGTCTCGAAGCCGAGACTGCGGATAGACGCGATCAGGTCGAGGCCGCTCATGTCGGGCATGGCAATATCCGTGATCACGAAATCGGGCTGGTGTGTAAGAATGGCCTCATGGGCTTCTCTGCCGGAAGTGCAGGTGCAGCAGATCTCTACTTCATAACTTTGCCAGTCAACAACGTGGTGGATGCTGTAAAAATTGACTGGTTCATCATCGACAATGATTAAACGATACATGACGTTCCTCCGGGACGATAACACGTTTTGTTTACTGAGGGTAATGCTGTCTATTATTATAAGCGGCAGGGAAAAATTCGTCAATTTTGGAACGGAGCAGGAGGGGAGACTATGCGCAGAGATTTTTGATTCTTGCAAAAATATATTCATATGGTAAGGTAGATGTAATATGGGAAGGCTATACTTTTGCCGGGACGTGAAGACGAAAAAGGATGCCGGTCCCGTGGACTTATTCATGACAAGGAGGAAGAGGCAGCCATGTGGCAGTTTACATTTCCGTTTTTCCTGATCGCACTTTTCATCTTCATTGGAATTATGGTGCGTGATGCCAGAACTTTGTGGAGCGGCGTTTCCTTTTTCTGGTTGATGTTGTGGTCGGCGGTGACTTTATTCCTGTTTCTGTCCGAATACGCGGCGAGTCTGATGACAAATGACGTTATAATCGGGATACTGCTGTTTCTGATCATCCTGGCGGTGGGCAGCATTGTGGCATTTCCGGCGGTTTTGATTCTTGTGTTTTTTGTGGAAGGAATCAAGGTGATCAGGCATGAGGGGGCCAAACCGTCGAATCTGTTATCGATACTGTTTTCTATTCTGTTGTATGGTTATCTGGCGATCTGGCCGGCAGTTGGAAACCTGAAGAAAAATACACCCGGCACTATGTTTTATGGAATTGTCAGTTTTGCAGCAGTCTATATATTGTCATTGATGGCCGTCTATTGTCTGTCGGCAATCCTCAATCTTATACATCTGAGAAAAAGAAGAAACGCAGACTATATTGTGGTACTGGGGTGTGGGATCTCAGGAGAGAAAGTAACGCCATTGCTTGCGGCGCGGATCGACAGAGGAATAGCGCTGCTGCGATGTAATCCCAGGGCTGTGTTGATCATGTCCGGCGGACAGGGACCGGGCGAGAAGATACCGGAGAGTGAGGCCATGGCAGATTACGCAATCGAACAGGGGGTGGATGCTGCCAGAATCATCCGGGAACAGAAATCTGTATCGACTCAGGAAAATCTGCAGTTTTCCAGAGAACTGATGGAGGGCAGAAAACCCAGGATTATCCTTGTTACAACAGCATATCATGTATTCCGGTCGCTGATCCTGGCACGGCGGCAGGGGATAAAATGCGTGGGATTCGGCGCCAGAACCAAATGGTATTTTACGCTGAATGCCCTGCTGCGGGAGTTTATCGGATACCTGCATCTGACATGGAAAAGGCATGCGCTTGTGGTTGGCGCAGCGGCAGGGCTTGTGGTGATCGGTAATCTTCTGTGACGGGGGAATTGCAGGAAAAAGGGCAATAGAGTATAGTAATAATACAATGCAGGAATAAGAGTTGGCAGTCGGACATTGCCATGATGGCGCCGGGTGCCTGCGAACAGGAAACGGAGGAGCGTATGCGGGAAAACAAATGTTACAGGATCGAAAAAGACAGCAGGGCTATGTTTCACAATCAGGTGGATTATTGTGTCGGAACAGGAAGGATGGGACTTGCGCTGCAGCAGGAATATCAGGAGCAGTTAAAGCTTGTGCAGAGTCAGATCGGGTTTCGGCATATCCGTGGGCATGGGATTTTTTCGGACGATATGGCTATTTATCAGGAATTTGAAGAGGCAGACGGCACGAAGCGGGCGGAGTATAATTTTACCTATCTGGATCTGGTGATGGACAGTTACCGCAAATGCGGTCTTAAGCCCTTTTTGGAGCTGGGATTTATGCCGGATAAAATGGCGTCCGGCGATCAGACCGTATTCTATTGGAAAGGGAATACCACGCCGCCGGCAAGTTACGCTGCCTGGTGTGATCTGACAACGGCTACACTGCGCCATCTGATGGAACGTTATGGAGAGGATGAAGTGGTGACCTGGCCGATCGAAGTATGGAATGAGCCGAATCTGCCGGGATTCTGGAAGGATGCCGATATGCAGGAGTATTTCCGGTTGTTTGAGGAGACTTTCCGTGCGGTGAAGAAGGTGGACGAACGTTTTCGGGTAGGCGGGCCGGCAGTCTGCGGTGTGCAGGATGAATTGTGGATCCGGAAATTTCTGGAGTTCTGCAGGGAAAGAAAGATCGCCCTGGATTTTGTCACCCGTCATCATTACACGACAGAACTTCCGGAGGATGTGGGGCACTATGGCTATGCCGCGCTTTCAGATGCGGAGCAGGGATTTTTGAACCTGCAGTCTTCCCGGGATATTATCGACAGTTTTGAGGAGTACAGGGGGATGGAGATCCATATTACGGAATTTAATACTTCTTATATTCCCAACTGTCCGCTGCACGATACCAACCAGAATGCGGCATACATCGCACACCAGCTGTCCCGGCTGGGAGATAGGAACGAATCCTATTCCTACTGGACGTTCGGAGATATTTTCGAGGAGCGGGGCGTTCCCTTTACGCCTTTCCACGGCGGCTTCGGTTTGGTGGCCAACGGCGGCATTCCCAAGCCTACCTTCTGGGTGTTTAAATTCTACAAGGATTTGAACGGTACCTGTGTGTGCAAGGAAGAGGATTTGGTGGTGACGGAGGGGGACGACGGCATCTACCGGGGAATCGTGTGGAATGCAGCACGGCAGCGTACCGGCAGGGAATTGGAGATAACGGTTTCCTTCCCGGCGAAAGACGGGCAGGATTATGTGGTGGTGACGAAGACGGTAGATGAAGAGACCTGTAATCCGCTGCGCATGTGGCATGATCTGGGAGAGCCTTCTTCTCCGGATCAGAGACAGAAGGAGCTGATTCTGGCGTGTGCAAGACCGTTTGTGTCAAGCGGAAGGGCGAAAGCATCCGGGGAGCAGGTTGAGTTTTCTCTGTCAGTGAAAGAGCACGGGGTGATTTATTTTGAGCTGCAGCCGGTGGAAACGACAAGTGACCGAGGCTATGATTATAACAGAGTGATGCAGTTCGATTGAGAGCATTTTGAATTTGTGACGCTTCGCAATAGAGGAAAATGTGATAAATTATAGTAAACGGCATGAAAGATTGTTCCAGTTGCC
The DNA here is from genome assembly GCA_910588215.1 of uncultured Lachnospiraceae bacterium. Taxonomy (GTDB): domain Bacteria; phylum Bacillota; class Clostridia; order Lachnospirales; family Lachnospiraceae; genus UBA3282. The sequence goes on from CAJUQJ010000004.1 coordinate 47,644, forward strand.
GGTGTTTATAGAGGTGAAAGCACAATTTCAATAGAAAAGCAGGCCAATGAGGAGGCGCAAACTTAATGGGAATCTATCTGAATCCGGGCAACAGAGGTTTCTGGCAGTCGATTCGATCCGAGATTTATGTAGATAAGACGGGGTTGATCGCAAAGACGAACCAATATTTGAATACGGAGCAGCAGTATATATGTGTCAGCAGGCCGAGACGATTCGGTAAATCCATGGCGATTAAGATGCTTGCGGCTTATTATAGCCGTGGCTGTGATTCCGGGGATTTATTCAGGGGCTTTCAGATAGAAAAAGAAGAGACTTTCAACGAACATCTGAACCAGTATGATGTTATCTTTATGAACATGCAGCAGTTTCTGATCAGAGCAAAGGAAGAGGATGTAACGGAATATCTGGAACGGGCTGTGCTTGAAGAACTGCGGGAGAGTTATGGAGATTTGTTTTCGGAGCGGATTACGGGTCTGGCAGAAGCGCTTGAGAGAATTTATGCAAAAACGGAAAAGCAGTTTATCTTTCTGATTGATGAATGGGACTGTGTGATGCGGGAAAGGCAGGAATCCGAAGAGCTGCAGAAGAAGTACCTGGATTTTCTGCGGGATCTTTTAAAGGATCAGCCTTATGTTGCGCTGGCGTATGTGACAGGAATTCTTCCCATAAAGAAATACGGGCAGCATTCCGCGCTGAATATGTTCTGGGAATACTCGATGACAGATCAGTTTATCTTTGAGGAATATACAGGCTTCACGGAGGAGGAGGTAAAAGCGCTCTGTGTTCGGTATGACATGGATTTTGCAAAAGTCAGCGACTGGTATGACGGCTACATGCTTCGGCAGTTCCGGCACATTTATAATCCGCGCTCTGTTGTGGCGGCGATGAAGAGCCGTGTTTTTTCAAACTACTGGACATCTACAGAAACTTACGAGGCATTAAAGTTATATATCGATATGGATTTTGACGGGCTGAAAGCAGATATTGTGCAGATGTTGGGCGGCGAACGGGTGAAGGTGAATACACTCAGTTTTCAAAATGATATGCACAGCTTTAGAACAAAGGATGATGTGCTGACGCTGCTGATCCATATCGGTTATCTTGGCTATGATGCGGAGACGAAGGAAGCGTTTATTCCTAATAAAGAGATCATCGGAGAATTCGAGAATGCCATGAGTGTGAGCGGATGGCCGGAAGTGATGCGTGTACTGAAAGCATCGGAGAAGCTTCTGGAAGCAACTTTAAGCGGTGATGAGGAAAGCGTGGAAAGAGGACTTGACCGGGCGCATATGGAAGTGGCGTCCATATTGACTTATAATGATGAGAATGCACTTGGCAGTGCCATAGGGCTTGCTTACTATAGTGCAAGGAAGGACTACAAACTGGTACGGGAGCTGCCGGCAGGAAAGGGCTTTGCAGACGTTGTTTTTCTGCCGCTGCCGCATACGGATAAGCCGGCGTTGGTGGTAGAACTGAAATATGATGAGGATGCCAGAACGGCCATACAGCAGATTAAGGACAGGCAGTATACGCAGGCACTTGCAGGATATGTGGGCAATATATTGCTCTTGGGAATCAATTATGAGAGGGGAAATAAGGACAAACCGCATAGTTGTGTGATAGAAAGAACGGTAAAGCAAAGTTAATAGTATTTGGATATCGTCCGACTTGGAATATCCAAGGGAACGGGAGTAGAGCAGCTTTGCCGTTATCTTGGAATATCCATTGAGCGCTGTATCTGCGTGGGGACGGAGAGCATGATATTCCCATGCTGCAAAATTTATGGAATGACAGGGTTTTGTTCAGGCCGCTGCAGATCTAGTAAGATCTGCGGCGGTCTTTTCCATCTTCTGTCACACTTTAATGTAATGTAAATTCTTTTGGAGTAACGCCCATGATACGTTTGAACGCTCAGCAGAAGGAATTATCATTGGTATAGCCCACCGCCAGAGCGATATCTTTAACGAGGATATTCTTTTCACTGAGTAGCTGACAGGCCTTTTCGATACGGATCTGTTCCAGCAGATGCGCGAAGGAAGTACCGATGATTTCGCGAAAGATCTGGTAGGCAAAGGACTCGCTGATATGGAATTCTTCGCAGATTACGAATGGCAAAAACAAGTTGTCTTGTCATGAATGAGGACAGGCTTCGCTCTATAAAGTTGTCATTTTTAATCGTATTCAGCAAATGGAGCAGGTCATTTGAGGAACCTGTCGACATCCAGGCAGTAAGTTGGGAACAGAAAATTCTTCTCGATATATTCCCGTACCAGAGCAGAGAGAAGGATTGGGTATTTTATGAGTTCCGGCTGGGAACTGTTATCTTTTACGGAAAAATCAGCCAGGATGACAACAAATTTCTGATTGTTGGGTTTGACATTCAGTGTAGAGAAAAGATATTGCAGCTCGTCCGGTTTATTGATCGCGCCAAAAAGAGCGTTGCGAAGCATTGCGGCTTCCAGAAGCGGCTTTTGGGATGAAAGGCTCTGTCGCAGCTGATTGTTGCTCGTGACCAGACCGGAGGCGGTATTGATGAGACCGGTGAATTCGTCTTTGCCGGATGTATGGATCTCCGAAGAATCGCCAATCAAATAGGCGATTGCTTCGGTTGGCGTCGGTCATGTTTGCCATGACGGCTTTTTGCGGAGAGAATACACAGCATTTCCAGCCGCTGTAGTCGGACTCTATCGTACTTACTATGTAGTTTTGATAATCATAGTCGGGATTGGAGGGCCGGGTGACACAGGCGACGGCGTCTTCCAGGGACATGACAGCTTCCTTGTCCTGCACGGAGGTGATTAGATTATTATCGCGGTCCAACAGCAGGGCGATGCTGCCGGGGGCGATCAGCAATTGCACCAGCTGATAGAGAAACGGGAAGAGATGGATTGAAGACAATGGTGGAGGGGATGGGATTTCTGATCGCTTATGACGGGATGGAACTGTGCACGAGTTGATCAGGGCTGCAGGCATAATAGCCCTACAGCAGTCACCTTTCTGATTCTTAACCCTCTTTCCGATACTCGCTGGGACTGACGCCCATCTTTTGCCGGAAGAGCCGCGAGAAATAAAGTGGGTCGATAAAACTTACCGAGTGAGCGATCACACGGATTGACAGGTCTGTATTCTTAAGCAGGATACAGGCCTGTTTTATACGATAATCCAGTAAATAGCTTTGTATGGAAACACTTGTGAAGGACTTAAATAGCCGGTGCAGATAGGAACGGTTGATACCCAGATGATCGGCAATATCCTGAATCGTGATTGGATCACAATAGTGATCTTCGATATATTGCAGGGCATCCTCTGCGTAGCTGGGTTTCTTCTGGCAGATGGCGGTCTGAACGTTGGGAAACTTTTGTGCCAGCAGGAACAGATATTCATAGAGGATGCTGTTCATGATCAGGTCGCGGTTCTGCGTCAGCTTGTCGGCTTCAGACATTTTCTCATGGCAGCGCCGCAGCTGTTCATCCTGCCCGAGAGAAACTACCAGGCTGTCGAAAAGAGAAGTCCGTTCCAGATACCCCTTGATCTTAATGCCCTGCATCCCGATCCATGTGTATGTCCAGGGCGTGTTCTGATCGGCTTCATAGTAGATCAACTCGTCAGGGCAGATCAAGAAGGCGTCACCTTCCTGCAGACGGAACAGTTTCCCGCGGGCTTTGTAAATGCCCGTACCCTTTAAGACGTAATGGATCAGATAGCCTTTGCGCATGATAGGGCCGTAGCTGTGGCCGGGGGCACAGTTTTCATAGCCGCAGGTGTAGATCATGGCGTCGATATTCTTATAGAAATCATTGGAGAAGTTGTAATCCAGCATCATATTTGCCTCATTTCTGATGTCGCTTACTATAATACATTGTGCATAGTTCCATTCCAACCGCACAGGTGGAATATGATTCGCAGATTTCCGTCATGCTTTACTGACAGATTGTCAATATACGCTTATATGGACTCCATGTCATAATCTTCAATTATCAAGTCACATATCTCCATATAAATCTCATTTTAGCAGACTATAATAATAGATACAAACATAACTTTTCTGTGGCCGCAGAAAACGTAACAGTTCAGCCTTCGGTTTCACTGTCACGCGTGGTTACCATGTAACCGCAATGCACACAAAATGCATCCAAAAAAGTAAATTCCTTCGGAATTAACTTTGCATTTTGACGCTTGCATAACTCACAAAATCGCATACAGAGCGATTTTACTCGCGGAATAGTGCAAGGCTAAACTGTTACCAGAAAACCGATAACATAAGCTTTTTGTATACTGTGGAAATCTTGGCAGTGCATAGAAGATAGAAGGAGGAGAAGGAAATGGATGCAAATAAGCGTCAGCGATATGAGAAAATATCCATAGAACTTACCAGGCTGGTTGGCGGAAAAGAGAATATTCAGGGGGTGGCGCATTGTGCAACTCGATTAAGGATCGTTCTGAAGGACAATGATATTGCGGATTTAAAGGCGATCGAGGATGTGGATCTGGCGAAAGGCGTGTTTGTGGCCGGCGATCAGGTGCAGATCATATTCGGCGCGGGGCTGGTCAATGACGTGTATGAGGTGTTTGCGGAACACAACAATATGAAGAACATGAGCCTCAGCGATTTAAAGACGGTAGCGAACAAGAAAATGAATCCGCTGCAAAGGATCATCAAGGCACTGTCCGATGTATTCGTGGATATCATGCCGGGTATCCTGGCGGCGGCGCTGCTGACCGGACTTTCCGGCGTATTGGGAAATCTTGACTTTGTGAAGTCCAATGATACTCTGTATGGCATTAACCGCCTGATCAACATCTCTTCCGGGGCCATTTTCGGCTTTCTGCCACTTGCGGTGGCCTACAGCGCCTGTAAGCGGTTCGGCGGACGCCCAATCCTGGGCATCGTGATCGGCTGTATCATGTTAAGTGACAGCCTGGCAAATGCCTATTCGGCGGCGCAAGGGACGGCGGAAGTCACCACGCTCCATATCTTTGGCATGGGCGTGGAACTGGTAGGATTCCAGGGCGGCATTATCGTGGCATTGCTGATGGGATTTGTGACGGCCAAATTAGACCTCTTTTTTGAAAAAAAGGTGCCGGAGGTCATCCGTCTGCTGGTATCTCCGCTGCTGACTACACTGGTGGGTGCATTGCTGCTGTTCACCGTGATCGGCCCGGTGGGCCGTGGACTTTCTTCAGGAATCACCAATGCGCTCGTATGGATGACGCAGAATCTGGGTGTGGCCGGATATGCAGTCTTCTCCGGTCTGCAGCAGCTTGTGGTCATTACAGGCCTGCACCATATATTCGGTGCGATCGAGGCACAGCTTCTGGCGGATACCGGCAGGAACTTCCTGAATCCGCTCATGTCCGTGGCCATTATCGCACAGGGCGGCGCGGTGCTTGGCTATCTGTTGATGCACAGGAAGAATGTGAAGACAAGAGAACTTTGTATTCCAAGTTTTATTTCGGTACTGTTTGGCATTACGGAACCGGCTCTGTTCGGTATTAACTTAAGGTATCGTTTCCCGATCATCGGAGGATGCATCGGCGGTGCACTGGGCGGTGTGGCCGTATATATGACGGACTTAGCGGCGGTAGGATTTGGCACCACAGTCCTTCCGGGCATCGCACTGGCGGACCCGGCGGGCAACGGCTATGTGAACTATATCATTGCCCATGCGGTAGCCATTGCGGGCGGATTTATCATGACGCTTGTTCTGGGAAAATTCATGGATAAGACGCCGGCGGATGCGGTTCCTTCCGGTACGCAGGGATTGCCGGATGCAGGGCAGAGGGGAACGGATGCAGCACAGGGATGTCAGGAAGCAGAGCCGGAAAGCCCGGCAGAGGAAATCTTCTATGGGTATGCCAACGGGCAGCTGATCGCTATGGAAGACGTGAAGGATGAGACCTTTGCCAATAAAGTTCTGGGCGAGGGCGTAGCGGTACTGCCAACGGACGGCAGAGTGTATGCACCTGCGGACGGCATGGTAATGAGCGTCTTTGATACGAAACATGCGATATGCTTCGCCAGCAGATACGGCACGGAGATACTGATCCATATCGGTGTGGATACGGTCAATCTGCAGGGAAAATATTTCACGGCTCATGTGAAAGACGGCGACATGGTGAAAAAGGGGCAGCTTCTGATTGAATTTGATAAGGAACAGATTGAAAAAGCCGGATATGATACGGCGATTCCGATGATCTTTACGGATCTTCCGGAGGAGAAGACGCTGGAGGTATCTGCGCCCGGGCGGATGACACAGGATACACGAACGGCTATTGTGCGCAAAGTATAAATCCTGTAAAATATAGTTATAGTAAACGACATATACTGAGTGCCAGAGTGTAAAGAATTTCCATCAAGTGATAAGGGCACATTATGAAAGGCATGCAGGCAGCATGAGAGCAGTAATATAGAGTCAAAGACTGCGTGCAGCAGGAGTGAGGAAACGGCATGGACAACAAAATCATTTTTCTGGATATCGACGGAACATTGATCCTTGGATTAACCGCGCCGTCCCCGCGCACCGTGGAGGCGGTGCGCGGAGCGCGGGCGAAAGGGCATAAAGTTTTTTTGTGCACAGGCAGGAATATGCCGATCATCGGCAGGGATATTCTGGATGTGGGATTTGACGGTATCATTGCCAGTGCAGGAAGCCATGTGGAAGTGGAGGGAAAGGTGCTCTTTGACAGTGTGCTGCCGGAGAAGACCATTCAGGAATGTCTTGCAGTCTTCCACGCACAGGGGATGTACTGCCGGATTGAAACGGCCGAAGGAATTTATACGGATCCGCAGATGGAAGCGCTGCTAAGAGCGGCGAAGCCGGATCAGAGCAATTCGGAGTTGATCCGGATGCAGAAGGAGATCGAGGCGGGGATTCCCATACGGACTTATGAAGAATATCCTCATAACGGAGCCTATAAAATATGCTTTACCAGCAGGGATCTTGTCTCGATCGAAAGGACAAAAGTATATCTGGAGGACCGCTTTGTGTATGCGGTGCATTCCTATGGCGGGAGCGCCGTCTGCTTTAATGGGGAGATCATTCCGCGGGGAATCGACAAAGGCAAGGGCATGGAACTTGTGTGCCGACATTACGGCGTGGATCTGCAGCATACGATAGCTTTCGGTGACAGCATGAATGATCTGGAGATGCTGCAGGCGGCGGGCATCGGAGTGGCTATGGGCAATGCCTGTAAGGAGTTAAAAGCCATGGCGGATACCGCCTGCGAGACGGTCGGGGAGGATGGGATTTATCATGAATTATGCAGAAGGGGAATTTTATAAGCATTTAAGAACGGCTTAAAACTCTGTATCTATATTGCAGGTTTTTAGTTCTTTGTCGTAGAGTGTCATGATGAATTCCAGCAGCCTTTCCTGATACTCTGCATACAGAATATCTTTGGGAGGCCAGCGCATCACCATTGTAAGGCGCTGGCTGTCTGTCATTTCATAGGAAGACAGGTAAATGTACCGGTGTCCTTTGCCTGCGTTTCTATGTTTCCTAATGAATTCATTGATCAATCCAAGTTCTTTTACATCATGCCAGGCCATTTGCCGGCGCTGCCTTCCTAAAAAGGAAAGAGTGATATTCTGCCGATCTATCGTGAGAACAGAGGCGTTTTCGCGAAAAACAAGACCGAAAATAAGAAAAAAAGAAAGAAAAACAATAGTTTCCGTCCACATGGCATGGATGAAATAGAAGATTCCGAAGATGCCGAAGAAAATAGAGACAGCACCGGAGACAAAGGCTTTTGTTTTGTTGACTGTGCAGTGTATCATTACAACCATACTCCTTTCTCAGTCTATAGTTTGGCGGGCCGTACGGCTCAGATGTTCTTTGCGATAGGCTCCTGGTGTTGTTTCCTTATATTTTTTGAAAATGCGTATATAATTCCGCGAGGAACCAAACCCACATTCAATACTGATATCATTGATTGTCTTGTTCGTGCTCTGTAACAGATCAATAGATTTCTCCAGGCGATATTCATTGACATATTCAAATAATTTTTTCCCAAGACTTTTACTGAAAATGGTGCTGAGATAATTAGGTGCAATTTTTAAGTGCTCGGCAAGTTCCTCCAAGGACAGGTCCGGATTTTCGTAATGTACTTTGATATATTCCAAAGCGGATACAATATAGGGATTGCGCTGCTTTTTGAGAATTTCAGAGAAATCCTCACAGAGTATATCGATGGATTTACGGACAGTCTGCCGCATTTCAGCGGAGGAAATATCGCTGTCTATCTCTATGGACGTATTACCGTATACGTCGGACAGTTCGCTGGCATTCACAAACGGATAAGAGATCATATTGTCGATGAGCGCGCTTATAAGGCGCTTGCTGTTTTCATATTGGTTCTGGTATGAGTCATCCTTGAAGATGTCCGTAATGGTCCTGTCGACCAGCGTGGAAACATCCCTGGATTTATTTTCATATATAAGTTGTGTGATCTGCGAAGCTCTGCGGTCAATAAGACTATAGAACGCATCCTCTGCGAATGGCGCAGGAGAATCCGAGGCATCCGCAGAGGATGCGGATTTCTCCGGTGAACTTTTTGAAGCAGCATTCGCTGTAATTACAGGCAGAACCTTTCGCCGGGATTCACTATGTGCGTCTGCCTGGCTGGATTTATGGTATAGGCTGCTTTGCGCTTCACTGTAAGAAAAAGGCAGATCTAAGATAGAGGTATACATATGTCCGAAGGAAATATCCAACGGGAGATTGGCAAATTCAAAGCTTTTATTCAGAAGTACGGTAAGATCGTTTATTTTTGCTTTACCTTTTGCGATGGATGTCTGAAAGGCAAAAGAAACGATTACGGCAAAACTGGAACCTCCGGAGACAAAGCAGAAGGCATTGCAGGTATTTTTGGCTTTAAATTTCTTAAAAGTTGTGTTTATCAGGTTCAGAATCCGATAACGATCCTCTACATCCAGATGATCGGCGCTGGAATAATGGATAATGCCGGCGACATAGATGTCATGCGGTGTGAAACCGAAGCTGGTATTGCTTAAAGTAATCTGAATCGTTTCCATATCAGCGTGCTGCCCGGTGATGAGAAGCGAGAAGAGCGCAGAAACCGCCTCTGTCGAAGTAGAGGAGACGATTTCGGTCAGCGTTTGATTTTCTTTGGCAAGGGCGATGATTTTTTCTTTCAACAGCGGCAGTGTAACGGCGGACTGTGCAGCGTCGTTACACCGCGGGATCAAGGCGGAGAGCAGTTCGGCGGCCGGTCTGCGGAAACACAGATAGAATGCCGCGGTGGACAGACTGATGAGCAGCAGCGCCGCGAAAGCGGAAAGCAAGTAAATGTAACGATTGTTCCTGATATCACCGGCCAGATAATTCTGACCAACTTCCAGGACATATTGCCAGCGGAGCACGTCCGAACTGCAGTAGATCAGGTAAGAATCGTTCCTTTTGTCAATGCTGGACGGGGCGGAGGCCAGACGGTGCAGAGTGTCCCGTGTAATTTCCTTGTCGGTTTTTTTGTTTGTAAACAGCAGAACGCTGTGGGGATCGTAGACGCTGACGCGGTAAGGATCCAGGAACCGATAAGAATCATAGATAGAAGAAGCAAAACGGTCAATATCCAGAATTACAAATACCGTGGAATGAGCCTGTCCGGAGAGCGTCGTCAGATCTTTGGCAATGATAATAGAATCTTCATAACGAAACATGAAAGTGTGGTGTCCGCTGACCGCAATCTGGCTCTTTTCTATAATATTGCTGTTGTAGTCGTATATGATGTCGTTAAAATAAGCATTCTGGGACTCACTTTCCTCAATGCCAGATGGGGTTACGACCGTTAAGTCTGTAATACATGTATCGGTGGAGGATGCATAAATAAAGGAAGAAATAATATAATCGGAGCTTTTTGTAAAGGCTGCAAGAAGATCGCGCAGTCTGATCAGAAGCATATTATCGGCCAGATATTGTTTCGAGGAGAAAGAGAAACCGATAAATTCAGGAGAACTGAACAATGTCTCCATGGGTTCGTCAAGATTGTTCCGGTACAGATTGTCAATAATATCCGGAAAAGGGGTAAGAAGATCTTTCAATATCGCTGCGCCGAAATCCGGATTGTTCTTTTTAATAGTTTTTGAAGTCTGGCTTATGAGAAACATCAAGAGAGCGGCAAAAAGCAGCAGGAAAAGAAACAGGAAGAAAACCAGCCTGTTAAATGCTTTTTGCGGGGAAGAAGCTTCGGATGATGAGAGGGTTGTTTTTTTCTTTTTCGCGGTGTGTTTCATGTTGACCTCTTTCTGTTTAAATAAGTGCATGATAAGAAAAAAATGTCATTGACATTGCTCCTGCCATTATTATATCTAACGGAAACTACGCTTCAATGTCCAATATTAAATATTATTACCATATATTCAGAAATCGGAAAATAAAGCCACTACTTGAAAAATGAAAAATTGATAATTGGATGTACAGGCGGTAGATTTAAGAAGAAGACAGCGCACGAAAAGAGCTGAAAATTAAGAACCAACTATTTTACAAGAAGAACAGAAAGGAAAACAAAAAAATGAAGAAACAACTATTATCTACATTATTAGCCATCGGGATGGCGGTTTCTTTTACGGCATGCGGAGGTGCGGGCGCATCCTCAGGAAGTTCGGGGAGCGGTTCGGACGGCAGCCAAGCCGGTACGGGGAGCGGTGAAATGGCAGAGACGGAGACAGCGGGCAGAACATTGACGGTTGGAGTAAGTACGGCGCCGCAGAATATCTCTCCGTTTACAAATTTTACGAACAGGCAGCCTGTGGTGCCATATCTTTATGAAACGCTGATGATAAGGGACGGTGATAATACCATGTACGGGGTTATTGCGAAAGACTGGTCCACAGAAGATAACATCACATATGATATTAACATTTATGATTATGTTTATGACACGAACGGCAATCAGATCAAAGCGGAAGATGTGGTCTTCTCTCTGGAACATGCAAGAGACGATGCGGCCAATACATGGATCGATAGTTGTGAAGCGACCGGCGAATACAGTGTACGTTTGACGCTGGTAGACGATGCGGTCAGTACGTTCCCAACAGCGATCGACCGCGCGCCGATTGTCAGTAAGGCTTCTTATGAAGCGAGTGAGGATTCCATGGCGACCACATCTGCCAGTTCGGCGCCTTATATGGTGACGGATTTTGTGCCGAATACTTCCATTACCTTTGAGAAGAATCCCAATTACTGGCAGACGGATGAGAATCTGCAGAATCTTCTTTATAAAGAATCTACCGTTGACAAATTAGTCTATACGAAGATCAGCGAGGCGGCGCAGCAGACGATCGCACTGGAGACAGGATCGGTTGATGTGTTTTATGGTCTGGCGAACACAGAAGTTGCCAATTTTATTGAAGGCGGGCGCGACGCCGATAACTTCACCTCACTTGGCTATGCTTCGCCGACCAGCTATATATTCTATTATGCGAATCAGGGTATCTGTGCAGAAGATATGGATCTGCGTTTTGCGATCGCCCATGCGATCGATAAAGAGGCCATTATACAAGGAGCGTTCGATGGTATGGCGAAGAAGCCTACTTATATGGGAGCGCCGGATGGCATGAGTGACCTGACGCCTGCCAGTGCAAGTGATGATTATTTCAAGTATGATCAGGAACTTGCGAAGGAATATCTTGCAAAGTCCGGTTACAATGGGGAAAAGATCAGACTTTTAGTTCCGAATGAGGATAATCATAACAGAATATCCGCAATTGTTCAGGGACAGCTTATGGCGGTAGGTATAGACTGCGAAATCCAGTCCTATGACAATGCAATGTTCCAGGCGAGTTTTGGAGACGGATCGGCATGGGATATCGCGGTCTGCCAGATGGGTATGAGCGATGTGGCGTTTGTATGGACTTTCCTGTCTTATGATCTGGCGGGCGGTGAAGCAGGCGCACTGGGCATGGCAGTCAAGGATGAGAAACTGAAGGAAGTGCTCAGTACGGTTATGACAGTCGGCAGCCATGACGATGAAAACGCTACTGTGGCAAGCAATTATATCAATGAGATGTGCTATGGACAGAATCTGCTCAGCACAACGCAGTATACGGTGTACCGTAAAGATCTCGGCGCAGTTGAAATACCGCTGCTGAGCATGTCTGCGGCGGAGCGGTTTGTACCCTGTACAATATTTGAATAAGAAGGCTGCGATTTTGACGATTCCTGTCTCGGTGAGGGCACTGAGACAGGAGCAGAAGATCATACACTGTGTAGAGGAGGGTGAAAATTGGCTAAATATATTGTGAAACGACTTTTGTGGATGATTCCTATCGTTCTGGGAATTGTCCTGTTGATCTTTACGATCATGCATCTGGTGCCAGGCGATCCCGCCCGGATGATCCTGGGTGTGACGGCAACTCCTGAAGAAATTGAAGCGCTGCGGCACAAACTTGGACTTGATCAGTCTTTTTTTGTACAGCTTGCGAATTATATCAGCGGTTTGTTTTTCCACTTTGATATGGGCAACTCTTATGTGACGGGCGTGTCTATCACGCAGGATGTTCTTTCCAGGTTACCGAGAACCTTTGGGCTGGGTATGATCAGTATGCTTGTTTCCTTTGTACTCGGGATTCTGCTGGGCATTCTGGCCGGTACGCATCAGAACAGATGGCAGGACCGTATGTGTATGATCATTGCGCTTGTGGGTGTCTCGATGCCGGCATTCTGGCTGGCGCTGATGCTGGTGCTGCTGTTTGCTGTAAAGCTTCAGTGGCTGCCGGCAGGCGGGATGGGAAGCCTTAAATACTATATTTTGCCTGCTCTTGCCTCTTCCTTTGGCGGTATTGCAGGAATTGCCAGACAGACCAGATCCAGTGTATTGGAAGTCATCCGTGCCGATTATGTGACGACTGCGCGGTCAAAAGGATTGAAGGAGAAGGAGGTTGTTTTGAAGCATATTCTTCCCAACGCGCTGATTCCGATCATTACGGTGGCTGGCGCCTCGTTTGCCGGTGTGTTTGGCGGATCGATCATCATTGAGACGGTATTCAGCATTAACGGGATTGGACTCTATATGATGTCCGGCATTACCAGCCGTGATTATCCGGTCGTGCAGGGATGCGTTGTCATACTGGGGATCATCTTCAGCTTGTGTATGCTGCTGGTTGATATAGCATACGCTTTTGTGGATCCGAGGATCAAGGCACAGTATGAAGGTGAGTCGAAGAAAAAGGGAGGAGCGAAGGCGTAATGGCAAAACAAATGAGAATAAAAAGGAACAGCCAGTTTCTGGATATTATGCACAGGTTATCAAAGAACAAAGCAGCCATGGCGGGTCTTGTCCTGATTATAATAGAAGTTTTGCTGGCGGTTTTTGCAAAATTCATTGTACCTTACGACTGGAACGCGATCGATATCGCAAATGCAAATTCTTTTCCGTCTCTGCAGCATCTGATGGGTACAGACGAACTGGGGCGAGATATTTTCAGCCGTATTATTTATGGGGCGAGATATTCTTTGTCTATCGGCATCTTTGCGACATTGATCACAACCGTCATAGGTACTTTTATCGGCGCTGTCGTGGGATATTATGGCGGCACATTTGACAATATCATCATGAGAATACTTGATGTGATTCAGGCAATGCCGCCGATTCTTTTTAATATCTGTATTGCTACGGCATTGGGATCCGGATTTATGAATACATTGGTGGCGCTTGCGGTCGGAGGCATTCCCGGGGCTGTCAGGCTTGTGCGTGGATCGGTCATGTCCATCAGGAAAGTAGAGTATTTGGAATCTGCGGATTCCATTAACTGCAGTAAGATGAGAACGATTTTTGTACATGTCCTGCCCAACGCGATATCGCCTTCTATCGTATCGGCGACCATGAATGTAGCAAACTTAATCCTTACAGCAGCCAGCCTGAGTTTTATCGGCCTGGGTGTCCAGGCTCCGACACCTGAGTGGGGTGCCATGCTTTCCGCATCCAGGAATTATATCAGAAACTATCCGTATATGGTATTGTTTCCGGGGCTTGCCATTGCGATCACGGTTCTTGCGCTGAATATGCTCGGCGACGGTCTGCGGGACGCGTTGGATCCGAAGCTGAAGGATTAAAGGGGGAGAGGACATGAGCGAAAAGAAGAATGAAGCATTTTTATCTGTGAAAGATCTTGTAGTGGAATATACTTCTGACGGACAGCGTATTCAGGCGGTAAACGGCATTTCCTTTGACGTGCAGAAAGGTCGTACAATTGGACTTGTAGGAGAGACCGGGGCCGGCAAGACTACGATTGCCAAGACGATCCTGCGGATTTTGCCGGACAGGGCGGCGTATATCCGCGGCGGACAGATCATTGCGGACGGTAAGGATTTACTTTCTCTGCCGGAAGAGGAAATGAGGGAGATCAGAGGGAATCTGATTTCAATGGTATTCCAGGATCCTATGACAGCACTGAATCCGACCATGCGCGTGGGAGAACAGATTGCCGAGGTTATTCTGCATCATAATGAAATCTCCAGGGAGGAAGGGGAGAAACGAGCCGGAGAAATGTTGGAAATGGTAGGAATTCCGGCATCCCGCTATAAAGAGTATCCGCACCAGTTCTCCGGCGGTATGAAGCAGCGTGTGGTGATCGCCATCGCGCTGGCCTGCACACCAGATATCCTGCTGGCGGATGAACCCACTACGGCTTTGGATGTTACGATCCAGGCGCAAGTTCTTGATATGATCAATGATCTCAAGCAGAAAAACAATACATCCATGATCCTTATTACGCATGATCTTGGTGTTGTAGCTTCCGCCTGCGACGATGTAGCGGTAATCTATGCGGGTAGGATTGTAGAGACAGGGACAAAGGAGCAGATCTTTGACCATCCGCATCATCCGTACACGATCGGCCTGTTCGGAGCAATCCCCAGCATGAATGTGGACGAAGAGTATCTGCATCCCATTGACGGGCTTCCGCCGGATCCTTCTAACCTTCCTGCAGGCTGTGCATTCGGCCCCAGATGTCCCTATGCTACAGAGAACTGTCGTAAAGGCGAGATTCCGGAAACGATGACGCCGGACGGGCATAAGTGCCGATGCATCAATTTGGATCAAGTGAAGGAGGGAGGCATTCACAAATGAGTACGGTAATTGAGGTGAAAAGATTATATAAATATTTTTCCACGCCGGGCGGTATGCTGCATGCGGTAGACGATGTGTCCTTTAAAATAGAAGAAGGCAGAACGCTTGGCGTAGTGGGAGAATCCGGCTGTGGAAAATCTACCCTTGGACGTACGATTGTACATCTGTTGGAGAGCACCGGCGGACAGATCTTTCTGGAAGGCAGGGATATCACGCATGTAAAAGGAAAAGAACTGGCAAAAGCGCGGGAGGATATGCAGATCATGTTCCAGGATCCCTATTCTTCGCTGGATCCGCGTAAAACGATCGAGCAGACGATCATGGAGCCGCTATTGGTATCCAGACGCTATAAGAAGAGCGAGATGTATCAGAAGGCGCAGGAACTGATGGAACTGGTGGGGATCGACCAGAGACTCAGCAAGGCGTATCCGCATGAGCTGGACGGCGGACGTCGCCAAAGAGTGGGATTCGCGAGAGCGCTCGCTCTGGATCCCAAGTTCATTGTCTGTGACGAACCGGTTTCGGCGCTGGATGTTTCTATTCAGGCGCAGGTGCTGAATCTTCTCCGAAGGCTGCAGAAGGAAAAGGGACTGACCTATATGTTCATTACACATGATATGTCTGTGGTCAGACATATCTCAGACGATATTCTGGTTATGTACTTAGGGCAGATGGTAGAGAAGAGCCCTGCCAGAGAACTGTTTGTGAAGCCTATGCATCCTTATACAAGAGCGCTGCTTTCCGCCATTCCTTCTGTGGATATCCATAATCCTAATAAGAGAGAGATTCTGAAAGGGGAACTTACATCGCCCATAGATCCTGCACCCGGCTGCCGCTTTGCAGCGCGGTGTAAATATGCTACGGAAACATGTAAGAGAGAACAGGTCCTGGAAGAGATAGAGCCTGAGCATTTCGTGTCATGCTGCAGAGTAAGAGAATTGAACGGTCTGCCGTAAAGGAAATTTTGTGTTATGATCATTCGGCCCGGAAAGCCGTTGGATTTTCGGGCTTTAACGAGAGATGGGGAGGAGAATATGATCTATCATGTTTACGGCAGCTCCTACATGGGAGAATATGGGGGCGACGGTATTTATTTCATGGAGCTGAATACGGATGAGACAACGCTCCGCATGATCACATCTTATCCGGAAAGCAGCGATCAGCCCTCTTTTCTGTCCGTTTCCAGGAAGTATGTGTATGCGGTGAGCGAACGGGCGCAGGGAGGCGCTGTCACGGCTTTCCGGAGGGATCCAGACAGTGGGGAATTGACGAAGATCAACCGGATAGAGACGGAAGGGACGGCCATGTGTCATCTGTGTCTTTGGAAAGACGGGCATTTTCTTTCGGCGGCAAATTACATGGACGGGAGTCTTCTGGTATGCCGTACGGGTGAGGGCGGAAGATTGGATCGGATCAGTGACTTTAAGCGGCATAAGGGAATCGGGTTTGAATCCGTGCTGCGTCAGGAGGGGCCGCATGTGCATTCTACGCAGGTATCCGCGGACGGTCGCCGGCTGTATGCCGCAGATTTGGGGTTGGATCAGATTTTCTGCTATCGGATTCTGGCTGGAGGCAGATTGGAGCAGGGGACACAAGACATGCAGATCCATACACCGGGAGGAATGGGGCCGCGTCATTTTGTATTCAGCAAAGACGACAGATTCCTGTATGTGGTAGCAGAGATGGGTAACCGGATATTTGCTTATAGAACAGACGACGGGGGGATCACTTATCAGGAAATACAGAATTTGAGCACTCTGCCGGAAGGATTTAGCGGATTTAATATCGCAGCAGATATTCATTTGTCACCGGATGGGCAGTTTCTATATGCATCCAACAGGGGAGCCAATAATATTGCTGCATTTGCAGTATCCGAAGAGACGGGCGTCATGAGAGTTCTGGGACATTATGGATGCAATGGGGAGTATCCGCGCAATTTCTGCGTGACAGCGGACGGCTGCTTTCTTTTGATTGCGAATCAGAAGAGCGGCAATATCGTTCTGTGTGAAAGAAATATAAAGACAGGAGAGATCGGCGGGAAACTGGCGGAGGTACCGGTCCCGCAGGCAGTTTATGTGAGAGCGATAGAGAAAGAGAGGATATAAACGATATGGGGAACAGGAAAGCGGTTGTGACGGGCGGAAGCAGCGGAATCGGGAAAGGAATCGTGTTAGAACTGGCTTCACAGGGCTATGATATTGTTTTTTCTTATCATACGGGAAAAGATGCGGCGCTGAAAGTAGTGCAGGAAGTTAAAACCAGGCATGCGGTTGACTGTGTGTGCTTTCAGGCGGCATTTCAGGATAAAGGAACCGGGGAGGAATTTTTCCGCAGAGCTGCGGAGCATCTGGGAAGCGTAGACGTGCTGGTAAACAATGCGGGAGCAACAAGGTTTGAGAATCTTCTAGAGATCACGGAAGAGACATTTGATATGCTGGTCAATTTGGACTTTCGGAACTATATTATGCTGATGCGCGCTGCAGCCCGCCATATGCAGGAACGCAAAATTCGGGGATGCATCATTAATATCACATCATCACGCGGTGAGAGAGCTTACCCGGGGGATGGTGTATACGGAGCGTGTAAAGCAGGGCTTGATCGGGCGGTAGAATCTTTTGCCCTGGATGTGGCCCCCTATGGGATTCGCATCAACAATGTAGCGCCGGGATCTGTTCGGGTACGTTCCGAACAGGATCTTCCGCAAGGGGATCGGGTGATTCTGGGCGTATACGAGCAATTGGGGAAACGGATTCCGCTTGGTCGTATGGGAGAGCCAGAGGACATTGCTAAAGCGGCGGCATTTCTGGCATCGGATGATGCTTCTTATATTACAGGAGTTACGCTGCGGGTTGACGGAGGGCTGATTCTTCCGGGGATGCCGGAACGGCCGGCGGACAGTGACGCGCCATGGGGGTTCAGAGACTAAATTCACAAAAAAGAAGCGGGGTAAATATATGTCAAACATAAAGATCAGAGATATCAGAGCCATAGCAACGGCTCCGAAAGGAGTCGACCTTGTCGTAGTCAAGGTAGAGACGACGGAACCGGGGCTGTACGGATTGGGTTGCGCGACATTTACGCAGCGTTGGCAGGCTGTAGTTACGGCGTTGGAAGTGAATTTGAAACCGATTCTTGTCGGCAGGAGTGTAGATGACATTGAGGATCTGTGGGAATCTGCTGTCGGGAGTTCCTATTGGCGGCGAGGACCTGTACTGAACAATGCCATTTCCGGTGTGGACGAGGCGCTTTGGGACATTAAAGGCAAAATGGCGGGTATGCCGGTGTATCAGCTTCTTGGCGGAAGGTGCCGACAGGGAGCTGCGGTATACAGGCATGCGCACGGAGAAAGTTATGCGGATATGAAAGAGGAGATTCAAAAATATATCGATCAGGGTGTTCGTTATGTGCGGGTAGGATGCAAGGAGATGGATGGAACCGCATTGGCGCCGATCGTCAAAACCGACGGTGCGAAAGAAGGCGCTTATTTTACAAATGCAGGAATGCCAGAGTTTCTGAGTGAAATGTTCCGGCGTCTGAGAGAAGACTTTCGCGGCCAGGATATCCATTTTTGCTATGATGTTCATGAGCATATGTCCCCGATCGAAGCACTGCAAACGGCAAAGGCTGTCGAGCCGTATGATCTGTTGTTTCTGGAAGACGCGCTGTCTCCGGAAAACAGTGACTGGTTTCGCATGATACGTATGCAGAGTCATGTGCCGATTGCCATGGGAGAATTGTTCACAAACCCGGCGGAATATAAGGGGCTGATCTCCGCCGGAATGATCGACTATATCCGCTGCCATATCAGTATGCTGGGCGGAATCACGCCGGCAAAGAAACTGGCGGTTTTTGCAGAGTTTTATGGTGTGAAGACGGCGTGGCACGGGCCGCATGATATTTCTCCGGCAGGGGTGGCGGCACAGTTGCACATTGATGTGAATGTGCCTAATTTCGGTATTCAGGAATTTTATGGATTTTCTGAGATCGAGAAGGAAATGTTTCCCGGATGTCCGGAGACAAAAGACGGCTATCTGTATCCCAGCGAGGTACCGGGCCTGGGGATCGATTTGGATGAGAAAATGGCCAAAGAGTATCCGGCACAGTTTAGGGAACATGCGCACGACTGGTTTTTGACAAGGCTTCCTGACGGAACGCCGGTAAGGCCGTAAGATACGGGGAGGACTTAGAGATGCGGGCAAAATTTGTAAACGGCGGCTGCACTGATATAGAGAACGGAAGTATCGCAGGAGCGGCGGAGCGGCAAAGGAGAAAAAATGAAGTGATCCATATCCTTAGAAATATAAGCCAGGCGACTTCAACACAATTGACTTCGGGCGCGTTTGCAACGGCGTTTATGTTGTTTATCGGCCTGAATACCGAGAAGATCAGCATGGTTAATTTCGCAGCCAATATGGGACTCTTCGTGGCGAGCGTACTGGTGATCTTTGCATATAATTGGGATAAACAGGGGCTTGGCATTATTCGGGCAGGTTCTGTAGGAAATATCCTGATACCTGGAGGGATGCTAATCGCCGGATATTTGTATTTGTACAGTCTTGATGCGGCATGGATATTAATGATCCTATTTGGACTGATTGGAAATACGGCATTTTCCATGCGGAACAGCGCGGAAATCAACGCGGTTCCCATGCTGTTTGGCAGGGAACGGTATGCACTGGTGACAGGACGATGCGGATACTGGGGCGGGCTTGTGACGTTGGCTATCAGCTTGATCACTATATTTGTTCTGGAACCGGGGCGGAATGTAGAGTACTATCGAACCTTCTTCCTGATTTCCACACTACTGATGGTATTCTATGGGATGTTGGCATTCGGATTTCATAGGCCGGCGGACTGGAAAGAGAATAAGCAGTTCCGCGTGGATCTGCGCTTACTGCGGACAAAGAAGTATCTGTTTGCGAGTATGCCGCATTTAACGAGAGGCATCGGTGCGGCAGCGCTTGCCTTGTGGCCGGCAACGATCATGTCACATTTGGATATGACGCCCCTTTTAAGCTCCGCGTTGATTCCTCTCGCGATAGCGGCGGAGATCATCGGAAGCTATTTGTATTTAAAGATCAGCAGAGTTATGAAACCGGGTACGATGACAATGACAGGTTATATCATCAGCGCAGTATTCATGTTTATTACGCCGTTGATCCGTACAACGCCGTGTTTTTTTGCCTGTTACTTTACTTATTTTCTGCTGACATCCGCTTTTACCAAAGCGCTGATGGCCGCATTCATTTATTCCTGTGAGGAGGAGGAACTGGCGCTGATCTCATCGTTCCATGTATTGTACTATGCGCTGGCATTTTGTCCGGCGGCAATCCTGTTTGGGAAATATATGGATGAGTATACGGTGCCTTGCATGACGGCAGCGGGCATCATCTACATCTGCAGCGGAATTATGATGTGCATCTTTTTCAGGAAGCCGGTGGAACAGACAGCTGTCCGGAAAAGGGAAAGGAAATGACCATGGGAAGAAACAGACTTTATGGAATAGGCGAACCTGTTACGATTGACGTGCTTCGGGGAAAGACGACTTCCGAGGCTGCGGTAGGGATCATGAATGACCTGGGCGTTACGGCATTTCGGGAATGGATGTGGGCAGCTATGAATCCGGCGCCGGAGGACTATGAGAGGATCTGTGCGGCGTATGACAGGACGTTGGATCTTTGTGTAAGATCGGATATAGAAGTTACCGGGGTAGCCGGTCCGACGATTCCTTATGAGATCAATCATGGAAACGGGATGCCGTACAGAGATCTGACGCCGGGAAGCGATTACCGGCGTGTGCTCACGGAAACAGAGCGAAACTGGGAGCGGATCGTCAGCAGATTTCCGCAGATTAGACAGTGGGAGGTGGGGAACGAATGGAATTTCCGGCTGTTTATGCATCCGATCGGGTGGAAGGAGGGGGACAAAGGTTTTACGATCGATGAAATGATGCTCATTGCATGTGATCTGATGTATGTATCTGCCAGAGGCATCAGAAAGGCGAATCCGGAATGTACCGTAGTCAGCTTCTCACCGACGCCTGACGGGCAGCATCAGTATCTGCCGGAAGGCGTGCCGTCCTGTTACGGCATAGCGGTATGTTTAGACCTCATGTACAGAAACATTAAGGAAGGCAGATCGTTCTCGCGAAATACGGACGATTATTTTGATATGGTTGCATGGCATCCTTATCTATCTACGCAGATGGGCTACGCTCCTTATACTACGGCATATCCGGCCGAAAAGATGTACCTTACGGACGATATGCCGGATGCGCTTTGGAAGAATTACAATGATATGGCATATCATGTCATGGCAAAATATGGCGATGGGAAGAAGAAGGTATTGCTCACGGAGTTTGGCTTTTCAGACTGTGGAGATCCGGAACGCGAGAAAGCGCAGGCAGCGCTGATCCCGCGGTGCTTCGAGCTGTTGCGTGAGATGCCGTATGTAAAGACATGTCATTTCTTCCGGCTGCTTGAGGAGGAGGATTCTGCTGCGTCGGAGAACGGGATTTTTACGAACGAATCGGAGTCGAAATTTGGCATTGTGCGGGAAGCCGTACATGAGTATATGTATCGTACGAAAGCGCTGGAATTGAAAAAGGTGTACAGAGAATCTTGATGAAAACATAGTAACAGTCCAGCCCAGGTCTTTGCATTTACTGCAAAGGTCGTGAGAACGCATAAGGGTTGAGAAAAATCCGGACTCTTTGCCGAAGGCTGAATAGTTACAAAACGTATGTGCCGGCAGGTATGGAAAGGAGCATTTATGAGATATACATTTCCAAAGGATTTTATGTGGGGAGTGGCCACTGCGGCCGCACAGATTGAAGGGGCGGCGTTTGAGGGAGGAAGAGGACCGTCCATATGGGACGTGTTCAGCAGGCTGCCAGGAAAGATTAAAAACGACGGCAGACCGGATGTGGCTTGTGATTCTTACCATTTATACGAGAAGGATGTCGCGCTGATGAAAGAAATGGGGGTCAAAACGTACCGATTCTCCTTTTCCTGGCCGAGGATCATTCCGGACGGGTCAGGAGAGGTAAATCCAGAAGGTATACGGTATTACAAAGAATTGATCGCATGCCTGAAGAAGAATGGAATTGTACCGAACGCGACTATGTACCATTGGGATCTACCCTATGCGCTTCAGGTAAAAGGCGGATTCGGAAACCGGGAGATCATAACATGGTTTAAGCATTATGCGGAGGTGCTGCTGGACAATTTCGGCGAGGATGTAGATCTGTGGGTTACTTTTAATGAGCCGATCGCTGTATATGTCGGACATGCGCTGGGCTTTTTTGCGCCGGGGCTGCAGGATGAGAAATATGCGAGACAATGTCTGCACCATCTGCTGGTGTGCCATGGAGAGGTGGTCCGTATGTTCCGGGAGAGGAATCTGCAGAATGCGAAGATCGGTATTGTCGTAGACGTGTGGAAGCATTATCCGGCCAGAGCCGGAAATGAGGAGGACGAAGCGTCTGCGGTTTACAACAATGAGATTACCGGATATGGTATGTTCCTGCATCCGCTGTTCCTGGGAGGGTATTCGGGAGAACTGCAAAAGTATCTGAAGGAGCAGGATATGGAGCCGGTGACGGAAGAAGGCGATTTCGAGATTATGCGGCGTAAGGTGGATTTCTATGGGCTGAATTTCTACAATGGCCTATATGATAATGCAGAGGAATTGCGGGCGAGAGAAAAAGCGCAGAAGGAAGGCGGTAATTATCAGGACAGGCCGGAGTCTCATCCGGAAGCAATCAGAGACGTCCTGCATATGTTGGTAGAGAAATACAAAGTGGATGTACCTATTTACATCACGGAGAACGGGCTGCCGCAGGATGCCGGGGAAGGACGGGAGAAGAATCTGGACGATCAGGAACGGATCGATTATGTGAAAGATGTGCTCAGCGCCCTGCATGAGACCATGGAGGATGGCATTCAGGTGAAAGGATATTATATGTGGTCGCTTCTTGACAACTTCGAATGGTCTGCAGGTTATGCCGCAAGATACGGACTGTATTATACGGATTATCAGACGCTGGAAAGAATTCCGAAGAAGAGTGCGGGCTGGTATCGCCAGGTAATAGCAGAGAATGGATTCGACGTAGAGTAAGAGGGGAAGAGAAAATGAAGCATTTACTGGTGGAAACAAAAAGCGGTAAAATCCAGGGATTTGAGGAGCACGGACTAACGAAATTTCTGGGGATTCCCTATGCGCAGAAGCCTGTGAACGAACTGCGGTTTAAAAGGGCGAGGAAGGCGGAAGCATGGGGAGGTGTCCTGCAGGCGGACCGTTATGGAGATGCGGCGCCGCAATTCGACCATGGGCGGTATCAAGGCAGCGAAGATTGTCTGACGCTGAATATCGTGCGAAAGGCAGAGGACGATAAACTTCCGGTATTCGTCTGGATACACGGAGGCGGATTCATGACGGGCTGCGCGAGCGATCCGCTGTATGCCGGAGAAAGCTTTGCGAGGGACGGGATTCTTTATGTGAGCATTCAGTATCGGCTTAATGTGCTGGGTTTTTTTAATTTCAGTATTTATCAGGGCTGTGAAGATTTCGAGACGAACAGAGGACTCTCGGACATGGTGATTGCTCTGCAATGGATTCATGAGAATATAGAAGCCTTTGGCGGCGATTCGGAGAATATAACGGTTGGAGGGGAAAGCGCCGGCGGTTCTGCCGTGACCGCGCTGCTGGCAGTGACGGCGGTCAGAGGATGTTTCCAGAAAGCCATAGCGGAAAGCGCGGTATGTAATTGTGTTACGACACTGGAGAGGACGCGGGAGAACATGGATCTATATATGGAAGGAATGGGATGGACGCAGAAGGATCTGGGCAGACTGCGCACTATGCCGGCGGAGGAGATGATTCCGGGAGTCATGCATGTATCGGCCAAACATCAGTATAAGAATCCCGGGATCTTTCTTCCGGGACCGGTCATTGACGATCTGCTCCCGGTTCGTCCTCTTGATGCGATCCGGGCGGGCAGCGCCAGGGGTGTGAAACTTCTTATAGGCACCAACCTTCATGAGGGCACCATGTTCGTCCATCCGGAGAATACGGGCTTTCCCAACAGCTGGGAGATGGTGCGGGAAATGTTTATAAAGAACGGCAATGAAAACGGATACGCGGATATACAAAGATATTATCTCCGGAAGGATTTTGACCGTGATTTCGGGGACGTATTTGTTCATTTTGCTACGGATTATGCTTTTGAGATGCCGGCAGTCAAGGCGGCGCTGGCACAGAGGGAATATGGGGATACCTATATGTATCGTTTCGAGTTTCTGCCCAAAAGCGCCGCGGAGAATGGGATGCTCGTATCTCATGCCTTTGAACTGCCATGTGTGTTTGATGTACGGAAGCATGAATTCAGCCGTCTCTTTTTCGAGGGGGAGACGCAGGAAGCGTCAGACCGCATTGTCGGGGATGTTCATAGGCCGTGGGTTAATTTTATCAAAAGCGGAGAACCGGATCCGGAGAACTGGCCGTTGTTTGAGGGAGTCTGCGGGCCGGTCCGTGTGTTTGACCGCAGGACGCGTACGGAACAAATGGACCGAAGCGATATGATGGCTGTCTGGGGCGATCTCCGGTTTTATGAGGAGTAAAGACTGTACTGGTGCTGAGCCGAGTATTTATGCGGCATGGCATCTGACGCACTATCCGGTGTCTGATAGAACACAACAGAAATGAGGAATTCATATGAAAAATCAAAATCAAGTTAAGCCGGTTCCTATTGGGATCATTGGAGCCGGCATGATCAGCAGGACCTACCTGGATTCACTGATTGCCAAATTCGATATCATAAAGGTGGAGGCTATTGCGGACCGCAGCGGTGAGAGGGCCGGAGAACTAGCAAAAGAATACGGGATTCGGGCAGTTACGGTGGATCAGATACTGGAGGATGAAACTATCGAGATTATCGTAAATCTGACGCCGCCCGGAGCGCACGGAGAAGTGATTGAAAAAATATTAAATAGCGGCAAGCATGCGTATACGGAGAAATGCTTTGCGCTTACGACGGATATCGCGGCAAAACTGTGCAGACTGGCGGATGAAAAGGGATTATACCTGGGCTGTGCACCGGATACATTCTTCTCGGGCTGGGCACAAAGTGCAAGGCGTCTGATTGATTCGGGGGTTCTTGGAACGATTACGTCGTTTGCCATGGTGGGGAACCGGGATAATGAGAGACTGCTCTCGGCAATGGACTATATGAACCGGCCGGGCGGCGGGATCATTCTGGATTATTCCGTATATTATTTGACGAATCTGATCAATATGCTGGGACCGGTACGCCGGGTAAGTGCAAATATCAAAGCGCCGTATCCGACGCATGTCAATCAATTTGAATTGTCCCCGCACTTTGGAGAGACGTTTGACTCGCCCAATGAGAGCCAGTTTTATTCCGTTCTGGAGTTGGAAAACGGCATTACAGGAACAGTGTCCATCAATGCAGACAGTGTCTTTTTCGATCAGACTTATTATGCGGTCTATGGTAATAAGGGCATTATGTATCTGGGCTGTCCGGACTGGTTTGCGGGGCAGGTTTACATCTATGATAATACCTATGATTTTGCGCAGGCGGAAACGCCTAAGCGGATCCTGCAGGAGAATCCGTTTGGATTCAACAAGGATTCCAGGGGTGTAGGCGTGGCTGATATGGCATGGGCGATACGTGAAGGGCGAGGAGCGAGAGCTTCCAAGGAGAGGGCCTTTCATGTGATGGATATACAAGAATGTATGGTAAAGAGCCATGAGAATAACGGCGTTTTCATAACGGTAAATTCTACCTGTGAACGGGCGCAGCCATTGACTGTTCCGATAGGGAAAGACGAGAGCAGTCTGATAACGCAATACACGGAGTGATTTAGAACATAAACAAGTCTGATAAACAGTAGGAGGAATTGAAATGATCGTTCAGGCAAATGCACATATTGGTTTTAACTGTAAAAATCTGGATGCAAGCGTTAAATTTTATGAGGATATGCTGGGATGCAAAGAAAAGTTTTCCCTATACTATGGAGATTTAATCCCGAAAGAGCAGGAGCGGAGGAATAGAATGGATCCGCAGGAACTGGAGCGTCTGGAGAAGATTAAAGATGTCAGATGGATCGTGTATCTGGAGTGGATGGACGGTTACTTTATCGAACTGTTTGATGAAGTGACGGCACATGTTGAGAATCTGCCGGATCCGACAAAATATGGCTATACACACTTTTCTTTTGTCGTAGATGATATTCAGGCATTTTATCAGGAATTGGTGGATAAAGGGGCAGAGGAGTATATTGACATTCTTCCGGGGCCAAGTATTGACCGCAATAAGACCATGTGGTTTCATGACCCGGACGGAAATAAAATCGAGGTACACGAATTTGGACCGACAGCCATGCAGAAGGTTGGCAGGGAAGTTCCGAAGGGAGCGGAGAAGGAGTTTGAAGAATGGATTTCTTAAAGAATACAAATTGGATCTGGTATCCGGAATGGGACTTACAGGATAAGAACGAGGCACGGGCCGTATACTTTCGGAAGGAATTGAAGCTTTCCGAGAGCCCGCGTGCGGCGTCGGTCACAGTCACGGCTGATTCAAGATATAAATTATACGTCAACGGACAACTTGTGGAAGTTGGCCCGAGTAAGGGAGACCATCAGATATGGTTCTATGATACGCTAGATCTTGCGAAATATCTGCAGACAGGTGCAAACGTTGTTGCAGTAATCGTCCTGCGTTATCCGGAAGACAAAACAAAGGGAAACCATAGTATTATCAGAACTTCCGTTCCTGCGTTGTATGTGAAAGGCGAGTGCTGCGACGCAAAGGGAAACGTGTATTCTCTTTCGGCAGACGATTCGTGGAAATGCCATGTGGACAGACAGTTCCGTATTGTGCGGGAGGAGGAAGAGTTTGCGCCGCTGATGATTCATGAGGAGGCATATGGAAGCAAAGAAACTTATGGCTGGATGGAGACGGGGTATCAGGATACCGCATGGAAACATGCAAAGCCTTATCGGCATCTGGATGTGCATGGGGCGGTCAGCCCGGGCAATCTGTATCCGCGTACGATTCCTTTTCTGTATCGGACAAGGAAGCAGTTTGCAAAAATAATGGATATTAAATGCTCCGCATCCGGTGAAGCGCAATGGATGGGGATGCTGCGCGGGGATTCGGAGATCACGGTTGCCGCGCACAGCGAGGAGATCGTAGAGATTGATGCCGGAGAAGAAATGACAGGCTATCTGAGACTCTCGCTTCTGGGCGGAGAGAATGCACGGGTGGAGATTTTGGAGTCGGAAGCTTATGTACAGAGTGAACACGTGGGTGCAAATCAGATTCCGCTTAAGCTGGACCGCGAAGATAAAGTGAACGGATATTTGGACGGGTATCAGGATATTTATCATGTGGCGGGAATGGGAACGAAAGGCGGCTATGAGATATACGAACCGTTCTGGTTTCGTACATTCCGTTTTATCAGGTTAAAGATAACAACCGGTGCAAGTCCTCTGACGATTCATTCTTTCGATTATGAGGAGACGGGATATCCGCTTAAAGTGGAAACAAGAGTAGAAACTTCGGATGAAAGTCTTTCGGATATATGGACGATCAGCGAGCGCACGCTCAGAAGATGCATGCATGAAACGTATGAAGATTGTCCCTTCTATGAGCAGCTGCAGTATGCAATGGATTCGAGGCTTCAGATCTTGTGTACATACGCAGTGTCGGCGGATGACCGGCTGGCAAGAAAATGTATGGATGATTTCAGGCGTTCGCAGCGTTATGACGGGCTGCTGAACTGCTGCTATCCGAACTGCAATCCGAACGTTATACCTGGATTCTCTGTTTACTATATCTTGATGCTGTACGATCATATGATGTACTTTGGGGACAAGGAACTGATCAGATATCATATGCCGGCGGTAGAAGGTGTGTTAAATTTTTATGAGAGAAATCTCGCGAAAGAAGGTTATGTTACGAAAATAGGGGGCGTGAATTTGGCGGCTCCGTTCTGGTCGTTCATAGATTGGGCGGAAGAATGGAATTCTACGGTTGGAATGCCCACGGTGGGCTTTGCAGGCCCTGTCACTATGGAAAGCCTGCTGTATATCATGGGCCTGCAGCATGCGGCAAGACTGGCGGAATATATCGGCAGGGCGGAAATGAGTAAGGAATATAATGCGCGCGCCGAAAGAGTTCAGGAGGCAGTCCGCAAATACTGCGCGGGCAGAGACGGGATGATCCAGGACGGACCGGGACGGGAAGAATACAGCCAGCATTGTCAGGTATTTGCGCTTTTGACAGAAACCATAGATACCGAGTCCGGGAAACGGAATCTGTTGGAGACGTTAGAGAACAAAGGAGCCTATGCGCAATGTACGGTCGCTATGCAGTATTATCTTTTCCGGGCATTGGAGAAAGCGGATCTGTATGAATATACGGATCAATGCTGGGACATATGGAGAAATATGATACGGAATCATGCAACGACCTGTATAGAGGCGGAGACGTATGCCAGGAGTGAATGTCATGGCTGGGGAGCACTTGCGCTATATGAACTGCCGAGTGTGACGCTTGGTGTCAGGCCGTCGGCACCCGGATATCAGGCGATAGAGATCAATCCTATTCCCGGTCTGATTAGGCGTGCCAGAGGACACGTTAAGACACCCCATGGTTTAGTCGATATAGAATGGGAGACAGTGAACGGCGGACTTAAGATCACGCATGACTTGCCGGATAGCATAAGACTGACCGTAAACGAAAGGTGGGAGAAGATTTTATGAGCGAACCGATTATGAGATTTCAGATAATTGCCGATGACTCGCAAGTCTCGAATATGGAGGGGCCGTATGGATGCGTTACGATGATCCCCTTTACGGGCAGGGTGGAATCGGAATTATTCACCGGGGAGATTCTGCCGGGAGCGACGGATGTACAGGTCGAGAATCCCGCCGGCAGCAGAAATATGTGCGCGAAATATATGTTTCAGGGGACGGATCGGGAAGGAAACGCGTGTTATCTTTTTGTGGAAAATAACGGCTATTTCACAGCGGCAAACAGAAACGACGCGTTTTTCAATGCCTGTCCCAGGTTTATGACGGACAGCCCGGCACTGGGGGCGTATCTGTGCCAGGCAAGATTTCGGTCCGAGGTGCAGTCGGCGGACGACGGGATCGAGATACGGATCTATGATGTGCTTGGTGAATAGAAGTGACGCGCAAAGAATGCGACAGTTTTGGACGATCACTCATATAGCAATTTATATTAGCCGTCTGGCAATTTTTACGATTGATGGAAAAAGAAACCGTGTTATGATAATAAGCAGAGCAGACAACGTGGCGGATAGAGCCGCTTATCTGCAGCCTATGGGCGGGATGCCTGGCGCTTATGGCAGCACATTTCGTTTCAGGCTGCGGTAGGCCATCACAATATAGACGGCATAGATCATGAAAAACAGTGCCAGTGTTATGCAGATGATGTTGAGTGGCCGGTAAAAGCCCTCCGTGACGCCCGGATCCGTGGCATTGCACAGGCTCAGGAGAAAAGGGATACTGACAAACAGAGGCGGAATGGCAGGCATCGCGTAGTAGACCGTAAACTGCAGGCGCAACGCCCTGTTCATTTCCTGCCGATCCATACCCAGTTTCTTAAGCAGCAGGAACTGCCGCCTGTACCGGTCCGTCTCGGAAAGCTGCTGGATGGTCAGGATTGTGGCCGTAGTCATGGTGAGGACAAGAGCCAGATAATAAAGCGGAAGGACCAGCATTGCCGTCGAACTTGCATATTCTGCCTGTACCTGCGGCGCGGTATAGAGCGTAATATGACTATAGAGCTCACGTTCATCCCGGATCTGGCACAGTGCGGTATATTGCTCTTCGCTGACAGGCTCTTTCGTCATGGCAGCGTACAGATTGTGGCTGACAGGACGGGAGAGGACGGCTTCATCCGGCAGGATGAGGATAAAGTCTGTTCCATTGACATTCCAGAGCCGTTGATTGAGAGTCTCTGTATGGACACTGCCCGGCTGCAGCGTCGCTCCTCCAATGGCGATCGTCTGCGCACAGGCTGTCACGGCGCTCTTTTGCCAGGGCACGCAGTGAATCAGATATTTGCCGGGCTCCATGGCAACGTCAGGGTATCCGAGCATGGAGCGCAGGGCGGCGTAGTCGCTGAACTTCATCCATGTATCATAAGGATAGCAGGGATAATAGTCTGTATTTTCATTAAGATAGTCCGTGATATGGGCGTCTGTTCCCTGATAGATACTGTATGAATGCGCGGCAGTGACGGGGACGGAAGATTCTATATATGCGATCAAGTCACTGCAGTCTTGCGTAGGGGTTTCCGTGCCGATGAAAATATCGAAACAGGTTTCGGCAGTCTGTCGGCTTTCAAAGATGGCGCTAAAGATCAGGCCGGATCCCTGGGAGATCAACACGGCGGTAAACAACAGCGCGATCGTGGCCATCACGATCCCCATAGTATTCAACTTGGCGGACAGCGTGCGGAAGATGAGCAGAGTCTGCCCCTCATATTTGCGCCTGGGCCGCCGGTCAAACCAGGCCGGGACGCCGGAGGAGAAGCTTAAGAAGAAGCCGTACAGGAACACGATGATGCAGGCGGATCCCAGGATGCCGGTGGGCAGGCTTCTTGTAAGGAGCAGCAATGTTCCGATGATTCCGAAAATGATGGACACGGTAAAAATTCTTATCCGCCGGCCGCTCTTCGCAAGGGCGGCATTTTCATTGAGACGGTCATAATAGATCAGATCGTATATTTTCATGGAGTGGATCTTCCGGCGGCTTCTATACTGCGCAAACAGATAGATGCATGTGAAGTAGACCAGCGTGAGGCCCACTGCCCTGAAGGAAAAGGTAAACGCAAAGGTGTAGGTGATGCCGAACAATGCCAGAAGAACAGCGCGCAGTGCCTGGAAGACCAGATTGCCAAGCAGAATGCCAAGCAGTAGAGCAAATACGCCTACGATCAGATTTTCCAGGAAGAAAAGCCGTGCCACTTGTTTGTTTTCCAGCCCGATCAGGATATAGGTCCCGAATTCCCGGCTGCGCTTGGTGAACATGAAACTTGTGGTGTACTGAACCAGCCAGCCCATGATACAGACTACCACGATGCTGGCGAGAACGATCGTTACGGGGAGCGATGTCATCAGCGTGGACAATTTCAGGATCTCCGGAGAGAAGATCAGGCCGTTAAAGGCGTAAAGCAGGGCAGCTGTTATAATGACCGTGACGAAATAGACCAGGTAATCACTGGTCTGACGTTTTGCGTTGCGCAGGGAGAGCTTAGATAACATCACTGATATCACCTCCTAACAGAGCAAGTACATCCAGAATCTCGTGATAGAAGACAGAGCGGTCTCGGCTTCCGCAGATCAATTCATTGAAAAGGCGGCCGTCTTTGAGAAACAGGATACGGGAGGCATAACTGGCGCTGTAAGCGTCGTGTGTGACCATAAGGATGGTAGCGTGCATGGTCCGGTTCATCCGCGTCATGATCTCCAGCAGATTTTTGGACGCCTTGGAATCCAGCGCACCGGTGGGCTCGTCAGCCAGAAGAAGAGACTGGCCTGCCACCATGGCGCGAGCGCAGGCTGCGCGCTGCTTCTGCCCGCCGGATACCTGATAGGGGAATTTGGGCAGAATATCGGTGATACCCAGTTTCGTTGCAACGTCCCGGACCTTATCTTGTACGGACGCAGGTTCCGCGTGCGTCAAAGAGAGCGCGAGGCCGATGTTTTCTTCTATGGTCAGCGTATCGAGCAGATTGAAGTCCTGAAACACGAATCCAAGCTTCTCACGTCTGAAACGGGCCAGCTCGGCAGAAGAAAGGTCAGAGATGTCGATACCGTCCAGACAGATCCGCCCGGCACTGATCGTGTCGATGGTAGAGATACAATTGAGCAGCGTTGTTTTTCCGCTGCCGGATGCGCCCATAATAGCGATGAACTCACCGTCCTCCACGCGGAAACTGACTCTGCTCAGCGCTTTGGTGACGTTTACACCGTTACCGTAATACTTTTCGATATTTTCTACTTGCAGCATGTGCTACCTCCTATTTTTATTGTAGTCTTTCGACTTCTTCTTTTCGGTTGCCGAAGGGAATTCGTTATCGCCCATCGGTATATCCAGTATAGAGAAACAGCAAGCAGAAAGGTATCGAATCAGTATGGATTTGTCTTACAGTTTTGTAAGGTTTCCGACGGCTGTTTAGCCGGAAAAGTGAGGGTCACGGTAGTGCCCTGCTGCTCCCTGGAAGAAATCTGAAGATCGATTTCCAGCAAGGATGCCAGTTTGCGGCACAGATAGAGTCCCATGCCGGTGGAACCTCCCCGCAGCCGCCCATTGCTGCCGGTAAATCCTCTGTCGAATACACGGGGCAGTTCATGAGCCGGAATGCCGATGCCGTTATCTGAGACAGTCAGCTGCACCTGCCTGCCGCATGGCATGGCACTCAGGAGGACGGAAGGAGAAGAGTTGCTTCGATAGCGGGATGCATTCTGCAATAACTGTCCGAGGACGAATACTGCCCATTTCCTGTCGGTGTAGACCGTAAAGTTCAGATTGCCGGTCTCGATCTTCATCTGGCTTTGGATGAGCAGGGTTTTGTGATTTCCAATAGCCTGGGATACGATGTCGGCCAGATCGGCCTGGCGGATGATACAGTCCCGCTCCGGGCTTTCGGCCCGCGCGTAGTAAAGAGCGCGTTCCACATGCGCCTCGATCTGAGAAAGCTCCGCGGAGAATTTACGGCGGCTGTCAGGATCCATATGCCGGCAGGTGAGTTTGGCGGCAGTGATCGGTGTTTTGATCTCATGCACCCAGCTTTCAATGTATTCCCGATATTCCTGCATGGAAGCCTGAGCATCCGAAACGGCGCCGATCATCGCTCTGCCGGAACTGCGCATCAGCGCAAAAAGCTTCTGTTCATAGACGGTACGGGGTGGCGGCGCACATTCGCCAAACAGGTATTTCTGATTCAGCCCCTGCATGAGTGCGGACAGTTCCGACAGCCGCCGTCGGCATTTAAGATATTCGGATATCTGTGTGACGATATAGATAAGAAGCATAAAGAGGAGCAGAAGGGTGATCACGCCGGAGGAAGTACCGGTTATCCGCAAGAAGAATGCCGCTGCGGCCGTACAGCAGAGCTGTACTATGATCTTACCCAGCCGATCCGATAGAAACTCATATATTGTCATAGTTGATACCCCATTCCCCGCCGTGTGCGGATGCAGTCCGGCATTCCCAAATCCTTCAGTTTCGTGCGCAGCCTGGTGACGTTCACGCTCAAGGTGTTGTCGTCGATATAAATCTGGTTTTCCCACAGCACATCGATCAGATCGGCGCGGGAGACGATCTCCCCGGCATGTGTCATCAGATGTGCCAGGATCTTAAGCTCGTTACGGGTAAGTTCTTCGCTGCGGCCATTCAGGGAGACAGTGCCCTTCGTCAGACTTAACCGCAGGCCGTTTACCATGAGCACGTCGGCTTCTGCTGCGCCGGCGCTGCGGCGGAGCACTGCTTTGATCCGGGCCAGAAGAACGAGTACGTCATAGGGCTTGGTGATATAGTCATCGCCACCCATGCTTAAGCCGCGGAATTCGTCTGTGGAGGAATCTCTGCTGGTGACGATGATGATGGGAAGGGTAAAATTCTTGCGGATCTGGGCGCACAGCGCTAGTCCATCCCGTCCCGGAAGCCCTAAGTCGAGCAGGACAAGGTCGGGGGTACAGTCACGGATCTGTCCTGTCATATCTGTAAAATCTGTGATGGAGACGACCCGGTAACCTTCGTTTTCCAGAAGAAGAGACAATTCCTCCCGGATCAACGGATCGTCCTCTATGATCATGATCTTCTGCATGTCCAACCTCTTTCCGCCTGCACCTATCCAGAATGTACATTGCCTACATGGATATGGATGCCGCATACATATTTCCTCAATTAAACTTTAATCCTGCATAAAGTGCCGTATAGGGATCTGGAAAGGCCCTGGGCAGGAATCTGCTAAGTCGTTTCTATAGGTATACCATTTTGCGATAGGAAAATCAATCGGTAACCTGCCTGAAACCTCGGCTTTATCTGACGGATGCCTTACAGCGGGTGCCAGGCAAATTATATTTTTTTATATTTGTAAGACTGCAGGGAGTACTGATATAATAGTAGTATTACATGCAAGACTCACAGAATCACTGAATGAAATAACTAAGTGGAATCAAGGAACGAAATAACAGAATAACGAAGGGAGTAAGAGCAGATGAGTACAGTTGTCACGACCAGAAAAGGAAAGATTAAAGGATGTGCTGAAAACGGATGCCTTGTATTCAAAGGCATACCCTACGCAAAACCGCCGGTGGGTGAACTTCGCTGGCGGGCACCCCAGGAGACGGAGAGCTGGGAGGGCACCTATGAGGCGGTGCGGTTTTCCGATAAGGCGGTGCAGGGAGATCAGAACGTGGGATTCTATGGCAAAGAATTCTATGCAGATCCGGCGTATGACGTGGGGATCAGTGAGGATTGTCTGTACCTGAATATCTGGGCGCCGGAAGAAGCGGTGGGAGAAGATGCGAAGGCGGGCCTGCCGGTGGCGTTCTGGATTCACGGAGGCGCATTTATGAGCGGGTACGGAAGCGAGCAGGAGTTTGACGGTGCGGCTTACGCGAAACGGGGTGTGATCCTTGTTACCATCAACTATCGTCTGAATATCTACGGCTTTCTGGCGCATCCCTGGCTGAGCAAGGAGAGTGATAAGGGTGTATCCGGGAACTATGGCATATTGGATCAGATTGCCGCATTGAAGTGGGTCTTCGAGAACATAGAGGCCTTCGGTGGTGAGCCCGGCAATATTACAATCTTCGGTCAGTCGGCCGGTGCGATGAGCGTGCAGACGCTTCTGTCTTCGGAGCTGACCGGGAATATGATCGCCAAGGCGATACTGCAGAGCGGCGGAAGCTACGGGAACGGTATCCACCGTGACATGCCACTGCAGGAAGCGGAAGAATACGGCGAGAGATTTGCTGGTCTGACAGGTGCCAAAGATCTGGATGAACTTCGCGCCATGTCCACTCAGGAACTGGAGAAGCCCTTTGGACAGATGATGGAAGAAGCGTTTACGTCCGGTAAAGGCCTTTTCCTCGTTCCCAATATAGATGACTACGTGTTGAAGCAGGGCTATAATCATATCATAGAGGACAAAAAGCTGAAACATATTCCTTATTTAATCGGTAGCACGAAGAACGATATCATGGTGACGAAGGAACAGCTGGCGGCAGGCGAGAAGGGAACCCTGTATGAGGGCTGCATGGCGTTTGGCCATAAGATGGAGCAGCTTTGGAACGAGCCTTCCTATGTCTACTACTTTTCCAGACAGATGCCGGGAGATGAAGAGGGCGCCTTCCACTCCGCGGAATTGTGGTATGTATTCGGCACCGTGAAGCGGTGCTGGCGGCCGCTGACGGAGGCGGATGAGCAGCTGAGTGACCGGATGCTGGATTACTGGACCAATTTTATGAAGAAGGGCAATCCCAACGGGGACGGGCTGCCGGAATGGCGCGCGTGCAGCGAGGCGGATCCTTTCGTCATGGAATTTGATGTGTAGAAGTGCGATGAGAGATTACAAACAGGTTTGCGAGAGAGTAAGAGAGACTGTCTAAGGAAACAGGAGTAAAGGTTGAATAAATTCTCTGATGAGTAATTTAGTTCAACAAACTAAACAAGTTCAGTTAGAATTTGTGACGCTTCAGAATGGAGGAAAACATGCAGAATTATTCGGGAGAAGCAGGGCTGCAGTATCATTTACAGATCAGGCCGGGGGATGTGGGGCGGTATGTGATCCTGCCGGGAGACCCCAAGCGGAGTGAGAAGATCGCCAGGCATTTTGAGGATGCGAAGCTGGTGGCCGACAGCAGGGAGTTTGTTACTTACACGGGATATCTGGATGGGGAAAAGGTAAGCGTGACGTCTACCGGAATCGGAGGACCTTCCGCATCGATCGCCATGGAAGAGCTGGCGCTTAGCGGTGCGGACACTTTCATCCGTGTGGGCACCTGCGGCGGTATCGATCTGGATGTCAAGGGCGGCGATATCGTGGTTGCAACGGGGGCGGTGCGTATGGAAGGCACCAGCAGAGAATATGCGCCCATAGAATACCCGGCGGTGCCGGACTATGAGGTGACCAATGCGCTGGTGGAGTCTTGTCGGGAACTGGGCTTACCCTGTCATGTAGGGGTGGTTCAGTGCAAAGATGCTTTTTACGGACAACATGAGCCGGAGCGGATGCCGGTGAGCTATGAGCTGCTGAATAAGTGGGAGGCGTGGAAGCGTCTTGGCTGTAAAGCTTCCGAGATGGAGTCGGCGGCGCTGTTCATTGCGGCCAGCCATCTGAGAGTACGCTGTGGTTCCAACTTCCTGGTAGTGGGGAATCAGGAGAGAAATGCCCAGGGGCTTTATAATCCGATCATACACGATACGGAGGCGGCCATTACGGTGGCGGTGGGAGCGCTGCGGAAGCTGATCAGGGCGGACAGGGAGAAGAAGTGACGGCACCGAAAGCATAATTCGGATAGATGCTATCAGATCGGCAGTGATATTATCAGGAGGAGTGTTCAAATGACGGAAAGAAAGTATAAGAGAATCTTTACGATCGTGATCGATTCACTGGGAGTGGGCGCCTTGGAGGACGCCGCTTCCTATGGGGATGAGGGGACGGATACGCTGGGACATATTTCTCAGAGCGTGGAGGAATTTAAGATTCCCAATCTGCAGAAGATGGGTATGGCCAACCTGCATCC
Organism: uncultured Lachnospiraceae bacterium; assembly: GCA_910588215.1. Taxonomy (GTDB): domain Bacteria; phylum Bacillota; class Clostridia; order Lachnospirales; family Lachnospiraceae; genus UBA3282. The sequence continues at coordinate 84,543 of CAJUQJ010000004.1, forward strand.
TTTGAAACAGGTATCGCCGGTGGAGAAACCCTTAAGTTATTTTATGAAAATGCACGAGGCCAGTACTGGCAAGGATACCATGACGGGGCACTGGGAGATGATGGGACTTCATATCACAAAGCCTTTTCAGACGTTTACGGAAACGGGTTTTCCGAAGGAACTGATCGATGAACTGTCAAGACGGACCGGCCGTGTCATCATCGGCAACAAGAGCGCCAGTGGCACGGAGATTCTGGAGGAACTGGCGGAGGAGGAGATTGCCACGGGTCATATGATCGTCTATACTTCTGCGGATTCTGTACTGCAGATCTGCGGCAACGAGGAGACCTTCGGTCTGGAAGAACTGTACCGCTGCTGCGAGATTGCCAGAGAGCTTACCATGAAGGATGAGTGGAAGGTAGGCCGGGTGATCGCCAGACCTTACGTGGGAAAGAAGCGGGGCGAGTTTACGCGCACCAGTAATCGTCACGATTACGCGCTGAAACCCTACGGCAAGACCGTGTTAAATGCCTTGAAGGAGGCAGGCCTGGATGTGATCTCGGTGGGCAAGATCTTTGATATCTTTGACGGCGAAGGTCTGACGGAGTCCAATAAATCCAAAAGTTCCGTGCATGGCATGGAACAGGCGATCGAGATCGCGGGCAGGGACTTTGAGGGGCTGTGCTTCGTGAACCTGGTGGATTTCGATGCCTTATGGGGACATCGGCGTGATGTCATAGGATATGCCAAAGAACTGGAGAAGTTTGATGTAAAGCTGGGAGAATTCCTGCCGCTGCTCCATGAAGACGACTTGCTGATCATTACCGCAGATCACGGAAACGACCCGACCCACACAGGCACGGATCATACAAGGGAGAAGGTACCTTTCCTTGCGTATTCTCCGTCGATGAGGGGCAGCGGGAAGCTGGAAGACGCCCGGACCTTTGCGGTGATCGGGGCCACCATTGCCGATAATTTCGGAATTGCCATGCCGGAAGGGACGATCGGAACATCCGTGCTGGAGAAATTACTATAAGCAATCCCCGGATACATTCTAAACACCCATATCCTACATTATGATACCGCCATGAATAGAAGTGGGTGTTTAGAAAATTAGATTGACAGGTCACTTTTACAGTAATTAAGAATCGATGGAATAAAGGAGAACATTATGGACAAGAAAGAAATATTAAAGACAGTGGATCATACGCTGCTCACGCAGACGGCTACCTGGGAGGAGATTCGAGGGATCCTGGATGACGGGATCAAATATCAGACCGCATCCGCATGTATTCCGGCGGCCTATGTGAGGCAAGCGGCGGAGTATGTAGAAGGCAGGCTGCCGATCTGTACGGTGATCGGGTTCCCGAACGGATACAGCACTACGGCGGTGAAGGTTTTTGAGACGAAGGATGCCATAGAAAACGGCGCGGAAGAGATTGACATGGTGATCAATATCGGCTGGGTGAAAGACGGGAAATACCAGGAGATCGAGGATGAGATCCGGCAGATTCATGAAGCATGTGGCGGTAAGCTCTTGAAAGTCATTATTGAGACCTGCCTGCTCACCGAGGAGGAGAAGATCAGGATGTGTGAGACCGTCACCAGGGCAGGGGCCGATTTTATCAAGACCTCTACGGGATTTTCCACTGCCGGAGCTACTTTCGCGGATGTGGAACTGATGCGCAGGCATGTCGGCAAGGAAGTGAAGGTGAAAGCCGCAGGCGGCATCGCGTCATTGGAAGATGCGGAGCGATTCATCGCTCTGGGCGCAGACAGACTGGGAACCAGCAGGATCATTAAGATCATCAAGCAGACGGATGACGGGGCAGGCTATTAAGGGATCAGCCTCATTTTGCATAGAGACCAGAACATGGGAAGGGGGCATCCTTTAGGGGATACTGGGAGTAAGTGCCATATTGTGTTTGCGCTTGCCAAAAGAGAGGATAAGGTATAAGATTTGCTTATCCTATAGGGATATTATAGGTGCGGAAGAGTGATTTTGATCGATCTGCAGAACGGAGGGATATGTAATGACCAACGAAGAGTTGATTCTGGAGGCGAAAAAAGCCAGGGAACATGCCTACACACCGTATTCTCATTTTCAGGTAGGTGCTGCGCTTGTGACAAAGAGCGGTAAAATATATCACGGCTGCAATATCGAAAATGCGGCCTACACCCCCACAAACTGTGCGGAGCGGACGGCCTTTTTTCGGGCGGTCTACGAAGGGGAACGGGAGTTTACGAAGATTGCAGTGGTGGGCGGCCCGGAGGGCAGCGAAGCAGATGAACTGTGTGCCCCCTGCGGTGTCTGTCGGCAGGTCATGATGGAATTCTGTGATCCGGAAACCTTTCAGATCATTCTGGCGGACGGCAAGGGACGGTGCCTGCAACGTACCTTAAAGGAAATGTTGCCGTTTGGGTTTGGGCCGGAGAATTTAGGCTAAGACCGGAGTCTTCCGACATGACGATAAGTTAAGGAGATTGCCATATGAAATCAAGTTCCAAAAAGAAAAAGCTGCTCTTTATTGTATTATCTATCATCGTCGTACTATTGATTGCCGGAGACTGGGGATTGTCTGTGATGGTATATAATGAGAACTTTAACCGGCGGTTTGAGAGTTATGAACCGTATAGGTTGTATGTGGAAGACTTTGACGGATTGCAGCGCACGAAATATGAGTTTGCTTCCGATAAGGGACAGAAACTGACAGGATATATGTACAGTTTGGGAGAAGGACAGCGCGGTATCATCGTAATGGCACATGGATTTGGCGGAGGCGGGCATAACTCTTACATGGACTGCGCGGATTATTTTGCCCGTCACGGTTACTATGTTTTTGCTTATGATGCTACGGGAAATGATGAAAGCGAAGGGGAAGGGATCGGCGGACTGCCGCAGGGGACGATAGACCTTGACTATGCGGTCACATTTGTGGAAGAAAGCGGAGAATTTCCAGATTTGCCAATTGCCTTATTTGGTCACAGCTGGGGCGGTTACAGCGTCTGCAGTGTACTTACATATCATCCCGAAGTGAAGACGGTCATAGCGTGTTCTGGTTTCAATTCTTCCGTGAACCTGTTTGAGTCAGAGGGGAAGAAACAGATAGGGGACGGTATTTATTTGATGCTGCCGTTTGTGAAGCTGCATGAGAGGATCAAATATGGTGGGTATGCCTCAAACACTGCGATGGACGGCTTTGCCAAGAGTGATGCCGCCGTTATGATCGTGCATAGCCTGGATGATGAGGTAGTTCCGGTCGAATATGGCTACGACATTTATCATGAAAAATACAAGGATGATCCCCGTTTCAGCTTTCTCCTTTTTGAAGATGCAGGACATAACTACTTCAATGGCGACGCTTATCGCGATGCGTTCAATGCGGAATTTGACAAATGGCTTGAAACACTGGATTACGACTATGATGCTGCGGAGAACAAAGAGCGGTTTTCAGAGGATAAAGCAGATCATATATACAGAAATCTTGACAGAGAGAAATGGTGCAATTCATTAGATTTGGAGTTATTCCAAGATTTTGTTGATTTTTATGATCAAAGCATGCATTGAGCAGAGCATTAAGAGAGTAACGATCCGGGGACTCTTGCGAAATTGTAGTATCACATTTGGGAGGGCCATAAAGTCATATGACCACTTATGTGCAAGCACAACGCGGTTTATGACTTTACAGGCTTTCTTTTCTTATATTATTTTACCTTTTCCGCGATCATAATGTCCATACAATGCTGATGTGGGATTCCGCCGCTATTGCAGTTGAAAATGATTTCTTCTGTCTTATGCAATTTCCAATCATGATAGAGCATAAAAAGTTCTCCGGAATTCCAGCGGAACCGGTTGGCATCCTGATTCGTGCTTCCCGGGGTGGCAGCCCACAGGGCGCCTCCGTCCTTCACTCTGCCATAGCTGGTGCCCTGATCCAGAAAAACGCCTTCCCCGGCGTCTGCCAGCAAGAGCTGATCCCCCTCGTCTAAGAGGCGCAGTCCTGCATGCTGATCCAGCCGGATTAATGTATATCCGCCGGCCGGCACTATAAACCCTTCCAGAGAATATTTTTGCGGATTCCTCTCATCATCGGTGAGGAAACAGCCGTTCAGGGAGATATCAGTCTTTCCCGGATTGTAAAGTTCAACGCAGTCGGAATACCGACTATTATCATCTCCTGCAGCAGAGAACTTCTGGCTGCAGATTTCGTTGATGACAACCTTTGGCTCTTTCCGGCAGTTACTGCATCCAACAGCGGTCAGTGTCAGAACTGCAAGGATGAGGATTATCTTTTGTAAATGTCGTTTATTCATGCTAATTTCCCTCAATGACATTTAGTGAATGTCAACTAAGTATAAATAATATCATATAGTGTTGTAAATGACAAGCAGTGAATGTCATTTTGTAAAATCGAACGAATAGGAAAAGGAATAGAAGCGGAGAATCTTCATAGTGACCGACACATGGCGGCCACTTGTGAGGAAGCAGCAAACATATGGAGGGGAATATGTACAAAAACAGAGCGAGTTCAGGAAAAAACAACATATCCGGGGATAATATTGCACGGATCCGCAAGAAACTGACACCCAAGGTGTCTCAGCGGTTTCTGGCAGACAGGATGCAGCTGGAAGGGATCGAGCTGGACAAGAATGCGATTCAAAGGATAGAAAGCGGTGCCAGATTCATCACGGACATTGAATTGAAGGCCTTTGCGAAGGTGCTTGCAGTGAGCTATGAGGAGCTGCTGGAGGAATAGCAGAAAGTCGATCATTATATTTTTTGTACTGTTCAATCGTAGCCGTCCGTGATATTCTGAAAAGAGGAAGCTTATAATTTTTAATCGCGAGATTTGTGTCTGCGCGCTGCTTGCCACAAACTCGTTTTGTGCGCAGACTCAATGAATTGAGTCAAAAAGCAGCGCAGAAATGGAGTAAAATATGATCGACTGGTTGATGGAATACTATAGTTGATCATAAAATAAAACGAAAAATGGAGGATATGCTATGGAGAACAGGCAATTGCGGGTCGGCGTGATCGGCTGTGGCGCGATCAGTGACATCTATCTGAAAAACATGATAGGTGAATTCGACAATCTGGAGGTTGTAGCATGTGCGGCGGCCCATGTGGAGAATGCCGTGAAGAAGGCAGAGCAGTACAAGATCAGAGGCTGTACGGTGGAGAATCTGCTGGCGGATGATACGATCGATATGGTGGTCATCCTGACACCGGCGCCCACTCATTATGAACTGGCGAAGAAGGCACTGGAGGCTGGCAAGCATGTGTACACGGAGAAGACGATGACGATAGCTCCGGATACGGCGGCGGAACTGATAAAGCTGGCGGACGAGAAGGGATTGTATCTGGGATCCGCACCGGACACTTTTCTGGGTGCTTCCTGGCAGACGGCCAGAAAGATGATCGACGAAGAGAAGCTGGGGGAGATCACATCCTTCCAGATCAGTGCCAACCGTGATCTGGATTTTCTGGCGAGCCTCTTTGGCTTCCTGCGGATGCCGGGTGGCGGGATCTGCTATGATTACGGTGTCTATTATCTGACTACGCTGGTGAGCCTGCTGGGACCCGTGAAGCGTGTGGCGGCGTCTGTCAAGAACGGGAAGCCTGTCCGCATGAACGTGGTGCCTCAGTCACCGGAGTTTGGGCAGGAGTTTTCTTATCCTAATGAGAGTCAGGTATTTGCCGTTGTGGAACTGGAGAACGGCGTTACGGGTAATTTTGCCTTAAACGGTGACTCAGTCCTCGCGGATCAGGCCATGTTTACTATTTACGGGACCAAGGGCATCCTGAAACTGACCGATCCCAACCAGTTTGGCGGGAAAAATACTTTTATGGCTAACAGCTATGATTTTGCCAACCAACCTGCCTGGGAGGAGATTGACAATGTATTCCCATATGAGGAGAACAGCCGTGGCATAGGGCCGGCCGAGATGGCGGACGCAATCCTTACCGGCAGAAAGAACCGGGCGGATAAAGAGATGGCGTATCATGTGCTGGATGTGATCGACGCGATGATGAAGAGCAGTGACAGCGGGAGGTTCGAGGAAGTCAACTCGACGTGTGAGCGGCCGCTTTCGCTGACGGAGAAGCTTTAGATCTGAGACCATTAACCGTATTATAAGATGCTGGGGTCAAAAGGTTTTTTGCCCCCTGATGCCTACGGATTGCTCTGCATTTCATGCTCCCGCAATCCTAAAAACATTCAAAATCCGCCCTATCGGGCTACTTTTTCATGTTTTTTCGGGTCCTAAAGTCATGTATTGACATGCAAGCATGTCATACATGACCTTTTGACCCTGGCATCATTATAAAGAACATGCAGGAGGAAACAGGCCATGGTAAAACATCTTATTTTGTGGAAGCTGAAGGATGAACTGACAGCGGAAGAAAAGCAGAGGATCAAGCAGGAGATCAAAACAGGACTGGAGGGACTGCTTGGAAAGATTCCCGGTCTTGTGGAGATCAAGGTACAGATAGAAGGACTGGAGTCCTCCAATGCGGATCTGATGCTTGATTCTGTCTTCACGGATGAGGAAGCCCTGAAAGGCTACAGCGTGCACCCTGCGCATGTGGAAGTGGCGAATACGAAGGTAAGGCCTTTCACACAGATCAGGTTGTGTCTGGATTTTAACCAATGACAGGACATAAGAAATTCTCAAACAATATAAGTTGGAGGAGATGCTATGAAAGCGGTTATAGCGATCGATTCCTTTAAGGGCAGCCTGTCTTCCCTGGAGGCAGGGCAGGCCGCGGAGGCGGGAATCAAAAGAGCCTTTCCGGACGCTGTGACGCAGGTATGCCCGCTGGCGGACGGCGGTGAGGGAACAGTGGAAACACTGATCGGCGGTATGGGAGGCATTATCCGCCGCCTGCCTGTCACAGGGCCGCTGGGCGAGACGGTGACAGGGCGGTACGGCATTCTGGAGGACGGTATCACGGCGGTTCTTGAGATGGCTGACGCGGCGGGGATCACCATCGTTTCACCGGAACAGAGGAATCCTCTGTATACGACGACCTACGGAGTGGGAGAGACGATCCGGGCGGCGATTGGAGAAGGATGCCGGAAGTTCATCATTGGTATCGGCGGCAGCGCTACCAATGACGGCGGCGTGGGAATGCTGCAGGCGCTGGGCTTTGAATTTCTGGACGGGGAAGGGAAACCCGTCGCTTTTGGTGCACGGGGACTGGAGAAGTTAGTTTGCATTGGCATCCGGCATGCCATGGAAGAACTGTCTGACTGCGAATTTCATATTGCCTGTGACGTGAAAAACGGGCTGTGCGGCCCTGACGGATGCAGCGCCGTGTTTGGTCCCCAGAAAGGGGCGGATGCTGCCATGATCCGTAAGATGGACGCATGGCTTGCCGACTACGCGGCGCTTGCTGCCGCGGCCTGCGAGGGCGGAGCGGCGGATCCAGACCATCCCGGATCCGGTGCGGCGGGCGGTCTGGGTTTTGCATTCCGCACCTTTCTGCACGGCTCTCTGGAGCCGGGAGTGGAACTGATCCTGCGGGAGACAAAGCTGGAAGAGAAAATACAGGATGCCGATGTGGTAGTCACGGGAGAGGGCAGACTGGACGGGCAGACCGTTATGGGTAAGGCGCCCGTCGGTGTGGCCAAGCTGGCGAAGAAGCGCGGGATAAAAGTGGTCGCCTTTTCAGGCTGTGTGACGGAGGATGCACGGGCATGTAATGCCCATGGCATTGATGCGTTCTTCCCGATCGTGCGCGGTGCTGTGTCACTGGAAGAAGCGATGGATCGGGGAAATGCCGCCCGGAATATGACGGATACGGCAGAGCAGGTATTCCGGCTGATGGGGTAATATTTTCAGGAATTATACGGAGAAGAGGATGAACGGTTTGTGGAGGAGTACGGAAGAAGATTTTTCCTGCTGTATCTGCGGCCGATCATCAACGGAACCACCTGTGCGAAGTACTTCTGGCAGATAAAGAAGATTACCAGAACGGGGATCGTCATGGTCAGGGACACAACCATCATCTGGCCGATCTTGGTAGTACCCATGAAAGAGTTTAAAAACTGCTGAACATCGGCGGCAGAGTCGGAGAGCGGGACGAGATACTTTATCTGTTCAGAGCTGCTGCCGAAGATCGATACGAACCGGTAACAGGTAATTCAATCAATTGTAATTTAAGAGAGGAGTATGGCAGAATATGAGTGTAACTTTACAAAATCCACTATTACCGGGATTTTATCCCGATCCCTCCATCTGCAGGGTGGGAGATGATTTCTATATGGTGACTTCTTCTTTTTCCTATTATCCGGGAGTCCCCATTTTCCATAGCCGGGATCTGGCGCACTGGGAGCAGATTGGGCATGTGCTGGATCGACCGGAGCAGCTGCCGCTGGATCCCTATGCGATCTCTGGGGGTATTTTTGCACCGACGATCCGCTATCATGAGGGGCTTTTTTACATGATCACCACCAATGTGAACCACGGCGGCAATTTTATCGTGACCGCGAAGAAGCCGGAAGGGCCGTGGTCCCCTCCGCACTGGATCGCGGGTGCGGAGGGGATTGACCCTTCCCTGTTCTGGGATGACGACGGCAGAGCCTACTATACAGGAACCTGCGGCGGCGGACCGGGTGAGCGGCAGATGATCTGGCTGTCGGAGATCGATCTGGTGAAGTTTGAGCTGGTGGGTGAGAAGACGAAGATTTGGGGAGGCGCCATGGAGAATGCCGCGTGGCCGGAGGCACCCCATCTGTACAAGGTGAACGGCTATTATTATCTGATGATCGCGGAGGGCGGAACGGAGCATTTCCATTCCGAGACCATTGCCAGGGCAAAGCAGATCACGGGGCCTTACGAGAGCTATCGGGGCAATCCGATTCTGACGCAGCGTCATCTGGGGACGAAGGCAGCTATCGCGAATACGGGACATGCGGATCTGGTGGAGCTGCAGGATGGTTCCTGGTATATTGTCTTTCTGGCGTCCAGACCTTACGGCGGTTACCATAAGAATCTGGGCAGAGAGACTTTTATCGCACCGGTGGAGTGGGAGGAAGGCTGGCCTATTGTCAGCCCGGGTACAGGCCGGATCGAATTTGCCTATGAAGGACCGGATTTGCCGGAGTTTGCGGTTAAGCCCGTGCCGGAGAAGGACGACTTTGAGGGGGAGAAGCTTGGATATCAGTGGAATTTCTTAGGAACCCCGGACGAGCATACATACAGGCTGGAGGATGGTTACCTGAAGCTGAAGCTTTACGATAAGTCCATGGGACGGGGCATGGTGACAAATGGAGCAAATGCCCGTTTTGCGCAGCATGAGCCCCAGAGTATTGGATTCCTGGGCAGAAGGCAGCAGCATATGTCCTTCGAGGCCAGAACGAAACTGTGTTTTATCCCGCGGGAGAGACAGACTGCAGGTATGGTGGTACTGCAGAATGATTATCAACAGCTGAGAGTGGAAGTGGGGCTGAACGGGGAAGGAAAGCAGGTGGCAAGGGCAGTCAGCGGCTATACTTCCAAGGATGTTTCCCTTTTGCACAAGGAGGCTGCAGGAGATTATCAGGAAGAACTTCTGGGAGAAATTTCCTGGGAACAGACAGAGACCGTGCTGCTCATCCGGGCCGATGGGCAGGATTTTACGCTGGCAGTGGCCGGGGAGGACGGACAGGAACAGATCCTTGCAAATAAGGTTGACGGCAGCTTTCTTGGCAGTGAGACGGCGGGCGGTTTCGTGGGGGCTTATGTCGGTATGTTCGCCAGCGGTAACGGGACGGCATACGAGGAGTACGTGTCGTTTGACTGGTTCAGTTATTGCAGTAGAGATTAAAATGAAATTACAACGCTTCGGAATGGAAGTAAGAATGAGGAGAGATTTATTATGGAACTGTTAAGTTACACGAGACAACCGAAAGAAGATATCATTTACGGTAGCAGGATGGCGTACAGTATGCATCTTGCCTATCGGGGAGAAGACGGGAAGTTCCGGCCTTTTCATCACAATGAAGGTATACTGTATGCCAGGGCGCTGCAGAATCCGGAGGACGGCACTTTAGACGCCAGATGTTTGAAGAAACCGTGGATCTTTGAATTGTCAGAAGAAAGTAAGGAATCCTGTGGCGGTTATGGAATCCTGGCCGTGCGCACCGGAGGCGCAGGGGAACCGGATGCGTCCAGTCAGGGATGTGTGCTTTTCTTTGTGAGCAGGAATCTGGTCCACTATGAGGAGAGGGGGCTGTGCCGTCTGCAGGAATCCGGGGAGATCGTGGAGGTGCGCTGTGCCTATGATGCGAAAGCACTGGCTTACAGAATCTGCTGGCAGTCAGAGGGCGGACAGTGGATGGAAGGTGTAGCTGCTTTGCAGGAGAACACGGGGAAGGAAGCGTCGGCAGTCATACAGTTGGATCCTGCTTCCGTCAGGGAAAACGCGGAACCGGAGATTTCTGCACCGTCGTTTGTGGTAGAGGAGCTGGAATTGGTCGAAGGGGTCGTGCCTGGCAATATGGTTACCGTTGCGGAGGAGACAGGAGAGTATCTGTTGAAAAAACTGCTGCCGCCAGTCTGCGTCGGTATGACGTTATCCAAGAAAGGGCCGTTCCGGTGTGTGGAGGAGCTTAAGGATGTGAAGGCAGTGGCTTCTTACAGCGACGGAACGATGGTTGAACGTAAAATCGACTGGGAAGAGCCGACGAAAGGCGAGACTCGCGTGGTACGGGGCAGAGTGCACCAGGAACATTTCCCGGCGCCTTTTGCAGAGCATCGGGCAGATCCGGTCTGCATGTATCGGGACGGGAAGTATTATTTTATTGCCACCAACGATGCGGATAACAATCACACGCTCTACATGCGCTGTGCCGATACTTTAGAAGGGATCCTGACGGCGAAGGAAGAACTTTTCCTGGACTCGGAGACCTATCCGGGCATCGGCGGGCTATTGTGGGCGCCGGAATTTCATGAGGTGGACGGGCAGTTGTATGTGTTCCATGCGGCGACTTCCGGTGAATTCTACCATGAGGAATCCCGGGTGCGCAAGCTGCGGGAAGGCGGCAACCCAATCTGCAAAGAGGACTGGTCGGCGCCTGTTATGGTGGTGAAGAAAGACGGCTCACCGCTGTGTGAGGAGGGCAAAGTGATTTCCTTAGACATGACTACTATCGCCTATGAAGGCAAAACGTATGTCATGTGGTCTCAGCGGCAGTTCCTGCCGGTAGACCAAGGGGCATGGTTGTATCTGGCGCAGATCGATGAGAAGGAGCCGTGGAAGTTGGTGACCGATCCGGTATGTATTGCCAAGCCGGAGTATAGCTGGGAGAACAATCACACCTATGTAGTGGAAGGACCTTACGCGCTGGAGCGGGACGGTCAGCTGATGGTCACTTATGCGGCTGCGGCGGTCGATGCAACCTATGCGGTTGGCTTGTTGAAGCCCGTGATGGGCAGTGATATCCTGAATCCGGATAACTGGCGCAAGAGCAATTATCCGCTGATGTCTTCTGCCTCTGTAGAAGGTGAGTACGGCACTGGTCATAATTCCTATCTGACCGACGAAAATGGATTGGTATGGAATTTCTATCACATGCGGGCAGGCGTGGATGGACCGCGATCCTCTGCCGCACGCAGGACACATTTTGATATTGACGGAGAACCGATGCTGGATGTAACGGAGGAGCGAGACTTGCCGGAAGCATTCCGAACAGTGGAAGTGCAGATCGACTGAGCACGCACACACTGACCGGTGTGGCGATACATAGGCCGGGATCGGTTTTGTTGTTTGTATTTTCCAAGGTTACGTGATAAGATGGTAAAGAACAGTGGAAAGGGAATACATAAATACTGCATTCTGCTGGTAATGATGGAAATATTTGGGAGACGGACTAGAATGGTTACTTTAAAAGAAATTGCCAGAGAATGCAATGTTTCTCCAACGACTGTGTCGAATATTTTGAATGGTAAGCCTAAGGTCAGTGAAGAGACGAAAGAGAGGGTGCTGGAGACCGTTAACAGGCTTGGGTACAGGCCTAATTACATTGCCCAGGGTCTGCGGAACCAGAAAACAAAGATGATCGGCATCATAGCAGAAGATATCGCGCAGTTTACGACGCCCGAGATTGTTGAGGGCATCATGAGTTACTGCGAGGAGAAGGGTTATCGCTCTATTGTTAAGAATCTCCGACTTTATGCCAGATGGAGTGACTCCTGGTACAACAAAGAGTCGGATTATCATGCTATCTTGGAGCCGGCTATTAGAGAGTTGACATCGATCATGGTGGACGGGATCATTTATATTGCCGGACATGCGCGGGTGATCCATTGCTTTCCGGAAGATTTTTCTACACCGGCGGTGATGACGTATGCTTTTGACAGCAATCCGGCTATACCCTGCGTGGGAATTGACGATCAAGGGTCGGCATACGAGGTCGTGAAATACATTATTTCCAAAGGGCACCGCAAGATAGGCGTCATCGGCGGGAGAGCGGACAATATTCATACACAGCAGAGACTTTTGGGATATCAGAAAGCGCTGTTTGAACATCAGGTCTTGTATAATCCGGCCTGGATCCGATATGCCGCGTGGGATGAAACGAGTGCTTACATAGAGGCGCTGGAGCTTATGAAGACGGAGGTGACAGCGGTTTTCTGCATGGCGGACAGAATGGCGGGCGGACTATACCGCTGTCTGAATGAGAACGGTAAACGGGCCGGTGCGGATATGGCAGTGGTGGGATTTGACGGCCAGGAGATCTCGGAATACTTCATTCCGGGACTGACAACGATGGCGCTGCCGCTCAGGAAGATTGGGCATGTATCTGCCGAGCTGCTGCTTAGACAGATAGAATCCGGAGACAGTCGGATACGGCAGGGAGATGGGGCAGAGAAGGTCTTGATACCTTGCACTTTTATAGAACGTGAATCTGTACATCAAATTTAAAGAATGTCAGTCGAGATGGGGAACTGTTCCGGGTGATTTTTATCATAGGGGATTTTTTGACTTTTTATGGAGAAATACAACTGTGATTGACAAAAAAACAGCCGGAACATATAATGATTTCATAATGGTTAAACGTTAAACAAAAAAAGGGAAGGGGTGGGGTTATGAAGTTACATATTCATGAGAACCAGAGGAAAGGGGTCATAGCACCGGAGATCTACGGACATTTCAGTGAGCATTTGGGGAGATGTATCTATGACGGTCTGTATGTGGGGGAGACGTCTGAGATACCCAATGTGAAGGGGATGCGGAGCGATGTAGTCGAAGCGCTTAAGGAGATCGATATTCCGGTACTGCGCTGGCCCGGAGGGTGCTTTGCGGACGAGTATCACTGGAAGGACGGTATCGGCTCTAAGGAAGAGCGGAAGAAGATGGTCAATACGCACTGGGGCGGCACGACGGAGGACAACAGTTTCGGAACCCATGAATATTTCGAGCTGTGTGAGCAGCTGGGCTGTAAGACTTATGTGTGCGGCAATGTGGGAAGCGGTACGGTGCAGGAGATGAGCGAGTGGGTAGAATATATGACCTTTGACGGTGTGTCTCCGATGGCGGATCTGCGACGGAAGAACGGACACGAGCAGGCATGGAAGCTGGATTACTTCGGTATCGGCAATGAGAACTGGGGCTGCGGCGGTAATATGACACCGGATCATTATGCGCATTTATACCGCAGATATCAGACTTATGTGCGGAATTACCATAAGGATTGTCCTGTCTTCAAGGTGTGTGGCGGTGCGGATTCTACGGATTATGAATGGACGGATACCGTGCTGCACGAGTGTTTCCGGAAACCGACGCCCGAAAGCGCCCATGGATTTATGGACGGGCTCTCCGTGCATTATTATGCGGGAGTGGAAAAGGGAGAGCATAAAGGAAGTGCCACGGATTTCAGTGAAGAAGAATGGTATGCTACCTTAAAACGCGCACTGGGCATGGAAGAACTGATCAGGAGGCACGGTGCGATCATGGATCGGTACGACCCGGACAAGAAGATCGGCATGATCGTTGATGAGTGGGGCTGCTGGCATGACGTGGAAGTGGGAACGAACCCGGGATTCCTTTATCAGCAGAATACTATGCGGGATGCCGTAGTGGCAGGTGTTACCCTGAATATCTTCAACAAACATTGTGACCGGGTGAAGATGGCCTGCATTGCGCAGGTCGTCAATGTACTGCAGGCGGTGGTGCTGACAGAGGGCAGCCGTATGCTGCTGACGCCCACCTATCACATATTCCACATGTATAAGCATCATCAGGGAGCAGAACTGATCGAAAGTTATCTGGAGGAAGAAGCAGAGAACAGTTCCATGGTGCAGGAGTCGGCCTCTATCGATCAGGACGGCGTCGTGACGGTAACGCTCACGAATTATTCCCTGCAGGAGTCTGGAAATATGGAACTTTTGTTTGAGGAGCGAAAGCCTGTCGATGTGAAGGGATACATTGTACACGGCGCTATGAATGACTATAACACCTTTGATGAACCGGAGAACGTCGTGGAAGAGGAGTTTGCGGCATTTACCGTGAAAGATAAAGGCCTGTCCTTTGTGATCCCGCCGCGCAGCGTGATGATGTTCAGAATCAGATAAAGTTCTCTGTTGTGTAATTTATGCAGCCGGGAATCTATGATTCGGAGTGGAGAAAATGTGGCGCTTCGGAATGGAGGAAAGGATGGAAAGAGGATCTATGGAAGTGAGAGTATATACGAGGCAGCCGAGAGTTTCTGACTATCCGCCGGGCCTGGCTTACAGCGTCCATATGGCATTCCGTACCGGAGAAGAAGAATATAAGCCCTGGAATAAGAATTACGGGATTCTCTTTGCGGAGGCGCTGATCCGGATGGATGACACCCTCGATACGAAAGCTCTGAAGCACCCAAGAATTTATGAAACGGAGGATGGCACTTATGGCATAGCTGCCGTCAGGGTGCAGGAAGACGGAAGCGAGGATGTGGACAGCAGGGGCAAAGTCTTGCTGTGGAAGACTGCGGATTTTATCAGCTTTGACAGTATGGGACTGGTGGATGTGTCAGAAAGCGGCTGGGAGACGTCAGGAGATTGCATTCCGGTAAGGAAGGAAGTACTGGAGAGAGCGGCGGAGCATTGGAGTCCGGTTTACAACACGAAGATCAGAGTGCCGGAGTGCGTTGAACTGTATTCTAGGGAAGAGTTAGATCAGGTCAGGGCTGAGGCGGTCTATTCGGATGGCTCCTGTCACTCGAAGAGAGTTGTATGGGACAAGACAGGCATCGACTTTGTGCCGGGCAGTAGTTATGAAGTGACAGGCAGTATCGTGGATCAGAGTTTACCTTTTCCTGTCGCTGTAGGATACGGGGATCCGGTGGTCTTTCCCTGGGAGGGGAAATGGTACTACATCTCCACCAATGACAATACTAACGATATCGGCCTGTATGTGCGGGAAGCGAACAGCGTAAAGGGACTGTTTCAGGAGGACACAGTAGAGCACCTTATCCTGGCGGAGGACGAGGAGCGGCAGCTGTTGCAGACCTTCTGGGCGCCGGAATTCCATGTGATAGGCGGAGAACTTTATATTCTGTTTGCGGTGAGCGGGCAGGTGTGGGGGCCCCAGTGCCATATGATGAGACTGCGCAAGGGAAGATCCATCATAGAGGCGGACAGCTGGGAAGACCCGGTCAGGATGGTGAGAGCCGACGGCAGCGCACTGACGCAGGATGGGATCACGCTGGATATGACTTATCTGAAAACTGCCGGAAGTTCATACGTCGTATGGTCTTACAGGAGGCATATCGGAACGCCGCTGGACAGCGGTTCGATGCTCTATATCGCCACCATCGATGAAGGAGAACCGTGGAAATTATCGAGTGATCCGGTGCTGCTTACGAGACCGCTTCTGGGATGGGAGAATGTGGCAGGAACAATCAATAATGAGGGGCCTTACTGCTTTACGAAAGACGGGACGGTCTATCTTACTTATTCGGGTGGTTCGGCCAACAGCTATACATATGTTCTGGGACTTTTGACGGCGCGGGCAGAGGATGATCTGCTCAGCCCGGCCTCGTGGACAAAAAGGTGTACGCCGGTGCTCTCCTTCTACTCAGTGGAAGGAGAATACGGGCCCGGACACAATTCTTTCTATGTCGGCGAGGAGGGAGATCTGATGATTGCTTATCATGCGGAGACTGCGCTGGATAACACCATCAGATGTGATGGCATCAGACGGGTTCATTTCCGCAGGAACGGCCTGCCGGAGTTTGGTATGTCAGCTAAGGAAGATTTGGATCCTTCGCTGCGGCAAATTAAGACACGTGTTATCATTAAAGAATGATCTTAAATCAGTTTATTCCCGTGAGCAATGAGCCGAGTGGTTGCTTGCAGCGGGGTCTTTGATTTTCACAACTGTATAAATTCTGACTTAGAACAGCGCCACTGGTGGCGCTGTTTCTTTGTCTTATAAGACATAAGCAATGACCGAACTATAGGCAGGATTCTTTAAAAAAGGCTTTGCAATTATTATATTCGGTAAAAGGTTTAACGATATTCATATATAGTATGTAAATTCATATTTTCTAAATGCGGATAATATTTGGCGATTTCCACTAAAAAAAAAGATAAAAAATTAGTAATAATTGCATAAAACATCATTGACAAAAGGTCAAAACAGCTGTATTGTTTGTATATAGAAGGTAAAACGTTAAACAAATCAGAGAGGATGGATAATGATGCTCAGTAAAATTGATAAGAAGAAATGGTATTCTTTTAAACTGTTTCTTTATGTGCTGCCTTTTTTGGTGTTGGTACTGTTGTTTTCCTACTATCCATTGTATGGATGGCTGTATGCATTCTATGATTACAGGCCGCCGAGACCATTTTCGGAAGCCGAGTTCGTCGGACTGAAATGGTTTAAGTCGCTGGTGGAGAATCCGGTGAAGATCTCCCAGCTGCTCCAGGTGTTGAAGAATACTTTCGTCATGAGCGGTATAACGCTGGGAACGTCATGGCTGCCTATGTTGTTTGCCGTATTTCTTAACGAGATCAAATGCATGCCGTTCAGGAAGTTTGTTCAGACAGTCACCACGCTGCCGAACTTTATCAGTTGGGTATTGGTTTACTCTTTGGCGTTCAGCTTATTTAACAGCACCGGCATGGTGAACACGCTGCTGTTGAATATGGGCGTGATCAAGGAGCCGGTTCTGCTCCTGCAATCTTCCGAGCATGTATGGCTCACGCAGTGGCTGTGGCTTACATGGAAGAATCTGGGATGGGCGGCGATCATGTATATCGCGGCAATCTCCAGTATTGATGACGAACTGTTCCAGGCGGCTAAGGTGGATGGCGCAACGAGGATGCAGATGATTCGCTATATCACGATACCATGCCTGCTGCCGACATTCTTCGTACTGCTGATGATGAATATCGGTAATTTTCTCTCGAATGGTATGGAACAGTATTACGTCTTCCAGAATGCATTTAACAAAGAATATATACAGGTGCTGGATCTGTATGTCTATAATCTGGCGATGGGAAGCGGCAGCTATTCCGTGTCTGTCGCCCTGAGTATGCTTAAGAGTGTTGTCAGTGTGATCCTTTTGATCGTGGCCAATGCAATTTCCAAGATGACACGCGGCGAGAGTTTCCTGTGATGGTAAGTGAAGGAGGATTTCATGAGTAGAGAGATTGCTTTGAAGAGAAGAAGGCATGAGAGTTTTGGGGACCAGATGGTCAGCGTTATATGTTACATAGTATTTGGAATCTGCGCGATCTTGTGCCTGTATCCGTTCTATTACATGTTTATCAATACGATCAGTGCGAATGACTTAAGTTCCAGAGGCGTGATCTTATTCTGGCCAAAGGGCGTGCACTGGAAGAACTACAGCAGCGCGCTTGGCATTGACGGTCTGTTCCAGGCAGCGAAGATCTCGGTGATGCGTACGCTTCTTGGTACCTTTGGTACCGTAAGCGCCTCGGCATTCCTAGGGTTCATGTTTTCCCAGGATAAGATGTGGCACAGGAAGCTGTGGTACAGACTGGTGATCGCTACGATGTACTTCAATGCAGGTATCATCCCCTGGTTTTTGGTGATGAAGAATATGCACCTGACGAACAATTTCTGGGGCTATATTCTTCCGATGATCGTATCGCCCTTCCATATAGTCCTGACGAAGACCTTCGTGGAATCCGTTCCGAAGGAACTGCAGGAAGCGGCAGAGATTGACGGTGCTGGAATCCTAACGATCTTCTTTAAAGTTATGATACCGGTCATCAAGCCGATCATGGCCACGGTTGCCATCTTTGCAGCGGTCAACCAGTGGAACGCGTTTCAGGATACACTGCTGCTGGTCACGGATACGAAGCTGTATCCTCTGCAGTTCGTGTTGTATCAGTATCTGAATCAGGCGAGTTCGTTATCGGCGCTGGCCAACACCAGCAGTTCCAGCTCTTTGGCCGCTGCTGCCGCAACAACCCAGACTGCTACCAGTATCCGCATGACGATCACCATTATCGTTGTACTGCCGATCATGTGCGTATATCCTTTCTTCCAGAAGTATTTTGTAAAGGGTATCATGGTCGGAGCTGTCAAAGGCTAACGGCGGGACGCCGGCCGTAAGTGATGATAGGCGGCAATAGGCCGCTTGTTATAAAATTTAAGAAAATTAAGATTAAATTTTTAAGGAGGTAAGTTAATGAAAAAGCGTATTGTATCAACATTGCTGGCAGTTGTATTGACAACTTCCATGATTCTGAGCGGATGCGGAGGCGGTGGACAGACAGAGAACGCTGCACCTGCAGAAGACTCGGCGCCGACAGAAGAGGCGGCAGAAGCACCGGAGTCCGGCGACACAGAGAGTGCTGACGGAGAAGAAGCTGCGGCACAAGCACCGGCAGTTTCCCACGACGAAGAACTGACACTTGAAGTCTATGATGTGGCAGCCAACTATCAGGGATTGCAGAGCGGGTGGTATGGTAAGATTCTGAAGGATAAGTTCAACATAGTGCTGAATATTATCGCTCCGCAGGTATCCGGTGACGGTGAGGCACTGTACCAGACCAGAACAGCTTCAGGAAATCTGGGTGACATTATCCTGTTAGATAACGCGGATATGCTGGAATGTGTTGATGTAGGCCTTGTTGCAGATATGAGTGCAGACATCCAGAGTTACCCGAATCTGATGAGATATTGGGAGCAGATCGAGAAGTTTAACAAAGGCATCGGGGACGGCGCTGGCATCTGGGCGATTCCCACAGAGATGAATACCAATGGCCCGACTGCCTATATGGCTGAGACGGTTTCTTCCATGCCGAGAATTCCGTGGGATTTCTATACGGAGCTTGGGAAGCCTGAATTGAATACACTGGATGACCTGATTCAAGTGCTGGCAGATATGCAGGCAGCGCATCCTACCAATGAAGCAGGTGACAAGGCGTACGGCATGACTCTGTGGAAGGACTGGGACAGTACATCCATTGAGAATGTTAATCAGCTGACGAAATGGTACGGACAGGAAGTGAACGGTTCCGTTCTGATCGGTTCCGATCATTCCATCACACCGCTGACCGACAAGAACGGTGCATACTATAAGATGCTCCATTTCTTCTTCGACGCAAACCAGAAAGGCATTGTTGATCCGGACTCTGCGACACAGGACTGGACATCCGCCAACGATAAGATGAAACAGAAGAGAACTTATCTTGTATGGAACAACTGGATGCTGGGCTTCACCAACTCTCCTGAGATCGGTGAGAAAGGCGCTAACTACATGGGTATGCCGATCGCTGACATGACGGTATTCCAGACATCCGATTATTACTATGGCAGCGGCCGTGTATTCGGCATCGGTTCTCAGGTAGACGATGAGAAGAAGGCACGTATCATGGAGTTCTTTGACTGGCTGGCATCTCCGGAAGGATGTACGATTCAGCATGCCGGTGACGAAGGCATTATCTATACTGTAAATGATGATGGTACTTATACGCTGACAGAGGATGGTTACAACAGATTTACGACAGAGATCATGATTCCTGAAGAGTTGGGCGGCGGAAACTGGACAGACGGTAACAACCAGGTGAACCAGTGGATTGTACAGAGTTACGACACGAACCCGGTCAATGGTGAGAGTTATGTGCCTGATCTGTGGGCATCTTATCTGGAGAAGAACAACACCAAGACAAACAAAGAGTGGAAAGAAATGTACGGGGCAGAGAATGAGGTTGAGTATCTGCAGGATAAGGGTATGATGAGCCCGGTTCCGCATATCAATATATCTCTGGCTATCGACACCACAGATATCGGCCTGATCCGCAGCCAGTGTAAGACGATCGTGTGTGACGCTTCCTGGAAAGCGATCTTCGCCGCAGACGAGGCAGCATTTGATGCAATTTGGGATGATATGTGTGCACAGCTGGAAGGCTTTGGCTGGAATGATCTGGTAGCGTTCGATACAGAGAAGTATCAGCCTGTTATCGATGCCAGAAAAGAAGTAAAGTAAGCAGGAAAGTTGGGGCTTGATGGTTACGACTGATCTATACGACAGGAGGCAGCGAGAATCTGCCTCCTGTTTGCGTATTTGCCTACGTGCAGGAAATTTCGTAACAGATAAAGATTACCGGTGAGGATCGTTTTTCTCTTTGCGGTCGATCCAACTGTTATCAGACAGGAACTGACGGAAGAAAAGCTTTTGTCGGCCATAGGTAAAGGTAGGACGGATTATGGTGACCGGGAAACGACAGTCATTGAATTTCTCCAGGAAAAAGTCCTCGGCGTCTTTCTTACCGATGCCGTAAACCCAGGATGGATTGCGGGGGGAGTATCTTCCGGTATGTTCTGATCTATGATGATACACTGGTCGTTACTATTCACGGTGCCCTGCACCTTGCTGCATGGGCATTGAGTACGTAGTACTCGCCGATAACTTTACGGTTTCAGGCATCCAGCCTCTCGCCGAAGGCGACTTGGAATGGGCTGGATGCGTTACAGTTTGCGGCCGGTTAGGCCGTGAACTGTAACCACTGGTCGAATAGGGAAGAAAGGCTCGGCTTTCCTGTTTGTAGAAATCTTGGAATCATGATAAGATAAAGACAGGGAAGGTAGGAGGCGTTTACGGTAAAGCGCCTCGGAATGGAGGGACTATGGAACAATACGCAGAGCGGAAAGCAACCGCACGGATCCGTGTGGTAGATGAAAAGGGAAATGCGGTAAAGAACACAGAATTTCAGGCAGAACTTAGGAAGCATGATTTCCTGTTTGGCTGCGGAGCCTTTGACGCGATTCCGCTGACGAACGAGAAAAAGGAAGATGCGTTCTATGAGGAACGTATGCGCAAATGGCTGGCGCTGTATAATTACGGCACCATGTCCTTTTACTGGGGCAGGTATGAGGCAACGGAAAATGAGCCGGCGTTTGAAAGCCGCATGAATGCATCTGCCTATCTGAAAGAGCATGGGAAGACCGTAAAAGGCCATCCATTGTGTTGGCATACCGTGTGTGCGGACTGGCTGATGCAATATGATAACAAGACAATCCTGGATAAGCAGCTTGCAAGGATTGACAGGGATGTCAGGGCCTTTGCCGGTGTGATCGATATGTGGGATGTGATCAATGAGGTGGTCATCATGCCGGAGTTCGACAAATATGACAATGCGGTCACCAGAATCTGTAAGGAATACGGACGCCTCAATCTTGTCAAAGAGGTATTTGCCGCGGCGAAAGCGGCCAATCCGCAGGCAGTGCTTTTGATCAATGATTTCAATTTAAGCGATAGGTATGCGCAGCTGATCGCTGAATGTCTGGATGCCGGTGTGGCGATCGACGCGATCGGCCTACAGACCCATCAGCACCAGGGTTACATGGGCAAAGAGAAGCTGGCGGAGATCGTGGAACGATTTGCCGGGTTTGGTCTGCCGCTGCATTTTACGGAGAATACGCTGGTGTCCGGTCATATTATGCCGGCCCACATTGTGGATCTGAACGATTACCAGATTCCTGAGTGGCCCACCACACCGGAGGGCGAGAAACGGCAGGCGGAAGAAATGGAAGACATGTATCGCTTCCTTTTTGCCCATCCTTCGGTAGAAGCGATCACCGGCTGGGACTTCACGGACGGTGCATGGCTGGGCGCGCCAAGCGGTGTGCTGCGGAAAGATAACAGCGAGAAACCGTCCTACCATATGTTGAAGAATCTGATCCATAAGGAATGGCACACGGCGGAGAAGATCCACACAGATGAGAACGGAATCGCGGCCCTTACCGGGTTTAAGGGAACCTATACCCTGACAGGAGAGAGCGGAAGCGGAGAATTCCGTCTTGGTCAGGGGGAGGAGTGTGTTACGGTGCACTGCTCGTAAAGTCAATTATTATAGTAAACGACATAATAAATTTCTGTTTCCGGCTCTTGCAGGAGCGATATACGGTAGCTTCTGCAAGGCCAAACTATAGAAGAAAACAGGCAGCAGGACGTGTCGGTCACAGAGTGGATCGACGGCGGACCAGCTGCCTGTTTTTTGCCATATAGAATCAGGGCATCGAAAGCAGTGCAAATTTTCGAGGATATTTTTTCGAGTGTACAAGTTCAGAAACGGAGGCGTAGCGGGCTACGTTGAGTATTCTGGGCTTGTGCAATCGGGAAAATAGACCGAAATATTTGCACAAGGGTTTTCAGTACGGAGTACTAGTGCCTGCTGACAATGGAATAGTCATCTGTATATTCTCCTGACTGAGAATCATTAATTAAAATCTGATATGGCTTGTCTAAAGAAATCCAGATTTCAAAATCTCTGCTTTCAAAGTCGCCGTCGGTAATCAATTGGTCATTAAATGTCCAAAATGTTGCGTTTTCACCAATTACGGATTGAACAGAATAACAGATCCCCTCTACCCCATTTACGGTTTCAATCCCACCGTTATAACTTAATGCGTCCTTGGTTCTGTCCAGTTCTGTAAGATGATCGTATATTTCATTCTCCAATTCTATCAGTTTTTCGTTGTGGTAATGCTTCCAATTATATACCTCTCGCTGGTCAAAATCCGGACAGGCAAGATACGCTGTTTTACCTTTCATATTGGGAACTGATATGTTAAACTCTCCTTTCTCCGATTGAAAAGGCAATGTTTCGGCTCCATATACAAACACATTTACAGCGTTGCTGTTTTCTTCACTCTGTTTCCAGACCACGCGGCTGACCCGGCAGGAAGCAAAATTGACTGTACCACTTATTTCAAGACAATTTGTTTCTTCATTATATGAAAGATCATCTACACTCATTGCGTGAGTAGATATAGGAACGCCAATTACAAAGACTCTTACAAAAGCGGATAGTAAAAGAAATACCAGCAACCCTGTAGTGATTCCAACGGCAATTTTCAACTTTCTGGTATGTTGCCGCAATTTTTTAAATCCGTCAAGTGCAATTTGTTCTTTTGCTTCCATTCCATTATTCAATTCTTCTTTCATTTCCAGATAGGCTCTATTACATTTTTCGCATTCTTCTAAATGCCCTTTTACTACATTTTCCCCTGCTTCGCTTAAAACTCCGTCAATATATCCGGGAAGCAGATCCTTGATTATATCGCAGGAATAATTTTTATTCATGTGCCTTCAACTCCTTTTTGATTTTCTGTTTTGCTCGATAAAAAACCGTCCTACTCCAATTTTCACTCTTTCCTAAAATTGCTCCTATTTCACGAAAAGAAAGTTCGCCCGTAATTCGATATAAAATAACTTCCCGTTCCAACTCTGGCAAATGATGGATTGCCTGATAAAGCTCTATTTTATTTTCCTGATTCAGTACGTTGGTCTCTCCGTTCGGTGAAGAATCATCCGATAAATAATCTGCCAATTCTACCATTTCCGCACGCTTCTTTTTTCGAAGCTCCTGGTATAAAACATGTTTCGCTATCTGGCAAAGCCATACAGATAATTTACAAGAGCCGTTATAACGTGAAATGGAGCCTACCGCCCGTAAAAATGTTTCCTGCATTAGTTCTTGAGACCATTCTATATCCTGCGTATAGGAATATAAAAAACGGTAAACTAAATTCGCATACTCTTGATAAATCGAATCCATGTCTATATTTTTACAAGAATCCTGCACTTTTTCACCTCCTAGTAAGTAGATTTTTAAGTTATATAGGATATTTGCTATAGCTTATCTCTTATATCACATAATAACGGTGTTTGTTACAACATAACGCAATTTTTTTCAAAAATATTCCACTTACTCATTTGGAAGTGGGTTGCTAAAGAAACAGCCTGTCTGTATTGCCATAAATTTTCTTTGAAGTTTACGGAATAATGCAGTTGCTGTTCACTAAATTATTATATTACTTTACCGTACGTGAGCATTGATGACGGAGATGTATTCATTCTCCATTTCTTCAATTATTATAACTTCTATACGGGTAGTTTCTATCCAAAAGAAAAGTTGTCGGCTGGGCATGAAGCGTTTCGTCAAGTGTTTTTTTGAGTTATTGACGCAAAACTTTTTGGCGCGGCGGGAAACGGGCAGGAAGAACGGGCGCAAAATGCGTCTGTGGACGGTTAGAAGCCGTTTTCGTGGGTAGGTAGTTGTTTTTCGTGATTGGCTATGGTATAATTCTTCCACCATAGATTGGTAAATTAAGACTTGAAAGGAGAATGGCATGAAAAAGAAATACGTCATCCCCATCAGTTTTATTATCGTTGTGGCAGTAGGAATTATCAGCTTTTATCTGCTGACCCGACCTACAGTATTAGGTAATATGAGCAATGAGTATTCAAAGCAAGTCACCACATCATCTGACATTTCTTTCGTAGGAGAAGCAGGCAATAGGATAAAGTTTGTTTTTGAATCGAATGTTATCAGCGGAAATTTGGACATGACCTTGTACGATTCAGATGGTAATGCTGTTTATACTTTGGATAATGCAAAAGAGTTGGCGACCTATTTTATACTTGAACGTTCCACCACATATACATTGGTCGCTAAGTGTGATAACTTTGTCGGAACGTATAAAATCTTTGTGTATTTAGACAAAGCAAACACATCGACAGATTCCGGTTTATCGGTTCAATAAAAGCCCAAAACAGGGCGGCGGTGACAGGCATTGACTATCCCGCCACTTTGTCTGTTATCGCTCCATATCCTGTGCCCTGTTCGGTTGCCATTCCCTCTGTTCCTGCCGCAAGATACTGTAAACACTCTTTCTGATCTTCTCCGCTTCTTTCACTTCCTCTTTCAAAGCAAGATACCGCTGATTGAGCGTTTTCCTCTCGGCGGTCAGTTTGGAGTATTCTTCTTTCCATGCCTTTGTCGGGATTGTGGTTTTTCCGTTCATCACGCCTTTAAGATAATCTTTCTTTGCCGTGAGCAAGATTTGCTCCGCTTCGGTCAGCGGCTTTTTCCCCTTAGATTTGAAATAAATGTCGGCTTGCTCTAAATGTTTTTTGAGAGTGCTTAACTGCCGTTCAACAGGTTTTGGCTTGCCTTGAATATCCAGTTGTATATTTGTGTTTTTAAAAGGCGTATGATAAGATTAGAAAATAGAATGCAGAAGATAACAGGTGAGAGCCCTTTCGGTCAGATTACGGTCTTTGGCAAGAGTACGAAAGAAGGAGAAGTCAGGAGTATGTTGGAAAAGGGGACATAATGAGATGGATTTGGTAAGAGAATTAAAGGATATGACATTTTTGGACTGGACCGAAAAGAAACTGTCACCGGGAACACCGGGATGTTTTCTAAAAGCTTATGAAGAGACTGAACACGGAAGGGTTTATTATAAGTTATCGAATTATGATAGTTATCGCGGTGTTTTTGGACATGAGTGTATTAATGAACTTGTTGTGAGCCGGGTTATGGATATATTGAAGATTCCTCATTTACAGTATCGACTGATTCATGCAGAAATTTGTATTAGAAATAAGAGAATAGAAACATGGATATGTGCTTCGGATAATTTCCGCAGGCCAGATGAACAGAAAGTAGGATTTGATCTGCTGTATGATCTGGAAAAAAGGGATGATGAATCACCACTGGAATTTGCAGTCAGATGCGGGTGGGAACAATATATTTATCAGATGTTTTTGATAGATTATCTTGTCGCAAATCGCGACCGTCACGGAGGAAACCTTGAAGTATTAAGGAAAGGCGATAAGGAGATACGGTTGGCACCTCTTTTTGATCAGGGAGTGTCACTGCTGTTTTCAACTTATGGAGAGGAAAAACATATTGAAGAATTTAATATTTTAAGAGATTTTCCGGTAAATAATTTTATAGGATCCAGGTCGCTGGAATATAACCTGTCATTGATTCCTTTAGAATTTGATCTCGAAATTGCAGAACTTCTGGAAACGGATAAGGAATATATTTTACATGGCCTGGATGAGATATTGACGCAAAACCATTTAACGAAAATCTGGCAGATGATATGGAAGAGATGGTGCAGATATGAAGAAATACGCAGTGAAGGAAGCACGTTATGGGAATAAAATCTTATCAATTCTAATCTACGATGAAGATAAAAAAGAATTTACCATTGACATTCCGGAAGATGTCACCGAACAGGAAGCGCCTTTTATGATGTCACTTTTCGTAAGACGGGGTATTCGACATATCGGCCCGGAATGGAGTATCCGGTGGATAAGAGAACGGGTAGTTCCAAGCAGCAGGCAGAATATCGGACAGATCCTGCGGGAAAATGATATGCAAGTTTATGATGAATATGCACTTTTGGTCAAGAACGAAGGAAGATCCTGCCAGGATGAGTGCTATCTTGAAGAGATGTGATGTAATTTGTTCCAGTATGGAGCTATTATAATAGTGCTTAATAAAAAAACTATCTTTACATTCCAAAATGTAAATGTATTATAACTGGAAAAAAAGTATACTTCAATAGTAATATTGCCCTATAGTGTTATAATTATGAAATACAATCAAACCCAATAGTATTTTTGTTGGATATTGAATTTGCGGAATGTGTATGATATATAGTAAATGACATAACAAATTTCTGTTTCCGGCTCTTGCAGGAGCCATATACGGTAGCTTCTGCAAGGCCGAAAACGAAATTTCTAATGTCGTTAACTATAGTAATATCATTCAGAGGGGAGGTGATTCCATGTATCAATACAAACTGACATTTACACTGTCAAATAATCAGCTGCCGCGTGAGATGGACAGGCTGATCGTGAGCTTTCTTAAGTCGTCCGCGCAGGCGTATTCGCAGCATTTTTATGAGGAATTGTACGATAAAAGTAGGTCGGTCATCAAAGGATATACTTACTCCTGCTACCTTCCGGGGGCGAAATTCCATAACGACAGAATAGAACTTGCAGGGGAGGAATTCTCCCTGCTGTTCTCCGACTTCGAACAGGCGGAGCTTTTGTCTTTTTTCAATGGTTTCCAGCAGATGAAGTACAGGGATTATCCGATAGCCGGGAATTCCATGAAACTCACATCCATCAGAATGCAGAATCTGCAGGAAATCAGGGAAGAGGAGATTGTGATCAGAATGTTGAGTCCATTGATCGTCAGGCGGCATGACGCGGAGAACAATAAGGACACTTATTATACCTGCGAAATGAATGGGTTTCAGGAAGCGCTTAAGGAAAATACAGCCTTTTTAATTGACAAAATGAACCTGCCTGTGTCAACAGAGAATTTTTCTATCCAAACGGTCAAAGGCAGGAAGGTGGTCGTCCCTGTGTTTGGCAGGAACACTGATGCGTCCTTGGGAGTTTTTAAACTGACAGGCTCAGTGCAGTTATTGAATGTGCTGCTTTTAGCAGGCCTGGGAGCCAGACGGTCAGAGGGGCACGGCAAATTTGAGGTAATTGGATAAGTGCGCAGTATTAATGAGAGGGATTTTCGCTGACAGGATGACAATAAAACTCCCTTTTCAGAATTGCGTATTCCACGGAAACTGGTTTATAAATATACGTTGCAAACAGAAAGGAGCATAGTCATGGCTAATACTTCGCTTATACTTGCAGTAGATATGTATGGATGTCCTAACAGATGCAAACATTGTTGGATTGGTCATATGCCAAATAAGCGGATGGATAAGGATGCAGATATATGGATTGTCAATTATTTTAAACGGTTTTTTAATAATATTACTTACTATAGCTGGTTAAGGGAGCCGGATTTTTGTAATGATTACAGAGAGCGTTGGAACAGGGATAATGAGATATCTGTCAATTCAAAACCTCAGCGATTTGAATTAGCAAGTTTCTGGCGATTGGTGCGAGACTCTGACTATGTACTTTTTTTAAAAGAGGTGGGTGTGAAAAAAGTTCAGCTTACATATTTTGGAATGGAAGAGATGACAGATAAATATGTTGGGCGAAGGGGTGCATTTCAAGAACTGTTAAAAGCGACAGATATTCTCATTGCCAACCAAATTGCGCCAAGATGGCAGGTGTTCATTAACGAAGAAAATAAGGAACAGATCATACAATTAGTGGATCTGGCTGATATCTTGCAGTTAGAGGAAAAATGTGCCTCATTTGGGGAAAGCTTTGAATTGTTTGTACACTGTGGAAGTTGTGATGGTGAAAATCGCAAACTTTATAATATTAGAATTGAAAAAGATCACATTCCGGAAAAGATCATACCATATTATTTAAACTATGATAAAGCTATGACAGAGCAGGATTGTTGTAAATTGCTCGAAGAGGATACGTCTCATATAGTATATCATAATAATGAGGAAATCGTGTTGAATGTGTCCAATAGCTTTGATGTGTATTTCAATTTTACTCATATGACAGAAACATGGAAAATTGGTAATCTGAAGAATACTGACCCAGAAGAAATGGTAAGAAGAATTGTGGAAGAGGATATAGATGCCTTGAACGCAGCAAAAGCCATAAAAGTTAAAGAACTTGTTGAACGGTATGGAAACAGGTACTCTAAAAGAACTTTTTTTATCGAAGATTACAAATCATATTTACTCAATTGTTATATAGAAGAATCGGGAAAATGATTTTTCAGATGCAGATCAGAGAATGACAGAAAGGAGGCAGAAGAGTGGAAGAGATAAAGCTGTTGATCGGTGATTTTTTGAAAAATGCCGGCCTTGTAGGTCTGAAATATTTGCTGGATGCGTCAGACGCCGAGGAAGAGATCGACTACGGAATTGCCGAGGACAAGCAGGGGCTATGGCTTGACCGGCAGTTTGTGGTAAACGCCGACTGGACAGATATGTATTTTAAGGCATTTGTGAAACGGTACGGAGAGCTGACCAATTATCAGCTGGTTCTGGATAAAATCGGTGACATCCTTGAAAAAGCCGGACAACCTGAATGGGATAAGAAAACCTGTAAAGAGGATCTGAAGTTTATCAATGAGAAGCTGTTGTCGAAGAGCTATCAATCCGGTTTCGCCAATATAAAGGATCATATAGAGAATCCGGATGTGTATGAACTTCTGAAAAGCCATAAATTGAAGGAAAACATGGAGAAGGAAGAACTGTGTGCGCGGCTGCAGCAGCTTATGATATTTTTGCAGCAGCCACTGTGTAAAGAAACTTTTTCCATGAAAAGTATCATTTACAATTATATCAATCGTTTCTGGGACGGGAAGAGTTTTCTGTTGAGAGCGAATGCTTCTAAAGATATGAAGTCGGTTTTTGATGTGGACTTTTCGGAACCGTTCAGAAGATATGCCGCCGCGGATCATAAGAAGGCGAAGGATATGTGCATTGACTGTGCCGGGAAAATAGATGCAAAAGAGAAAGTCTCAATCGCATTTATGAAAGATCAGGCGGACGATCTGACCAGGAAGCGGTCAGCTTTCTGGAACTGTAAGGTAGACGCTTATCTGTGCCCGGCGTGTGCGTTTGTCTATTCACTGGCGCCGCTGGGGTTTACACTGGCAGGCAGAACGTTCGTGTTTGTCAATATGAATCAGAATATCGACCTGTTGTTACGGGCTAATTCATCAGATGGTAAAATGGCGATCGATCTGAAGCGGGAAGAAAAGGAGCGATACGCATCATGGATCGCAAGAACGATCAACCTGCTGCTGCAGGAAAAGGATAGAGAACTGGGAAATATTCAGGTGATCGCCAGAGGTATGGGGGAGAGTGACAGGTATACCTTCGACGTTATCTCCAAAGATATCCTGAAACTTCTGAATGATAAAAGCATCCGCAACGATTTAGAACAGCTTGGCAGATATCCTTACGTAAAAACAGGAAGGGAATATTGGAATGTCCACGAAACGGTGATCCTGAATCTGCTGCGGTATCATAATCAGTATGAAGTGATCGGTAAACTGCTTAAGATGGCGTTGGAAGGAGAAGGATTTCTGTTCAAAGCATCGTTTGTATATGATATTCAGCTCAGGAGCAGCCTGGCGCGGAAAAAAGATAAGACAATGAATACGGGAGGTGAAGTGATGAATCGTTATGCGGTAAGGGAGAGAGGCTACGAACTGCGGAATGCACTGTTGGGAGCAAAGGGAACAAGTGACAACGTCTGTATCAGAGGAACAATCTATCAATTACTGAATGCTCTGTCAGTCGGTAATGTGGAGCATTTTATGGAAGTGATCATGCGTGTTTACTGCTCTACAAGACTTCAGGTGCCGGATGCCTTTATTGAGTTTCTGAAGGACAGAGATACCTTTACGGAGTACGGCTATGCTTTTCTGCTGGGATTACAGGGAAGTCATTACGAGAAAAAGGAGGAAAAAGTAAATGGATAGACATGGATTGACAGTGACGATGATATTTCTTGCGGAGAGTGCAAATTATGGCGAGGGAGTCGGCAATATTTCCACGCTCAAGAAAATGTCCAGAGGCAACTATGAGCAGTATACCTATATATCAAGACAGGCGATGCGCTACAATATCATTCAGCAGCTTGGTTGGGATGATACGCCGGTAGACGGGAAGAGCGGCGTGGTGCAGTTTGCTCCGTCAGCGACGATACAGGAATATCCGGAGATCGATCTGTTTGGCTATATGAAGACCAGCTCCAGAGAAGAAGGAAAGAATGAGAAAGGCGGAGCCTTGACAAGAAGTGCGGTGGTAAGACTCAGCAATGCGATCGCTTTGGAGCCTTATCAGAGCGATCTGGAATTTCTCACCAACATGGGGCTGGCGCGAAGACAGGATCTGGAAAACGGGATTGCGCAGAGTGAGATCCATCGATCCTTCTATACTTACACGATCACGGTCGATCTTGACAGAATCGGAAATGACGGTGAGATTTCTGTATCAAAGGCAGACAGGGCTGAGCGCGTGAAGGCTCTTTTGGATACGATTCAGTTTTTGTATCGTGACATCAAAGGACGCAGGGAGAATCTTGCGCCGGTATTTGTGATCGGCGGACGTTATGGGAGAAAGAATCCTTTCTTTGAGAATCGAATCGTTCTGCATAAGGGCAGAATTCAGGTTAATACGCTGACAGAGATCCTCACGGGCAGTGATGATATCAAGGATCATACCATTGCAGGGGTTACCAGCGGGATTTTTGAGAATGATCCTGAAGTGAAAAAAGAACTGGGAGCAGGGACTGTCGCAGAGGCATTCATGCAGTTGAAGAAAGAAGTGGATGAATATTATGGAGAAAGCGATTAGAGTCGAGTGTTTTCAAAATCTTGTCAATTACAGGAAGCCCAGCAGCTTTATCATTAAAGAATCCTTTCCGCTGCCACCCTATTCTACCGTGCTGGGGATGATACATACGGCGTGCGGCTACACGGAGTTTCATCCGATGAAGATAAGTATTCAGGGGAGAAACGCCGGCTCGATATCTGAATTGTATACGCGATATTCCTTTTCATTTGATACGAAATATGAAAGTGTAAGACACCAGCTGTGTATACAGGACAAAGATAAGACCTACGGTGCTTTTAAGGGAATCGCCCATGTGGAACTGCTCTGCAACAATGAAATGATCCTGCATATTGTTCCATCGGAGGATGATTTTGACAGGGTATACTGGTCTTTGAACAATCCGCCGGTCTATCTGGCTCTCGGACGGCACGAGGATATATTGGATATCAGAAAGGTGGAGATCGTTGAGCTTCGTGAGGAAGAGGAAGCGATAGCAAATTACGATATTTATATTCCGGTGGATGCGTCATTCGGGATAGGAAGAAGAAGCGTCACACTCTATACGCTTACGAAAGAATATGAGATCACCAAACAGGGTCTGCGTCGCTGGAAAGCAGAGGACGGAAAAGTGAGAGCTTACTATTTCCCTTACGGAGAATTTGTCAAAAATGCATTGGTTGACGAGTACGGAGACCTTGTGGCGCTGGCGTAGAAGGATGTGAGGAGTGCGGCAGCTGTCTGGGGAGAGAAGTTTTTACAGGCCGGGATGTACAGGAGGTGCAGTGTGGAATATTATGCAAAATCGCCAATACCTGTTTTGCAGGAAGAAAGCAGACAATGCCTGATGGAACGACTGGATGAGGCGCTTGTCGTATTTGAAAGCCAGTCGGATCAGGACAGTTATAAGCTGCTGCACAAATACAGGGAAAAACTGTTGACAGAGCAGGCTGTGACAGAACATAAGACCCTGCGGCAGCATTTGGAAGAAACGACAGCATGTGCGGATAATTTCTTTCACCTGTATGGGAAGTACTTTAGTGAAAAAGAAAAAAAGCTGATCATGGACGCCTGCAGATTGCATGATGTCGGCAAGGCGAACTATGTGTTCCAGACAAAGGTAAATCCGCTTTTGGAAAAAGTCAAAAAAGAGCAGGTTCCACATGGGTTTCTGAGTGCACTGCTTTTATCGGAAAGAAATTATTTGCGGGACAATCCCCAATGCAACAGGGATGATTTTGACGTTTTGCTGACGGCAGTCTATTATCATCACACACGTCCGGATTGCTATGATGCGGATGCGCTTAAGGAATATTGCGAAAAATATTATCTGAATCATGTGAGAGAGTTTCTGGGGGATGCTGAGGCGCGGGTATTTTTCAGCAACAGGAATGATCTGCTCTTTTCCGATCGGCATGAAAAAGGCACGGTGGCCACTGATGAAAAATTGTGGTGCGAATACATGCTTGTAAAGGGGATGTTGAATAAATTTGACTGGACGGTCAGCGCCGGATACGAGAATGCCGAGATTGCACCTGATATATTGGAAAAGAGATTATGTCAAAATATCGAAAAAGCATGGGGGAGAAATTTCAGGCCGGCGCAGCAATTTATGATCGAAAACAGAGAGCATAATGTGGTCATGGTCGCGCCGACCGGTTCCGGCAAGACGGAGGCGGCGCTGCTGTGGCTTGACGGCGAAAAGGGATTCTATACACTACCCCTTAAGGTCTCCTCCAATGCCATTTACCAGAGGATCAGAGAAAAATATCAATATGAGGACGTGGCGTTGCTTCACTCTGACAGTATGAACAGTTACCTCAGAGTGGATGGTGAGCTGGCAAATGCTTATAGAAATTATGAGCAGGCGAAATTGTTTTCCTGTCCGCTTACCGTATGCACGGTGGATCAGTTGTTTAAATTTGTGTATAAGGCGCTGGGTACAGAAATCTTTGCAGCGACCTTAAAATACTCCAAAGTAGTGATTGATGAAATACAGTCCTATTCGCCGAGAGTCGTTGCGTCGTTGATCTTTGGCTTATCGGAATTGAAACGTATGGGAGGCCGATTTGCGATCATTACAGCTACATTTCCGCCGGTATTGCAGTTTTTTATGAGAAAAAGCAGACTGGTGGAGGGCCGGGATTATGTCTGGCATGATTTTTCAGATACCGCAGTGGTGAACAGACACCGAATCAAATTGGTGGAAGGAGATTTTGATTTTGAAGAAATGGCAGAGGCGGAGCAGAACAAGAAGCTACTTGTCATCTGCAATACAGTATTAAAGGCGCAGAATGTTTATCGGGAACTGAAAGACAGAGGGCTGGAAGCTGGACTGCTGCATTCCCATTTTATCAGAGAACATCGAAATATTTTAGAGAAAAGGATTCTGGATTTTTCTGCAGCGGAATCAGAATCAGGTATCTGGGTGACCACGCAGATTGTTGAAGCGAGTCTGGATATTGATTTCGATATTCTGTATACAGAGATGTGCACTGCAGACAGTCTGCTTCAAAGAATGGGAAGATGCAACAGAGCAGGAAAGAAGAAGGTCTCTGAACCCAACGTGTATATTCATTATAATGGTTCCGGCAGAGGTTCGGTATATGATAAAGACATATATGACCGTTCGGTGGCATTACTGAAAATGTTTGATGACAAGCTGCTGTCGGAAGCGGATAAGGTGAGTTATATCAATCAGGTATATGATTTGGAGTATATTAAAGGAACGCAGTATTTCCGGCAGATTGAAAAGTACATTGATCACTTTAAGGCACTTCTTCCGGCAGAATATGATGCCAGAGAGGTTCAGGAAGAATTCAGGGCAATACAAAGTATTACGGTCATGCCGGATACGATCTATGATCAAAACCGTGAAGTGATCCAGAGTATTGCCGGTTTATTGGAAACACCGCATATTGATACCGGTATCAGAAAACTTCTGAAATCCAGGCTGGCAGATATGACATTGAGCCTGAGCATAACATATGGCATTCCTGATGGAATTGATAAAGGCACGATAGGCCTGTTTGATATTCATCGAACTGCATTATGCTATGATTTTGACGGTGAATCAGGATTGGGACTGGTATTAGGGAAGGTAGAAGAAGGGATTAATTTTCTATAGGGATTTCCTGTGGACATGTGAAATTTATTACTTTTTATAAATTGAATCTTGGTATGGTTTTATGCAATGTTGTTGAATAAGGAGGCGGGCAGACAACTTTATCTATACCGAGAAATGTATTGTCGACCTTCGATAATGCTAAAAATAGGGTGGGTTGACAATATTTGTGAAAGGCGGGGTTTTAGCAAAGGTAATACGGTGCAATATATAAAACAGATGTTATCACAAGTAGAAATTTGTGATAGAATCGATATGAGGAAGAGAGTCGACAAAACAGGGGGATGTAATCACTGTATTTAAGAGTGAGAAGACTGGACGGGTAGAAATAGCTACATTGTGGAATGTAAAGAAACGAGCGTATGACGGATTTGAGTTTATTGACTTGAGTAGAAATAGCTACATTGTGGAATGTAAAGTTACGCCAGCCCTCCTTCCTCTGCTAATCCGCTGACCGGTAGAAATAGCTACATTGTGGAATGTAAAGACTATATGTTTCCTGGCTTTTCTCTGCTGACAAACAGTAGAAATAGCTACATTGTGGAATGTAAAGAATCATCTGTGCTGATGTTCTTCGCAACATGCTCAGTAGAAATAGCTACATTGTGGAATGTAAAGGGCAAGATATCTGACTACCTGTATCGGACGCAGAAAAGTAGAAATAGCTACATTGTGGAATGTAAAGCGATTGTTATAAATAAAATCGTACA
>CAJUQJ010000004.1:119938-175012 GCA_910588215.1 uncultured Lachnospiraceae bacterium
AAATAAAATCGTACACTTCTTCTTTGTAGAAATAGCTACATTGTGGAATGTAAAGTACTGTTAGCAACTATATCTATTGCGGTTCGTGCGTAGAAATAGCTACATTGTGGAATGTAAAGTAATAAGTATGTATCATGTAAACTTTATTGTTATGGTAGAAATAGCTACATTGTGGAATGTAAAGCGATTGTTATAAATAAAATCGTACACTTCTTCTTTGTAGAAATAGCTACATTGTGGAATGTAAAGAAGTCTGTATATAACCTTCACGGCTTCATATCGGCGTAGAAATAGCTACATTGTGGAATGTAAAGACAATAAAAGGATTTGCAAATCCAGTATTTGAGTCCGTAGAAATAGCTACATTGTGGAATGTAAAGGATTTTGTAATAAACCCAGCAACGGGGTTACCGGGTAGAAATAGCTACATTGTGGAATGTAAAGTCAACCATGTGACCCACAACTGTGTAGCCCGTCAAGGTAGAAATAGCTACATTGTGGAATGTAAAGTCTTGTCCTTACCTCCTATCTCATACTCTTGATGGTAGAAATAGCTACATTGTGGAATGTAAAGTCAATAAATAACTTCGCAGTATAAGTATTCTCCGCAGTAGAAATAGCTACATTGTGGAATGTAAAGAAAAATGTATGCCTTTCTGTTCTTTCGCAGATATAGTAGAAATAGCTACATTGTGGAATGTAAAGCGTGGAATATTGTCTGTCTTATTTTTTCTGTCCCGTAGAAATAGCTACATTGTGGAATGTAAAGTTAAAAACTTTTTCTGCGCCCTCACGGGCCTCTTTGGTAGAAATAGATACATTGTGGAATGTAAAGAGATAGCATCTTTCTAAGTTGTTTAACCAAACCTTAGTAGAAATAGCTACATTGTGGATCAGCGAAAATTCTATAAGCACATTTAACAAAGGAGACCTATATGGAAACCCGAATCACAGGAGTCATGATTTATTACTATTTTGTCTGCAAAAGAAAGCTATGGTATTTTATTCACGAGATCAACATGGAGAGTGAGAATGAAAATGTCATGCTGGGGAAACTTTTGGATGAAAGCAGTTACCAGAGGGATGATAAGCACATTAATATTGACAATGTCATCAATATTGATTTCATTAAGGAACATAAGGAACTGCATGAAGTTAAGAAAAGCCGATCCATTGAGGAGGCGGGTATCTGGCAGGTAAAGTATTATCTGTATTATTTGAAACAGCGGGGTGCGGATGGATTCAAAGCCAGGATAGATTACCCTTTGATCAAGAAGAATCTGGTAGTGGAACTTACGCAGGAAGATGAGGAGCGACTTGAGGAGATCATTCGGGAGATTTGTCTTTTGATAGAAGAGGAATTTCCGCCGCAGTTCCAGGCAGTGAAAATATGCAATAAATGCGCATACCATGATCTGTGTTTTGTGTAGTATATAATATGTAGCCTGGCGGCAGTCATGGGAGAGCCAAAGATTCGGAGTGATCGACTTTCATAGAATGAATGACCAAACGGTTCACTGGACAGCAGGTTGTGCATGATGAGAGTTCACTTTGTGAAGCGCATATCATGTGATGAGATGGCATTTTGATTCCAAGGGGTTTGTACATAGCAGGAGGGAATATGGGACAGAGCTTTTATGTTTATAATAACGGTGATCTAAGGCGAAAAGACAACACTTTGCAGTTCACATCTGCAGAGGGTGAGAAAAAGGATATTCCGATAGAGCGAATCGATGATATTTACGTGATGTCGGAGATGACGTTTAATACCATTTTTCTCAGCTATATATCGCAGTATGGTATACCGATCCATTTTTTTAATTATTATAACTTCTATACGGGTAGTTTCTATCCAAAAGAAAAGTTGCTGGCTGGGCAGCTGCTTGTAAAGCAGGTGGAGCATTATACGGATCATGGTAAACGCATTGTACTTGCCAGGAAATTTATTGAGGCTGCGGCGGATAATATTTATCGGAATCTTCGTTATTACAATGGAAGGAGCAAGGACGTTTCGGTCTATATGTCAGAAGTGGATGACCTCAGGAAGAAGATACCCGTATCCCAATCTGTGGAGGAGCTGATGGGGATTGAAGGAAATATCAGGAAGCAGTATTATGCGGCATGGAATGTGATCGTAGACCAGGAAATTCATTTTGAAAAGCGCGTGATGCATCCGCCGGATAATATGATCAATTCGTTGATCTCCTATGTAAATTCCATGATCTACACAAAAGTGTTGAGCGAGATTTATCACACGCAGTTAAATCCGACGATCAGCTATCTGCATGAACCGGGGGCACGTAGATTTTCGCTGTGCCTTGACCACTCGGAAGTATTTAAGCCGCTGATCGGCGACCGGCTGATTTTTTCGCTTTTGAACAGAAAGCAGATAACAGAGGATAGTTTTACGAAGGAATTAAATTTTCTACATTTGAAAAAGGAGGCTTCTGCAACGATTACCCGGGAGCTTGAAGAACGTTTAAAGAAAACGATCATGCACAGGGAGTTGGGGCGTCAAGTGAGTTATCAGTATTTGATGCGATTGGAAGCATACAAGCTGATCAAGCATCTTATCGGTGAGAAGGAATATGAAGGGTTTAAGATATGGTGGTAGGACATGTATGTAGTGCTGGTATATGACATTGCGCAGGATAAAAATGGACACAAGCGGTGGTCACATGTTTATAAGATCTGTAAAAAGTATTTATCCCACATTCAAAACTCCGTCTTTGAGGGAGAAATGACCAAAGTGCAGATCACGAAACTGCAACAGGAGTTGAAACCTTATATTGATAAGGGGCTGGATTCAGTGATCATTTTTAAGAGTCGCCAGGAGAGATGGCTGGATAAAGAATTTTGGGGAAAAGAAGATGACGCGACGGATTTTATCTTATAAAAGCATCCGTGGCGCATCCGCGGCGAATTCTTTGCAGGAAACGGGTGACAGACTTGTGACCGCATGATACAATTATTCCAACTGTGCGGTTGCAATCCAATAATCTGTCTGTATGCCATTTATGGCAATGCAGACAGGCAATTGGATTAGCAACCCACTTCCAAATGAGTAAAACGCGGATGCGTAAGCAGACGCAGGAGTGCTTAAGCACGGGTTTTACGAATGCGGAAGTCGGGTTGGATGCTCTTTGGAGCATTCAACCGTACAGGTGGAAATTATCCAAGCTGTCTTAGTGGATTGCTCCGGAAGCTTTATTCCCGTGAGCAACGAGCCGAGTGGCTGCTTGCAGACATTTAGCGACTGCCGCGGGGTCTTTGATCGGCAGCGGTCGGAAGAGAACGAGAAACAGGAGAGCACCTTGCAGTTACTGATTCGGAAGCCGTATTGTCAGGCGGTTCGGCAGATGAACAATATTAGTTTGCGCTTATGAGTGTTGAGGTGGTTGGGCTAGCGCCTAATTTGGGGCGCTTCGGAATGGAGAAAATTATGAAATATGATGTCATTATTATCGGTGCAGGGCCGGGCGGAATCTTTACTGCCTATGAACTGTTACAGCAGGGGAAGAAGCTGAAGATCGCGGTGTTTGAATCGGGGCATGAACTTGCAATGCGCCGCTGTCCGATCGACGGCGATAAGGTAAAAAGCTGCATCCACTGTAAGACCTGCTCGATCATGAGCGGTTTCGGTGGGGCGGGGGCCTTTTCTGATGGAAAATATAACATTACCAATGATTTCGGCGGCACGTTGTATGAATACGTGGGCAGAAAACAGGCCATTGACCTGATGAAATATGTAGATGAGATCAACATGAGGTACGGCGGAGAGGGCACGAAGCTGTACAGTACTACCGGAACGCATTTTAAGAAGCTCTGTCTGCAGAACAAGTTGAGTCTGCTGGATGCTTCCGTGCGCCATCTGGGAACAGATATCAATTATATCGTATTGGAGAATCTGTATGCCGAGTTAAAGGACAGCGTGGACTTCTACTTCGATACACCAGTCATAACAGTGGAAAATCTGGACGGAAGTTACCGTGTAGTCTGTGAGGAGGACTCTTTTGAATGTGATAAATGTGTCATATCCGTGGGCCGCAGCGGCAGCAAATGGATGGAGCATGTGTGCAGGGAGTTGGATATCCGGACGAAATCCAACCGCGTGGATATCGGTGTCCGTGTGGAGCTGCCGGCAGTGATCTTTTCCCATTTGACGGATGAGTTGTATGAGAGCAAGATCGTCTACCGGACGGAGAAATTTGAGGACAGGGTGCGCACTTTCTGCATGAATCCTCACGGCATCGTGGTCAATGAGAACACCAACGGCATCGTGACGGTAAACGGGCACAGCTATGAGGGGGCAGATAAGCAGACGGAGAACACGAATTTTGCGCTGCTTGTGGCGAAACATTTTTCCGAGCCCTTTAAGGACAGCAACGGTTATGGGGAGAGTATTGCAAGACTTTCAAATATGCTGGGCGGCGGTGTGATCGTACAGCGTTTCGGCGATCTGGTACGGGGACGGCGCAGCAATGAGAAGAGGATCGAGGAAGGGCTGGTGCAGCCTACGCTGGCGGCCACGCCGGGAGATCTGAGTCTGGTGCTTCCGAAGCGTATTCTGGACGGCATTATCGAGATGATTTATGCTCTCGACAAGATCGCGCCGGGTACGGCCAACGACGACACGCTGCTTTACGGCGTAGAGGTGAAATTCTACAATATGGAAGTGGCGATCGACGAACATCTGGAGACGAAGTATAAGGGACTTTATATCATCGGTGATGGAAGCGGTGTGACGCATTCGCTGTCCCATGCTTCTGCCAGCGGCGTCTATGTGGCGCGGGATATTGCCATGGCAGAGTAAGAAGGGCAGCCGGACCGTACAGACGCCATAGAACCGGCGGGCTGTTGTTTGATAGCAATACGGTTCATTCTCGCGAGCAATGAGCCGAGTACCGTGCTTGCACGAGTATTTGGCGAATGCCGCGAGGGTCAGATACCCCGCAGCTCTGCTGCGTTGCAAGTTGGATGCCCCGTCAGCTTGCTGCGGGGTATTTGACTGCCGCACGAGGTGTGAATAAAGGCAAAAGTGCATAAAAACATGCTGACATATGAAACAGAAGGACTGCATAGATTGTATTAATACTCTGTGCAGTCTTTTTTCTTTGCGAGAAAGAACTGTTAAAAAGACTGCTCTATCTTGTCGAGGCATCCCTATGGTCGCGGTATTATCGAACATATCCAATATCATCATTCCTGTCATTATATTTTACATTGTGGCATACGGGCTGGCTGCCAGAAGCAATGTGTATGAGGATTTTATCAAAGGAGCGAAGGACGGATTTCATACCGTTATTCAGATCATGCCTACGCTGATCGGGCTTATGGTAGCGGTGGGAGTGCTGCGGGCTTCCGGTTTTCTGGATTTTGTGGGAGGGCTTTTCTCCGGGATCGCGGCAAGACTGGGCTTTTCTTCAGAACTGGTGCCGTTGATGCTGATTAAGATGTTCTCTTCGTCTGCAGCTACGGGTCTGGTGCTGGATATCTTTAAGAATCATGGTCCCGATTCCCTGATCGGCCTGACAACGTCGATCATGATGAGCTGCACGGAGACGATCTTTTATACGATGTCGGTTTATTTCCTGGCGGCTAAAGTGACGAAGACAAGATATACGCTCAAGGGAGCGTTGCTTTCGACGTTGGCCGGGATCGTGGCAAGCATTGTGCTGGCCGGGATGTTGGTGTAGACGGAGCGGAATCATGGGAGTCAGAGGGAAGGCAGGAAGAATGTAAGTATAGAAAAACAGCACTCCGTAATGGAGCGCTGTTTTTCTGTGTGAGAAGGATAGAAATGTGTAAACTCAAATATATGTCAACAGTGCA
Source organism: uncultured Lachnospiraceae bacterium (assembly GCA_910588215.1). Lineage (GTDB taxonomy): Bacteria > Bacillota > Clostridia > Lachnospirales > Lachnospiraceae > UBA3282. The sequence continues at coordinate 125,771 of CAJUQJ010000004.1, forward strand.
TTTGCATGGAATGCAGCTGTTATGTTTAGTCGAAGCCGATCGACACCAAGCCAGCACCGGCGGCTCCATTATTATGTAGGTCAGAATAGTCATGTATGTTATGTATTCCCCAACTACAAGTAATACTATACAGTGGAATTGTGAATGGGATGTGTCAAATATCGAAAGAAAAAAGAAAGAAATTATAAAATAAATTTTATAAATGCAAATTGTTAGAATATTTGTCGTAAATTGTAGCGTGAAAGAAGCCGCGGGAAAATACAAGCTGAGGGCGCACGGGATTGTTACGGTGCGCCCTCAAGCAGTTCTCCAGCTTCGTCTATCAGATAGATGGCAAAAGTATTGGCGATCTGTGCCGGATAGGATTCTGCGATCTCGCCGTCATAGACGATTCGGATCAGAGTTCCCGCCTCCATTGCCGGAAGTTCGTGGTCTGAGATGACAGCCGTGCTGACCACGATCTGATCGGATGAACTTAATTCGTTTGAACCTTCAAAAGGCTCTACCAGAACGGACTTCTCGTTTACTTCTAATACGGTTGCATTAAAATAAGGATCTGCGGCCTCTTTCTTGATGCCGCAGCCGGTCTGTATGATCGTGAAAGTCAGTGCCAGGACAAAAAGTATTTTTTTCATAATGATCCTCCCTATGTATGATAACTTTTGCCTTTTAGTATAGCACAAGTTCACTTCCTGTAAAGTCTATGCAAATCATTCTTATAGCAAAGAATCAAAATTGCCAATAGAAAAGAAAGGAACCCGGTAGTATAATAGGGGTTGCCAAAGACGGATCTCACAGAGTTGATCTGCAGAGAATCCTGCAGGCAGGATTCCTTTTTAAAGAAGATATAAAGAATGGAAAATAAGGGAATATAAAGATAAAGGAATATGAAGATAAAGGAACGGAAGATCTCCCATGCAACAGACTGAATTGACAATCCTTCTTACCATAGTGATCAGCATACTTCTCCTTCTCCTGTTTATTGCAGGTATATTTTGTGTGATCCGCAGCATTCACCGTAACAGGCGGATGAGAGTGATGGATGAGATGGAGGGACATGATTTTGAGTATTTCTGTGCGGATCTCTTGGAGAGGCAGGGATTTGCGGAAGTGGAGGTGACCAGGGGCAGCGGTGATTTCGGCGTGGATATTCTGGCGGAAAAGGAAGGGGTGACCTATGCGGTGCAATGTAAGCGCTATAATGGACCGGTAGGCGTTGATGCCGTCCTGCGGACTTATGCCGGCAGAGATTACTATGACCGGATGGTTGGCGTTGTCATGACTAATCAGCATTTTACGGCACCGGCGGTGGCGGCAGCAGAGAAGCTGCGCATCCTGCTCTGGGACAGGGACTATGTGGACAGTATCTTGGAAGAAGAATAGTCAAGATTAATTTGACTATCAAACTAATTTTTGTTAAAATAATAGTGTTGTGACGCCGGGATCCGGCGGTATGATGCATATTTAGGTTTTACGGTTTATATAACGGATTCCAGGAGATTGCGGGGAAGATGGGCGATTTCCGTAGTATTGTCAGAGGTAGAAATGAACATTAACCATATGTTAAATGAGGTGCTGGTGAGGCTTTTCCGCAATATCAATATCATAGAGGAGCGGGCAATCTGCAGCGGAGAATATAAGGATGTAACGGCCAACGACATGCATGTGATCGAGGCGGTCGATATGGAAGGGGCCAGGAATATGACGAGTGTGGCCAAAACGCTTGGCGTGACTACAGGGACACTGACCATAGCGGTTAACAGTCTTGTGAAGAAAGGTTACGTGGAGCGGGTCAGAAGTGAAGAGGACAGGCGCGTGGTGTTGATCTCCCTGTCGGAGAAAGGCAGGAAGGCCTATCTCCACCACCAACGGTTCCATGAACAGATGATCGAGGCCATCGTGGAGGAACTGTCGGCGGAAGAGCAGGTCGTGTTGGAGAAGGCGTTGGTGAAGCTGGATCGGTTTTTCCGCAAATAGGAGCAACAGAGCTGTAAGCAGCTTTTTAAGTAGTATACAGCAGTTTGGTCAACGTCCCGAAATCCGCGGGACCATTCTCCAGCAGGAAGCAGTGGAAGCGATAGAGGAAGGCAGAGTCGTTCTCGCCCCAGAGGGCAGCGGCCTGCTTTTTTAATTCCATGATCTCCAGATAGCCCAGATAATATTTGGGATAGTTGCAGGGCTCCTCGGCGATATAGGTATAGATGGCAGCCATGGTCTCTGTGTTTGCAACGCCGAAAGAAGACAGGATATCGTACACGTTTTCCAGGGTCGCACCGTCATAATGGATGAAAATATCTAACAGGGCGTACAGGCAAAGCTGGATCTGTCTGTCCAGACGGCACAGTTGATAGTGATCTGCGGCTTCCGGGTGGAGATCCTGCGCCAGACAAACGGCGTAGTCGTAGGAGGACAGTTCTGCGTACATGGCCCATCCTTCCACAAAACCGCCGTAATAGAGGACGCTGCGCAGCGGCGTGATACCGGATTTTTCCCAGAATTGTTGACTGTACAGCGTCTGATAGAGATGTCCGGGGTAGCCTTCATGAGCCAATGTTGTGAACAGGGAGATATCTCCCTGGGTATCCAGTGTATTGATGTAGACGGTGTTATTCCATACATTGTCTATGGGCGGTGTCATATAGAAAGCCGGTGCAGTGTAGGGTTCCAGACTGTCGTCCACATATTTGACGGTGCACCGCACCGGTGCGTCGGCTGTAGCGTCCGGAATTGCAGGGTAATTCTGCCGGATTGCCGTTTCCAGATAGGTAAGCATCTCCTCCGGCGTCATCTGAGGCAGCAGCGCCTGCTCGTTCAGAAACTGCTCTTTCAGGGAGGGATCTTTGGCAAGCAGGGTAGCCATCTGTTCATAGTTAGATTTCAGGTCACGGAAGAGAAGCTCCTTGATCTCGTCTATGGTGCGCACCGAACCGGTCTGCATTCGAAGCAGCGCCTTATAATAGTCCTGCCCGCCTTCGTGCCTTGCCAGACCGCAGGTATCCTTGCCGCTTCCTTTTAGCAGGGTCAGTTCGTCGGCCAGGCGGTCGTAGGCGGGTGCGACGACGGTGGTGAGAAGCCTGTTGTTTTCGGCCTCATAGGATAGTGCCTCCTGCTCGGTGATCAGACCGGCTTCCAGGAGCACATCCAGTCTCTGGATAAAAGTAAGTTCCAGAAAATGAGAATTATTTTCCAGCTGCTCGACATTCATCAGTTCCGCACACTGTTTTATGACCTTATCGGCGGTGGTATCCGACATAAAAAGCCCGGCCGTCGCTTTTTCCCGTTCAAACACGATAAGACCGTCAAAGTAAGCGGGGATCTGCTCTAAGATGGACAGATAAAGCTCTATGTCTTCAGCTGTATCGAGCCGGTACTCTGCAAGCAGGACTGGCAGTTCCGAGGGCATACCGGAGGAAGGGGACAGTGGTTCGGAGAAATAAGGGTAGGCTGCGGTATGGGATGCGGCATCTATGTATGTGCACAGAAGATTGTAGAGGGAGCGGTTCGCTTCAGAGAGCTTATCCGGTTCAAATTCCGCCAGGCGGTCGGACAGAGTGGACAGCGCATAGACATTGTTCGCAGCTTCGCCCGCATGGTAAACGGGAAGCTTTAACTTGGATTCGTCGATATGCCAGGCTTCCGGGTCGTCCATGGAATAGTGGAAATGGATCGGATTGGCCTGTAGTTCTTCCAGGAAAAAGCGTTCCGTAAATTGTTCAAAGCGGGCATCCGCATGATGTAGATGATAACAATAAAAAGTTGCAGCGCTAAAGCCTGCAAAAAGGAGCAGGGCAGCAGCCCATTGTTTGAAAGATAGATGGCGTTTCAAGGCAGCACCTGTCAGTTGGGTTTGTTCCTAGTATATGAATCGAGGGATGCAAGTATTCTGCCGTGAGTTTGTGCCAAAGGCTGAACTGTTACCCAAAGCTGACATCAGGATGCAAGTATGATATGATGTTAAAAGTATATTGCTGTCAACGGGAGGTTAACGTGCATTCTGATAAGGTGAAATATTCCATTAAGAATAAACTTTTTATGTTGTCTGCGACGGTGGCGGTGCCGTTTCTGATCATGGTGGTCTATCTGATCTACGCGCTGCACAGTTACAGCAATGCTTACAGAGCCATCGTGAGCAATATGACGGTGGCAAATAACTATAACCTGAATTTTAAGGAAGAGATGGATGAAAGCCTCTATAAGTTAGTGGTGGGGTCTGTCACCTTTGAGACGGTGGGTGACGAGGAAGGGTTGCAGAACCCTTACGGGATGATCGAAGATCTGCGCAGTGAATTTGGTAAATTAATGAAGATCACGACAGACGGAGAGAGCAGGGCCTGGCTGCAGATCCTGATGCGCAATATTGATACATTGGAAGATCGGGTAGACGATATCAAGTCGAATCTGGAGTCTGAGAAAAGTTATGATATGAATATCGAGATGCTTGACAACAATATTTATATCATGACTGAGTTGGTTCAGGATAACATTCAGTCTTATATCTATTATCAGACGAGAAGCATCGAACACCTGACACAGCAGCTCAATGACAGGGTACATACCTTCACGATATTCTGCGGCATTCTGCTTGTGCTTCTCGTGGTGATGGTGGTGGTTCTGACGATGATGATCGTGGCAGGTATCATCAAGCCTATTCAAGAACTTTCGCAGGTGACTAGGCAGATTTCGCAGGGAGATTTCTCGGCGCGGGCGAGGACGGATACCAATGATGAGGTGGCAGTGCTGGCGGACAGTGTCAACAGCATGACGGAGAGTCTGGAGGAGCTTGTGGGTAAGATCAAGGAGGACGAGCGCAAGATGCGGCATGCGGATCTGCGGCTTTTACAGGAACAGATCAACCCGCACTTTTTGTATAATACGCTGGATACCATTGTCTGGCTGATCGAGGGACATGCTTCCGACAAGGCGGTGAATATGGTAGTATCTCTGTCGGAGTTTTTCCGCCTGGTCTTAAGCAAAGGCAAGGAGTATATCACGATCCAGGAGGAAGAGATGCATATCAGGAGTTATCTGGAGATCCAGCAGGTGCGCTACCGGGACATTCTGGAATACCGGATCGACATTGCGCCTGAGCTGTACCGGTATAAAATCCTGAAATTGACGCTGCAGCCGCTGGTGGAGAATTCCCTCTATCATGGGATCAAGTATAAGCGGGCAAAGGGCGTTATCGTGGTCACCGGAAAGCTGCTGGGGGATACGGTGCTTTTTCAGGTGCAGGACAACGGTGTGGGCATGGAAAAAGAAGAACTGGATAATCTGCGCAGTGAGATCATGAAGCCCTGTCAGGACACCGGCAAGGGCTTTGGGCTGGCTAATGTGAATGAACGCATTCGTATGAATTTCGGTGTAGAGTACGGTATGGAGATCGACTCTGCACCCGGACAGGGTACTTGCGTGGAGGTAGTGATCCCGGCGATCCCCTATGAGGGATAACGTCTTTTAGATTTTGCACTGAGGTCAATAGGATTAATGCAATCTTATCCTTTATGGCAGCCTTGGTTCGACTGCGTATTACAAAAGGAAAACAGGATATCAACAGGAGAAAGAACAGGTCACATGAGAACAAATTGGAAACATAATGAGCTGATCGTCATATTCATACTGACAGTCACGATCTTTCTAGCAGTGTTTGTCTGGGGGCTGGGGTTGTTTACGGATATCGAGGAGGAGCCCTACGTCAGCGAAGAGACAGACCGCATCGTGGTGGGTGTTTCCCAGCTGGGCAGCGAGTCGGGGTGGAGAACAGCCAATACGGAATCGGTGCAGTCGGTCTTCACCACGGAGAACGGTTATTTCCTGCTTTTCAGCAATGCGCGTCAGAAGCAGGAGAATCAGATCAAAGCGATCCGCAGCTTCATCTCCCAGCGGGTGGATTATATCGTGTTTGCCCCGGTGGTGGAGAACGGCTGGCGGACAGTGCTGCAGGAAGCGAAAGAGGCGGGGATCCCAGTCATCATGATGGACAGAAAAGTGGAGGCGGCAGACCAGGATCTGTGCGTCAGCTGGGTCGGCACTGATTCCAGGCAGGAGGGGGTCAAGGCCGGCCGATGGCTGGAAGGGCATCTGCGCAAGGAAGGCGTGACCGAAGAGGAGGACGTGAATATTGTAGTGCTGACAGGGACGGAGGGCGCTTCCTCTGCGATCGGGAGAAGTATGGGTTTTGCGGAGGTGGCGCACAAACACGCCAACTGGAAGATCCTGGAGGAAAAATGTGCCGACTTTACTTCTGCCAAAGGCAAAGAGGTGATGGCAGGTTTTCTGCGTAAATATCCGGACATCGACGTGGTAGTCTCTCAGAATGATGATATGACCTTCGGCGCTATCGAGGCCATCAGGGAGGCCGGCCGGACCGTTGGGGTATACGGAGAGATCAGCATCATTTCCTTCGATGCCGTGCATGATGCGCTGGAGATGGTGGCCGACGGCACGATCAACGTGGATATTGAATGCAACCCGAACCAAGGAGAATATCTTTCGCAGGTGATATCTATGCTGGAGAAGGGGCAGGAAGTGGAGAAGGACTATTATGTGGAAGAAGATATCTTTACGATCGATAATGTGACGGAGGAAGTGCTGCAGGAGAGAAACTATTAACTTGATCTCTGCGCACGCTTCGGAATGGAGGAAAACATGCTGAAAATATTTCTCGTGGAAGATGAAAGTATCGTCAGGGAAGGGCTGAGGGACAACATTCCCTGGCAGCAGTACGGGTATAAATTCGTGGGAGAGGCCAGCGATGGTGAAATGGCGCTGCCGCTGATCCAGAAGACACGGCCGGATGTGTTGTTGACTGATATAAGAATGCCTTTTATGGACGGATTGTCTCTGAGCCGCATCGTACATCAGGAGTTCCCGGAGACGAAGATCATCATAATCAGCGGCTACGATGATTTCGAGTATGCCAGACAGGCCATTTCGCTGGGGGTGGAGCAGTATCTGCTGAAGCCTATCACGCGGGCCACGCTGCAGAAGGTGCTGAGTGAGCTGCGGACTAAGATTGAGACGGAGCAGGAGCAGAAACGGTATCAGGACAAATTCCAGGAAGAGACGAGGGAGTATGAACAATTCTCCCGGACGAATTTTTTCATGAAGGTGTTCGAGGGGCGGATTCCTGTACAGGATATCTACGAGGAGGCGGCCAAACTGTCGCTGAAGATCAATGCGTCCTGCTATAATCTGATGATGTTCAGCCTGCTGGAGAAAAGGGATGGGCCGGACAATGGTTTCGAGTCGGAGAACTTTGCCAGAAAGAGGGACGAATTGCTGAGGTATTTTGTGCGTTATCCTGAACACATTGTTTTCCGCTGGAACATCAATACTTATGTGGTGCTGATCAAGGGAAATCCGGAGCAGATACAGGAACTGACGGACAGATGTCTTGAGGGGATAGAGCGTATCTGCGGTTCCACGGATGGCGCGCTGGATTGGTACGCCGCAGCCGGGGAGCCGGTGGAACGGCTCAGCATGCTGGCCAAGTGTTATACGTCTGCCAACCACCAGTTTGCATACAGGTTCCTGATGCCTACAGTTCATATTTTCAAGAAAGAAGTGACGGACAACTATATGCCGCCTGCATCCGGCGGCAAGATCGGGGATATCGATTCTTCTAAGGTCGATCCGGGGTTGATCCGGGATTTCCTGACCAGAGGCAGCCTTGATGAGATCCAGGACTTTACGCTAAGCTGGCTGCGCAGTATTCAGGATGCGCTGCAGTCCAGGCTTTTCCAGAATTATCTTGTATTTCATGTGCATTTCGTGGTGATGGCGTATGTGGAATCCATCGGCTATGACAAGAAGGAATTTCTGGAGCTGTTGGGGGAGGAGCAGATACAGGAGGCCAATTTCAGTGTGGAGGAGCTGACTGCCTATATTAAGAACATACTGGAAAAGGCCATGGAACTGCGTGACCAGGAATCTGTCAATCGCAGTAAGACCGTGCTGAAACGGGCACTGGATTATATAGAAGAAAATTATAGGCAGGAGAGCCTTTCCCTCAATGCGGTGGCAGGAGAAGTGGGCGTCAGCGCCAATTATTTCAGTGCTGTCTTCAGTCAGGAGATGGAAGTGACGTTTATCGAGTATGTGACGCAGAAACGCATGGAGAAGGCAAAGAAACTGCTGCGTCAGACTGAGAAGCCTTCCAGGGACATTGCGCTGGAGGTGGGCTATAAAGATCCCCATTATTTCAGCTTCGTGTTCAAAAAGACACAAGGGTGTACGCCCCGGGAGTACCGTATACGGAGTACTAGTACTCCGTACTGAAAACCCTTGTGCAAATATTTCGGTCTATTTTCCCGATTGCACAAGCCCAGAATACTCAACGTAGCCCGCTACGCCTCCGTTTCTGAACTTGTACACTCGAAAAAATATCCTCGAAAATTTGCACAGGAACTTCAAGTACGGAGTACTAGTACTTAGAAGAGATTGACGCCGCGCGCCGGATAAGTTAAGAATGCAGAGCGGCATCGCTCTCCCGTACGATCAGTTCCCAGGGAATCTCCTGCGATACTGCCGGCAGCCGCTGCAGAGAGCGCAGCATACAGTCCGCGGTGCGCCGTGCCGTCTCGTGGGGCTTGTGGGCCAGCGTAGTGATGCGGACATGGCTCAACTCACTTAAATAGCTGTCGGCGAAGCAGACTACCGTGATATCCTGCGGCACTTCGAGGCCGGCGTAAGAAAGTTCCTTAATCATCCAATAAGCGATCTCGTCATTCTGACAGATGAGAGCGGAACAATCCGGCAGCTGCCTGTGGATAAACTCCGAGAGGAAACGGGTATCCTGCTTGTCTTCTAACCGGTTCAGCTCTGCTGACGTGTACCAGCCGATGTGGCAGTCGGGAATCATATGCCCGCTGTCCCGCATAAAGCTCTGAAAACCGTGGTATCGTTCCACGCCACGCATATCATCTATCTTAAAAAGCCCGGCGACTCTGGTATGTCCCCGAGCAGAAAGATGCTGTCCCAGCAGATAGCCGCCGGAGTAATCGTCATTCTTGATACATACCGCCCAGGGAAGCGCCGTATAACTGCTGTGCAGGAAGACGAGTGGTCTCTCCAGTTTGCGGAATTTCTCGTAACAATTCAGATTCGGATTGGGCAGGGCGCTCTTGCAGGGTTCCGCAATGATCCCTCGCGGTGTATCCTGCAGCAGTTTTTCCAGAATCTCTCGTTCTCTCGACACCTGATCTTTCGTAGAATAGACCGACAGAGTATAGCCCTTATCCGCAAGGAGGGTACGGATATCATTGACCAATTCAGGATAGATATGTTCCTGCTCGTTGCGGATAAGCAGCGCTATCGTATTGCCAAAACCGTCCTCGGACAATCCTGTGGCATAAGAACCGCTGCCTTGCCGGGTAGTGATAAGGCCCTGCGCACTGAGCAGAGACAGTGCCTGGCGTACAGTCTGCCGGCTGACCTGATACTGTCTGCAAAGTTCAGCCTCCGTGGGCAGTTTGTGAATCCCGTTTTGAAGATTGGCGGAGATCAGATCCGTCAGCCGTGCCGCCAGCTGTTTGTATTTTGCTGCCATATGTCTTATTCCTTTCATATTTACCTTTATGCCGAAGCGCTTTGCGCTGAGGACGCGAGCAGAATTTCAGATTCTGCTCTGCGATCAAGGAGTTTGTGGCTCCGGCACAAACTCACAGTTAAAAAATCAGCACATCAGTGTGATTTTTTAACCTTATCTCTGCAATCTCATGTCTTTCCGGATACAAATGTTCTGTGAAAAGTACGGTGCCAGTATTAGCGCATACCTGCGCATATGCACACAATGCACACATGCAGACAAGCTGCATGGGCTGCATGGGCTGCAGGCTGCATGGCGCGTGTACGCTCCAAAGAGCATTCAACTTGACTTTCGCATTTTACTCATTTGAAAGTGGATTGCAATCGTACAGGTGGTAAATTTTCTTACTTCATGTTCATAATTTGTTCAAAATCTATTCACACGCAGGTAAAGAAATCATAAAATTTGCAACATAATTTTCCAATATCGGCAGAATAGACAAACAAAAACAGGAATATTTTCCGTGTTCAATACATAGAAATCATAAAAAAACTACCGTAATCGTAAAAATTATAACATAGAAAATAGAATTTGTCTGTATTTTCTTGCGTGGTCACAAATTTGTATTGTTTATTTCAACGAAATCAAGCAAACGCAACGTTATTACATTGACGATTGATATTGCGACCGATAAAATAAAATCATGAAGACCAGTCCACGGGACAGCTTCATAAACAAATTCTAATTCATTAAGGGAGGAAAAGTAATGAAGAGAAAATTAGCGCTTTTATTAGTAGCAGGTATGACAATGGCATCTCTCGCAGGATGCGGCGGCAATGAAGCGGCACCGGCAGATGCAGCTCCGGCAGAGGAAGAGGCACCGGCAGAAGAAGAGGCTCCGGCAGAAGAGGAAGCTCCTGCGGAGGAAGAGGCACCGGCAGAGGATGCAGCAACTGACGAAGAAGCAGCAGCACCGGCAGCAGACGGTGAACTGATCAGAGTAGGTTTTGCACAGGTTGGACACGAGTCAGACTGGCGTGCAGCGAACACACAGAACTATCAGGACACATTCTCTGAGGCAAACGGTTATGAGTTATCTTTCGTTGACGCTGACAACGACAATGCAGTACAGTTAGAGGCAGTTCGTACTTTCATCCAGCAGGAGATGGATTACATCTGCATCGCTCCGATCGAGACAGCAGGTTGGGACACAGTTCTTCAGGAGGCTCAGGACGCAGGTATTCCTGTACTGATCGTTGACCGTTCCGTAGACGCTGATGCATCTTTGTATGAGACACAGATTGGCTGCGACATGGTTGCTGAAGGTGAGATGGCTGGTAACTGGCTGGCTGAGTACCTGAACGGCGAAGCTGCTAACATCCTTGTGATCGAAGGTTCTGTAGGCGCATCCGCAACACTGGGACGTACAGAAGGTTTCAACAACATCGCAGGACAGCACAGCGAGTGGACGATCCTTGATTCTCAGTCCGGTGACTTTACACAGGCAGGCGGACAGGAAGTTATGGAGTCCTTCATCAAATCTTACAGCGATTTCAACGTAGTAGTATGCCAGAACGATAACGAAGCATACGGTGCAATGGACGCTATGGATGCAGCAGGCATCACATACGGTGTTGACGGTGATGTGATCATCATCTCCTTCGACGCTACACACGACGGATTACAGTATACTTTAGACGGCAAGATCAACTGCAACGTAGAGTGTAACCCTCTGCAGGCTGAGTTCGCAGCAGAAGTTATCCAGAAGCTGCAGGCTGGCGAAGCGATCGACGCGCAGACAGTCGTTATTGACGAGGCTTTCGTAGCACCTGGTATCGAGTCTCAGTATGCAACAACGATGACCCAGGAAGTTCTGGATGGCCGCGCATACTAAGAACAGTATTTGAACGAACAACATAAGAATAGAATAGGGAGAGAAATTTTATTTCTCTCCTTTTTCTTTCGCCAAATTTGATGTACAATAGAGAGGTAAAGGACGTATTGTTGGAAAATTACCGGCAATATGACGAGATGTGTGACGGCAGGAGGTATTTATATGGACAGTAATATTGCTTTAACGATGCGGGGAATCTGTATGACCTTCCCCGGTGTCAAAGCGCTGGACAATGTGGACTTCACACTGAGAAAGGGTGAGATCCGTGCGCTGATGGGGGAAAACGGCGCCGGGAAATCGACATTGATCAAGTGCCTGACGGGTGTTAACAAGTTTGAAGCCGGCGAGATCCATGTAGCGGGCATCGATGGGCCCATTGTGAACAAGGACACGATGGACGCTCAACATAAGGGAATTTCGACAGTTTATCAGGAAGTCAACCTCTGCCCCAATCTGTCGGTGGCGGAGAATCTATATATCGGGCGGGAACCCCTGACGAAGATCGGGACGGTCAACCGCCGTAAGATGAATCAGATGGCAGCGCAGCTGATGAAGGACCTGGATCTGGATATCGAGGTGACCAGGAACCTGGAAGAGTATTCGCTGGCTCTGCAGCAGATGATCGCTATCGCCCGTGCCGTGGATATGGAGAGTAAGGTTCTGATCTTGGATGAGCCTACTTCATCGTTGGATGATAACGAGGTGGAGAAGCTGTTCCATATGATGAAGCGGCTTAAGGGGCAGGGTGTCGGGATCGTGTTCGTAACTCATTTCCTGGAGCAGGTGTATGCGGTGTGCGACGGTATCACGGTGCTTCGGAACGGCACGCTGGTAGGCGAGTATACGGTGGAGGAACTGCCGAGAGTCAAGCTGGTGGCGGCTATGATGGGTAAGGACTTCGACGATCTGGCCAGCATCAAACCGGAGGGCAGCATGGACTTTACCAATGTTCCGCTGGAGATTGATGCCAAGGGATTGAGCCATGCGGGTACCATCAAGCCTTTTGATCTGGAGATACATAAGGGTGAAGTGGTGGGACTCACCGGCCTTCTGGGAAGCGGTAGAAGCGAACTGGCACGGGCCATTTACGGTGCCGACAGGGCACAGACAGGAACCCTTAAGGTAAACGGCAAGGAAGAGAAGATCAAGAGTCCTATCGATGCCATGAACCTGGGGATGGGCCTTCTGCCGGATGACAGAAAGGCGGAAGGAATCATCGGCGATCTGTCGGTGCGGGAGAATATCATTCTGGCGATGCAGGCGAAGCTGGGAATCTTCAAGAAGATTCCGATGGCGAAGCAGATTGAGATCGCCGATCAGTACATAGAACTGCTGCAGATCAAGACAGCCAGCAGAGAGACGTTGATCAAACGTCTGTCGGGCGGCAATCAGCAGAAGGTGATCCTGGCCAGATGGCTTGCCACAAACCCGGATTTTCTGATTCTGGACGAACCGACACGCGGTATCGATATCGGTACCAAGACAGAGATACAGAAGCTGGTGATCAAGCTGGCCCAGGAAGGTAAGAGTCTGATCTTCATCTCGTCGGAGATTGAAGAGATGCTGCGTACCTGCAATCGGATGGCGGTCCTGCGGGACGGCGCCAAGGTGGGAGAGATCAGCGGCGATGAGATGACACAGGAAGGCGTAATGCACGCCATTGCAGGAGGTGTGGCACATGAGTAAGATAAAGAAAATAACAAAGATGCAGTTATTCCTGCCTATTTTCAGTATGCTTTTGGTCATGTTCGTTAACGTGATCTATGATATCGCAAGCGGGAACGCTCCGTTCTCCTTCTTCGCGATCAGCACACAGTTGACTTCTTCGGGTAATACGATTCTCTACGGCCGTCTGATCGATATTTTGAACCGTGGCAGCGAGGTTGCTATTTTGGCCATCGGCATGACGCTGGTCGTATCGGCCTCCGCCGGAACGGATATATCGGTCGGTTCCGTGATGAGTCTGTCAGGCGGTATGTGTTGTATGCTGCTGGCAGGTTACGGCGTGACCAACGTGTCCGAGTATGCGAGTCCGCTCTGGGTCGGCATTGGCGCCGGCATTCTGGTGGCGGTTGTCTGCGGCCTGTTCAACGGGTTTCTGGTGGCTTACCTGAATATCCAGCCCATGGTGGCGACTCTGATCCTCTGGTCTGCTGGACGGGCGATCGGCCTGCTGCTCTGCAACAGCGCTATCGTGTATGTGCGTGTTCCTTCTTTCCAGTTCTTTGGTTCCTATATCGGATTTCTGCCGACGCCGATCCTGATCGCGGCGATCTGCGTTCTGATCATGTCGCTGATCTTGAAATTTACGGCGCTGGGGACTTTTGTACAGAGTGTGGGTATCAATAAGAAGGCAGCCAGGATCTCCGGTTTTAACTCTGCCAAGATCATTCTGATGTGCTATGCGATCTGTGGTCTGTGTGCGGGTATCGCGGGTATTACCGCTACTTCCCGTATCTATTCCGCTGACACGAACAATATCGGACTCAATATGGAAATGGATGCCATCCTGGCAGTGGCGCTGGGCGGCAACAGCCTGGGCGGCGGCAAATTCAATCTGGCCGGTTCCATCATCGGCGCTTATACCATTCAGGCGATCACCACCACACTGTATGCGCTGGGTGTTTCCTCCGCACAGGCGCCTGTATTCAAGGCGATCGTGGTCATCCTGATCGTAGTCATTCAGTCTGAGCCGGTGAAAGAGTTCTTTAAGAAACTGTCTGCCAATAAGACAGCTGCAAAGGAGGCGTAGAAGATGAAGAAATTAAAGATCAATGGCAACAGCCTTTTGTTGGTGATCACCATTGCGCTGTTTGTAGTGATGTATGCGGCAGGCTGCATCGTCTATGCAGACAAGGGATTTACCCATCTGCAGACATTCTTGAATGTACTGATCAATAATGCGGGACTTCTATGTGTGGCCTGCGGTACGACCTGTGTCATGCTCACGGGCGGTATTGATATCTCCGTAGGATCCGTGGTGGCCATGGACTGTATGCTGCTGGCAGTGGGTATGGAGGAATGGGGCATGAAAAGCCCGGTGCTGATGGTTCTTGTACTGCTGATTGGCATTGTGTTCGGGGCCGTGCAGGGTTTTTGCATCGCCTATCTGGACATCCAGCCGTTTATTGTATCCATGGCGGGCCTGTTCTTTGCCAGAGGCATGACGGCAGTGATCTGTACGGATCAGGTGAGTATCGTGACGGATCAGCTTTTTGTAAAGCTGTCCAACACGAAGATCAATATTCCTTTCGGAATCGGTGCTTATACGAACAGAAAAGGTGTGCTGCAGATCCCATACGTCCGTGTGAGTGTGCTTGTGGCGTTGCTGATCGTTATCCTGGTATTCCTGATGCTCAAATACACCAAGTTTGGCAGGAGCATCTATGCGGTGGGCGGCAACAGCCAGTCCGCGACCCTGATGGGCCTTGACGTGCGTAAGACAAAGCTGAAGACCTATGTGCTGGGAAGCTTCCTGGCATCCATCGGCGGCATCTGTTACTGTCTGAATACTATGAGTGGCACCACCACACAGGCTACCGGTCTGGAGATGGATGCGATCTCATCGGCGGTCATTGGCGGCACCCTGCTGACAGGCGGTGTGGGTAATGTGGTCGGTACCCTGTTCGGCGTTATGATCAACGGTACGATCTCTACGCTGGTGAAGTCAAACGGTAAGCTGGTCAGCTCCTGGGCAAATATCGTGACTGCTATCCTGCTGTGCTTCTTTATCGTGCTGCAGGCGGTGCTGGCGAATATTAAGGAGAGAAAGAAAGCATAAAGATTGACAGCTTTGAAGCTGTAAGACGGCGGAGGTGCGTGCAGGAGTGCGCGCCTCTGCTTTTGTGGCAGGAGAAGGTAAAGTTGTCTCATGGCAGGATATGTAGTATAGTATAAATAAAGTTCACCTGTGCGGTTGGACGCTCCAAGGAGCATCCAACCCGACTTCCACATTCACAAAACCCGCGCTTACGCGCTTTTGCGTCTGCTTGCGCATCCGCATTTTGCTCATTTGGAAGTGGGTTGCTAATCCAATGCCTTGCCTGCATTGCCATATATGGCATGCAGACTGGTCATTGGATTGCAACCGCACAGGTGGAATAAATTTATCAAAAACGGAGGTATGATATGGGAGCAAAAGAGTGTATTGCCAGTGGTAAGGCAGTTCTGGGTATTGAATTCGGATCGACCAGGATCAAGGCGGTACTGGTAGATGAGAAGAACCAGCCCATCGCGTCGGGAGCGCATGACTGGGAGAACAGGTTGGAGAATGGCATCTGGACTTATAGTTTGGAGGATATCTGGACGGGGCTGCAGGACTGCTATCGGAAGCTGACGGAGGATGTGCAGGCGCAGTACGGCGAGAAGCTGACGAGGCTGGGGGCGATCGGTTTCAGTGCCATGATGCACGGTTATATGGCATTTAACGACAAGGACGAGTTGATGGTACCCTTCCGCACTTGGAGGAATACGATCACCGAGGAGGCTTCCGGGAAGTTGACGGAGCTGTTTCAGTATCATATTCCTCAGAGATGGACGATCGCACATCTCTATCAGGCAATCCTGAATGGTGAAGAACATGTGGCGGATCTGAAATTCGTGATCACGCTGGCAGGATATATTCACTGGAGATTGACCGGTGAGAAGGTGGTCGGTGTGGGTGAGGCATCCGGGATGTTCCCTATCGATATTGCTACCGGACAGTTTAACGCGAGGATGATGGAGCAGTTTAACGACGCGGTGGCCGAGAAGGGCTATGCGTGGAAGGTGCAGGAAGTTCTGCCGGCAGTCCATACGGCGGGACAGCAGGCCGGCGTGCTGACAGCAGAAGGCGTGAAACTGCTTGATCCTACGGGAACGCTGGAGGCAGGGGTGCCCGTATGTCCGGCGGAAGGTGATGCCGGGACGGGTATGGCGGCTACCAACAGTGTGGCCCAAAGAACCGGTAACGTGTCTGCCGGCACCAGCGTGTTCGGCATGATCGTGCTGGAGAAGGAGCTGTCGAAGGTCTATGACGCCATCGATCTGGTGACTACACCGGACGGCAGCCTGGTGGCTATGGTACATTGTAATAACTGTACTTCGGATCTGAATGCCTGGGTGAACCTTTTCAAAGAGTATTCCGAGCTGATGGGCCAGAAGGTGGATATGAACGAACTGTACGGCAATCTCTATCGCAAGGCATTGGAGGGGGATGACGACTGCGGCGGCCTGCTGGCGTACAATTATTTCTCCGGTGAACATGTGACCGGCTTTAACGAAGGCCGTCCGCTGTTCGTGCGTACACCGGATGCGAAATTTAATCTGGCGAACTTTATGAGGGTACATCTGTTTACTTCACTGGGTGCGCTGAAGACCGGTTTTGACATCCTGTTCCGGGAAGAGGAAGTACAGGTGGACGAGATCCTGGGCCACGGCGGCCTCTTCAAGACCAAGGGTGTGGGACAGAGCATTCTGGCAGCGGCGATGAATGCGCCGGTGAGCGTGATGGAGACGGCTGGAGAAGGCGGCGCGTGGGGTATCGCACTGCTGGCTTCCTATATGGTCAATAAAGAGGCGGATGAGAGCCTGGCACAGTTCCTTGACAGCAAGGTGTTTGCCGGCCAGAAGGGCGAGAAGCTGGATCCGGTGGAGAAGGATGTTACAGGGTTTGATACCTTTATGAAGCGCTACAGCGCAGGGCTTGCGGTTGAGAGGGCGGCCGTAGAGAACATCTAAGATGTGGAAGCTGCGGATCTTACGGAGTAGGAACAGATTTCGAGAGTCTATTTAAGAGAGAAAGGTGTGACGGATAAGATGTTAGAAGAATTAAAGCAAAGGGTTTATGAAGCGAATATGCTTCTGCCCAAATATGGACTGGTCACGTTTACCTGGGGCAATGTCAGTGAGATTGACAGGGAGAGTGGTATTTTTGCGATCAAGCCCAGCGGCGTGGACTATGACAAGCTGACACCGGAAGATATGGTACTGGTGGATCTGGAGGGCAACAAAGTGGAGGGTAAGTATAATCCCTCATCCGATACGGCCACTCATGTGGAGTTGTATAAGGCGTGGCAGGAGATTGGTGGTGTGGTACATACGCATTCTTCCTATGCGACAAGCTGGGCGCAGGCAGGACGCAGCATTCCCTGTTACGGAACGACCCATGCGGACTATTTTTACGGGGAGATTCCCTGCTTAAGATGTCTGAATGCAGAGGAGATCGAGGCGGCCTATGAGAAGAATACGGGACTTTTGATCGTCAGTGAGTTTGCGCGGCTGGGCAAGGATCCGGCAGCGGTTCCGGCAGTTCTGTGCAAGAATCATGGACCGTTTGCATGGGGTAAAGATGCCCACGAGGCAGTGCACAACGCAGTAGTCCTGGAGGAAGTTGCCAAAATGGCATATCGTGCGGAGACGATCGAGGCTAGAATCCAGCCGGCGCCTCAGGAACTGCAGGATAAGCATTATTACAGAAAGCATGGCGCGAATGCCTATTACGGGCAGGGCAGATAAGTGGCAGTTAAACAAAATAGTGCAAGAATCGTATGGTGAGTTATCAATATTTGTGGTATAATACTGATTAAATTGTATGTGGCTTAAGACAATTGTCTGACGGCTTTAATGATATGATGCCAGGATTGTGGAAGTGCATGGCACGGAACGATCCGCATGGTATCTTTTGACCGTGGCATCATAACATAACAATCAAAAGGAGGCATGGTTGTAAAGATGAACAAATTAGAGTTACAGAAAACAGCTAATGAAGTTCGCAAAGGAATCGTCACCGCAGTACACGGTGCGAAGGCGGGACATCCGGGCGGTTCTTTGTCTGCAGCGGATCTGTTTACATATCTCTATTTCGAGGAGATGAATGTGGATCCCAAGGATCCGAAGAAGGCGGACAGGGATCGTTTTGTGCTGTCCAAGGGACACACGGCTCCGGGCCTTTACTCTACATTGGCTAATAGAGGATATTTCCCGGTGGAGGATCTGCCAACACTGCGTCATCTGGGTTCTTATCTGCAGGGTCATCCTTGCATGCAGGAGACACCTGGTGTGGATATGTCATCCGGTTCCCTGGGGCAGGGTATTTCTGCGGCGGTAGGTATGGCGCTGGCAGCGAAGATGGATAATAAGGACTACAGAGTTTATACATTGCTTGGCGACGGTGAGATCCAGGAGGGCCAGGTGTGGGAGGCTTCCATGTTTGCAGGACACCGTAAGCTGGACAATCTGGTGGTGATCGTAGATAACAACGGTTTGCAGATTGACGGTAAAGTTGATGATGTGTGTTCCCCATATCCGATCGACAAGAAGTTCGAGGCATTTAATTTCCATGTGATCAACATTGACGGCAATGATTTTGACCAGATAGATGCTGCATTTAAAGAGGCCAGAGCAACCAAAGGCATGCCGACGGCCATTATCTGTAAGACGGTTAAAGGCAAGGGCGTTTCTTTCATGGAGAACAGCGCAGGCTGGCACGGCAAGGCTCCCAACGATGAGGAGTATGCTGTTGCGATGGCAGATCTTACGAAGATTGGTGAAGAATTAGGAGGTGCAAACTAATGGCAGATGTTAAGAAGATCGCTACGCGCGAAAGTTATGGTAATGCACTTGCTGAATGTGGTGCTGATTTTCCGAATCTGGTAGTCCTCGATGCTGACCTTGCGGGTGCTACCAAGACCGGGGTGTTCCAGAAGGCATTTCCGGACCGCCATGTAGACTGCGGTATCGCAGAGTGTAATATGACAGGTATTGCGGCAGGACTGGCTACCTGCGGCAAGATTCCTTTCATCAGTTCTTTCGCTATGTTTGCGGCAGGACGGAACTTCGAGCAGGTGCGTAACTCCATCGGTTATCCTCATCTGAATGTGAAGATCGGTGCGACTCATGCTGGTATCACGGTGGGCGAGGACGGTGCGACCCACCAGTGTAACGAGGATGTGGCGTTGATGCGCACGATACCGGGCATGACGGTGGTGGTGCCTTCCGATGATGTGGAAGCGAAGGCGGCTGTACGAGCAGCGATTGAATTTGAAGGGCCGGTGTATCTGCGGTTTGGCCGTGCGGCTGTGCCGGTGATCAATGACAGGCCGGATTACAAATTTGAACTGGGCAAGGGCGTTCTCCTTAGAGAAGGCAGTGACGTGACTATCATCGCCAGCGGTATCACGGTAGCTTCCGCGCTGGAAGCGGCACAGATGCTGGAGGCTGACGGCATCAGCGCTGAGGTGATCAATATCCATACTATCAAGCCTCTTGATGAAGAACTTGTGGTGGCTTCTGCGAAGAAGACAGGCAAGGTAGTGACTGCGGAAGAACATTCTGTGATCGGCGGCCTTGGCAGTGCAGTGTGTGACTGCTTATGTGCACAGTGTCCGACACCGGTTCTTAAGATCGGTATGCAGGATGTGTTCGGTGAGTCAGGCCCTGCAGGTGCGCTGGTTGAGAAATACGGACTGGATGGCAAGGGAATCTATGAGTCTGTGAAGGGCTTTGTGAAATAACAGCTTTATCTGTTTTCAGCCATCGCTGCGGCGATGGCTGAGAAGTTGTTTGCAGAATTCTTGCACAAAGAGGATGTAGGATAAGGAAGTAGGAGAATGTCTGAAAAAATTACTAGGAAAAACATTTTGTCTCCTTCGATCCTGGCAGCGGATTTCTCGGTGCTCGGAGAGCAGATCAGGGAAGCGGCTGCGGCGGGAGCGCAGTATATCCATATCGATGTGATGGACGGTGTGTTTGTGCCGTCGATCTCCTTTGGAATGCCGCTGATCAAGTCGATCCGCAAGGCAACAGACAGGGTGTTTGATGTACATTTGATGATCGTGGAGCCGGAACGGTATGTGAAGCAGATTAAAGAATGTGGAGCCGACAGTATTACCTTTCATCTGGAGGCCACTGGAGATGCCGATGCATTGATCGATCAGATCCATACTCTCGGATGCCGGGTGGGGATGTCCATTAAACCAGGGACACCGATCGAGGCCGTCAGGAAATACCTGCCGAAGATAGATATGTTGTTGGTGATGACGGTGGAGCCGGGATTTGGAGGACAGCAGTATATACCGGAATCTACGGAGCGTATCAGACAGGCACGCGGGATGGCGGATGAGTTAGGCATTGATCTTGATATTCAGGTGGATGGTGGTGTCGGCCAGGATAATGTGCATGTGGTGCTGGAGGCCGGCGCTAATGTGATCGTATCCGGTTCGGCGGTTTTCCATGGAGATATTACCGATAATGTGAAGAGATTTATAGCGCAGCTTTAAGGCTGCGCTATCTTGTTGATCTCACGGTCGTAGGTGAAGATTCCGTTCACCTCTTCTTCCACATCGGATAATTGTGTATAAACCCCTGCACACATTCCTTCAGGGATCTGTTCCTGCACTTTCTGCATCCGCTCCTTAAAAGCCTTCTGTAACCCTGCAGCATCTTTAAAGGTGCCATATCCATACAATTTATCGTAAGCACTGTGCTCGGGAATTTGCATGGAGTACCCGCCAAATTCCGATAGTACGGTTGCACGCCTTGATTCGGGCGCAAACTTCAGCTTAAAGAAATAGTGATGAATACTCTGCAGGTCTCCGCCGCTTTGGTCAAACCAGCCGCTGGCCTGGTCGATCAGACGGCTTGGATCGCATGTTCTTGCGATCTTGGTAATGTGCCTGGCGTGGAATTGTCCCCAGCCCTCATTGAACAGGACCCACGTGGCAATGCTTGGATGTCCTTTCAGAAGCCGGATCGTAGCTTTCATTTCCCGTACAAATTCCAGACGGCCTTCCCGGTGTACACGGGACAGGAGACGCAGGCAACTGTCCGGTATCCACAGCTTTTTCCTGGAAAAAAGAGTTGCCGCGTAGGTTACGAACCAGTGCTTATAGGAACTGCCGCCGTTTACCATATCCTGCCATACGATCATGCCAAGGCGGTCGCAGTGATAGTACCATCGCTGAGGTTCGATCTTTATGTGCTTGCGCAGCATGTTAAAGCCCATATTCTTCATTGCGGTAATATCAAAGATATAAGCCGCATCGGCCGGGGCCGTATACAACCCATCGGGCCAGTAGCCCTGATCTAACACACCGTTCTGAAAGTGCGGCTGTCCGTTTAAACAGATGCGCGGAATGCCGTTATGATCCGGCTCTACGGTAAAATCGCGTAGAGCGAAGTAACTCTCGACGGTATCTTCCCCCATTGTAACGGTAATATAATACAGATAAGGCTCGTCACAAGTCCATGGCCGGATGATCGGAAGCGAAAGTCTTATGACCTGACCGGTATGACCACTTGCCTCGGCGATCGTCTCTTGGGCAGCTTTTAGCGCTTCAATGTCGGACTCTTTGTCACTCTGATACAGAGCCGGTCTTCTGATCTGTACCGTTACCGGCAGCCTTGAGGAAGAACAGACGGTGATCTGCACGGTTCTGTGCTTTAGGTCGGGCACTGAGAGGACTTCTTCCACATAATGCGCGGGCACATACTCCATCCAGACAGTCTGCCAGATTCCGCTCTGCGCCGTATAGAACATACCGCCCCTCTTTAACTTCTGCTTCCCTCTGGCATGGTAAGAGGTATCGCTGAGGTCTCTTACGGCGAGAAGAAGATCGATAGTTTCTGTCTGCTTGGCAGAGGCATCTTCGTCTGTAGCCCCGGGCTTTTGACAATATTGTGTGATATCCACAGAGAACGGCAGATAGCCGCCGGTATGTCTTGTGACTTCATTGCCATTGATATACACAAGACATGCTTGATCCACTGCGCCGAAGTGCAGGATCAGACGAAACTCCGCTTGCAGTTTGCCGAAATCCACAGGCAGGCTTCTCCGGTACCAGAGATATTCGTCCGGCTGCAGCTGCCTGCCGACACCGGAGAGAACACTTTCCGGTGAAAAGGGGACCAGGATCTTGCCGTCAAAAGTTTTAGGCCGCCGGAAATTCCGGGTGATCGCATACTCCCAGTATCCGTTTAGATTGATATAACTTTGACGCTGTAAAAGTGGGCGCGGATATTCCGGCAGGATATGTGCCGGATCGAGAGCGCGTCCCCAGCGCGTATATAATTGTTTCATATGATCGCTCCTGTCATGATGCGGTTCCTCTTCTGTTTCATGGCTGAACTGCTGAACTGTTACACTTATGATACGATATTTTGCAACCAGACGCCCTTCTTTACCAGTACGAAACCGATGATGCATTTAATGATATCTCCCACTTGCACGAGAATAAAGACCGCCGTGACCGGCAGAGTGGTAAAACGGCTTAACGTGAAGGCAATAGTCACGCTGACACACCAGATGAATACGCTGTCGAACAGGAAGGTAACGATTGTCTTACCGCCGGAACGGAGCGTGAAGTAGGAGGCGTGCAGGAATGCATTCTGCGGCATAAAGACCGCGGTAATCATAATAAAGTATTTGGCCAGTTCCCGCACATCTGCCTCAGTATTGTACAGCTGCGGGAAGAGGGGAGCCAGGACCAGCATCACAAGCGCCACACAGGTACAGCAGAACACGGAAAAGGCAATCAACTTGTTGTCCTGGTCCCTGGCTTCATCCATCTTGCCGGCGCCCAGCAGCTGTCCTACGATAATGGCTACGGAATCGCCCAGCGCAATAAATACGATGTTAAATACGTTGCCGATCGTGTTGGAAATATTCTGTGCGGCAATGACATTCAGCCCACGGACGGAATAGCATTGCGAAAGCATTGCCATACCTGCGGCCCACAGTGTCTCGTTTAAAAGAAGCGGTGTACCCTTGACCAGGATCTTTTGCACCAGATGACCGGGAACCTTTAAGGTGGAATACAGACCTTCAACGAAAGGATTCCGCTCTTTGTGCTTATGCGTATGCAGCAGAATGATGGCCGCCTCTACATAACGGGAAATGACCGTAGCGATGGCGGCTCCCTGTACACCCAGCGCAGGCGCACCGAATTTGCCGTAGATCAGGATATAATTCAGCACCAGATTGATGCATACTGCCACAATCCCGGCTTTCATGGGCAGCAGTGTCTGGCCGCACTCACGCAGTGTGCTGGAATAGACTTGTACCATCATGAAGGGCAGCAGACCGGTCAGCATGATCCAAAGATATTGTTTTCCGTAATGCAGAGTGGCAGCGGCACTCTCGACAGTGCCTTCTCCCTGTAGGTAGAACCGGATCAGATTGTCACCTGCAAACAGAAAAAGGCCTGTGGTGAAAAGCGTGATCACGGCTACTATCCATATTTTAAAGCGCACGGTCTGGCGAATGCCTTCCTGATTTCGCTGGCCGAAGTACTGCGCGGTAAAAATACCGGCGCCGGATACGCCGCCAAACAGACATAAGTTGTATACGAAGATCAATTGGTTGACAATGGCAACGCCGGACATCGGTTCCGTACCGACACGTCCGATCATAATATTATCCAGTAGACCTACGAAATTAGTGATACCGTTCTGGATCATGATCGGTACGGCAATAGCCAATACCATCTTATAGAAAGCTTTGTCACCGACAAATCTGCGCAGGAGACCAGGTCGAGCTTGTGGTGTTGCGATGGAATTCTTATCAGTGTTTTTCATGTTATGATGTGTCCTTTCTATTTATGTACTATGCATTATTATCATTTGCATTTTAAATTCGGGTGTTAAAAGGTGTTCTTTACAAGAAAGGTCTCTTGTGTTGGCTGTAGCTTAACGGACTTTCTAAATTCCCGCTATGGCTGTTGATAAGCAGATGGAATATTAAGAAAATCTCAATCTCCTGCGCAGGGAGGAGACAGCGGTACATTTGAAACTACAACAAATCGAGGCTAAAGAACGAAATGAACTACAATAACGATTAAATCAATAAATTTCCGCGGATACCTCATAAAATAAGAGCAGGTAATAAAGCATTTTACCCTATCTAAATCAGATATGCAACAAGGAAGATGCTTTTGCCTAAAATATGTCGAAACCTGTCGAGTAAACTACATGAACAGTTTATTTAGGTGACGCCATATCAGAAATTTGGCTTGCTATTCTACGGATAATAAAATAGTATTGAAATATGATGTAACATTAAATACTATAACTACAATGCTAATTGTGAAGAATGCAGGAGGCAGATATGATACTGGCGAGTCTAACAGATTGTGAACAACTGGTAATGAAGACGGTATGGGATGCAGAGGATGAACTAAGCCTGATGGAGATCATGCAGCGGGTGAACGATAAGTACCACAAGAATTGGAAACCACAGACGGTATCTACGTTCCTGGCCCGACTGGTGAGAAAAGGATATCTGAGGCATTACCGCCAGGGGCGCGTATTTTTTTATCAGATCCTGATTCCCTTGGAAGAGTATAAAGGGCAGTTGACGAATGATTATGTGGGTTTCTGGAACCATGGTAATGCGGATGAATTTTTATGTGCACTGGCGCAGGGAAGACCATTACGGCAGGATGAGATCGAAAGGATTCACAGATTGATCGATGGATTGGATGAATAGCCTGTTTGTGGTGTTGTTACTGACGACAGTCACGGGGAGCATATTTTATCTGATAGGACTCATATTTGACAAGGTATGGTCCGGGAATGATATCAAAGTGCTCCGTCTGCAGCTGCGGATGACGCAGTGGGCATTTTTGCTGCCATGTGTGTATGTTGTATTGTATATGCGAGAGCGAAAACGGATGCCGATAGCAGGCAGTATCATCAACCTTTTCTACAATACGCTGCTGATGAGAAAGCTGTGTGCGGCGCTGGCTTGCATATGGATAATACTGTTTGTGATATTATTTATACGCAAGATGTGGAAGCGGAGCCATTGGATGAGATTGTTTGATGGCAATATCCCGGAGGAAGATGCCGAAACGCAGGCGATGTTTGAGGAGATCTGCACCCGTCTGGGTATAACAGGTAAAGTATCGCTATACCGGAACGACTCGGTAAAGATGGCGTGTATGACCTACTGGCACGGATATGCTGTGGTATTGCCGTTGGAGCGGTATACGAGAAAAGAGACAGCCGTCGTTCTTTATCATGAATTGTGTCATTATCTGAATCGAGATCTCTATGTGGGAACGGTGAGTTGTATTGTTTCCTTACTGCATGTGTTTAATCCGTTGGTGCCGATCATGTTAAGACAGTTGGATCTGGTATGTGAGGAGTATTGTGACAGACGGGCATGTCAGGAAGGGGCGGAGATGTTCAGCGAGAAGGAATATTTCCTGACGATATTGAAGATGCTGTCTGGGGAAGTAAAGAGGGAACGGTATAACCTGTTCGCGCTGGCGGACACGATAGGGGAATTTGAAAGGAGAGTGCAGTGTATGAAGAGATATCATGAACATGGTGGAATCAAGAAGGGGACAGCGGCAGTGCTGTCGGTATGTTTCTTGCTCGGGAGCAGTATAACGGCTTTGGCAGCCGGAGATAGCATGACAGAGGCTTATGCAAAGGCAGTGGAGGCGACGGATAACAGAGCTGAGGATAACGAGGCGGTTGCGGATCTCGAGGGAGAGGCGGCCGAGATGAGTGACGAGGAAGTGATCGAGGAGTTCGCCAGAATGTATGATTTGGACCCGGATGATGTGATCATGATGGGGGATGAAGACGTTGAGACAGTAGGAGATTTTATTAATATTGACTGGACGCTTACACCGGGAAAGACAGGGATGACCTCCGGCTTCTCGAAAGAGGTAGGCGAAAAGACTTCGATTTTGACTATAGGTGAGCCGGATGATATCAAATATCAGATGGGGGTCAAAGATCCGAATGAGCTTATGCGGTATGTGGAAGGAACGGGACATCTCAGTCATGATTTTTCTATCACTATAAAGGGAAGATATTATTTCTTCGTAACGAATCTCGACAGTTCCAGGAATATACAAGTGAAGGGAACTGTCATCAAATAGGATGGATCTGCTTTATCAATAGAATTTTGCTTATACATACTAACAAGTAAAAAGAACTGTACTTGATATATGATAAAGAAATAATACAACAGGGAGTATCCGAGACTGTTAATGCTTGGGATACTTCCTGTTTTAATCTGTGGTCCTCTTTCTCGCGCTTATCGGAATGTTCTATAGAAGTTTTTGTGCGCCCAAAAGGAGGAATATGAGCGACAGCATTCAAACTACTACTGCAGAGCATCATTCTTCACAACTCAGAGCATAAAACAAAATAGTGTTAAAAAGGAATAAAAACTCTTATATGCTTTAAAACTTCGATTACCAATTCTTACCTTTTAAAATGAATTATATCAGTAAAATGTTCTGCTTTATACAGGATATTTGCTGAAAATATGTCGAAACCTGTCGAGAAAACTACACAAACAGTTTAATTTTACAGTCAGTTTGCCTAAAAAAACACTTGCCATTCCATGAACAATAAAATAGTATATGAAGTATGATGCAATTTCAAATACTATAACTACAATGCTAATTGTGGAGAATACAGGAGGCAGATATGACACTGGCGAGTCTAACGGATTGTGAACAGTTGGTAATGAAAACGGTATGGGATGCAGAGGATGAACTGAGTCTGATGGAGATCATGCAGCGGGTGAATGATAAGTATCACAAGGATTGGAAACCACAGACGGTATCCACCTTCCTGGCCCGGCTGGTGAGGAAAGGATATCTGAGGCATTATCGCCAGGGGCGTGTGTTCTTCTATCAGATTTTAATTCCCTTGGAAGAATATAAGGGACAGCTGACGAATGATTATGTGGACTTCTGGAACCATAACAATGCAGATGAATTCTTATGTGCACTGGCACAGGGGAGACCGTTACGACAGGATGAGATCGAAAGGATTCACAGACTGATCGATGGATTGGATGAATAACCTGTTCTTAGTATTGATACTGACGACGATTACAGGGAGTGTATTCTATCTGATAGGACTTATATTCGGTAGGATATGGTCTGGAGATGACAGCAAGGTCCTGCGTTTGCAGATGCGTATAACACAGTGGTCTTTCTTGCTGCCATTCGTTTATTTTGTATTGTATATACGGGAGCGGAAGAGGATGACAACAGCAGGCAGCGCTGTCAACCTCTTCTACAATACGCCTATGATGCAGAGAGTGTTCGCAATACTGGGTCTTGTCTGGATAACATTGTTTGTGGTGCTGATCGTGCGTAAGCTGTATCAGAGACACGAACGGATGAGAATATTTGACGGCAACATTCCGGAGGAAGATGCAGAGGTTGAAGCAATGTTTGAGGAAATCTGCGATCAACTGGGCATAGCAGGACAGGTGTCGCTGTATAGGAATGACATGGTGAAGATGGCGTACATGCTCTACTGGCACGGACATGCGGTGGTGTTGCCGCTGAAACGGTATACACGAGAGGAAATGGCGGTCTTGCTTTATCATGAATTATGCCATTATGTGAACCGGGATTTCTATGTAAAGACCGTAAGCTGTATTGTGTCCCTGCTGCATGTGATCAATCCCTTTGTGCCGAGCATGTTGAAACAGCTGGATCTGGCATGTGAGGAATACTGTGACAGATGTGCATGTCAGAAAGGCGCGGAACTGTTTAGTGAAAAGGAATATTTTCAGACAATACTGCACGTATTGAACGAGGAAGAGAAGAAGGAACGGTATAATCTGTTAATGTTGGCAGACACAAGATCGGATTTTGAAAAGCGCGTGCTATGTATGAAACGTTTCCATGAACGAGGAGGAATCAAGAAGGGAACGGCGCTGGTATTATCGGTATGTTTCCTGATAGGAAGCAGCATGGCGGCTCTGCTGGCCGGGGCTGGTATGACAAAGACTTATAGGGTGGCAGCACAAGCCACGGATACCAGGGCGGTAGACAGTGAGGAGACCCTGGTAGATGCAAAAGGGGTAGATGGAGAATTGCCTGAAGAGTTTACAAGGGTGTATGACCTGGATGCGGATACTGTGATTGTGATGGAGAAAGAAGGAACTGAGATAGTAGAGAATTTTATTAATATTGATTGGACGCTTAGGCCGGGAGAGACGGGTATGATTCCGGAATTCTCAAAGGAAGCAGATGATATGATTTCAATCATGATAGTAGGGGAGCCGGATGATATCAGCTATCAGATGGGAGTCAAGGATTCAAATGAGCTTATACGATATGTAGAAGGCAGGGGACATCTTAGCTATGACTTTTCTGTTACGGAACATGGGGAATACTGTTTTCTTGTGACCAACCTTGACGGTTCAAGAGATTTGCAGATCAAGGGGACTGTTATAGAGTAGCGTGGAGGGCAGATTCAGGGTTCCTTCAATGCGATATATCTGGCAGAATCTGCTCTGGTGAATAACGCGAGGATTGGATACCTCGCAGCTTGCTGTGTTACAAATTTGATGTTACGTCAGCACGCTGTGGGGTATTCGGCTTATTTAAGGAACTGTTAAGACTAATTCTTTCGCAGTTCTTAAGTTGATGTTTTAATGACATAAGCGGCAAGAAAGCACAATTTGGCGCAAACTAACAAAAGAAGAGCACCAAGAACCATAATAGTTCCTGTACTCTCCTAAATCTTGAAATCTTAATACCTTTCTGAAATTTCTCTCGTTCGATCGTTATAAGTGTCCCGCGCTACAAGCTAATATATTAGAGTAATCACTATAATTCAATAGGAAGAGAAAGAAGCTTTCTTTGATCTTCGAGTTCTTGTAACAGATCTACCAGGGGCTCCTCCCCATTTCTTATGCGCTGCATAGTATTACGCAGAGTTAATAGCTCATAGTAATCCAACAGAGCCTTCAGATTCCGCTGGTCTAACGTCATGACCGTATTGAGCAGGTCGCTTACGGTAAAATCGGGTATGAGCGGTTTGTTTAACAGAGTGATACTCGCTCTGTAGTCCGTGCGTTGTAACAGGTAATCTGTGGATACGTCGAAGAAATCAGCCAGTTTAATTAGAGTTTCGTAGTCAGGCGAATGGACACCTTTCTCGTAATTGGATATTGTTGCTACGGTCACATTCAGGTAAGCTGCTACTTCTTTTTGAAGAATATTCTTTTCTTTGCGCAGGCTTGCCAATAATTCCCCAAGTTTCATAAATCTTCTCCCGCACACAACGAGCACAAGCCCGGGGTGCTCAGATTGCACATGAAAGGTGCTTATGCTCGTCTTTTGTAGTAAAATGTCATTTTATCTGATTTTAGGATACTTTCATTATAATGTGAATATGGTTAAACTATAAGAATAAAAAAAGGCAAAAAATGGAAAATAATTAACGAATCGTTAAGTTTAGAAATTGAAAGAGGCATATTCTCCCAAAAGAATGCACAACAATAACGGAGTACCTGAAATTTTGCTAAGTGATGATACTCCCGATCGAATGTGACTATATTACATGCTTAGAAGAATTACGCAGCGACAACAGCTCATAGTAATCAACCAACAGTTCCATACTGCGTTGGTCCAACTTAATGATCGCATTCAACAGATCGCTTACGGTATAGTTAACGAAAAGCGGTTCGTTCAAAGAGTTGATACTTGCTTTGTAGTCTGTTCGCTGCAATAAATAGTCGGTAGATACATCGAAGAAATCAGCCAGCTTGACAAGTGTTTCAAAGTCAGGTGTATGAACGCCTTTTTCATAATTAGATATAGTAGCAACAGTTACTTTCAGGTAAGATGCTACTTCCTTTTGTAAAATACCTCGTTCTTTACGTAATTCTGTAAGTAATGCCCCAAACCCCATATTTCTCCCATTCCGAACTTGTTCAGTTTGTTGAACTAAATTGCTCATCAGTGAATTTATTCAACCTTCTCCTTGGTACACAGTACATCACTGTGAGAATTGGTGCGGCGCTCACAGTGTATTCCTGCTCATCTTTTGTAAAATAAATATATATTTGATTTTAAGATAGTTTTATAGCAAAGGAAATCTGAATAAACAATACGAATATAAAACAGAAGAATATGGGTATAAAATAAATCAATCATTAATATTAATATGGAGTACGTTAAGTCGACCGTTTTTCTGTCAATTTCTATCAGAACTTGAAAATCGGCGTGGTAGGGAGTAGTATGTATTAGGGTGCTGCGATTCACGACAGCCAGTCGAAAGGAACAATAAGGATAATGAAGAAATTAGGAAGAAACGATCACTGCTGGTGCGGGAGTGGCAGAAAGTATAAGGCATGCCATATGGCCTTCGATGAGAAAATTGAGCACTATGCGTTACAGAGACATATCGTTCCTGGTCATGATCTGATCAAATCTCCTGAGCAGCTAGAAGGAATAAGGCAGAGCAGTAAGCTGAATATTGCGATTCTGGATGAAATTGCGGACAAGATTCATATCGGTATGAGTACAGAGGAAATAGACCGTATCGTAGTGGATATGACAAAGCAGATGGGCGGTATTTCGGCGACGCTTGGCTATGAAGGGTATCCTAAGAGCGTATGTACTTCGATCAATGAGGTGGTCTGCCACGGCATTCCGGATCCTGAGCGGTTATTACAGGATGGGGATATTGTTAATGTGGATGTGTCCACGATCTATAATGGATATTTCTCGGATTCTTCACGGATGTTTATGCTGGGGGATGTGGCTCCGGAGACTAAGAAGCTGGTGCAGGTGGCGAGGGAGTGCATCGATATAGGGCTGGAACAGGTGAAACCCTGGAACTTCCTGGGAGATATGGCACAGGCGATCAATGATCATGCGCGGGCCAATGGCTATTCCATTGTCCGGGAGATTGGCGGTCATGGTGTTGGCCTGGCATTTCATGAGGAGCCTTTTGTCAGTTATGTGACCAGAAGAGGAACGGAGATGTTGATGGTTCCCGGTATGGTATTTACGGTAGAGCCGATGGTGAACATGGGCAAAGCGGACATCTATATCGATGATGCTGATGGGTGGACAGTTTATACGGATGATGGAAAGCCGTCTGCACAGTGGGAAGTAACGGTGGCAGTGACGGAAGAAGGATACGAGATATTAACTTATTAGTGCAATGTGTATGTGTGCGAAATTTCGTTTGTATGGGTTGAAGTCAGGATACATCTGGGTTAAAGGTGTTTCCTGACTTTTTAATATGAGAAAATTTGTGCAGTATTCCGGTATTGTAAAACAAGGCGTCTTCTGTTATCTTATCTATACAATCTTTGGATTCATTTTGAAGTATACTTTATTCCGTGTATCGTACGGCACGGGTCTCAGGCATATCGCCGCTGATTTCCAAATGTTGAGTCTGCCAAACTAATCATGAGAGGAAAGGATGTTTTATGAAAGACTTTATGACTAAGATTTTAGATTATTTGAACGAGAGGAGGAACGATCCTGAAAGACGTGAGAGCCAGCTGTCAGTTGTGATCATTGGGGCAGTGGCGGTTGTGGTCATCGTTCTTCTGCTGTTGTTGCTGTGGGGCTATACGGTACGGGAGCGCAGGCAGAAGGAGGAGGCCGATATGGAAGCGGCTTTTGAGGATGTGGAAGAGGATGACGGGTTCGTGACGGAAACCTTTGAAGAGGAGGCGGAGATATATATGTCCCAGAATGACGGGCAGGATCTGCTTCGTCAGGAATATCTGGAGAGTATCGAATATCTGAATGAGAAGGTGGAAGAACTTCTCAGTTCCATGACGCAGATCGAACAGAATCTGTCGGAGACGATCATAGAGTATCGGGAAGGAGACCAATCTATCCTGAAGCAGATTGAAACCCTTCATGCGGAGGTTACTTCGATCGTGCAGAATCTTAAGCTGACCGAGACGAAATTGTATGATCTGATCGATATTGTACAAGTCATGGATCAGAAGACGATCCCAATGATCCAGCAGCAGATTCTGGAGATCCGTCAGGATATGGGGAAGGCACAGACAGATATTTCAAGTCTGTATGAGAAGATCGCGGCATTGCAGCAGGAGGATGTCAAGCTCTGGGCAGGGATAGAGGATGTTAAGAAGTCCTTGAAGAATGCCATTGATAAGAGTATGACGGAAGTCAATAACCAGCTGGATGTTCTGCTGAATCAGTTTGACTTGCTCGTAGACCAGCTGGGGGCAGTGGAGAACCAGCTGGGTACGGTGGAGAACCAGTTGGGCACGGTGGAGGATCAGGTTGGTGAGGTAGAGAACCGACTGCAGGGTTTATCCACAAGAACTTTGAAATACCGCTATGATGCGGAGAACAATACGCTTTATCTGGAGCCGTATACGGAATAGAGCGTCAGTTTGCGAGACTGTGGTTTATACTTACAGCCGTATGTCGGTTTTAGCAAAATACCCATGAAGAGGGCTGTAAGTATATCTGTAGTGATGAGCAGAAGGTCAGGCAGAGCAGAAGACAGTTAAAATAGCAATTTTGCCGGGTAAGGTGCAAGAGGAGACGGAGCAGAAGCAGAAAAGAAGACAGTTGAGACGACAATAAAGAACAATAGTACAGGAAAGGAATGGGATGATACGAATGAAGAGAAAAGGAAAAGGTAAGAGCGGAATACTGTGGGGAAGGAAGATCCGCCGGGATGTGATCAGAAAGTCGGGAGTAAACAGGCTGACAGGCAGCCGTGTAAGCGTAAAGTCTGTCAGATATGTGAGGAAAGTGATCGTACTGTGTGCCGGTGCGGTCAGTGCAGGCGTAGTGCTTCTGGGAACACCGGCCAGAGCTGCCGGAGAGACCGGCCAGTTTCACAGCAAAGGGGTGATCCGGTATACGGACAACACAGGACAGGAAGTTATTCTGGATGCGCAGGACCTGCAAGTGCTTTTTCAATATGCCGCTGAGGGCAAAGGAGGATTGTCTCAGGCACTTGGCGGCGTTGGAACGAAACTGATCGGAGCGGGTCAGGACTATCAATACACGAGAGAACCGGGGGCGGAGGCATCGATCGGACGACTGGAGACAATGGCTGATCTGCAGGCTGTCAATTTTGACTTGCTTCTGCAGGCACTGTCGGAATCGCAGACACTCCCGAGCGGTTATGAAGAGAACTGGACTTTGGCATGCGCAGACAATATGACGTTGGGCCGGGCTGCCTTTGCAGATGGGACTCTGGCGCGTGGGAACAACAGAGATTTGCTGGAACACTACGTCAGAGGCTGGCTGGAAGGCAGCGGATGTGCGGGGTATGAGGCAGTACATGATGAGGAAGGCAGGTGGATAGGATATCGTGAGAAGTAGACAGAAGACAGGTATAAGATATATTTGGGGAATCCCGGCAGTGATGTTCGGAATCATAATGGTATCAGGGATTTCGGAGGGAGAAACCGTATTGGCGTCAGGATCGTCAGGATCCTTTTCCAGCAGAGGAATCATCCGGTATGAGCAAGCTGTTATGGATGCGGCGGATCTACAGGGTATTCATGACCATGTTATAGAGAAGAAGAACGCGGCAGCGGGAGTGTTACAGCAGATCGGAACGAAGTTCAGACAACAGGAAGGAGGGATAGTCTTTGACAGGGATCCGGATACGGCACAGGGCGATATAGATCTGTCGCAGCTTGGATGGGCAGTGATTGTGCAGGCAGCTGCAGATTCCCAGAAGATTCCGGAGGGAATGTCTGTCTTAAATCCTGAAGCTGCCATGCATATCGAAGGTGTGGGAGAATCTACAGAGCATTATGTGCCGGCTTCTGCGGATAATATATCGCGCGGCAAAGCTGCCTGGGTGGACGGAATCTTGCTGCTCGGGAACGGAGCCGATAACGACAAGGCTTATCAGGCAGGAATCCGAGACGGCGGCGAGGGACGTGTGCCGGAATTCTTGTATCCTTTGTATGAGGTGCAGGAAGCATCCGTAGAGATCCGGCATGTGCACATAGGTAACATGGAAGAGGAAGAAGAGGGAATTTCTGGATGCTATCATAATTACAAGGAGACGAAGACTAAGACGGATACATGCGGCGCTGAGTTGATAAAGACTGACGCAACCTGGTATCCGAACCCTGAAGAGCCGGATGGCGGTTCCTGGCATGGTGGGTTTTATACGTGTCCATACCATAGTGGTGTGTATGAATCTTCCGGTAAATGTACCTATTCTAAGAAAGTTACGACGACCATATGGCATCATGAGTGCGTATGTGGTCTGGAGGATGCGGTATATGCCAGGCTGCGGATTGGCGGAGCGGACACAGATCGTACAGACAGAGCAATCAGACTGGAAGCCGTGTTGGAAGAAGGAGATGCATATGAGCAGCTGGCCTGGCAGAGTGAGGACAGGATGATATGGTCTGACGAAGCCGGAAATGTTCTGGGCACGATGCAGAATCTGGATGTACAGGCGCCCGGTACTTACCGGTGCGGTATAAATGTGTCAAACGAGGATATAGATAATAAGGAGATAAGTGTGACAGTCAGAGTTTCAGGTGTGGTACTCGGGAATTGACAAGAGAGTTTTTTTGTGATACTCTACCCTCATATAATATCTGTAACAGCCCGTAACTTGGCAGAGGTGATCTGAGCAGAATGCGATTCCGGTATGGGGTTGCAGATATATGGGGTGACTGTAAACGAACAGTGAAAGCGACGACGAAGAGAGTAGGTAGAGGAATCCTTTCCAGAGAACATTCCGTGTGCTGAGAGGAATGAAGAGATGAATCTGCTGAATATGGCTTCCGAGCAGTGTACCTGAGCCGACGGGGGCTAGGGTACAACAGGTTCCGCCTGTTACAGCGGCAGAGTATGGTAGTACTCGCTGAGGCTGGTTTTGTGAGAAGCCGGCGAAGAGAAGTGGTAACACGGTATACATCCGTCTTCTTATTTTCATTATGTCTGTGACATGGTGGATATGGGAAGACGGTTTTTGTATCATAGGACACTTGCTTACGAAGTGCGCGTTCACGGACGGCATAGCAGTGCACGTCCTGTTTCCGTCAGCTTCTATAGTAGAAGAACAGTATTTGCACAATAATATTTACAGAAAAGAGGGATATCATGAATAAGGGAAAGTATTATATTACGACGGCGATTGCTTATACTTCCGGCACACCGCATATCGGCAACAGCTATGAGATCGTGTTGGCGGACAGTATTGCCCGTTTCAAGAGGAAAGACGGATATGATGTGTTCTTTCAGACGGGAACCGATGAGCATGGCCAGAAAATCGAACTTAAGGCGCAGGAGCAGGGCGTGTCTCCGAAGCAATTCGTAGATCATGTGGCTGGGGAGATCCGCAGAATCTGTGACTCTCTGAATACGTCTTATGATAAGTTTATCCGCACGACGGATGAGGATCATGAGAAGCAGGTACAGAAGATCTTCCGGAAATTATATGATCAGGGAGATATCTACAAGGGATACTATGAGGGGATGTATTGTACACCGTGCGAGTCTTTCTGGACGGAGTCTCAGCTGGTAGACGGCAAGTGCCCGGACTGCGGCAGGGAGGTGAAGCCTGCCAGAGAAGAAGCATATTTCTTTAAGATGAGCAAATATGCGGATAAGCTGATCGAACACATTAATGCACATCCGGAATTTATCCAGCCGGTATCCCGCAAGAATGAAATGATGAATAACTTTCTTCTGCCGGGACTGCAGGATCTGTGTGTGTCCAGAACTTCTTACAAATGGGGCATTCCGGTAGACTTCGACGATAAGCATGTGATCTATGTGTGGATGGATGCGCTGTCAAACTATATTACGGGTATTGGTTTTGATACGGACGGTGGAAGCACGGAGCAATACAACACATTATGGCCGGCGGATCTGCATCTGATCGGTAAGGATATCATCCGTTTCCATACAATCTACTGGCCGATTTTCCTGATGGCGTTGGGTGAGCCACTGCCCAAACAGGTATTTGGTCACCCCTGGCTGCTACAGGGAGATGGTAAGATGAGTAAGTCCAAGGGTAATGTGATCTATGCAGATGATCTGATCGATTTCTTCGGTGTGGATGCAGTGCGGTATTTTGTTCTGCATGAGATGCCTTTTGAAAATGATGGTGTGATCACATGGGATCTGATGGTGGAACGCATGAACTCGGATCTTGCCAATACACTGGGCAACCTGGTAAATAGAACAATCTCCATGAGCAACAAATATTTTGGCGGACTGGTGTCCAATAAGAAGATTGGTGTCGATGAAGGTGAGGAGGATGTGGATGCGGATCTGTTCCGTGTAGCAGCTGACACTTACAACAGAGTGGAGAAGAAGATGAATGAGCTGCGGGTTGCAGATGCCATTACGGAGATCTTCGTTCTGTTTAAACGCTGTAATAAATATATTGACGAGACAATGCCCTGGATTCTGGCTAAGGATGAGGCGAAGAAGGACAGGCTGGCAACGGTGCTCTATAATTTGTTAAATGGCATATTGGTAGGGGCATCTCTTTTGGAACCTTATATGCCGGATACGGCAGCAGCGATCTCTGCACAGATCAAGGCAGAACTGGTTGACTTTGGGGTGTTGGAGGAGTGCGCGAAGAGTCGGGACACTGAGAAAGTGTCAACGCTGTATCCCACGGATAATCGTGTTACCGATACGCCGGAGATTCTTTTTGCCAGACAGGATCTGAAGGAGATCACTGAGAGAGTTGAGGCGATGTTTGCCAAACGTAAGGCAGCAGCCGGTAAGGAAGAGACGGCAGAAGCGGAAGAAGTGCCGGAGAACGTGATTGATCTTGAGACGAAAGCGACGATCGCCTATGACGTGTTTGACCAGTGTCAATTCCAGGTGGGTGAGATTCTGGAGTGTAAGGAGGTTCCTAAGTCCAAGAAGCTTCTGTGCTCTAAAGTGCGAGTGGGCTCTGAAGTAAGACAGATCCTGTCCGGTATCAAGCAGCATTACAGCGCAGACGAGATGGTGGGCAAGAAGGTCATGGTCCTGGTCAATCTGCAGCCGAGAGAGATTGCCGGCATGATGTCTGAAGGCATGTTGCTGTGCGCAGAAGATGCAGACGGCAAACTGTCGCTAATGACACCTGAGAGGCCGATGCCGGCCGGAGCGGAGATATGCTAGTGGATCTGCCAGAATAAGGAGGGGCTTGTCAGTGGTGAAGAAACAGGAATTTTATTTTGACTCCAGAGACCGGGAGCATAAGATTCATGCCATCAGATGGATACCGGAGACGGAGAGACCG
Organism: uncultured Lachnospiraceae bacterium; assembly: GCA_910588215.1. Taxonomy (GTDB): domain Bacteria; phylum Bacillota; class Clostridia; order Lachnospirales; family Lachnospiraceae; genus UBA3282. The sequence goes on from CAJUQJ010000004.1 coordinate 163,174, forward strand.
GTCTGTATTGTACAGATCGTGCATGGCATGGCTGAATATATAGATAGATATGACGAGTTTGCCTCTTATCTGGCAGGTAAGGGAATCCTGGTAGTGGGAGACGATCATTTAGGACACGGCAGATCTGTCAGGCAGGGAGAGCCCTACGGCTATTTCTGCAAGGAGGACGCCGCGACGGTGCTGGTGCGGGATGAGCACAGGCTTAAGAAGATGACACAGGAGCAATATCCGAATATTCCCTATATCATATTGGGGCACAGTATGGGTTCCTTTATCACGCGCAATTATCTGTTTCGTTATGGCAGCGGTATTGATGGGGCTGTCATTGTGGGGACGGGGATGCAGCCAAAGATAACGCTTCTTTCGGCCCGGATGTTAGCCGGACTGCAGAGAATATTCTGTGGGCCGAAGCATGCGAGTGGCCTTTTGAATGTGGCGGCATTTGGCGCATATAATAAGAAGGTTGCGTCTCGCAAAACGGTTTTTGACTGGCTTTCCAGAAATGAAGAGAATGTGCGGCGCTATATAGAAGATCCGTTGTGTGGATTTACCTTTACGATCAATGGTTTTCAGACGCTTTTCCATCTGATCTGGAACCTGCATGATGAGAAGAAACTTCAGGAGATGCCTAAACACCTGCCGGTTCTTTTCCTGTCCGGGGAAGATGATCCGGTGGGGAATTATGGCCAAGGTGTAAAGCAGGTATATCAGTCTTTCCTGCGGGCCGGTTTGGAGAATGTACAGATAAAGCTGTATCCTGAAGACAGACACGAGATTTTGAACGAGGTAGATAGAGAGAATGTCTACGATTACGTTTATCGTTGGATTCTGCAGAGGATCTGACCGGGATTCGTGTCAAGGCTGACATGAACGCAGATCTGTTTTAATGTTGGTGTGAACGGTTGAGCCGTACAGGTGGCAATATTTTGATCGATTTGAGATCCCGCGAAGCGGAATCATGGGGGTAGAATGGGAAGACATAAGTGGCGGCGAAGATTGATCATATTGGTGATCCTGTGCATTGGCTGCGTGATTTTTTTAAATCCGGACAAGAAGGCGGATAGTCATACGAACGACACAGTGTCGGACAGCAAGGCAGATGAGACGATCGTCGGCTGGATGATTGAGAAGATAGCCGCCGGAGAGGTGGATCTGGCGGACGAAAACAGTATAAGGCAGATGTTTGGTGAAGCCGAGAGAGAACTGGGAATCACTCTGACAGAGACCGAGAAGGATAACGTAACAGGATTTCTGCGGACACTTGGAACGATAGAGGTTGAAGCCGGGGATTTCATAGAGCAGGCGAAGGAGAAATACCAACAATACAGCACGGGATTCGTTGAGGAAGCGAATGAAGCCATTAATGAAGCGGTGGAGAATGCAGTGACAGATGCAGCACACAACTTTTTTGACAGTATGCAAAGTGCAGTGGCGGACTTCTTCAAAGATCTGCTCCCGAAGTAAATCTGATTCAGCGTGCCGCTGGCATAAGACAGTCGCAAAGCCTGTACAAAAGACAGGAGGGTTGAGCCTGTAATACGGTGGGTGGCCGGACACTGATCCATGTAGCGAAAATGTGGCGGTGTGATACAAAGAACGCATGATTTTGCCTTCTTTGACCATACTATATAGAAATGGTCAGAGGAGGCGATTTCTATGAAAATAGCATTTTTCAGTACGAAACCGTATGATAAGATATGGTTTGAACCTATGGGAAAGGAGTACGGATTTGAGATTCGTTTCTTTGAAATGTCATTTCAGGAGGAAACGATCTCACTTGCGAGGGGATTTGATGCGATCTGTATCTTTGTCAATGATTATGTGAATGCCAGGATGATCGATCAACTCCACGAGATGAAGGTCAGGGCGATTCTGCTTCGGAGCGCAGGCTTTAATCATGTGGACGTGCAGGCGGCGGAGGGAAAGCTTTGTATCCTGCGGGTGCCGAGTTATTCTCCGGAGGCGGTGGCGGAATTTGCGATCGGTATGATATTGACTGTGAACCGATTTACGCACAAGGCATATAATAGAACAAGGGAATTCAATATGAGTCTGAATGGCTTAATGGGAGTGGATCTGTATCAGAAGACGGCAGGCATTATCGGTACAGGTAAGATCGGCCAGGCTATGATACGTATCTGCAGAGGATTTGGCATGCACGTGGTGGCTTATGATCCGTACCCGAATAAGGAGCTGTCAGTGGAATATGTGTCATTGGAGAAGCTGATGACGCAGGCGGACTTGATCTCACTGCATTGTCCTTTGACTTCAGAGACGAAGCATATTGTTAACAGAGCGACCATAGACCATATGAAGCAGGGCGTCTATCTGGTGAATACTTCCCGTGGAGCGCTGATCGATACGGATGCGTTGATCGATGGGCTTGTGGCCGGGAAATTCGGCGGTGTGGGATTGGATGTCTATGAGGAAGAAGAAGGAATTTTCTATGAGGACAAGTCGGGAGAGATCATGCAGGATGAGAATCTTGCGCGGTTGATGACTTTTCCGAATGTGTTGATAACGTCTCATATGGGGTTTTTCACGAAAGAAGCCATGCAGGCCATAGCAAAGGTGACGCTGGAGAATGCATATGCATTTGAAAATGGGCTGCCGCTTAAGAACAGAGTATCGGCGCAGCAGGCGGGCTGAATGCCTGAAACCGTAAAGTTATCGGCCGGATGCCCTGCAGCAGAGTGCAGGGCACCGTGCCGAAGACAGACTTTCATTTTAAGAGGTTGTATGTTTATCCTAAATACGCTAAAATATAGATAACATGTTAAAGGAGCAGCGGGAAAGGGTGGAAACGTTTTATCAGATCAGAAGCGCATACCGTGATGAATGGGAAGATGCCATGGCGTTGGCGTGGAAGACCTTCCTGCAGTTTGAGGCGGATGTCTATTCTGCGGCGGGCGTGCAAAATTTTGAGAATTTTATAACGGATGCCACGTTGCACAGGATGTTTATCATGGGGGCCTATCAAATGTTTGTGGCATTGGATCGTCAAAGAATCATTGGTATGATCACATTGCGCGATTCAAAGCATATCTCGCTGTTGTTTGTAGATGAGAAATATCACAGGCAGGGGATAGGACGTGCGCTGGTGAAACAGCTGACGGATTATATGGCGGAGGAGATGGGAATCCGTCAGGTGACAGTCAATGCGTCTCCATATGGGGTAGGATTTTATCATAAGCTGGGGTTTCGAGATCTGCGTCCCGAGGAACAGAAGGATGGTATCATCTACACCCCCATGGAACTTAAATTTTAAGATGCGAGGATACATATATGGAGTATATTAAGAGTAAGGACATTTTCTTGTTGGTGAGGGATACTTTGAAAATAGTTTATCCCCGGTTGATGAAGCATGGTTCGAGAGTGGCATATATGGTCTATACGATGCTTCGGGAAGAGGGGAAGTATGAGGAATTTGAACTGGCTGATATGGTAATGGTGGCAACGCTTCACGATATCGGTGCCTACAAGACAGAGCGGGAAAGGCTTGGGGATATTCTGCGTTATGAGTCTAAAGAGTGCATGGCCCATGCCATTTACGGGTATCTGTTCTTTAAGTACCTATCTCCGCTGCCGGAGCTGGCCAAGGTGATCATGTACCATCATATGGATTATGAGCAGCTTCAGAAAGTTAATTATGAGTATAAGGAACTGGCTGCCTATATCAATATTGCCGAGAAGATGGATCACTATTCTACAGCGCTGGGAGACAAGTTTGAAATGGGCATGTTTCAGAAATATGCCGGCACAAAACTGTCGGATGACGGCCTTTTTCTCTTTTATAAATGTGAAGATAAGTACGGTATGTTTGAGAAGATCCGAAGCGGGGTCTACCTTAAAGAATTAGATGACATCATCGAATACATGATCTTCAATAATGAAGATAAGAAGAAATTTCTCGAGATGCTGATGTACTGTCAGGGATTTTTCCGCAGTCAGATGGTGATGGAGACAGCGATGGCAGTCTGCGTCAGTGAAGAGATTGCCAAGGAGATGATGCTTCCGCTGCAGAAGAGGGAAATCCTCTATTACGGGACCCTGATCCATGATATCGGTATGCTGGCGATCCCGCGGGAAGTGATTGAGAAGCCGCGTAAACTGGAACCGAAAGAGGTCAAGCTTTTGAAGACGCATGTGGAGATTGCAGGTAAGATACTGAGCAGCCGCATGAAGAAAGAAGTGGTCGATATTGTGCTCGCGCACCATGAGAGATGTGACGGAAGCGGATATCCAAGGCAGCTGACAGACAGCCAGATGAATACTGAGCAGAAGATCTTGCAGGTTGCGGATGTGGTAGTTGCGCTGCTGAATCAGCGGAGCTATCGGAAATCTCTGCCGAAGGAGAAGATACTTGCCATTCTGGATGACAAGACGGACAGGAGTCGATTGAAGCGTCAGGTCGTTGCCGTTGTCGTACAATCCTATGACAAGATCGTAAGCCGTATCAGGGAAGAGTCGGCGCAGATTCTGAAGATGTATGAGACGTTGAACAAGCAGTACGAATTGATCAGCAAGAAGTATAATATATAGGCGACTGTAACAGTTCAGTAGACGCTTTTATGAATGATGAGGGATGAACTGTTGCAGGCAACTGCATAAAATTTATAATTTTTATAGCTTTTTAGAGTTCATTTGTAATATAATAAAGAAATGAGTTGCTAAAGATTATAGGAGTGAGACAGTTATGGGAAGGTTTTTTGACTTGGATAGTCCGCTCATGCGGACTTTAAACCGTGTAGCAGATTTGATGATACTGAATCTTGTCATGATCGTATGTTGTATACCGATCATAACAATAGGCGCCTCTGTCACGGCTATGCATTATGTTATACTAAAGATGGTGAGAGGAGAAGAGGGCTATCTGATCAAAGGTTTTTTCAAGTCATTTGCTGCAAACTTTAAGCAGGCCACATTGATCTGGCTGCTGATGATGGTTGTAATCGCGGTTTATGTCGGAGATGCACTGATCTTCTCTTTCTCCGGAATGGCGTTTCCGAAACCATTGGTGATCGCGGTAGTTGCAGTGGGGGTCATTCTATATTTGATCTCCATGTATGTGTTTCCGCTGCTTGCCAGGTTTGAGAATTCGATCAGGAATACCCTGAAGAATGCCGCTCTCATGGCAGTAGGGAATCTTCCCAAGACTCTATTGATGGCTGTTTTTTATGCGATGCCGCTTGTGATCAGTTATTTTTCGACCTATGCGCTTCTATTTGTTTTCCTGTTTGGCATTACGGTTCCGGCTTACGGGGCGGCCTGGTTATACAGTAATATATTTAAGAAGTTTGAACCGGAAGTGGAAGTAGTCTCAGATATGGATTTTTCGGTCGATGTGGGTGAGATAGGTGAGGAAGTCAATGGAGAAGAAGAATAAGCCTTCGGTATTGCAGTGGATCATTCCATTTGCTATCCCGATGATCATAGTGTTGATCATATTGTTTAATTTCTCGGTTAGGACGAATACGAACGCAAAGGAATCGGTCTCTGATGATATGTTTCGTTCGGCAAGGCGATATGCGAAAGAAGTGGTCAATGAGTTGGAAACGGTCGGTAGAGCGGTAAATTCTGTCTGCACTATGTTGGAACAGGATCAGACTCTGGACGATGAGCAGATCGTTGCCCTGGTCAGGATCGTAGCAGACTGTGCGGAGGCTTCCAGAGCAGAGTTGTGCAACGGCGAAGGGAATGGTGTCGACCAGTTGGGGAATAAGGTTTCCGTTGGAGAGGAACCATATTTTCAAGAGATTCAAATTTCTGACAGTCCTTTTCTGTACATAGAGGGAGAAGACGATGCGGCAAAAAGGTCGATCCTGGTGGTAGAACGTGTTGGCAAGGATGAGAGAAACTTCATGCTTCTCTATTATCCGGTGGAGAAGTTTGACAGCCTGCTTTGTGAGGAAGATCTGGAATCGGGCGCTTTTCTCGCGTTGATAGATTCAGCGGGCAGAATTCTATCGGCTTCCGGCAGCGAAAGCAAGATGATTGAAGGCGGAAATCTGCTGGAAGCTGTTCAGGGTGCGGATCCGGAAGAAGCACAGCGTATCAGGGATGCCATGGCAGGAAATATGCAGGGAGCGGGCAGTGTGAAGACGGGTCAGGAGAGCCGTACATTGTATTATGCACCGCTTGGAAAGAATCAATGGGGAATCATACTGGGTGTTCCGCAGAGTCATATTGATCAACTGGTTGGGGTTCAGTGGAAGAATACGAAAGGGATGCTTATTTCTCTGATTGTTGTGTTCCTTGTTTTTTGTTGCTTTATTATGGTGGTAGATACGATCGGAAGAATCCGTGATAATAAGCAGAAGAAAGAGTTGGAGAATAAGGCGGATACGGATCTGCTGACCGGCCTGAATAATAAATTGGCGACAGAGCGTAAGATCAAGAATTATATGGCGCAGAATCCGAAGACACAGTGTATGATGTTTCTTCTGGATGTGGATAATTTTAAGACGGTCAATGATACGATGGGGCATGCTTTTGGTGATGAGGTGCTCAGTACGCTGGGAGAAGAGATCAGTTCAATCTTTCGTGCATCCGATATCATCGGTCGGGTAGGCGGAGATGAGTTCATGATCTTCCTCAAAGCGGTGGCCACTCCAGAGGTCATTCGCAAAGAAGCCAGGAAAGTAGAGGATTTCTTCCGGGATTTTCACGTTGGTGAGCAAGTGAAATATGCGGTACATGCCAGTATTGGTGTGGCGGTTTTTCCTCATGAAGGCGTTGACTTTGAGACGTTGTATAAGGCGGCCGATCAGGGGCTGTATAAGGCGAAACGGCGTGGGAAGAATCAATTGGCATTTTATGATGATAAGTGGGGAGAGGTCGTAGAAGACGATAGTATATGATAAGTGAATCATAGAGAATGTGAAGGGACGGCGGATATTCTGCTGTCTTTTCTTGATTACGTGATTTTTGTATTGACATATACCCCATAGGGGTATAATATAAAAGAAAAAGACAGTGTTGACAGACGAACGACGGGTTGTTCATGATGAGGGTTTACTATGAAAGTCTTCGACTTTCACAGCATAGATGGCCATGCGGCCCGCCCGACGGCAGGCTAAGCATGATGTAAATTTACTATGAAAGTCTTCGACTTTCACAGCATGGATGGCCATGCGGCCCGCCCGACGGCAGGCTGAGCATGATGGGGGTTTACTATAAAAGTATGTCGATGGATCGCGGGTGCATGATAGAAAACGGTAAGATTGGAAATCCTGTAAGTATGATAGTATGATTTCGGGTTTAGGTAGGAAACGGAGGAGGAAATGAAGATGGTAGAGAATAAGAGTATAACAGAAAAGATAGATAATGAGGCGGACGGAAGGGATCTGTGCGGTGACGATCAGGCACAGGATATATGTACATGTGATCATTATAAACTTATCCCCCGAGATGACGTGGCACAGAAGCAGCTTCAAAATCGGATCAACCGTATTATCGGGCAGCTTAACGGTATTAAGAATATGATAGGTGAGAACAGATACTGCGGGGATATCCTGATACAGATAGGAGCGGTAGAGAGTGCTCTGCAGAGTCTTGGGTATATAATCTTGCAGGAACACATGCAGACATGTGTCGTTGAAGAAGTGAAGAAGGGGAATGAGGCGATCATGGAGGAAGCGATAGAATTGATCAAGAAGTTGAAATAGAGTGGGAGGAATTCATAATGAAAAGTGAAAAATTTCAGATAACAGGCATGACATGCGCCGCCTGTAGTGCACATGTGGAGAAGGCGGCCTGCGGCGTATCCGGTGTGAACAGTGTCAGCGTGAGTCTTTTGATGAATAATATGACTGTGGAATATGATGCGCCGGCCACGCCGCAGGCAATCTGCGCAGCGGTGGAAGCGGCAGGATATGGGGCTGACGTGTTTGGTCAGACGGCGGGAACTGACGCAGAAAGACATGAGAGTATTTTGGAGGACAAGGAAACTCCCAAGATCCGGCGTAGGCTGATCGCATCCGTTTGCCTTCTTATACCGCTTATGTATGTATCCATGGGCGCGCTTATGTGGGGGTGGTATCTGCCGGAGGCATTTGCCGGGGATCCATGGGCGATCGCCTTATATCAACTGCTATTGACGGGACTTGTAATGGTCATTAACCAGCGTTTCTTTATCAGCGGGTTTCAGAGCCTTTTACACAAAGCGCCCAATATGGATACGCTCGTGGCATTGGGAAGCGGTGCGGCGTTTGTATACAGCACGGCCGTTGTATTTCGCATGGGTGCAGCCATGGGAGAAGGGAATACGGAGATGGCGATGCACTGCCTGCACGATATGTATTTTGAGTCTGCCGCCATGATTCTTACGTTGATCACGGTTGGCAAGATGTTGGAAGCTTACAGCAAAGGAAAGACGACCAATGCGATTAAGAGCCTGATGGACTTAGCGCCCAAGACGGCACACGTGATCCGCAACGGAAAGGAAATGACTGTGCCGGCACAGGATGTTTTGACAGGAGAGATCTTTGTGGTGAAGCCGGGGGAAAGCATTCCGGTAGATGGGGAAGTGCTGGAGGGAGAGAGTGTGGTAGACGAATCGGCGTTGACGGGTGAGAGCATTCCGGTAGATAAGCAGATGGGAGACCGCGTCAGTGCGGCGACGATCAACCAGAATGGCGCATTGACCTGTAAGGCGACGCGAGTGGGCAGAGACACTACACTGCAGCAGATCATTGATATGGTGGAGAATGCGGTGGCGACTAAGGCGCCGATCGCGCAGATTGCAGATAGAGTATCGGGTGTTTTCGTGCCGATCGTGATCGTGCTGGCAGTAATAACAGGTGTTGTATGGCTGGCGGCAGGGGCCGATGCCGGCAAGGCACTCTCCTATGCCATTAGTGTGTTGGTGATCAGCTGCCCGTGCTCCCTGGGGCTTGCCACACCGGTGGCGATCATGGTAGGTAACGGCATGGGAGCAAGACACGGTATTTTGTTTAAGAATGCAGAGGCACTGGAACAGGCTGGTAAGACGGATTTCGTGGTACTGGATAAGACCGGAACGGTAACTGAGGGAAAACCGAAGGTCACGGATCTGTATCCTGCAGAGGGGGTGTCGGAACAGGAACTTCTATATACGGCTGCGGCCTTGGAGGGCATGAGCGAGCATCCATTGGCGAAAGCAATATGTGAGCATTCTGCGGAAACGGGGTTATCGGTGCAGACGGCCGGTAACTTTCATGCACTACCAGGATGGGGTGTGGAAGGTATGGTGAACGGGAAACCGGCAGCCGGCGGCAGTGGCGCGCTGTTTGAGGAACGCAGACTGTTGACTGCTCCTATGCGTGCGATGGGAGAGAAGATGGCCGGGGAAGGCAAAACGCCGCTTTATTTCTCCGTCGGTGAGAGGATACTGGGGATGATCGCGGTAGCCGATGTGGTGAAGCAGGACAGTGCACAGGCGATCGGCGAACTTCGGAACATGGGAATACAAGTAGTCATGCTGACCGGTGATAACAGGAGGACTGCGCGCGCGATCGGGAGACAGGTCGGGCTTGATGCGGTGGTATCGGATGTACTTCCGGGTGATAAAGAGACGGTGATCAGGAAACTGTCAGAGTATGGCAAGACGGCTATGGTAGGAGACGGCATTAACGATGCGCCTGCGCTTACGAGAGCCACAGTAGGAATCGCGATCGGCGCAGGGGCGGATGTTGCGCTGGAGGCGGCAGACGTGGTACTTATGAAGTCCAAACTTACGGATGTTTCGTCGGCGATCCGGCTTTCCAGACAGGTGCTTAAGAATATTCATGAGAATCTTTTTTGGGCATTTTTCTATAATTGTATCGGTATTCCACTGGCGGCGGGAATTCTGGTGCCGATCTTTGGCCTGAGCCTGAATCCCATGTTTGCTGCTGCGGCGATGAGCCTGTCCAGCTTCTGCGTAGTGACGAATGCACTGCGGCTGAACCTTTTCAATATGGGAACGAACAGACGCGACAGAAGGAAAACGGAGGTCCCGATGCCGGAATTCATCACCGGCTTTACGGAGATAGAAGATCATAAGGAGGAGAAGCAAATGGCAGAGAAGATTGTAAAAACACTCAATATTGAAGGGATGATGTGTGCGCATTGCCAGGCGCATGTACAGAAAGCACTGGAAGAAACGGCAGGTGTGACCGAAGTGGAAGTCAGCCTGGAGGAGAACAGGGCAACGGTGACAATGGATCCCGGCACTGAGGAACAGACACTGGTCGATGCAGTGACGGCGGCCGGTTATAAAGTGGTCTAGGACGTTTGTGATATAGGAGTACCGGCTACGTTTCCTAACATATGTCAATACATGAATTTATTTTTGTAAAAAATGCATAGGAAAGCCGGCTATTCTTCAGCAACTTGTCTGATGGTGTGAAATGGATTGCATAAAGTAAGCAAATTCTACAATGTAAAGTAAAATCTTTGTGAAATAATGGCATAGCAAAGGAAAAGAAAGTTCGCTATACTATTTTCAGAGTCAACCAAGGTTGACAGGGAGCACGATACAATAATTTTTTTAAAAACAGGAGGCAATCATGGCAAGTTTATCATTAAAGAATGTCTGCAAAGTATATCCGAACGGCTTTGAGGCAGTAAAAGATTTCAATCTTGAGATCGCAGATCAGGAGTTTATTATTTTCGTAGGACCTTCAGGTTGTGGTAAATCTACTACACTTCGTATGATCGCAGGTCTGGAAGATATCTCTTCCGGTGAGCTGAAGATCGGCGACAGAGTCGTTAACGATGTAGAGCCTAAGGACAGAGATATCGCGATGGTATTCCAGAACTATGCTCTGTATCCTCATATGTCTGTATATGATAACATGGCATTCGGACTTAAGTTAAGAAAAGTTCCGAAGGACGAGATTGATAAGATGGTTAAAGAAGCAGCTAAGATTCTTGACCTGACAGCTCTGTTAGACCGTAAGCCGAAGGCTTTGTCCGGTGGTCAGAGACAGCGTGTTGCCATGGGCCGTGCTATCGTTCGTAATCCTAAGGTATTCCTGATGGATGAGCCGCTTTCCAACTTGGATGCTAAGCTGCGTGTACAGATGCGTGTTGAGATTTCCAAACTGCATCAGAGACTGGGCACCACAATCATTTACGTAACACATGACCAGACAGAGGCTATGACACTTGGTACAAGAATCGTAGTTATGAAGGACGGTGTTGTTCAGCAGGTAGATACACCTCAGAACCTGTATCAGAAGCCTCAGAACCTGTTTGTAGCAGGATTCATGGGATCACCGCAGATGAACTTCCTTGATGCTGTTGTTGAAGTAAAGGGTGATGTTGCTAATCTGAAGATTGCTGGCAAGAGCATTCCGTTACCGGCAGCTAAGTCCAAGAAGCTGATCGACGGCGGTTACAACGGAAAGACAGTGACATTCGGTATCCGTCCTGAGGATGTATATGATTCCGAAGCATTTGTTTCATCCGCTCCTTGCGTATTCGAGTCCACCATCAAGGTTTACGAGTTGCTTGGTGCAGAAGTTTACTTGTACTTTGATCTGGCTGAGTTCCCGATCACTGCAAGAGTAGATTCCCGTACATCAGCTAGACCTGGTGACACTGTTAAATTTGCTTTCGATGTTGAGAAGATTCACGTATTCGACAAAGAGACAGAGCAGACGATCACGAACTAATTTAGAATGAATATAAGGGGGATGCTTAGGCATCTCCCTTATTTAGTACTATAATTTGGAAATTTGGTACTATCCACGGGTCAGAAATGCGCCAAAATGCGCATTCCGTGAGAACATGATTCACGAAAATGTTACAGTTCACGGCCCAATGTCATTAAGTTAGCACCAGCAGCATAAGGCTTACTGCTGGAAAGATGGCA
>CAJUQJ010000005.1 GCA_910588215.1 uncultured Lachnospiraceae bacterium
CAGAGCCCTAGGGGGCGTTTTTCAAACCCCCACTTGAAGTGGGGGTTGGTGATTATTTCTTTGTTGCGTAAGGTAACTGAATGCGATATAATTACGGATTTAGTAAGGAAAGAGGACACATTGCAGCGGGGTTTTTGATTGTGATTGTGGCCAGTGTGTATGAGATTTACAGAATAAATAAGAATAATAACAATTTGGGAGAATACTTAATCCTGAGGTTAAATTCAGGAGATGTTCTGCATTTTTCCTGTTATAGTAAAGAGTTCCTTTACGCGATAGAAGGTGTAATAGCACAATGCTTTAAAGATAGTGAGATGAAATGCAAAATTGATTTAAAGGACTGTGTAATTACATATCAGGAGGATAATATGAATATACATAATAATTCAGGGAATATTGTGAAAGGTGATGGAAATACGGTTACGGCCACGAATACGGGAAACATTAGTGAGCAGGTGCAGATCAGTGATGACGAGTGGATTCAAATAGAAAAGGCATTTGGAGAAATTGCTTCCGGGTTGGATGTAAATTCGAAGGAACATATGCTGGCAGTGGCTGGAGTGATTGAAATAGTGAAAAAGATAACGGGATTAAGTTTGTGATTTTTAAGTACGAATGACTGAGGAATATCTATGGAAAATGAAATATTTATTTTTCCTGATTATTTTTCTGAAAACGCGGTAAAAGTAATATTATCAGAAGGAAAAAAAGATAATTTACATATTTTTAGGGTCGGAAAATATGGTCGGGATAAAACTGCAGCTTTTTTAAATTATTATGAAGAGATTTTATCCGGTTTGAAGACGGTTAGAAATCCGCAAAAATATTTAGAGAAATGCAAAAATAATATCGGCCAGCTTTCCGTATCGTGCTATTATGATATAAATGATCTACAATACTATTTCGAAGTTACTTTGAAAGATAACTATCCTGAGAGAGTTTTGTTGGAAGGAATGTCAAATTCACAATATGGTTTAATTCAGAAAACTGCAGAGAGAAAAAAGATGTAAAAAATTCACATGTAGATTGGTGGTTATTTAAGGGTGCGACTCCCTGGGTTGATTTTAATGAGGTGAAGGTTGAATAAATTCTCTGATGAGCAATTTAGTTCAACAAACTGAACAAGTTCAGTTAGAATTTGTGACACTTCGGAATGGAGGAAAATATGAATGAAATTTATTTTGAAAATGTAGTTAAAGTAGGAAATTTGTTTTTGGAAAAAGTATTTAATAAATTCGAAGATGAAAATATTATATTTATATGTAAGGACATACATGAAAATAGATATTTATGTATTTGCTATGAATTTCGATTTGCTATGAAATGGATTTTGTGTAGAATATCTCCGGAAATGCTGGTAAAGCTTCTTACAAAAAGAGAAGATATGAGAAGTGTTTTTGAAGTGGAGTCTAAAGAATGGATCCGCATTGTTTATCAAAACGGAGACGAGGAGTCAGAGATTATATCAATGGATAGCGTGGATGCAAATATTCTTCCTCGACATGGAGTGTTTTTGAAGGCTGACCAGGAAAATGCAAACTATTTAAAATTTATATGTTTTCACTATTTGAAGACTACAACAATTAAATGTTGCAGTTCAGTAGATTATAGATTAAATAGACAGAAGTCATGTATGAGTAATGTACTTGACAGGCTTAGTTCTGATTTGGTTATTTCTTATAACTTGCGAAATGCCCGTGTAATAGGGCAAAAGGAAAACCTGCTGATAAATTTGAATGATGCAGCGTGAGGAGCCAACATGAAAGAAAGCTTTTTTCAGTTTAGAGATCCACAATTAATAAATTTAGAGTTTGTTATAAATGAAGAATTTGATGAAGAGCTTTTTGCGGGGTTCTCTATAGAAAGTGAATTACAAAATGGAATTATAGAAAATAAAAAAGGAAGCAGCAGTAAGGCTGAAATTAAAGATAGGTGGTTTCATTGGTCACCGCACAGGCCGGGTTTCCTTCGTTTAATTTACCATTTATGAATTTCACAGAGTAATAGATTACGAGTGTAATGTGTTAGGAGAGCCAGCGGCCCCATCTGATATAGGAATATGATCAGATGGGGTTGCTCTGTGATGAGATTGTACTCACTTAACAATTATTTATAGAAAATTTATTTGCTATTCTTTAAACAGCAGTATATCATGTAATTATATCTTAAATGCAATTTGCTTTTCATGGTTGGTTCTACCGTATTTCCTGTAGGTGAAATTATACAAAAGGAATGATACAATATGAGCGTATAGAAAGGAAGCGGTAGGCAGAATATAAGAATTACAGAATTCCGGCAGAGCGGCCGGTTTCTCTGCTGTAATGCTTACATATAAGAGAGAAGCAGCAGTGAGAATGTATCAGGACAGCGGTGTAATGGTATAACAGGGAAAGGAAACGGTTTAAACGCAATTATGTATCACAGGAAATCAAGATTACAGAGCTTGATGATATTGGCATTGGACTGTATCTGTATTATGGTCAGTCTGATGATGGCCAACTATATCAGGAATGGCAGAATCTTTCGCAGTGACAATGAGCGTATGGACTTTGGTATGCTCCTTGTTGCCTGTCTGACGGTATTTCTGGCCATGAACCTGCTGCGTAATACCAACCGCAATATGTTCCTGCGGGGTCCGCTGCATGAAATGATCCATATTATCAGGAATAATCTTCTGATGTTCGCGGGTACGGCGGTATTTCTCTATTTTCTGAATATTTTGGATGCATATTCCCGTCTGGCTTTTTTTTACTTTCTTGTACTTGACTGTGGATTGATGCTCGCGGTGCATCAGATCTGGAAGAAGACGCTGCCCTTTTTGTACAAACGTTTTGGAGAGGTGCGGAATCTTCTGGCTGTAGCGGACGAAGAATATGCGGAAGCCTTGGTGCATGATCTTACGGGTATGAAGGATTTCAGTTATGAGATCACGGGTATTGTATTGCTGGAGCGGGAGGAAGCAGCGGCAGGAGATTTTGGAGGAATCCCGATCGTTGCGAATAAGGGGGATCTGGTGGATTACTGCAAGGGCGCCTCTTTGGATGAAGTGATCATCGCGGTAGCCGGCAGCCGGAAGAAGGAGATTCTGGCCCAGATGGAGATTTTGGCCCAGATGGGAATCACACTTCACTATCAGATTCCGGTGCCGGAGCTGTGTGGAGCCAGACAGAAAGAACTTTCTCAGTTTGGCCGTTTTTATACGGTGACTTATGCCAACAGGGTGGCGCCGGTAGGTCAGCTTCTGCTGAAAAGACTGCTCGATATATGCGGGGCGCTGGTGGGCTGCGTATTTCTTTTGTTGCTTACGGTCGTTATGGGGCCGCTTATCAAACTGGAATCGCCAGGGCCGGTCTTTTTCTCCCAGAAACGAGTGGGGCGTAACGGGAGGATTTTTAAGATGTATAAATTCCGCTCTATGTATGCGGATGCGGAGGAGCGAAAACAGGAATTGATGAAGCAGAATGAGATGAACGGTCTGATGTTCAAGATCGAGAATGATCCGCGGATCACAAGGATCGGCCGGTTTATGCGCAGGACAAGCCTCGATGAGTTTCCGCAGTTTATCAACATATTGAAGAGTGATATGTCACTTGTGGGAACGAGGCCGCCCACACTGGATGAATTTGCGCAGTATAGTCCTTACCATAAGAAAAGGCTCAGCTTTCGTCCGGGACTTACAGGCATGTGGCAGGTAGGCGGAAGAAGCGAGATAACGGATTTTGAGGAGATTGTGCGACTGGATGTGGAGTATATTGACAACTGGTCTTTTATGCTGGACGTGAAGATACTGCTGAAGACTGTGCTGGAGGTATTTAAGGGGAGCGGTGCGAAGTAGAGCACTGTGGGTGGCATTTTCGGTCAATTTACAGGGCGGTACGGTTGAGAACAACTGCCGAATGGAATTTTGACGGCAGTTCCTCAGCTTTGATCAATACACAAACAAAATGTAAGGAGGGTAACAAATATGATTCTTTATGTCAATGCGGCAGCGCCAAGAGAGGGCAACGGCAGCAAAGAAACACCGTTCCGGCATATCAACGATGCGGCGAAGGTGGCAAGGCCAGGAGATGAGGTGCTGGTGGCGCCGGGTATTTACAGAGAATATGTAGATCCGGTGAATGCGGGAACGGAAGAGGCGCGGATCGTGTACAGGAGCGAGGTGCCGCTTGGGGCGATGATCACCGGCGCGGAAGAGATGAAAGACTGGAAGCACTATGAGGGGAATGTGTGGGTGTGCCGTGTGGACAATGGTGTATTCGGCAGCTACAATCCATACACGACTTTTGTCGGCGGCGACTGGTATTTTGCGCCGGTTGTAAGACATACCGGTGCGGTCTATCTGAACGACAGGCAGCTGTACGAGACGGAGACGTTAGAGGAGTGTATCAAGGGCGAGATCTATCCGCCTTCCTGGGAGCAGGAGTGGTCCGTCTATAAGTGGTATACCGAGCAGGACGGCAACGAGACGGTGATCTATGCGAACTTCCAGGGTAAGAATCCTAATGAGGAAAAGGTGGACATTAATGTGCGCCGCAACTGCTTCATGCCTTCCAAGACGGGTGTGGGCTATATTACATTCAGCGGCTTCAATGTGAATAAAGCTGCGACCACATGGGCGCCGCCGGCAGCCTATCAGGACGGTATGGTGGGTCCGCACTGGTCCAAAGGTTGGATCATCGAGGACTGTGAGATCAGCAACAGCAAATGCTGTGGTATCTCGTTGGGTAAGTACTATGACGAAGAAAACGATCACTATTTTACCCGCAAGCATGTGAAGAGCCCGACGCAGATGGAACGCGATGCGGTATGCCGCGGCCAGTATCACGGCTGGCTGAAGGAGAAGGTGGGCAGCCATATCGTAAGACGCTGCCATATCCATCACTGTGAGCAGACCGGTATCGTGGGCCGTATGGGCTGCGTATTCAGTCTGATCGAGGACAACCATATCCATAATATCAACAATATGCAGCAGCTGGGCGGCGCGGAGATTTCCGGTATTAAGTTACATGCAGCAATCGACGTTGTGATGCGCCGCAACCATATCCACCATTCTACGATGGGTATCTGGTGTGACTGGCAGGCGCAGGGGACTCGTATTTCCCAGAACCTTCTGCATGACAATTACGCGCCGGAAGGCGTTCCCATGGCACAAGGCGCGATGATGAGTCAGGATGTGTTTGTTGAGGTGAGCCATGGTCCGACGCTGATCGACAATAACATTATGCTGTCTAAGGCTGCTGTCCGCATCGCAACGGAAGGTGTGGCCTGTGTACATAACCTGATCTTGGGCGCTTTTACCGCAGTAGGCGGCGGCACGGACAATATCGTGAACGGTGTGAACCAGCCGCGTTATACCCCGTATCATATCAGACACCGCACTGAGGTGGCCGGCTTTATGACGATCCTGCATGGGGATAACCGCATCTATAACAATATCTTCATCCAGAACTGGCCTGTTAAGGAAGTGGAAGAAAAGGAAGATATGGGATTCAGGATGGCGGACAATCAGGTAGTGGGTACGGACGTATTTGATGACTATCCTGCATATGAAGAGTGGATCGAGCATTTTGATATGGATAAGCAGGCTGATATGATGAAGCTGGCGTCCTATCATTTCTCTCATCTGCCGGTGTGGGTGAACGGTAATGCGTATTTCAACGGCGCCAAGGCGTGGAAGAAAGAACAGTCAAATCTGATCGATACGGAACATGCGGCAACAGTGGAACTGGTGGAGAAAGATAACGGATATTTCCTGAAAACGAATGTATACGAACTGCTGGGTGATTTCCGTGACGGCATCATCAACAGTGACATACTGGGATATGCTTTTGAGCCGGAGCAGAGATTCGAGAATCCCGACGGGACAGCGATCACGTTCAATGAGGATTATCTTGGCTCCCACCGCGGGCTGGATGCGGTTCCGGGGCCGTTTGCATCGGGAGAGGAAGCGGCGAAACGGTTATGGTAAGCATCAGAGCCTGTGTTGCGTAACGGGCTATGTCAGAAGCCGTTGGCAGGTCGTATGAGATCTTAACGATCTGCAACATGTTTTTACAGGTTTCAATGGGTTTATGAAAGACTCCGCGTTGAAATTGGCGCGTAGAGCAGCGGTCTGGCCGGAAGGGGTTCGGGAGCTGCCTGCCGGGATTTCGGATGCGGAGTTTTTCTGCGGAGACAGGTGTTGTGGATTAGTGTTGACAATTTATGATGGGTGCTATAGAACTTTATATATGTGATATTGTTGATGGAAGATAAGGAGATAAAAGGGAATGTCTGAGAAGCAGCAGACAAGAGAATATCTGAAACAGGTCATACAACTGAGCATCCCGGCGGTGCTGGCTCAGATCAGCTCGATCATCATGCAGTATATCGACGCATCCATGGTGGGCAGTCTGGGTGCGACGGCGACGGCGGCGATCGGACTGGTTTCCAGCACGACTTGGCTGTTTGGCGGACTGTGCGTCTCTGCGGCTACCGGCTTTTCGGTGCAGGTGGCGCAGTTGATCGGGGCGGAGCGGGATAAAGATGCGAAGGATGTCCTGCGGCATGCAATCCTGTGTACGTTGGTGTTCGGGCTGATCGCCTCTGCGGTGGGGATTGGCATCAGCTCATATCTTCCTGTCTGGCTGGGCGGAGCGGAAGAGATCCGAGGGAATGCTTCCCGGTATTTCCTGATCTATGCCTGTGCGCTTCCGGCCGCGCAGATGCGCCATACCGCCGGAAGCGCGTTGCAGTGCAGCGGTGATATGAAGGTGCCGAGCCGGCTGAACATCATGATGTGCGGGCTGGATGTGGTGTTTAACAGCTTTCTGATCTTTCCAACAAGACAGATTTCTCTGGCAAATATCTTGGTTACGGTGCCGGGAGCCGGCATGGGCGTGACGGGCGCGGCTCTGGGAACAGCGCTGGCGGAAGCCGTAACGGCGGTGTTGATGATGTATGCGGTATGTTTCCGGTCGAAGAGGTTGAGGCTGGTAGGTCGGCGGCAGCTCTGTGCCGCGCAGGCGGATCTGTCGAGCGGTGTGTCTGTTGAACATACATTTCCGGAAACGTTCTGCTTTCAGCCTAAATATCTACATACGGCGCTTCGGCTTGCACTGCCGATGGCCTTTGAGCATACGGTAATGTGTGGGGCACATATCGCGGAGACCCGTATCGTAGCGCCTCTGGGGACGGTATCGGTGGCGGCCAATTCCTTGGCGGTGACGGCGGAAAGCCTTTGCTATATGCCGGGCAGCGGTATCAGCACGGCGGCAACGACGCTGGTCGGACAGAGCATTGGAGCCGGAAAACCGGAGCGGGCAAAGCGTTACGCAAATCTGGCAGTGATACTTGGCGCAGCCGTGATGACCTGTACGGGTGGCCTGATGTTTCTCGGCGCTCCGCTTATGTTCTCAATGCTGACGCCGGATGCGGCAATCCGCCAGTTGGGTGTGAGGGTGCTGCGGATCGAGGCCTTCGCAGAACCTTTGTTTGCAGTGTCTATCGTGACCGCCGGCGCATTGCGGGGCGCAGGGGATACGCTGATTCCCAGTATGATCAATCTGGCCAGTATGTGGGGCGTCCGCATCACGGCAGCTTCCCTGCTGGCTCCGCGTCTGGGATTGGTGGGCGTGTGGATTGCCATGTGTGGGGAATTGTGTGTGCGAGGATTGCTGTTTCTCGTGCGGCTTCTGCGGGGGAAATGGATGGAGACTGGACATGGCAGGGCCGTAACGTAAAATGCTACAGTGCTTGGCGGGATAGAGGAAGATTCCAAACCCGCAGGAAGGAGTTTACAATATGGAGACGATAATAAATCAGACGTTTGATCAGGAGCGTGCTTTATACGGCAGTAATGGCATTGAAGTAGTTGATTGTGCCTTTGACGGTCCAGCGGATGGTGAAAGCGCATTTAAGGAAGGCAGAGATATCAGCGTGGAGAATTGTTTCTTTAATCTTCGCTATCCCTTCTGGCATGATGACAGGCTGAAAATTAAGGGTTCGGAGATGACGGAACTTTGCCGGGCGGCGCTCTGGTACTCCCATGATATCGAGATTACGGATACGAAGCTGCACGGGATCAAGGCACTGCGGGAGTGCAGCCGGGTAAAGATGCAGGGCTGTGACGTGATCTCGCCGGAGTTTGGCTGGTCGGTGCAGGAGATCGAGATGAAAGACTGCAGCGTGCAGGGCGAATATTTCATGATGCGCTCTGACAGACTGCGCTTTGAAGATGTACAGCTGCATGGCAAATATTCCTTCCAGTACATACAGGACTCGATATTCGAGCACTGTGATTTCGACACGAAGGATGCCTTCTGGCATGCGAGAAATGTGACAATCCGCAACAGTGTCGTCAAGGGCGAATATCTTGCCTGGTACTGTGAGAATGTGACCTTTGATCACTGTAAGATCATCGGTACGCAGCCGCTTTGTTACTGTAAGAATTTAAGGCTGATCGACTGTGAGATGGTCGATACGGATTTATCCTTCGAGAAGTCCGAGGTGGAGGCGACTATCACGGCGCCGATCTTAAGTATTAAGAATCCACTTTCCGGCCGGATTGTTGTACCCGCAGTGGGCGAGATCATTCGGGATGACGAAGCGTCGCGCGGAGAGATTATTGTGGAAGGCTAAGCATCCGGTACTCTTTTGGTGAACAGCCATAC
Source organism: uncultured Lachnospiraceae bacterium (assembly GCA_910588215.1). GTDB lineage: Bacteria > Bacillota > Clostridia > Lachnospirales > Lachnospiraceae > UBA3282. The sequence continues at coordinate 8,652 of CAJUQJ010000005.1, forward strand.
TTTTCACGAAAGATACGGTAAAAGTAGCTGCTGTTGTTATAGCCGACCGCGTCGATGATATCATCTGCGGACAGCGTTGTCTGGGACAGTAGATAGACTGCCTGTTGGAGCTTTTGCTGCTGCAAAAGGTCTTTGAAAGTCTGTCCGGTATATTTCTTCAAAAGGCGGCTGATATAGTAGGGCGGCAATTTGATCTCAGCGCAGATGTCGGTTAAAGTGCCGCTTTTATAATGCGTCTCAATATATTTCAGGACGCGGAAGATAAGATCTTGTTCGTAATTGCCGCCCTGATTCCTGGCCATCGAATCGGCGAAAACTGAAAGATTCATGAAGATCAGCCCCATAGTGATCTGATTGATGGTGTTGGTGCCCGGCTTTTTGTCGATCAGGTTCCAAAGCATGTTTTCGATCAGATTCTGAATCGGCAGGATTTCTTTGGCCTGAAAGTGCAGGTAAGTGATCTGTGAGTCATGGCTCGACAGGGTGGAGATAAGAAAACTACGCAGCACATTTTCCCGCTCCATCATGGAGAGCGGGCGGTCGAAGAACTCCGGCAAAATGATAAAATTGACGGCGATGTCGTCCCGGCCGGCGGGCAGGATTTCATGGGCGGCGGCCTGGTTGAGAAAAAGCAGGTCTCCCTCATGCAGGACGATCCTGTCACTGTCGTTTATGATGTGTGTGGTAGAGCCGCAGCACATATAGACAAGTTCGGCGTAGTTGTGACGGTGCCTGGGAAAATGCGTGAAGCGGGTGTGAGGACGGATTTCGATCAGGTGGCCACGTTTCAGAAGCTTTGCGTTGTCCACTACGAACTCTCGGCTGGAGGTGTAGATTTCTTTCTGAATGTCGGTATGTCCCTGCAGAAGGGCTTGTTCTTCGGCTGTGATCTGCCGCAGGTGGTGTAACAGATCTTCTCTCATATTCTCCTCCGATCTGGCGCTATCCGAGTTCGCGAAACGAATCTTGTAAAGTTAAAATTTTTTGGTATTATCCGAGTTCACGAAGCGAATCTTGTAAAGTTAAAATGTTTTGGTATTATCCGAGTTCGCGAAGCGAATCTCGCAAAGTTGATTTGCTTTGCAAATCAACTTTTTTGCAACTTAGGTCCCTCTTTTTGTCCGGAGGCGACCTTATTTTTTTACTCTTATTATTATATGATAATCGTAGAGAGAACAAAAGTCCATTAGCAATGAATCGGACGAATGCAAATTACTGCAGGGATCAGGTAACGGTGGGGGTATCTGAATAAGATTTATCCTGCGGCTGTGCAAAGTGAATTCTTAACAGTTCCTAACAGATAGTCTGGGAAGAAAGGGAGCGGGGATTATGGGCAGATATTATCTGGCGGTGGATATCGGGGCATCCAGCGGAAGGCATATGCTGGGACATCTGGAAGATGGGAAAATGCATCTGGAAGAAATTTACCGCTTTGAAAACGGGATGGCAAATAGAGACGGTAAGCTCGTGTGGGATACACAGCGACTGTTTACGGAAATCCTAAACGGCATGAAGGTATGTGCTCAAGCCGGTAAAATACCGCAAAGCATATCGGTGGACACGTGGGCGGTGGATTATGTATTGCTGGACGAGCAGGATCAGGTGCTGGGTGAAACATACGGTTACCGTGACGGCAGAACAAACGGGTGTGATGAAGCGGTCTACAGGCTGATTGGGGAAAGTGAACTCTACGCAAGAACGGGGATACAGAAGCAGATATTCAATACGATCTATCAGCTGATGGCGGACAGGCTGAAACGGCCGGAGATACTGAAGAAGGCGAAGACATTTCTGATGCTGCCGGATTATTTTCAGTTTCTTTTGACGGGGAAAAAGGTTTCCGAGTATACAAACGGAACTTCCACACAGCTTGTCAGTCCAGTGACAAAACAGTGGGACAGGGAGCTGATCCGGGTGCTGGGATATCCGGAAAAGATGTTCTTACCGTTGCAGATGCCGGGCAGCGAAGTTGGGAGCCTGAAAGCAGACATTGCGGCGCAGGTTGGTTTTGACTGCAAGGTGGTGTTATGCGGCAGTCACGATACGGCCTCGGCGGTGATGGCGATGCCGAAAGCGGAGGGAGACGGGTTGTATATCAGTTCCGGTACATGGTCACTGATGGGGGTGGAATTGTCGGAAGCGGATTGCAGGGAAGAGAGCAGGCAGGCTAATTTCACTAATGAAGGCGGGTACGAATACCGGTTCCGCTATCTGAAAAACATTATGGGGCTTTGGATGATCCAGTCGGTGCGTCATGAACTGCATGACAGGTATTCCTTTGCTGAACTTTGCCGGATGGCGGAGGAAGAACAGGATATTATGTCGTTGGTAGATGCAAACGATGCCTGTTTCCTGGCGCCGGAGAATATGAAGAAGGCAGTGCAGGATTACTGCCGCAGGACGGGGCAGCAGGTACCTGAAACGCCGGGGGAGACTGCCCGGGTCATTTACCGCAGCCTGGCGGAATGTTATGGACAGACGGTGCGGGAGATTGAGAAAAATACCGGAAAGACGTACGACAGTATTCATGTGATCGGCGGAGGCGCCAATGCAGCGTATCTGAACCGGCTGACGGCGCAGGCCACTGATAAGACGGTCTATGCGGGACCCGGAGAAGCGACAGCCATCGGCAATATCATGGCGCAGATGATCAAAGCCGGGGAACTGACGGGGCTGGCAGCGGCAAGGAAATGTGTGGCGGAATCCTTTGAGATCCAAGTGTTTGGACCAAAATACCGGTAGGCTGCGGAGAACGTTATTCAGACAGAAGCACAATTTATAATGGCATTAACTGTAAATGAAAACGAAGTATAATGAAAGAAAAGGAGAGCAAAAACATGACAACAACCGAAAGATATGTCTCTGCAAAACAAATCTTTGCGGCAATCGGGGTGGATACGGATGCTGCGCTGGAGACTCTGAAAAGGGTGCCTGTCTCCATGCATTGCTGGCAGGGTGACGATGTGACCGGATTTGACCACGACGGACCGTTGACCGGCGGTATTCAGACTACGGGAGATTATCCGGGAAAGGCGAGGACGCCGGAAGAATTGATGGCGGATATGGATAAGGCCATTTCTCTGATCCCCGGTAAAAAGAAAATCAATGTACATGCGTGCTATGCGATTTTTGCAGAAGGAGAACACGCAGACCGTGACAGGCTGGAGTCAAAGCATTTTGAGAGATGGGTTACGTTTGCGAAGGAAAAAGGCATGGGACTGGATTTTAACCCTACTTTTTTCTCCCATCCGATGGTAAAGGATGGATTGACGCTTTCCAGTCCTGATCCGGAGGTGCGCAGGTTTTGGATCGAACACGGTAAAGCGTGTATCCGCATTTCTCAGTATTTTGCAGAAGAGACAGGTATTCCTTGTGTTATGAACATCTGGACGGGTGACGGCTTCAAGGATGTGCCGGCGGATCGTTTGGGTCCCAGGATGCGTTATAAGGAATCCATCGAGGAGATACTTTCCGAGCCTTACGACAGGACAAAAGTAAAACCCTGTGTAGAGTCGAAGGTGTTTGGTATCGGCGTGGAATCCTATACGGCGGGATCTGCGGAGTTTGCGCTGTCCCTGGCGGCCAGCAATGAGGGATGCCTGCCGTTGATGGATAACGGGCACTATCACCCTACGGAACTGGTATCGGATAAGATTCCGGCGATGCTCTGCTTCTATCCGGAAATCGCCCTGCACGTGACCAGGGGCGTCCGCTGGGATTCCGATCATGTACTGCTTCTGGATGACGAGACGCGAGAGATCGCAAAGGAGATCGTGCGGTGCAATGCGCTGGAACGTGTCTATATCGCTCTGGATTATTTTGACGCCAGTATTAACCGTGTATCCGCGTGGGCGGTGGGCATGAGAAGTTTCCAGAAGTCGCTGATGATGGCACTATGCACACCCAATGAACGGTTGAAGAAACTGCAGGACGAAAGCCGTTTTACGGAACTTATGATAATGCAGGAGGCGGTAAAGATGCTGCCTTTCGGGGATGTATGGAACTACTACTGTGAACAGAGCGGTGTGGCGGGAGATTTCGATCTGTTTGGAGAAGTGCAGAAGTACGAAGCGGAAGTACTGCGTAAGAGATAACAGGTCTGACGACAAGTTGGGAAAGGCGCAAAGCGCTTCGGAATGGAGGAAAATATGAAAGTCTTAGAGGCAAAATTTGTACAGGGATTTATCAGGATGTGTAACGATGGCTGGGAGCAGGGCTGGCATGAGAGAAACGGCGGCAATCTGACTTACCGCATGAAAAAGGAGGAAACAGAGTCTGTAAGGGAAGAGTTGAGGACGGACGGCGTATGGAAAGAGATCGGCGCATCCGTACCGAAATTGGCAGGAGAATTTTTCCTGGTGACGGGCAGCGGCAAGTATTTCCGCAACGTGATTCTGGATCCGGAAGATGCTATCGCTATTGTGGAGATTGACGGGAAGGGTGAATGTTACCGCATCTGCTGGGGACTGGTGAACGGCGGCAGGCCCACGAGCGAACTGCCCAGCCACTTGATGAATCATGAAGTGAAGATGCAGGCTACAGGGGGAAAGCACCGTGTCATTTATCATGCACATACGACAAATGTGATCGCGCTGACCTTTGTGCTGCCGCTTGAGGATGAGGTATTTACGCGGGAACTGTGGGAGATGGCCACGGAGTGTCCGGTGGTATTCCCGGATGGCATCGGCGTTGTGGGCTGGATGGTGCCGGGCGGCAGGGATATCGCAGTGGCTACCAGTGAATTGATGAAGAAATATGACGTGGCGATTTGGGCGCACCACGGCATGTTTGCATCCGGTGAGGACTTTGACTTGACCTTTGGTCTGATGCATACAGTGGAGAAGTCAGCAGAGATTCTGGTCAAGATGCTTTCCATGCGCCCTGATAAGCTGCAGACCATCACCCCGCAGAATTTTCGGGATCTGGCGGTGGATTTTCAGGTGACGCTGCCGGAACGATTTTTGTATGAGAAATAGCGGTTTGAGTTAGATTCCAAACTGCAGACATGCAGTGATCCCTGGCTGCGGGTCGAATCGGAAGATCTTATGATAAACAGCATATCCTCATCATCTGTGTTATCAGGTGGCGAGGGTATGCTGTTTGCGTTCTTACTTTCAGTTGCAATCTGTTCCGGTATCTATATGGAACGGGATGTATGTTGTTCCTTTCCTGGTTTGATTGGCAGCAACTCCCCCATAACGATAATATGTGCATAAAACATCTTTTTATTGATATGATATACTCCCGGAGAGAATTTTTCAACTATTATTTCTCGCCAAACCGGCAAATGAGAGTATAATAAACAGTAGGAAAGGGAGCTGACAATGATTTCAGATTAAGGAAGAAACCGGAAAGGAAGCAGGAAGGAAGAAGCCTTACTGATAAGTACGATGAGGGAGGGTACATGTTCAGTATTTTACTGGTAGAGGATGAGAAACTGGAACTGGAAACACTGCGGGACTATGTGGACTGGAAGAGGCTGGGTGCCTCCAGGGTGCATACGGCCAGGAACGGCAGGACGGCGCTGGAGTGTCTGGAAGCGTACGATCCGGATATCATGATCACGGACATTCAGCTTCCGGTGATGAACGGCATTGAGTTGTCGAAGCGGGCACGGGAAGAAGGTTATGCGTGTAAGATTGTTTTTCTGACAGGGTATGACAACTTTGAATATATGAAGTCGGCCTTTCAGGTGCAGGCGGTGGATTATATTTTGAAGCCTTTTCGTGTAGACGAGGTGGAGGCGCTGATCATGCGCATCAGGGAGCAGTTGGAGCGGGAGCGGGTGGCTGAGCGTTCCGTGGAGCTTGCTTCCGGACAGATCTTTGCCATGGCGTGTGAGCAGGAGGGAGTGGATCTGGAAGAGCTGAGCCGGAAATATTTCTCCGTTGCTGCGGATGAGAAGGCATTTGGCCTGCTGGCGGTCTATGGGATTACGGATGAGAAGGCAACGGCGCGGATAGAGAGCCTTACGGAAGTGCGTCACGCATTTTATCTGGATGGTCTGATCATAGCGGTTCTGCACGGTTATGTCTCCGTGGCCGATGCGGCGGAGAGGATTGTGGCGGCCCTGGACGGGCAGGGAAGCGCAGCCTGGTTTGATGACAAAGTTTCGATCACAGATATGAAAAAAGACACGGACATTCTGCTTGGCTACAGGGACAGGATGTTTTACGGAAGGCCGGGAGAGCTTCTGCGCATAACCGGCAGGGTTGGGGAGCGTGGTGGTAGATTTGACAGGGAACGGTGGAACCAGAGGGGACAGAAATTGTGTCAAAATATTGTGGGGGGGGCAATTCGGAGACGACACAGGAAACCCTTGCCGCATGTTTGGAGGAACTGCAGTTTCTGGGCAGGGAAGAATGTCAGAGAGAGGCTTACGGGCTGTATCTGAATCTGTATAACAGGTTGGAACTGGACAATGCGGCGCTGATGGAGGAGATGGAGAAAAGGGAGCATAAGCCGGAGTTGCAGATCTGGAACACGGGTTTCTTTGCGGAAGTGAAAGAGGCATTGTGGCAGTACATAAAGGCGCTGCGTTTCTTTTTTGACAGACAGCGGGAAAACCCCAACTATTATGTCACGATGTGGGTCAGGGATTATCTGGAGAAAAATTATATGCGAGTGTGCAGCGTGGAGGAAATGGCGGAAGGCATTCACCTGTCTCCTAATTATCTGCGGAGTCTTTTCAAGGCGGGAACGGGACAGACGATTCTGGAATATGTGACGGATTTTCGGCTGCAGAAAGCATGTGGGTTTTTGCGGGACAAGTCTTTGAAGGTGAAGGACGTGAGCCTGCTGGTGGGATATGAGAATGTATCTTATTTCAGTCAGATTTTCGTGAAGCGTTACGGGGTGACACCGAATGAATATCGTAAAATGGTTTAAAGATCAGAGCTTTTTTAAGAAAATGACGATGATCTATGTGATCTTTGCCGTATTGCCCATGATCTTTGTGACGGCGTACAATTACATACAGACGAGCAGGATCCTGCAGGAAAAAAGCTATCAGGATATGCAGCAGAATATGGAGACTGCCGGCAAGAGTCTGGAGACGTTCTTTGAGTCCTACAGTACGATCATGGATCTTCTCTATACGAATCAGACCATGTACAACTATCTTGGGATAGATTATACGGAGCTGTCTTACGGGGAGATGTTCTATTATACGGACAGGCAGCTTCTGCATAATACGCTGTCTTTGTTTCCGAGCATTCACAGGATTCGTTTCTATTCGGATAATGATACGCTGCCCAGAGACAATTACTATTTCTACCAGCTGGATCAACTGCCCGGAGGCTTTCAGGAGAAGGCGTCAAAGAAGGCGGGCTCGGCAGTGGCCGGAGGAATCGTGAAGGAAGGCGGAAAGAAGTATGCGGGTCTGATCCGGAAGATGAATTACTACAGCAGCGGCGGGATTGAGAATTATCTTGTCATTCTGGTGGATACGCAGGAGTTGAGCGAGAGACTTCTGCAGAACAGCGGCAGCAGGCAAACCTATCTGATAGAAGCGGGTGGGCAGATCCTGGCGGCTTCTGATGTGAAAGCAGAGGGACGCCGGCTCTCCGGTTTCATACCGGAGTGGCGAAGAATAGCAGACTGTGGCGGCAGCTACACGCTGGAACAGGCAGACGGGCCGGTGATCTGTATGTCGTTGGATGTGGGTATGGGAATGAAGCTGGTCATGACGGAGGACCAGAAAAGCCTTCTGAAAGAGGCGGAGGCAGTCACGAGAAGAATCCGGACGGTCTTTGCAGTCAGCTCGCTGTTGGTGTTCGGTGCGATCTACCTGTATGGCAGAATGTCCGCCGCGCGTGTGGACAAGGTGGTATATGCAGCCAAAAGGCTGGGCGAAGGACAGTTCGACTATATTTTGCGCGACATGGGCGGGGATGAGATCGGTCAGATTGCCGGCGCTTTTAATCTGCTGAATGAGAGGATACAGATACTGATTCAGGACAATTATGAGAAAAAGCTGATGATCAAGTCCAGTGAGATGAATCTTTTGCAGGAACAGATCAATCCGCATTTTTTGTATAATGCGCTGTCGGTTATTTCTTCCATGTCCATGCGGGAGAATGGTAAGCGAACGGTGGAATGTCTGCGATATCTGGCGGATTTCTACAGGATCTCTCTGAACAAGGGACGTGAGGTGATCAGTATAGAGCAGGAGCTGGATCTTCTGCAGAATTATATGAAGATACAGAAGATTCGGTTCGGCGAAGATGTGGTGATTCGATATGAAGCGGATGAGGACGTGCTGCAGTGCAGGACAATCAAACTGATCCTTCAACCACTGGTGGAAAATGCGATCCACCATGGCCGGCGGGAAGAGGAGGTCTTAACGGTAGGCGTCAGCGTCAGACGCCGGGAGGAGCGGGTCATCTATGAGGTGTGCGACGACGGCCTCGGGATCGAACCGGAGAAGCTGGTGCAGCTGCGGACAGAATTAAAGCAATCCCAGGAGGGATACGGCCTGAAAAACGTGGATATCAGGGTGAAGCTGCGTTATGGAGAAGGGTATGGTGTGTCGATCATGAGCATTCCGGATAAAGGAACGTGCGTCAGAGTGGAAATCCCGGCGGAGCAGGGATAGAAACAGCACTTACAGACAGTGGTCATTACCTGTACAAAATACCGGAAAGTGTATTTTCCGGTATCTTGTACAGGTTTTTGCTTTAAAGGAAGTTTTTTTGTACTGCCATCGTTCAAAATTAACAGAAAGTGTTAAATATTGATATTTACCGAAAAAATATGTTACAAAATCGTTCGAAATTAAAAGATATCATTAAATTCTTTCATTGAGAATGTGACGATATCAACATAGAATAGAGCTGCGGGGAAAAAGAAACATACAAAATAAACAAAGAGAGGGTGGTTATTTATGAAAAATGCAGTTCCTGCAGCTGCCAGGCCCCATAAGAGCGTCAGAGAGCGATTCTGGGAACAAAGATATCTGTTCCTGTTACTGCTTCCTTCGCTGATATGGGTCATATTGATCTGCTATGCTCCGATGACGGGTCTTTATATGGCGTTTATCAATTATACTCCCAAAGGCAACGGTTATTTTGCAGACCTTGCCAGTTCCCAGTTTGTAGGGCTTGACTGGTTCAAGTATTTCTTTTCGACAGATTTCCTGATTATCATGAGAAATACGCTGGCTACCAGTCTGCTGACGCTGTTATTCTCGTTCCCACTGCCGATTATTCTGGCGATCTGTTTGAACGAAGTGAAGAGCGAGGGCGTCAAGAAATTCGTACAGACGGCTTCTTATTTGCCTTACTTTATTTCCTGGGTTATCGCGGCCAATATTTTTATTACCTTCCTTTCTGCTGACGGCGTGATCAACAATCTGCTGATGGCGATTGGATTTACGGATGAGCAGATTTTGTTCTTCCAGAAGGGTCCTTATTTCTGGTGGATCATCGCAATCGCGAATGCCTGGAAGGTGTTAGGATATAACGCGATCATATATCTGGCGGCGGTATCCGGTATCAGCCAGGATATGTATGAGGCGGCGGACGTGGACGGCGCTACCAGAGTACAGAAGATCTGGTATATAACGCTTCCTGCTTTAAAGCCTACGATCATGGTGCTGCTGATTCTGGCAGTCGGCGGTGTTCTCAATACAGGTTTTGAACAGCAGCTGTTGATGGCAAATGATTCTATCCTGAATTACTCGGATGTTTTGGATACTTATGCATACCGGTACGGTCTGAAAAACGGCATGTACTCTTATGGTACTGCAGTGGGCCTGTTTAAGTCGGTAGTATCGTTTATTCTGGTCATGGGTGCAAACTCCCTGTCCAAGAAGTTCGACGATAACAATACGGCGCTGTTCTAGGGGGTGGGAAAATGCGAACACAATCTGTTTATAGTAAGAAAAAACCGGTCTCGGATATCGTGCTGGATGTATTTACCGTCGTCTTTCTGGCATTGGTGGCGATCATCTGTGTCTATCCGTTTTGGAATATTTTTATCATCTCGATCAATGATGCGACGGATGCCATCCGCGGCGGTCTGTATTTCCTGCCGAGGAAGCTGAGTTTTGCAAGCTACATGGATATTTTATCCAGATCTACTTTCCTGCACTCGATCCTGGTAACGCTGGCCCGTACCGCGGTCGGAACACCGCTGGCGGTGCTTGTGACAACGGCGCTTGCCTATGTGCTGTCGAGGAAGGATCTGCTCTTTAAGAAACCAATCACGCTGCTGTTTATTTTTACCATGTATTTTGGCGGCGGTCTGGTGCCTTACTATATGGTACTTAAGAATCTGGGGATGCTGGACAGCTTCATCGTATTCATATTCCCGAATCTGGTCAGCGTATACAATATGATACTGGTCAGGAACTATATCGAAGGAATGCCGGAGGCGCTCTTTGAGGCGGCCAAAATTGACGGGGCAAACGATCTGGTGGTTTTCTTTAAGCTGGTGATTCCGCTGTCCAAGCCGATCATTATGACAATCGCTCTGTTTGTGGCAATCATGCACTGGAACTCATGGTTTGACGCTTACTTATACACTAATTCACAGAACCTGAAGGTGATGCAGTCCATACTGGTGGAGATTCTGAACCAGTACCAGACGACGGCTGCCAACCAGGCGGCAAACCGTACCGGACAGGGCATTACGCCGGACAGCATCCGTATGGCGGCAACGATGGTGGCTACGATCCCGATCATCATGGTTTATCCGTTCATACAGAAGTATTTTGTAAAAGGTATCATGCTCGGTTCGGTGAAGAGCTGATCGATAAAGAGTGCTAAAATTTATATTCAGCAGGTTTATGAAGGAGGAAAAGTTTATGAAAGCAAAGAAAATGGTGGCGCTTATGCTGGGCGTTACAATGCTGGCGGCGGCTGTGACAGGCTGTGGCGGCCAGGGAGACGGCGGCAGTGCGGGAGCAGGTGATGCCGCAGGAGCCGGCGCGGAGGGCGGCGCCTCATCCGATGGTATCGTGACTCTTACATTTTTTGATAAGAATTCGGGAAGTAATACATTTGACGATCCGGTGGCAAGGGCGATCCAGGAGAAGACTGGGGTTACGGTGCAGGTGGAAAATCCCACCGGTGATCCGCTGGAGAAGTTAAATCTGATGCTCACCGGACAGAACTATCCGGATATCGTCCTTATGGACCGCGGTAACGAGATTGTTAACCGTTATATTGACGCGGGTGCGCTGATTCCCTTAAACGATCTGATCGACCAGTACGGCCCTCATATTAAAGAGATGTACGGCGAAGTTATGACAAAGAGTGTATATTCGGATGGGAAGAACTATTATCTGAATAACTGGTATGGCGTGGATCCGGATGCGGTGGCAGGCGTGCTGATGAGAAAAGACCTGCTGACGGAGATCGTCGGAGAAGAGCGTGCCAACAGCAATGATCCTTTTACGCAGTCGGAATATCTGGATATCTTACGGCAGTTTAAGGAGAAATATCCGACCATCGACGGTAAGGAGAGTATTGCGGTGACGCTTGACGCAGAGAGCAAAAACTATGAAGGCACTCTCTTTGGTATGTACGGCATGACTACATACTATGCGGATGAGAACAACAATATTATGCACAAGGCGAAAGCCCCGCGCTATCAGGATGCCATTGGTTTTATGAATACGCTCTATACAGAGGGTCTGCTGGATAAGGAATGGGTTGTTAATAAGAAGGAGCAGTGGACACAGAAGCTCTCGGCGGGCAATGTATTCTCTACATTTTGCTCTTACTGGGATCCTGACAGCGCCAACACCAGTCTTGCCTCCACGGTAGGGGAAGATGCGAAATTCTACAGCTATAAGGTTGTTGCGGACGGCGTGGATCCTTCCGAGACGAAATACAGCGGAAGAAGTACGCTGGGCTGGGACGCCATCGGCATTACGAGCAACTGCCAGAATCCGGAGGCGGCAATCAAATTCATTGATTTTCTGGTAAGTGAAGAGGGACAGTACCTGATGATGTGGGGAATCGAGGGCGAACACTGGGATATGGTGGACGGCAAACATGTTCCGAAGCAGGAGATCGTGGACGGCTTTAAGACGGACTTTGACAATACGAAACTGGAGACGGGTATCCGTAAGTGGACCTGGTTTATCAAGAACGGAAATGGCACGGACGGATCACCTTATGACGTGACGAAATATGAGACCACGGAACTTACTGATTTTGCCAATGCCAGCTTTGGGGAATCTGACAGATGGGATACGGCAGACTTCACAGGTTTGGAGCCGGCAGGCAGTTCTCCGGAAGGCCTGAAATGGCAGAAAGTAAAAGACGTTTATGACCAGAATTTCCCGAAGATGGTCAATGCGGCTGACAGCGCAGAGGCAAATGCGGTCTATGAGTCGATGCTGGCACAGATGGAAGAAGCAGGCTTGTCGGAAGTAGAGGCTTATATGTCCGGGCAGTACCAGGATAGACTGAAATTATGGGGAATGGCGGAATAGATGTGACAAAGGAACAGATAAGCTGCTGTAAATAAGCAGTAGAATTACGGGATAAGCGCAGGCAGAAGCAGTTACTGTCTGCGCTTTTTCGGCAAACATGCAGGAGTCATATACGGAAGCTCCTACAAGGCCGAAAACGGAATTTCTAATGTCGTTAACTATAACGGGAAAGGCGTAAGGATACCATGGGAATATTTTATTGTGAAAAGGACGGTACGATCACTTTACAGACGAAGAATACAACGTACCAGATGAAAATGGACAGGCAGGGTACACTGCTGCATACTTATTACGGACAGAAGACGGACCGGACGGATAAGTCCTATTGGATCAGCTATCGGGACAGAGGCTTTTCCGGGAATCCGTATGGCATGGACCGTGCGTATTCCCTGGATACACTACCCCAGGAATACAGCTGTTTTGGGACGGGAGATTACCGGATCAGTGCGTTGAAGGTCAAAAATACGGATGGCAGTGCGGCCTCCGCTCTCCGGCATGTGAGTCATGAAATCACAGAGGGAAAGTACAGCCTGCCGGGCCTTCCTGCCGCGTATGGAACGAAAGAGGAGGCACAGACACTGATCGTCACGCTGAGGGACTGCGCGACGAATCTGAAGGTGGAGTTGTACTATGGCGTACTGGAAGAGATTGACCTGATCACAAGGGCGGTACGTATCACCAATGACGGTAAAGGAAGTATCGTGCTGCAAAAGGCAGCCAGTTTGTCGATAGACTGGCAGTCGGGAGCATATGACAGACTGACGTTTTGCGGACGGCATACGATGGAGCGGAATCCGGAACGGGCACGCATTACCCACGGCGTACAGTCCGTTGGCAGTGTGAGAGGCACCTCCAGTCACCAGAGCAATCCTTTTATGATGATCTGTGACGAGAGCGCCACGGAAAAGGAGGGTGACTGCTACGGCTTCTCTTTCGTGTACAGCGGAGAGTTTTTGATGGAGACAGAGAAAGACCAGACGGAGCAGACCAGGTTGGTGTGCGGCATCCATCCGGATAATTTCGAGTGGACGCTGAAGCCGGGGGAGAGCTTCGTGACACCGGAGGTCCTGATGGCGTATGGAAAAGGCTTCGGCGCAGTCAGCCGGACCTTTCACCAAGCGATCAGAGAGCATATCTGCCGCGGCGAATGGAAACACAAGAGAAGGCCGGTGCTGATCAATAACTGGGAAGGAACGTATTTTGATTTTACGGGAGACAGGCTGGTGGACATCGCACGAGAGGCCGCAGCGCTGGGGGTGGAGCTGTTTGTCATGGATGATGGCTGGTTCGGCCGGCGGGATGATGACAATTCCGGTTTGGGAGACTGGTATCCCAATGAGGAAAAGCTGGGATGCACCCTGCAGGAGCTGGGAGAGAGGATCACGGCTTTGGGAATGGAGTTTGGCATCTGGTTTGAGCCGGAAGGGATCTCGGAGGACAGTGATCTGTACCGTGCTCATCCGGAGTGGGCAGTCCGTATTCCGGGAAGAAAACCGTGTCTGAGCAGAAATCAGCTTGTCCTGGATTTCTCCAGAAAGGATGTGCAGGATTATGTGATCGACAGGTTAAAGGCCGTTCTCTCGCAGGCGCCGATCTCCTATGTGAAATGGGATTTTAACAGGAGCATATGCGACAAATACAGCGGTGCGCTGCCAAAGGAGCGGCAGGGTGAAATGGCGCATCGCTTTGTGCTGGGACTGTATCGTGTTCTGGAAGAGCTGATCAGAGAATTTCCGCATATCCTGTTCGAAGGGTGCAGCGGAGGCGGCGGACGGTTCGACGCGGGTATGCTGTACTATACGCCGCAGATATGGTGCAGTGACAATACGGATGCCATCGAACGGCTGAAAATACAGTACGGCACCTCTTTCGGGTATCCGGTAAGCACGATGGGATTCCATGTTTCCGCGGTTCCGAACCATCAGACAGGCAGGATCACACCCCTCTCCACGAGAGGATGCGTGGCGATGGCGGGCACCTTCGGGTATGAACTCGACGTAAACCGGATGACGGAAGCGGAGAAGACGGAGGTCAGGGAGCAGATCGCTCTGTTTAAGAAGCATTATGATCTGATACAGTATGGCAGCTACTATCGTCTGTGTTCGCCCTTTGCGGGGACGGTCACCGTGTGGGAGATGGTGTCGCCTGACGGCGCGGAGGCGCTGGTGAGTGCGGTATATCACCATGTGCAGTCGAATCCGGCTCCCGTTTATGTCAGGCTCGGCGGGCTGCGGGAAGATCGGATGTACCGGCTGGAACTGATCGGTGTACGGGAAGAGTGTACGCTTCCGGTAAACGGCGGGGAAGATATCTTCGGACAGGGACAGATCTTAAGCGGAGCGGCCCTGATGCACTGTGGGCTGATGGTGCCGGAGGCGTTAAATGGGTTCCAGGCGTGGCAGATCTACCTGCAGGCACAATAAGATTAGCGGGCGGACGGCTATGTTGATTGCTATGGTATAAAGAGGGAGGCCATGATGATTGTCATGGTGATAGAAAGGATGGAAAAGAGGACGCAATGGGAGAAAAGGAATGGAGATACGACGGCGGCGGTTTTTTTACGCTGCATTGGGAAGGCGGCACGCTATTGAAGGCATATGCGACGGCGTATCACACAGACGGACGTTTTATAGATACGAGAAGTGCGGTACTGGAAAAGGAAGAAAAGTCGGAGGGGGAGGATGGAAGCACTCTGCTTTTGACATTTTGCGATGAGAATGGCCTTTGCCTGCAGGAAAAACTCACTATATCCAGGGACGGTGTGCCGGTGGCTTCCTGCTGCCTGTCTCAGAAAGACGGCGACGCGGTGGAGACACGCAGGCTGATACCGCTGATCCTGCAGGCGGGCGGGGAAGAACCGCTTAAGCTGTGGAACAGTCTGTGGGCGAAGATGCTGCTGGTACCTTACGACAATACCATGTGGTGACGAAGCGGGGGAAATCTGCTGGCAGGCGAAAGGCTGTGATGCGGTGATTCTGGAGGAGATATAAAAAATAAGAAATGAAAAATGCAAAATGTGGCTGCTGTTACTTATGGTGAATGACAAAATAATTTGTCATTTATGACAGGTGACAGCAGCCTCCTTTTGCATCATGGGAGAGTGCATCCTGTTTTATAGTAAACGCATAACAATAACTATAGCATGATGCAAAATGGTATGCAGTGGTACGCGATGGTATGTGTAGTTTCAGGCGCAGAACAAAAGCTGCGTATAATATAGTAAAATCTGAAATTTTGTCCGCGTTCTCAGTGCAATATGCGTTGGAATAGAGGAAAAGAGGAGTGGAACCGGTATACTTGCATATGATTCAGATATTGTCGCAATATATGATTAGTAGATTATATTATCATGTTGCTGAATGAATCAATGAATGAGGATGAAGGATTTTAAAAGCATGCACCTTTTTGACTGGGATTAATGAAATAGAAGCGTGGCAATAGAGTATTATAATTCAAATCAGTCATAATCATTTAAAATAAAGCAAAATAAACAAAAGAAAATGGGGATTTTTGTGAATAAGTATGATTGATTTTGACTGAGTATGAATGTATAATGCAAACTATAGTAAATGATACAAACTAAGAAAGGGGAGGGCAAGAGATGATTTATACGGTTACTTTTAATCCGTCGCTGGACTATATCGTTTCGGTCGAGGACTTTAAGCTGGGATTGACGAACCGGACCAGTTCGGAGCTGATGCTTCCCGGCGGGAAGGGATTAAATGTTTCCATGGTGCTTGGCAATCTGGGCATCGAGAATACGGCGCTTGGGTTCGTGGCGGGATTTACGGGAGAGGAGATCGTCCGCAGGATAGAGCAGATGGGGGTAAGGACGGATCTGATCCGGATAAACAACGGCATATCGCGGATCAATGTGAAGCTGCAATCCATCGACGGGACGGAGATCAACGGCTGTGGGCCGCAGATCAGTGAGCGGCATGTGCAGGAGCTGCTGGAGAAACTCGACGTTCTGGGAGCCGGTGACGTGCTGATCCTTGCCGGAAGCATTCCCAGTTCCATGCCGGACGATATGTACAGAAGGATCATGGAGCGGCTGGAAGGCCGGGGTGTGATGATCGCAGTGGATGCCACGAGAGATCTGCTGGTCAATGTACTGGCGTATCATCCTTTTCTGGTAAAACCGAACAACCATGAGCTGGGTGAGATCTTCGGTGCAGAGCTTAAGACAAGGGAAGAAGTGATGCCGTATGCGAAGAAGATGCAGGAGATGGGAGCGGTGAACGTGCTTGTTTCCATGGCCGGTGAAGGCGCCGTGCTGGCAGCAGGGGACGGCAGTATCCATGCCGCGCCGGCGCCGGAAGGACGGCTGATCAACGGCGTAGGGGCAGGTGATTCCATGGTGGCCGGTTTTCTCGCAGGCTGGATGGAGCAGAAAGATTATAGCCATGCTTTTGCCATGGGAATAGCGGCGGGAAGCGCCAGCGCTTTCTCCGAACAGCTGGCGACGAAGGAAGAAGTGGAAGCCGTCTACCGGCAGGTGAGGAAACAGCAGGCGTAAGAAAGACAGTAAATTCAGCAGAAAAAGAGCAGACGAAAGAAAGACAGCAAATTCAGTAGAAAAAGAGCAGGCGGATGACAGGTAGTAAGGGTAGCGGGAAGACAGGGAAAATAGGAGGAGTAGTACGATGAGAATTACAGAACTTCTGGATAAGAGAAGCATTTCTCTTGCCGGAGCGCCGGCGAACAAGGAAGAGGCGCTGGATCAGGTCGTTGAGCTGATGGTGCGAAGCGGCAGGATCAATGACAAGGAAGCGTACCGCAGACAGGTGTATGCGAGAGAGGAAGAGAGTACCACCGGAATCGGGGAAGGCATAGCGATTCCCCACGGCAAATGTGATGCGGTGACAAGCCCCGGCCTGGCGGCGATGGTAGTAAAAGACGGCGTGGACTTTGACGCGCTGGACGGTGAACCGGTGACGCTGATCTTTCTGATCGCGGCGCCGAATACAGAAGATAACGTACATCTGGACGTATTGAGTAAGCTGTCCGTATTGATGATGGATGAGGACTTTTCCGACAGTCTGCGTAATGCCGCGTCGGTGGAGGAATTTCTGGCGATCATCGACAAGGCGGACGATGAGAAGGCCGGCATAGACGAGCGGTTGGCGGATACCGGTTCGGCAGATGCGGATCAGGTGAAGATTCTGGCGGTGACCTCCTGCCCGACCGGGATTGCCCACACCTATATGGCGGCGGAAGGAATCGAGAAGGCGGCAAAAGAGAGAAACTGCTTTGTCAAGATCGAGACAAGAGGTTCCGGAGGAGCCAAAAATGTCCTTACGGCGAAAGAAATTGAAGAGGCTGACTGCATCATTGTCGCGGCCGACGCGCAGGTGCCCATGGATCGTTTTGCCGGCAAGAAGGTTATCGAGTGTCAGGTTTCGGACGGGATCAGCAAGGCAGGGGAGCTTTTGGACCGCGCTATTCGCGGCGATGTGCCGGTTTACGTAGCAGCGGCCGGAGCACGGCCTGCGGCTCAGACTTCCGGGAAAAGCGGCAGTGCGGGACACCAGATCTACACGCAGCTGATGAACGGCGTTTCTCATATGCTTCCGTTCGTGGTGGGCGGCGGTATCCTGATCGCGATCGCCTTTTTGATCGACGGTCTGAGCGTGGATATGAATACACTTGATGTGGCGGAGAGAGCGAATTTCGGTACGATCACGCCTGCGGCCGCATGGTTCAAACGGCTGGGGGATACGGCATTCGGCTTTATGCTTCCGGTACTGGCGGGCTTCATCGCCATGGCCATCGGTGACAGACCGGCGCTGGCCCTTGGATTTGTGGGCGGCATGATCGCTTCCGGCGGAAAGTCCGGTTTTCTGGGCGCACTGGCGGCCGGTTTCCTGGCGGGTTATACGATCGTAGTGCTGCGCAGAATCTGTGATAAACTGCCCGATTTTCTGGAAAAGATCGCTCCGGTACTGATCTACCCGCTGGTTGGACTTCTGATCATGGGCCTGATCATGTCCTTTCTGGTAGAACCGGTGATGGGCGGCCTCAATACGGCGCTGAACAACGGACTGACCAGCATGGGCGGAACGAGCAAAGTCATCCTCGGACTGATCCTGGGCGGCATGATGGCCATTGATATGGGCGGCCCTTTCAACAAAGCGGCATATGTGTTCGGCACGGCGGCCATCGCGGCAGGAAATTATGACATTATGGCAGCGGTTATGA
The DNA here is from genome assembly GCA_910588215.1 of uncultured Lachnospiraceae bacterium. Taxonomy (GTDB): domain Bacteria; phylum Bacillota; class Clostridia; order Lachnospirales; family Lachnospiraceae; genus UBA3282. The sequence goes on from CAJUQJ010000005.1 coordinate 27,298, forward strand.
TTGGCGGTATGACACCGCCCTGTGCCATCGCTCTGGCAACCCTTTTCTTCAAGAAAAAGTTTACGAAAGAAGAAAGAGAATCCGGCCCGACCAACTTTATTATGGGTCTGGCTTTCATCACTGAAGGAGCGATTCCCTTTGCAGCATCCGATCCGCTGCACGTTTTGCCGGCTTGCATCGCAGGTTCAGGTGTGGCCGGAGCGTTGTCCATGGTATTCGGCTGTACGCTGATGGCGCCTCACGGCGGAATCTTCGTATTCCCGGTAGTAGGCAGCCCGCTGATGTACGTGGTGGCGCTGATCGTGGGAACACTGGTCTCTACGGTACTGCTGGGCGTGCTGAAGAAAAATGTGGAATGACCATGAAAAGTGCCTGTAAAAAGTGATGGCGGTTCAAAACAAGGCGGAGTTAGATTGCTTTGACAGATTGGGAAGTATTTTTAAAAGAAACAGATATTGAATAGTGAATAGGAAAATTATAAAATAAAAGAAAAGAGGAGAAGCATCATGAAAGAATTCAAGTATGTAATTACCGACCAGGAAGGAATCCACGCACGTCCGGCGGGGGAGTTGGTGAAGGCGGCCAAGGCTTTCGAGTGCAGTATCAAACTCGCCAAGGACGGTAAGTCCGGCGACTGTAAGAAGATTTTCGGAATCATGGGCCTTGGCGTTAAGAAAGGCAATGAGGTGACGCTTACTTTTGAGGGAGCCGACGAAGATGCGGCGTGTGAAGCGATCAGTAAGTTTATGCAGGATAATCTGTAACGGACTTACGCCATAGCGGCTTCTGGCGGATTAAGGTACACGGAGGAAAACTATGTTATCGGAACAGAGATATGAGATGATCCTAAAAATTCTAGAGGAGAAGAGGAGCGTGACAGTGACCGAACTGACAAGGCTTCTGGACATCTCCGAATCTACCGCCAGAAGAGATATCGTCGTGCTGGACAAGGCAGGAAAACTGGTTAAGGTGTTTGGCGGAGCGGTGCTCTCGGACAATATTTATCAGGCGGCGGAGCAGACGGTAACACAGCGGACCGAGGTACACCGGGAAGAGAAAAGAAAAATCGCACAATATGCGGTATCATTGATAGAACCCCAGGATTTTATCTATCTGGATGCCGGAACGACTACAGGCTATATGCTGGATTTCATTGAGGACACACGGGCCACCTTCGTCACCAATGCGGTGGCCCACGCACAGCGCCTGGCGGCAAAGGGTGTTCGTGTGATTCTGATCGGCGGAACGCTTAAGAGCACCACGGAAGCCGTCGTGGGAACTATGGCGGCGCTGGCGCTTAAAGATTATCACTTCACGAAAGGTTTTTTCGGCACCAACGGCATAAGTCTTGCAGCCGGGCACACGACACCGGATGCGGATGAGGCGCTGGTAAAAAGAACCGCAGCACAGCAGTGTAGAAAGCAGTATTTCCTGTGTGACGACAGTAAGTTCAACGTGGTCAGCGCGGTGACTTTCGCTGCGCTGACCACCGGTACGGTGCTGACCAATGCTGCACCGGGAGAATACACGGAGGCTGCAGATATTGTAGTTTGTCGATAAATTGCCGCCTGCCATGGCTGTTGCGAATTAATCCAGTTCTTTGTCGTAGCTTAGAATGGCGCCGGTGACGGCATCCACATCACAAGAATATTCCGTCCTGCCCACGTGCCATTCCACTTCAAATTCACCGCGGCCGTCGTCGTAGTCGAATTTGACCTGTAGACGGGAGACGTCCTTTTCGGCTACGTCGGCATGTTGGAGAGCCAGCTGTTTGGCCTGCTCTTCCGTAATATGTTCTCCGTCGGCATCTACAGACTGCGCATGGGAATAATATTCGGCATCATGATCGAAGGAGAGGACTTCTCCGGTCAGGGCGTCGATATCATAATCGTATTCCGTAGTATCTTTGTGAAATTCTATATCATACTGCCAGATTCCGTCATCTGATTCCAAATGTGCATGAACAAAATTCACTTCTTCATTTTTCAGGCCTGCGTGATCAAGAGCGGCCAGCTTAGCTGCCTCGGTGCCGATATATTGTTGCTCGGGTGTGGCAGAGTTGGTCTGTTGTGCATTTACCGTGTCGCTTTCCGGGTTCGATATCGGATCCTGAGAAGTGTCGGCTTTGCTTTGCTCTGGGTTCGGTGAGGCTTCGACTTGCGATTGGTCTGTCGTGGTTCCGGCAGCGGAGAAGGATGCCATGTCATAGGAACCGGTCTCGCAGTGCATGGAAAGAATCTCTCCGGTCACGGCATTTACGGAATAATCATAAGCAGCACTCTCACTGAGAAATTCCATATCATAGCAGGCAGTTTCCGATGCGGTATCCAACTGTGTTCTTACAAAATGTACATTTTCCTCGGTAAAGCCTGCATTTTCAAGAACGATGGACTTGGCTTCTGCCAGAGTCAGATAGTCGGATTTGTTCGATGTACCAGCAGCCTTTTCATTATCTGCTGCGGCCGGTTCGTTTGCGACCTCGGCGGCCGGTCTCTGCTCCGGAGTTGATGGTGAAGAAGCTGCATTTCCACAGCCTGTCAAAAGAAACAGGACGCAGTTAGTGATCAGAATCGTCATTAAGATGTTGTTCAGTCTCATAATTTCCTCCATTTCAAAGCGTGAGCGGTCTCGGAAACTCTTTAAGCCCGAATTTTCGCTCTTTTTTCATGTTCTTTTTTTGCTTTCCTCCATATCCGCCAGTCACCAAACGCGCCCCCTGTAGTGAGAAACATGTCCTGTGCCAGCCCGCACAGCACTAAAAACTACAAATATCCCTTTTAACTGCCGGTAATCTGTAGTGCCGAACACCGGATATTCCTGCCGGATATGCTCCAGCGAAAAGCTCCTGTCATTCTCATAAAACAAGACGACATGGGCCGTTTCGCAGGATTGTCATAATGTAGCTGATCCTGTCGTTGTACAGATGAAACGTTCTGGTACTTTCATGATATACGATGTTCATAGACATTCTCATCGTCAACATTGTGTGCATTTAAATTACATGCACAGTTCCTTCACCAGTGGTTTCTCAGGCAGAGCAGGCGCTGACTCCAAAAAACCGCTATCCCAAATGGATACGCCTGCCATTGCATATCGGCATAATTTCCTATAGTTAACGACATTAGAAATTTCGTTTACTATAATACTCTATGTGAATTTTGTACAATACATATATGGTAGTAATTCTGTTTTAAACTACATACAAAATACTATATGTTGTATTTGCTGGTTTTATTCACCCTATAGACGGCCTGCTTTTTCTACGTGCTGCCGCTCTTCTTTCTATTGCCTTTCATACCGTCCTGTGCTATAACCTATCTTAAAAGAGTTGCACCATTTTTTCAACACTTTTTATCAAATCTATGTAACTTCATTTACCTCGGTTCTGCAACACTGCAGTTCCGAACACATCTTACCGAAGAAAGGACATTTCTATGACGCAATTCGAATTTTCGCATCAAACATTTCCTACCTCTGGGCCGCTTGTCATTCCCATGACCAACGACTATCTTTTCCGCGCTCTTCTGCAACGCAATAATGCAGTATTAAAGGGCCTGATCTGCTCTCTTCTGCACCTTACCGCAGAAGAAGTCTCCACCGCAGAGATCACCAATCCCATCGAACTGGGTACTTCCTTCACGGACAAAACCTTTATTCTGGATGTCAAAGTCCACTTAAATAATCTCGCTATCATTAATCTGGAACTCCAGGTGATCAACCAGCATAACTGGGTAGAGCGTTCCCTGAGTTATCTTTGCAGAAGTTTTGATACTCTCCAGGCCGGAAAAGACTATCGGGATACCAGACCTGTTATTCAGATCGGTCTGCTGAACTATACCCTGTTCCCTGCACATCCGGAATTCTATGCCACTTATCAGCTGTTAAATGTTAAAGATTATACATTATATAGTGACAAACTACGCCTTTCCGTGTTAGACTTAACTCATATAGAACTGGCAAGCAAACAGGATAAAGCCCTTCAGCTTGACTGCTGGGCAAAACTGTTCAAAGCAACAACATGGGAGGAGATCAATATGCTCGCACAGGAAAATGAAGCCATAAGAGAAGCCGCCGAAACCGTCTATCAGCTTACCCGGGAAGAGCGCATCCGCATGGAATGCGAGGCGCGGGAGGATTACTACCGCACACAGCGGGACCTCCAGAAGTTCATAGCCCAGCAGACTTCCGAAAAAGAATCACTGATCCAGGAAAACAAAGCCTTGCTGGATCAGCGGAATGCTCTGGCTAATGAGAATAATGCTCTGGCCGATGAAATAAAAGCATTAACCGACAAACTCAACCGCCTGCAAAAGTCACTGGAATCACAGGGCTTAAACCTCGCCGACATGTAACGATCATCTGTCAGCGGCAGGCAGGAATGCCATGAACAGCCCTATTACTGCACCATTCTTTCCCTGCCTGCCTTCCACAGGATCAATGGGCGATGGAGAAGAAATTGATCAGGATTTCCTTAATATGTTGATACCGTCTGGCATAGGAATTCTCCACCCGGATCAGCTGCAGGTCATGTTCGTCGCGGATGGCTTTCTTCTTCCGGTCGCGGTTTTGCACCACTTCGCCCTCGCAATGCTCTTTGTCGTTCAGTTCAATGGCTAGGATTGGCAGCTCCGTCGTCTCATGCTTCTCATACACCACGAAGTCAAGGCGCCCATTATAAAAGAGGTCATTACAGCATTCGTTCCCCTGAAAGACATGCGCGATGGACACCTCTTGATGGATCGTATAGTGGCTCCGGGTCAGCCAGATATTCTCCAGCGCATGATTCAGGAGTGCGTACAGGTTAAACTTATAAACTGTTATGCGCCGCAGCACCATCTTTGGTGCTAGTTAAAAATATAAAGATATGCTCTATTTCATGGGAGATTCCCCTTTCGATTTCAATGTCTTTCTTATGCTGTCCACATCCAGCATGGACAGCATCTTCTCTATCTCGTTTTCATAATCCAACGACAGCTCATACCGAATCCGCTTCATGCTTATCTTATAGCTTTCTTTTACCAGCCCCAAAATGGCCAGGGCTATCTTCTTCATGATCTGCAGGTTCTTCCCGCTTGTCTTCCCCATGCTTGTGTTCCTGTCGTCACAGAAAGTGAAATCAAGATGCCAGTGCAGATTCACTTCCACTCCCCAATACCCCCTCGCCGCACGCTCAAATTCATCTGCGTCTTCCCCTATGCTGCATATGTAATACCGGTACTCTTCCTCCTTCGTCCCGTCCGCTTTCTTCAGGACCTTATGCACCATCCCGAAACTCCTCAGTTTCTTCCACTTCCCCCGCTCGCTGTACCAGCCGGTGTCCTCCGTGATATAGTATTCACGGACCGCTCTCCCTCCATGCTCCGACTCCACCGTCTTTTTATAACAGCCTTCTTTCCTTTTCAGTTCTTCCAGCACTCCCTCTTCAAAATAAGCCCTGACTTCTTCATGGAACATCTGCTGGTTCCCTTTCAGCGCAAGAACGTAGTCCCCTTTCCCGGAAACGATTGCCGCAACGGTCTCCTTCTGGCAGTTCATGGCATCCGCCGTCACTATCGTGTCCCGCAGATCCATCAGCCGCAGCAGTTCCTGCGCTGCCGGTATCTCGTTTGTCTTCTCTTCAATAAATTTCTGTGCCAGGCATATCCCGTAGTCATTGGAATACACGTTCAGGGTCTGCAGGGCTCTCACTTCCCCCTGTTCCCCGGACTTCCTCTTGGAGCCCCTGCTTTCCTTTCCATCCACAGATACTATACTCTTTTCGTGGATGCAGTCCCTTTTTCCCGACAATGACACGATGTCCTCTATCATATGGAGCAACATCTGTACTGTGACCTGATAGAAATGTTCTGTATTAATGCTTCCCATCACCACACGGTAAGTATCATCTGTCGGAACCCCAAATGGCAGCTCCAGATATCTGCGCAGCCATTTCTCTTTCCTTTTGGCGAAGCTCTCTATCTCTCCCCATTCGTCTGCATTTCCAAGGACTGCGAAGAAGACGATCATGATGATGTCGCCTAAAAGGTGCTTCGTATAAGAAGGATGCCTGTAATCCGGCACCATGTCCGCACACTTCTTGATATCCTGTATCAGGGAATCATTCAGTTCTATTGTGTCAGGTGAGATACCATTTTCTTCAAATATATTGTGTAACGCTTCCAGACGGGTTGACTTCTTTGCCATATCTGCTCCTTTTCATTTGTTATGAATATTCTAAAACAAATATATCAGATATGGCCGAAAAAAAGAATAGGATACCCTATTCTTTTTTCGAATGGTATTTAACATTTTTGTAACTTTGCAAGTTTATCCTGGAGTGCGTAACAATAGACTTGCTATTTGCCGTCAAGATGATATAATGAATTCATTGCGGAGTGTGACGGATCAAATCGATGTGTTGATCTGCAGGACGGGCATGAATGGCAGGAAGTCATTCCGGGAACAGAAGTTCCAAGCGGGGCATCATATGATGCCTCACATAATACCGTGCTGCATTGCTATACGTTTGACCGATGATTTTGTAATATAGAGTATAATATTGTCTTGAATTATGTATGTACAGGAAGGCATACGGTTTTTATGGAGAAACCGCATGCCTTTTTGACGGTTTTCCTACAATGTGTTCACGGAGAAGAGAAAGGAAGGATATTCATAGCATGGATCTATCTGGTTTTTTTACACAGAATCCGAAAGCGGCCATCGCCTTTTCCGGGGGTGTGGATTCGGCTTATCTGCTCTATGCGGCGATACAGTGTGGAGCAGAGGTGCGGGCTTACTATGTCAAGTCCGCGTTTCAGCCGCAGTTTGAGCTGGATGACGGTATGCGGCTTGCAGAGCAGCTTAAGGCTGACTTGAAGATCGTCGAGTTGGATGTGCTTGCCTCGAAAACAGTCATGGCAAATTCACCGGACCGCTGTTATCATTGCAAGAAGATGATATTCTCGGCGATCATGAAAGAAGCACGTGCAGACGGTTTTTCGCTTTTGCTGGACGGTACGAATGCATCCGACGAGGAGGGAGACCGTCCCGGGATGCTGGCGCTTGAGGAGTTAGCGGTGCAGTCGCCGCTCAGACTCTGCGGGCTGACCAAGGATGAGATCCGGCGTCTGTCCGGAGAAGCGGGGCTTTTTACCTGGGATAAACCGGCTTATGCCTGCCTCGCTACAAGGATTCCTGCCGGCGAAACGATAACCGAAGAAAAGCTAGTGGCTACTGAGGCTTCTGAGAAGTACCTGTCAGCGCTCGGATTGACGGATTTCCGAGTGCGCAGGATGGGAGATGCGGCCAGGCTGCAAGTACAGGCCGACCAGATAGAGAAAGTCATCCGCAATAGAGAGAAGATCGTACAGGAATTGAAGCAGTACTATACGGCAGTGCTGCTCGATCTGGAGCCGCGAGGATAACAGACAGGCGGAAAATATGTACTTCTCATAGGGAAGTTTGTGTCTGGAAAGGGATGAGGTGCAAGTATGAACAGTGAGATCAGAAAAATGCTGGAAGCAGTGCGTAGCGGTGAACTGTCCGTTGACGAGGCACTGCTCACTATTAAGAAGGCGCCTTTTGAGGACATCGGTTATGCCAAGGTAGATATGCATCGCGGCATCCGTCAGGGAGCGCCGGAGGTCATCTACGGTGCCGGAAAGACAGCAAAGCAGATGCTGGGCATTATTGAAGCCATGAAGAAAAACGGACAGGAGACGATCTTGATCACACGTCTTGACCAGGAAGCGGCAGAGTGCATTGGCGAGTGTTATGAATTAGATTACCGGCAGGAGGCGCGGATCGGTATCATCGGTAAGATACCTGTGCCGGACGGGATTGGCCGGATCGTTGTCGCAACGGGGGGAACTTCTGATATTCCGGTAGCCGAGGAAGCGGCGTTGACGGCGGAGGTACACGGCAACGAGGTAGTAAGGCTTTACGATGTGGGCGTAGCGGGATTGCACCGGATGCTGGCGCATATGGATGAGATCATGAGTGCTTCCGTGATCATAGCCATTGCAGGGATGGAGGGGGCGCTTTCTAGTGTGATCGGCGGATTGGCGGACTGCCCGGTGATCGCAGTGCCTACAAGCGTTGGGTATGGCGCCTCTTTTCATGGGGTGAGCGCTCTTCTGTCCATGCTGAATTCCTGTGCCAGCGGGGTGTCGGTGGTGAATATTGATAATGGATTCGGCGCCGGGTATCTGGCGGGGATGATCAACCATATGGACAGAGGGCATTCCCGGAGTTAATAGATTGATAAAATAGTTCTGCCTGTGCGGTCCGCAAGCAGATGTAAGAGTACGTAAGTGCAGATTTTGCGAATGTGACAGCCGGGTTGGAAATTTCGGAATGGAGGTAAGGTTGAATAAATTCTCTGATGAGCAATTTATCCAACCAAGAATTTGTGACGCTTCGGAATGGAGGTAAAGATGAAGACTTTGTATTTAGACTGTAACATGGGAGCGGCGGGTGATATGCTGACGGCAGCGCTGCTGGAACTGCTTCCGGATCCGGACGGGTTTATTGAGGAATTGAACGCCTTGGGAATTCCGGGAGTGACGATCGAGAAGGAACAGGTGAGTAAGTGCGGTATCGACGGCACACATGTCGCGGTGAAGATCAACGGCGTGGAAGAGGAAGAAAGCATGCACACACACCATCACAGCGGTATGCACGATATCAAACATATCGTTCATCATCTTTCAGTGCCAGACAGGGTTAAGAAGGATATTCTTGCTGTCTATGCTTTGATTGCAGAGGCGGAGAGTCATGTGCACGGTGTACCGGTGACGGAGATACATTTTCATGAAGTGGGCACTATGGATGCGGTGGTCGATGTGACGGCAGTCAGCTTGCTGATGGACAGGATCGCACCTGATCAGGTGATTGCGTCGCCTGTTCATGTGGGCAGCGGTCAGGTGAAATGTGCGCATGGCATCTTACCCGTACCTGCTCCGGCTACGGCACATATCCTGCGGGATGTACCGGTCTATGGCGGGGAGATCCAAGGTGAGTTGTGCACGCCTACAGGTGCGGCACTGCTGAAATATTTTGTGACGAAGTTTTGCAGTATGCCGGTTATGAAGACGACGGACATTGGATATGGTATGGGCAAGAAAGACTTTTCCGCAGCCAATTGTATCCGTGCGATGCTTGGTGAGACGGAGAGTGCCGGGGACATTATTGTGGAACTCAACTGTAACGTAGACGATATGACCGGAGAAGCGATAGGATTTGCGATGGAAGAACTGTTTGCCGCCGGCGCACTGGAAGTATACACGATTCCCATTGGTATGAAGAAATCTCGTCCGGGAACGTTATTGTGTGTGATGTGCCGCCCAGAGGATAAGGAGAAGATGGTTAAGCAGCTCTTCCTTCACACGACAACGATAGGTATCCGCGAAAGCAGTTTCAGGCGGTATACACTCGACCGGTCTGTTGAGACGGTACAGACACCCTACGGCGGGATCCGGAGGAAAGTTTCCACCGGATATGGTGTTACAAGACAGAAGTATGAGTATGAAGACTTGGCGAAGGCGGCCAGAGACAATGATCTTTCCGTCAGCCAGATTCTCAGTAGATTATAGAAATGCTATAGAAATAACCAGTATATGTTTCTATACACCCATATCCTACATTATGATACCACCATGAATAGAAGTGGGTGTTTAGTAAAATATGCACACAAAATCGGAGATTTTGGCGCGTTCACGGAGTCCGCAGTGTAATGCGTACTCCTGATTGACAGGTTACTTCTACAGTAAATGTCTACGCCTATTTATGGCGGTATGATGATACGAGATATGGATGTTTAAGAATAGAAGGAGCGGATCATATGAAAAAATTTATGGCACTTTCGGTAGCTCTGATGTTAAGTGTTGTACTGTCTGCCTGCGGTGGCGATGCTGCACAAAACAGTGCAGAGAAGGCAGTGGGCACAGCATCGGAGCAGAATGCGCTTGTCTATGGAAGCGGCGATTATACAAGGATCAACCCGGCCATGGATGAACATGGAGAGATCAATATTCTGCTCTTTGACGGACTTACTGCACATAACGGTGAGAACGAAGTCATTCCGGGGCTTGCTAAGAGCTGGGAATTTGAGGAGGCATCCTGTACTTACACGTTTCACCTGGCAGAAAATGTAAAGTGGCATGACGGCGAGGACTTTACGGCGGATGATGTGAAGTTCACGATAGAGGCTATTATGGATCCGGCGAACGGTTCGGAAAATGCGCCAAACTACGAGGATGTGGAAGAAATCCGTGTGATCGACGACCATACCATCGAATTCCATCTTACTGCGCCAAATGTGGCGTTTCTGGACTATATGTCGATGGCGGTGCTGCCGGAACATCTGCTGGCGGGAGAGGACATGCAGGAATCGAACTTTTTCCGTAATCCGGTGGGCACGGGGCCGTACAGGTTGGAGAGCTGGGACGTGGGACAGGCGATCACGCTGGTGCGGAATGAGAACTATTTTAAGGGAGCCGCGAATATAGAACGGATCGTCTTCAAGATTGTGCCGGACGATACGGCCAAGGCGCTGCAGATGAAGGCTGGTGAGCTTGATCTGGCGCTGCTGACGCCACGGGATGCCCAGACATTTGCGGATATGGCAGGATATACCTGTTATGAGATGAAGACTTCCGATTACCGGGGCATTCTTTTTAACTTCGGACATGCGTATTGGAAGGAGAACCGGGATCTGATCCCGGCAGTCTGCTGTGCCATCGACAGACAGTCGATCATTGACGCGGTGCTGCTTGGGCAGGGCGTGACCGCTTATGGGCCGCTGCAGCGCAATATCTACGACAATGAAGCGGTTGAGCAGTATACCTATGACCCTGAGAGGGCACGGAAGATTCTGGAAGCCTCTGGCTGTACGATGGAGAATGACGGTTATTATGTGCGTAACGGCGAGAAGGTCGGCTTTGTGATCAGCGTGGCTGCAGGGGATCAGGTGCGTATCGATATCGCGCAGGCAGCGGCACAGCAGCTGCGGGCAGTGGGAATCGACTGCTCCGTAGACATTCCGGTGCAGGTGGACTGGGCCGGACAGATGGCATATCTGATCGGCTGGGGGAGTCCTTTTGATGCCGACGACCACACATATAAGGTCTTCGGGACGGATAAGGGAGCAAATTACAGCGGTTACTCCAATGCGGAGGTTGACCGCTACCTACTGGAGGCACGCCAGTCCGATGATCAGACCGTGCGGGCCAGAGCTTATGACCGGTTTCAGGAGGCACTGGCGAATGATCCTGCCTTTGCCTTTATCTGCTATGTGGATGCCAATTATGTGGCGGACTCTGGGATTCAGGGTATCTCCCGGGATACAGTGATGGGACATCATGGCGTGGGTATCTTCTGGAACGTTGTAGAGTGGACCATGGAATGAGAGTGTCCAAGGAAAGGTTGAATTAATTCTCATCCTGTACTTGGGATTGCGCCTGAGTGGGAGCATGGAGGGGCAATGGCAGAGCTACTGGAAGTACAAAATCTATCCGTCAGTTTTGAGACGCCGAAGGGTGAGGTACAGGCTGTCCGGGATGTCAGCTTCACGCTGCATACCGGGGAAGTGCTGGCGGTGGTGGGAGAATCAGGCAGCGGCAAAAGTGCCCTGTGCAAGGCGGTCATGAAGCTTCTGCCGGCCTCAGGGCGAATCAGGGCAGGCGGGATTTATATAAACGGAACCGATATAAGCAGATTTGGCGAGCGAAAGATGCATAAGCTGCGGGGGAAATTATTCTCCATGGTGTTTCAGGATCCGATGACTTCGCTGAATCCGACGATGACCATCGGTGCGCAGATCGCAGAGGCCGTCAGGGTACACGATCCGAAACTCACAAGACGTCAGATTTATGATCGGGCAGCGGAGTTGATGCAGTTGGTGGAGATAGACCGTGCGCAGGAGCGGATGCATCTTTATCCGCATCACTTTTCCGGCGGCATGCGGCAGCGCTGTGTGATGGCTATTGCACTGGCCGGGAATCCGACGATCCTGTTTGCGGATGAACCGACTACGGCGTTGGATGTGACGATCCAGGCACAGATTCTTGGATTATTCAGGAAGATTCAGCAAGATCTTGGCATGGCGACAGTCTTCGTGACACATGATCTGAACGTGGCTGCGGAGGCGGCCGATCGTGTGGCAGTCATGTATGCCGGGAAGATTGTGGAGATTGGGACAACGGAAGAAATCTTTCGAGATCCCAGACATCCTTATACGTGGGGGCTTTTGCGTTCGCTGCCGGTTTATGGAAGAGGGCAAGAAACGCTGTACACGATCCCGGGACTGCCTCCCACGCTGCTGAATCCGCCGAAAGGAGATGCGTTTGCCTGCCGCAATCCCTATGCGCTGGCGATCGACTATGAGGAGGAGCCGCCGCTTTTTCGTGTCAGTGACACGCACTATGCGGCTACCTGGCTGCTGGATGAGAGGGCGCCGAAGATTACGCCGCCGGTGAGGAAGACTGCTGATCTGCCGCCGTACGGCCATTCGGTACGAGAGGAACAGGAGATCCTGCTGGATGTGCGGCATCTTACGCATGTGTTTCCTCTGGATAAGAAGACAACATTTAAGGCAGTCGATGATGTTTCTTTTCAGATAAAAAGGGGAGAAATCTTCGGACTGATCGGTGAATCCGGCTCAGGAAAATCGACGGTGGCTCGCTTGATCATGAATCTGTACCGGCCCAATGTCGGCACGGCGGTTGCAGGAAAAAAGCAGTTCTTTGGACAAAATTTGTCGGGAGGAGATCAATCGCGCAGTGCAGCCAGGATTCTCTATAAGGGGCTTGATATTAACGATCCGATCCTCTTCCGGCAACATAAGAAAATGCTGCAGACCACGCGGCAGATCATTTTCCAGGACTCCAATTCCAGCTTAAACCAGCGGATGAGGGTGTGGGATATCATCACAGAGCCGCTGCGGATACAGCATATCGTGCCGCCGAGGGGTTCCCTGTGGGCGGAGGCGAAGTTCCAGATGCACTATGTGGGGCTGGACGAGGCGTATCTGAATCGTTACCCTGCGGAGTTGTCCGGGGGACAGAGGCAGCGTGTGGCGATCGCGCGGGCGTTGTCTATGGAGCCGGAACTGCTGGTGGCGGATGAACCGGTGGCGTCTCTGGACGTATCTATTCAGGCGCAGATTGTGAATCTGTTTCGGCATCTTCAGCAGGAACATGGATTCTCTTTTCTCTTTATTGCCCATGATCTTGCCATGGTGGAATTTCTATGTGACCGTGTAGGTGTCATGTATCAGGGAAAACTGGTGGAAACGGGGGAGACGAGGGAATTGTTCGCAAACCCAAGGCATCCTTATACAAAGGCGCTTCTATCTGCAATGCCGAAAGGCGGCAGTCGTTTTGGGGAAATGCTTGTATAGAGGGTGAAGCAGGACGTGGCACAGGAGGAAGAAGTGCTGTGGTCAAAAAGGCAGGAGCGGAGTTGTGATATGACGGGGAGCAGATGGGGCAGGATACAATATTGGGGGAAAAAGCTTTTGATCTTGATCGTGAGTCTTCTGGTTCTCTCAGTGGCGGTTTTCTATATCTCACGTTTGGCGCCGGGGGATCCGCTCGTGTCATATTATGGAGACCGGGTAGAAAAGATGAGCCTTGCGGAGCGTGAATGGGCGGAAGATAAGTTGGGGCTCAATGAGCCGCTGACGGTTCAGTATGTATGCTGGCTTGAAAACGCGCTGCAGGGGGACTTCGGCATCTCTTATAAATATAAGCTGCCTGTTGTGACCGTGATCCGGGAACGGATCGGGAATACACTGCTTTTGGGCGGAACCGGGTTCGTGCTGATCTTCGGTCTGGCGTTGCTGCTCGGCATTGCATGCGCACGCCATGAAGGGCGGATGATCGACAGCGTGATCTGTAGTATCGGCACGATCAGCAGCTGCATTCCCGAGTTTTGGGTCTCTTTACTGCTTATGCTGTTCTTCTCCGTGAATCTGAAGTGGCTGCCCGGTAGCGGCGCGTATACTGCAGGCCAGGCCAGTGATTGGGGAGACCGTGTCAGACATCTGATCTTGCCGCTTACGGCAGTCGTGCTGGGGCATTTGTGGTATTATGCGTATATGGTACGGAACAGGATCCTGGAGGAGGTGCGGGCCGATTATGTACTCCTGGCGAAAGCAAAGGGACTGACGAGGCGCAGGGTACTGTTTCGACACTGTCTGCGAAACGTGCTGCCGTCCTATCTGAGCATCATGGCGATCTCGGTGCCTCATATTTTGGGAGGAACCTACATCATCGAGATGGTTTTCTCCTACCCGGGGCTGGGAACGTTAACATATGAAAGTGCCAGATATCATGACTATAACCTGCTGATGATTCTATGCATGCTCACGGGGATCATTGTCATGCTATGTGATATGGCAGTGAAGATGGTCTGCAAGCGGGGGACGGAGAAAGGAGCATGGCCGTAAGGATGGAAAATGGATTTGAAATAGTGGGGATTCGTACTCTTCCCCGGGAAGAACAGACTAGGCCGCGTGGGCATCGGCGGGATAAGGAATCCGAGAGATCCTTTCTAGGTGCCGCTTTGATCCTTACGACGATCATCCTGGGATGTCTTCTGTGTGATCTGTTCGTGTCCAGAGATCTGGGTTATTTGGATCTGCGCAATTACAGTGTGCCTCCGGGCAGGGAATTTCTGTTTGGCACCGATACCATGGGCAGGGACATTTTTGCGATGATCTGGTACGGTGGCAGGATCTCTTTGACGATCGGCATAGCGGCAACGATGTTCTCCACGGTCCTGGGTGTTGTCTTCGGGGCTTTGAGCGGCTGTGCCCCCGTATGGGCAGATGCGCTAATGATGCGTCTCGTGGAGATACTGCTCAGCATACCGTCGCTTATGGCGGTCATCCTGATCCAGGCGATCTTGGGCGAGGCGAATGTGTTTAGCATATCTTTTGTGTTGGGGATCACCGGCTGGATGAGCATTGCCAAGGTGGTAAGAAGCGAAGTGCGGCAGATCAGGGAATGTGAGTATGTGATCGCTTCCAGGTGTATGGGAGGCGGCTTTTTTCATATATTGTGGAAACATTTGACACCGAACTTTGTCTCTTCTATCATGTTTATGGTGGTGATGAACATCAGAAGTGCGATCGTGGCGGAGTCCACATTGAGCTTTATGGGGATCGGACTGCCGGTGGAAGTGATCACGTGGGGAAGTATGCTGTCCTTGTCGGAGGATGCGATGTTGGCAAACGCCTGGTGGATCATCCTGTTCCCCGGCGCTTTTCTGGTGGTGGCACTATTGTGCTTTACCGGCCTTGGAAATCATCTGCGCAGAAACTTTAACCGCGGGCAGAGCAATCTGTAACAGGACGGGAAAACGCTCTGTGAAAGGACCACCATAGAGTGATAGGATGAGCGCAGGAGGGTGTTATACAGCTTCGGAATGGAAGGGAAAAATGGCAGTGAAAATGAATGAGGAACTGATCTATGCGATCCTCTCAGCAGTGGAGGAGATCCCGGAGGGAAAGGTGGCTTCGTACGGGCAGATCGCCAGGATGATCGGACGGGATAAGAATGCGAGACTGGTTGGCAGAGTGCTGGGCCTGGCGGAATATTATGGGAATTATCCCTGCCACCGGGTGGTAGACCACGCGGGTCAAACGGCGTCCTGCTTTACGGAGCAGAAGAGCCTTCTGCTGGCGGAAGGAGTTATTTTTAAGGAAAACGGCTGCGTGGATATGCAAAAATGCCGATGGAAGGAAGGGAAGTAAGCGAGAAGCGGCGGTGCTGCTGTGGGTATTGTAAATTCCGGAAACATCTTGCGCTCACCAAAGACTATGTGCTATATTTATATAATATATCGTATGATGCCAGGATCAAAAGTCATGGACCGCGTCGTGTTTGCACATAAGTGGTTTTATGACTTTATGACTCACCCAAATATAAGGATAAAAATGGGGTGTATCTCCCGCGATATCCAAATATTGGGTGGGATTGTGGGAGTGCGTGGCACGGGACAATGGAACGATCCGTATGGCATCTTTACCTTTGACCTCAATATCATCGTATTGTTTTATGGAAGGAAATCACCGATGGATAAAAAGGAAAAAAGCCATATTAGCATAGAATCAACGAAATTCGTTCTGGGCGGTTTCGTTTTACTTATCTTCTTCAGTATCGCGGTGTTTGCGTTCCTTGGCACTTACATGAGCCGTCAGAGCGAAGAAGCGATAGACGATCTTGGCAATATGTATATGACCAGTATGGGAGAACGGATCTGCAAGCATTTTGAGACGATAGTGAACTTGCGGTTAAAGCAGGCGGAAGCAGTGGCCACGGTAGTTTCGGCGGATGGAGACGATCTGCAGGAGATTTACGATGAGTTGATCTACAGGACAGAAGTCAGGGACTTTGTTTCGCTGGCCCTGTGCTCCGAGTCAGGAGAGTTTGAGACGTTATACGGGGAACCGGCCTCACTGATCGATCCGGAGCCCTTCTTACAATCACTCAGAGATGGGGAAAGGAAGGTAGCTGTAGCGGCTAACGAATCCGGAGAACAGCTGGTGCTGTTTGGCGTGAACGCAAAGTACCCTATGAGCGACGGAGAGGAGAGCATCGCTACGGTCATGGGGGTCCCGGCGGAGGAGATCAGCGAAGAACTTTCTCTGGAGAAAGAAAGCATAGAGATGTATGCTCATATCATCCGGACGGATGGCACCTTTATCATTCGGGACGAAAGTATAGAATATCCGGATTATTTCAGTTACCTGCGAGGTACCTACAGCGGAGATACGGACAGGGATAACGTGGAGAATTATATTACGGATCTCACAAGTGCGATGGAGGAAGACCGCAAATATGTGGCTATTCTTGAGTTTGGCGGCGGCAGACAACAGGTGATCACGGTCAGTCTCTCGAATTCCGAATGGAATCTGGTGATCGTTATGCCTTATGGCGTATTGAATCAGGCGGTAGAGTCTCTGAATGAGGAAAGAACGGCGGCTACGTTGCTTGCATGCGGCTCCATTCTGGTGTTTCTGCTGTTTCTCTTCTTTGTATACTATAGAATGAGCAAACAACAGATCTATGATCTGAACGAGGCGCGGCAAGCGGCTGAAGAGGCGACCAGAGCCAAGAGCGAGTTCCTTTCTAATATGAGCCATGATATCCGTACGCCAATGAATGCGATCGTGGGGATGACGGCCATTGCTACGGCGCATGTGGACGACAAGGAGCAGGTGCAGAACTGCCTGAAGAAGATTGCCCTTTCGGGTAAGCATCTGTTGGGATTGATCAACGACGTGCTGGATATGTCTAAGATTGAGAGCGGCAAGATGACGCTGACGGCGGATATGGTTTCCCTGCGGGAAGTGATGGAGGCGATCGTCGGTATTGTCCAGCCGCAGGTTAAAGCGAAGCATCAGAACTTTGAAGTACATATAGACCGCATAATTTCTGAGGATGTGTACTGTGACAGCGTGCGTTTGAACCAGGTGCTGCTTAACCTGCTGTCTAACTCTGTCAAGTATACACATGAAGGCGGTGTCATTCGGCTTTCCTTGTATCAGGAGGAATCGCCGAAAGGAGAAGGCTATGTGCGGACTCATATCCGGGTCAAGGATAACGGTATAGGTATGTCACCGGAATTTATATCCAAAATCTTTGAATCCTACTCGAGGGCGGATAACCGGAGAGTGCACAAGACGGAAGGCGCCGGGTTGGGCATGGCGATCACCAAATATATTATTGACGCCATGGAAGGTAGCATTGACGTGGAAAGTGAGCTGAGTAAAGGCTCCGAATTCCATGTGACAATAGATTTTGAGAAAGCGACCGTCAAGGAAGTGGACATGATCCTCCCGGACTGGAAGATGTTAGTGGTAGATGACGATGAAACACTTTGTCGTACAGCGGTGGAGGCACTGGATGCTATTGGTATTCAGGCAGACTGGACACTGAGCGGCGAGAAGGCTCTGAAGATGATCATGGAGCATCATGAGAAGAGGGACGACTACCAGATCATTCTTTTGGACTGGAAACTTCCGGGGATGGACGGTATTCAGCTTGCCAGAGAGATACGGCGCGGACTGGGGGATACCATACCGATCCTGCTGATCTCGGCTTATGACTGGAGTGAATTTGAGAACGAGGCGCGTGCTGCGGGTATCAGCGGATTTATTGCCAAGCCGTTGTTTAAATCGACACTTTTCTACGGACTTCAGAAGTATATGGGGAGTGAAGTGGAGTCGCTGATAGAAGAAACGAAAGCGACAGATCTGTCAGGGCATCGTTTGCTGGTAGCGGAGGATAACAGCCTCAATTGGGAAGTGCTGCATGAACTGCTGACCGATCTGGGGCTTGAGTTGGAATGGGCAGAGAACGGGCAGATCTGTGCGGAGATGTTTGAGAAGGCGGAAGAAGATTATTATGATGCTGTCCTGATGGATGTTCGTATGCCAGTCATGACAGGCTATGAAGCTACCAGGGCGATTCGTACTTCCACGAAGGCAAATGCGCAGACAATACCGATCATTGCCATGACGGCGGATGCCTTTGCCGAGGACATACAGCGATGTCTGGATTGCGGCATGAATGCCCATACGGCCAAGCCGATCAATGTCGATGAATTATTACTGCTGCTAAAGAGATATCTGCATATTGAGTAAAGCACGGAAAATATATGACATAGCATACAGTAGCCGGACCGAAAGGCCCGGCTACTGTCTATGAAGGAGATAAGAGTATGCCGAATACAACAAAATATGCGTTGGAAGAGTCGCTTAAGAGACTGTTGCTGCATAAACCGCTGGATAAGATCACGATTCAAGATCTGACGGCAGACTGCGGCATCAGCCGGATGTCCTTCTATTATCATTTCAAGGATATCTATGATCTGGTGGAATGGAGCTGCATCGAGGACGGCAGGAAAGCGCTGCAGGGGAAGAAGACCTACGACACCTGGCAGGAAGGTATGCTGCAGATCTTCGAGGTGGTGCTGGAGGATAGGCGGTTTATCATGAATGTGTACCGAGCGGTGGAACGGAGTAAGATCGAAAGCTATCTGTATGAACTGACCTACCGCCTGATCGCTGACGTGGTAGAAGAGAAGTGCGCGGATGCGAAGCTGGCACAGGAAGACAAGACATTTATTGCAGAGTTCTACAAGTACGGATTCGTAGGGATTATGCTGGATTGGATCGATCGGGGCATGAAGGATGATCCGGCGGCGATCGTGGAGAAGATGAGTATTACTCTACATGGAAACATTACCCGTTCCATACATAATTTTGAAAAGGCGGCACAGCATGAATTACTGCCGTGAAGCAGAATCGTATATATTTGATCAAAAGAGGCGAGATGATAAGATTTTTATCATTTTGCCTCTTTTGTAAGTTGGAAATCTTTCTGCTGCTGCGTATCATGATACCCATAAAGTGACATCAAAGAAGAGTGACAGAAACGCTAAAGCAATGACAGATTATGAGAAAGGCGGTATGAGATCATGGCAAAAAGGACAGGATTAGGTTTAGGTGTTGCAGCGGTGGCAGCAGGAGCAGGGGCAGTCGCGTACGCGGCGCACAATCATGAAAAAAGGAGACGGGAAGGAGGAGAGCAGACGAGGAGCGGTTTCGGTAAAGGTTATGACAAAAGCTATGTGACGGCGACCCAGGAATACCGCAATACGGAGCTGGGGAAAGATGCCAGGAACAGCAAGGGCATCTATTACAGTAACGGTAACTATGAGGCCTTCGCAAAGCCAAAGAAACCGGAAGGCGTGGATGAGAAGAACGCCTATATCGTGGGCAGTGGCCTGGCTTCCCTGGCGGCGGCCTGCTTCCTGGTAAGGGACGGACAGATGCCGGGCGGCCACATCCATATTCTGGAGGCGATGGATATCGCGGGCGGCGCCTGCGACGGAATCTATGATTCCACAAGAGGCTATATCATGCGGGGCGGCCGGGAGATGGAGAACCACTTTGAATGCCTGTGGGACCTGTTCCGCAGCATTCCTTCCATTGAGACGCCGGACGTATCCGTTCTTGATGAATATTATTGGCTCAACAAAGAAGACCCGAATTATTCGCTGTGCCGCGCTACCGTAAACCGTGGCGAGGATGCACACACGGACGGCAAGTTTAACCTCAGCCAGAAAGGCTGCATGGAGATCATGAAGCTCTTTATGACAAAGGATGAGGATCTGTATGATAAGACTATCGAGGATGTCTTTGATGAGGAAGTGTTTGACTCCACCTTCTGGCTGTACTGGCGGACCATGTTTGCCTTTGAGAACTGGCACAGCGCGCTGGAGATGAAGCTCTATTTCCAGAGATTTATTCACCATATTGCGGGACTGCCTGACTTCAGTGCTTTGAAATTTACGAAATATAATCAGTATGAATCACTGATCCTGCCCATGCAGAAGTACTTGGAGGCTGCCGGCGTGGAGTTTTGTTTTAACACGGAAGTGACGAATGTGATCTTCGAGATCAAAGAGGGCAAGAAGGTGGCAAAAGCTATTGAGTGTCGGGTAAAAGGGGTAGAGGAAGGTATTATGCTGACAGAGAATGACCTGGTGTTTGTGACCAATGGCAGCTGTACCGAAGGTACGGTGTACGGTGACCAGAATCATGCGCCCAACGGAGACGCGGAAGTGCGGACCAGCGGATGCTGGAGCCTCTGGAAGAATATTGCCAGACAAGATGCCGCATTCGGACATCCGGAGAAGTTCTGCTCGGATGTTGCGAAGACCAACTGGGAATCAGCTACAGTCACCACATTGGATGATAAGATCCTGCCCTATGTCACTAATATTTGTAAGCGTGACCCGAGAAGCGGCAGGGTTGTGACCGGCGGTATCGTCAGTTGCAAAGATTCCTCCTGGCTGCTTAGTTGGACCATCAACAGGCAGGGACAGTTCAAACAACAGGATAAAGAACAGGTATGTGTATGGGTTTATGGGCTGTTTACGGATGTGCCCGGCGATTACGTGAAAAAGCCGATGAAGGAATGTACCGGCAGGGAGATCACGCAGGAGTGGCTGTATCACCTGGGCGTGCCGGAGGAGGAGATCGAGGAACTGGCAGAACACAGTGCTGTATGTGTACCTACGATGATGCCTTATATCACGGCGTTCTTCATGCCCAGGACAAAGGGAGACCGACCGGATGTGATCCCCGACGGCTGTGTGAACTTCGCGTTCCTGGGGCAGTTCGCAGAGACGCCCAGAGATACGGTCTTCACGACCGAGTATTCCGTGCGGACAGCAATGGAGGCTGTCTATGGACTGCTGGGTGTGGACAGAGGCGTGCCGGAAGTTTGGGGCAGTGTGTATGACATTCGGGAACTGCTTGGCAGCAGTGTGAAGTTGATGGACGGGAAGTCTCCGTTAGAGATCAGCCTGCCGGGACCACTGAACGCACTGAAGAAGCCTCTGCTCCGTGTGGTCAAAGGAACAGTGGTGGAGAAAGTATTGCGGGATCAGGGTGTGATCAAGGAGGGGATGCTGCCGTAAGAAGAACATTCTGCGCAGAAAAACTCGCCTGTTATTGGAGTTGAGATTTGACGAAGCTTGTCTTCAGATTTTGTGTCGATGCGAAGCAGCGATATGGAGGTTAGCGTGTCATTGACGTACACCTTGTGGGAAAGCTTCCATAGTATATTAGTAGAGCGAAGCAGGAAAGTAGGAGAAGACTATGGAAGCAAGAGGAAAAATGTTACAGAATGACTGCAGTTTCAGCGGCATCTCGCCGCTGATGCTGCCCTTTCCCTACCCGCCGGTCAGGGTGCAGGAGCAGAATCCGTTCTATGCCAAACTGCTGACAGTGGATTACTGCGGCGCCGTATCGGAGCTGACGGCTATTACCCAGTATATCCATGGAGAAAGCTGCACGTGCTGTGAACATTGTACGGAAGCCAGGACGCTGTTAGGCATCGCCATGGCGGAGATGATCCACTTGCAGAAGCTTGGTGAGATGATCATGCTGCTGGGTGGAACGATTGATTACTCCATTTCCACACGAAGCGGCAAACCGCAGCAATGGACGCCCTCTTACGTGGAATTTGCAGGAAACCTGCAGGGTATCATTTCGACAAATATAGAAGCCGAGAAGGCGGCCATCAGCCAGTATGAACAGCATATGAAGATGATCGAGGATGGATGCGTGAGGGCGGTACTGGCGCGGATCGTGCAGGATGAGGAGTATCATATCATGCTGCTGCGGATGATGTGATAATTTTCGATTGGTAATTTGAGTCAATTAATGTAACAGTAAAGTGACAGGAGACAAAAGGTAAAAGTGGTTTCACTTTTGCCTTTTTGTGTTACAATAGGATTACGGATAAGAACTGTACATGAGCCCTGTTTGCACTGGCCGATGAGCGGATTGTTGTGGATGCTCTGCTTTAGTGTACTATATATAGTGATTGACAGATTGTGATATAATTTAGATATACTGTTTATTGTGATAGGGATGGATAAATACTATACGATGAAAGATAATAATTATTTGAAATTTCCGAGTGTGATCAGGGATAAATTGTGTAACGGTGAATTTGCGTTTCCTGCTCATACGCAGTTTGCCTATGATCCTATTCTGGCTTATAGGGGAATACGGCGTGACGAGGATGATTTTACTGCTGTTT
The DNA here is from genome assembly GCA_910588215.1 of uncultured Lachnospiraceae bacterium. GTDB lineage: Bacteria > Bacillota > Clostridia > Lachnospirales > Lachnospiraceae > UBA3282. Next base: position 49,905 of record CAJUQJ010000005.1, read on the forward strand.
CCAGGAAAGATTTTGAATCTCATGCAGAAAGAAAAATTCGCAGAAGAGGGATAAATCAAAAGGATCCGCATTATTTTGGGGTTTCCTTGTTTCTGCATAAAGAATCACTTGAGAACGCATTGAATCTTCCAAGACCAAACAAAAAAATTGCAGTAGGCAATGTATATGCTGAAGCAGGACCGGCTGAGGTTAACGAATCAACAGGGCATGTGTGCTGGTGGTTATATGACAAAGTCGATATAAATGGGTTCTCAATTTGTGAGAGGTGAAAGCTATGATGGAACAAGTGTTTTTTATAATTGACGGAAAAGAACTAATCTTGGATAAAGTGTTGGTAGAATTTGATGAAACACCTGTGTTTTTTGTATGCAAAAATGAGAAGGACTACTTTATTGGATTGAATATCGATTTAGATGAGGAAAGATATATCTTGACAAGGATATCGCTGCGTGGGTTATCCAAGATGCTGCATGGCAGGATTACCATGAGGGAGTTGATGCTACACTCTGATAAGTATTGGGAGATTATAGCCGGTGAAGAACCGGGTGAAGATATTATTTACGAAAAAAGCATTGAGGAAATTCCGCTTAAAGTATTGCCGTATGAAGGTGCATATTTGAAAATTGCAACAAAAGATCTGGAAGCATATATTGAAGAAATTGATGCAAATCTTTATGGTGAAGACGGCTGGGAGAACGAGGCGGTGCAGGTGTGCATGCAATGTATTGAAGAGTTGACAAGAAGTTTGTCAGACCAACTTGAAATAATGATACAGCAGGTTTTCGAGAATGTGATTAAGGATATGAAAATCCGTGCATGCTGTGATTATCATGATGGCGATTACAGCAAAGAAGTCTGCAAGACAAAGGTGGAAATTAAGAAAGTTTGCTCAAAAACAAATGTAAAACTTCGAGATTATAAGAGCTTTCCTTATGCTGCATAGATAAAAACGAGAGTTGATTTTAGAAGAAGATATTTGGTTGGTCATGGAGAAGAGTATATGAGTAAAGAAATAAGCAGCGTGCTAAGTTTAGACAAACTTGTGTTTGATAAAATTGAATTTAAAAGAACGGGTATGAAAAACGAGAATGAGATGGAGATTGAACTGCAGGTTATCATTAACAGGAAACAAGATGAAGAAGTATATAAAGTCACCTTGGACTTCACTGGAAATAAAGAGAAAGAATATTCAATAGAAATTGTTTTATCTGGCTATTTCTCTTTTGATGAGAATGAAAGAGTTGATGAAGATCTAAAGAAAAATCTGATCAATCAAAATGCAGTGGCGATCATTATGCCTTATTTACGCAGTCAAGTATCCTTGATCACGGCACAGCCGGAAGTGGAGTGTGTTGTTCTGCCGCCGTTTAATATCGTTAAGATGATGACGGAGAACGGATAGGACTTCAGGAATCAGTTTAGAAGAGGCTGCGGAAGATGTGATAATTTCCGATCGGCAATTTGAGTCAAAATTTGAGTCAAAGCTTCAAATCAAATTAATGTAACAGTAAAGTGACAGGAGACAAAAGGTAAAAGTGGTTTCACTTTTGCCTTTTTGTGTTACAATAGGATTACCGTTGAGGATTAATTTCAAGGATTCGTGAGATGACTGTCAACCATAATAGACAGAAAGGAACAGGCATGACGAGAACGGTCGGAATTGGGATACAGAATTTTGGCAAAATCATAGAGAATGATTATTTTTATATAGATAAGGCATCCTTTATCAAGGAATGGTGGGAAAACGGTGACGAAGTGACACTGATCGCCAGGCCGCGGCGGTTTGGTAAGACACTGACGATGAGTATGACGGAGCAGTTTTTTTCCATAAAATATGCCGGCAGAGGAGATCTGTTTGGAGGCCTTTCCGTTTGGAGGGAGAAAGAATACCGCGCACTGCAAGGGACTTATCCGGTCATCAGCCTTTCCTTTGCGAATGTGAAAGAAAGAGACTATACCGGAATAAGAAAGAAGATATGTCAGATGTTGACAGACCTGTATACGGACAGCGCTTTTCTGCTCGACAGCGGTGTGCTGCAGGAGGGAGACAGAGATTTTTGGAGACGTGTTTCCGTAGATATGGATGATGTGGAGGCGTCTTTGGCAATCCATCATCTTGCGAAATACTTGAGCCTGTACTATGGAAAAAAGGTGATCATCCTGCTGGACGAATATGACACGCCGATGCAGGAGGCGTATGTAAATGGATACTGGGAGGAATTGCTGGCGTTTATCAGGAGTTTGTTTAACGCTGCGTTTAAGACGAACCCTTATCTGGAACGGGCGATCATGACCGGCATCACCAGAGTCAGCAAGGAGTCTGTTTTCTCGGATCTGAACAATCTTGAGGTGGTGACCACGACATCTTGTAAATATGAAACCACATTTGGCTTTACGGAAGAAGAAATGACCGAAGCTTTGGAAGAGTATGGGCTTGCCACCAAACGCGAAGTGAAAAGTTGGTATGATGGGTTTGTGTTCGGAAACAAAAGAGATATTTATAATCCGTGGTCGATTCTGAACTATCTTGATAAACAGACCCTGCAGGCCTACTGGGCAAATACCAGTTCCAACAGCCTTGTCGGGAAGTTGATCCGGGAGGGCGGAAGAACCGTGAAAGAATCTTTTGAGGGTCTGCTGGCAGGAGGAAACCTGTTTGCGCCAATCGATGAGCAGATCGCTTATGACCAATTGGATAGTGATGAGAGCGCAATCTGGAGTTTCCTTGTAGCGAGCGGCTATTTGAAAGTGGTGAGTTATGAGAAATACGAAACGAATCGTATCATAAAGGAGCCAAGGTATGAATTGGCATTGACAAATTATGAAGTGAAGCTTATGTTTAGGAATATGGTATCCGGATGGTTCTCCAGGAATCTGTCTGACTATAACGACTTTGTGAAGGCTCTTCTTTCCGGAGATGTGGATGCTATGAACGAATATATGAATCGTGTTTCACATAGTACCTTCAGCTTTTTTGATACCGGGAACCGGGTTTCCGGAAAGACAGAGCCGGAGCGATTCTATCATGGGTTTGTGCTGGGATTGATGGTAAAATTGGAGGATCGGTATGTGATCACCTCTAATCGGGAAAGTGGGTTTGGGAGGTACGACGTGATGCTGGAGCCGAAAGAGACAGGGGCAGATGCTTTTATTATAGAGTTTAAAGTACACAATCCAAAAAGAGAGGACACACTGGAGGATGCGGTGAAAGCGGCACTTGCGCAGATAGAGGAGAAGCAGTATGCGGCGGTGCTTATAGGGAAAGGGATACCGGAGGAGCGGATCAGGAAGTATGGGTTTGCCTTCGAGGGGAAGACGGTGTTGGTTGGGTGAGTGAGTGATAAAGAGATGGTAGTACAGGAGCAGAAACGTGGGACAGGAAACTTTTTCGACTTGCAGAGGATGGCCCTATCGTCAGGCATGGCCTAAAGGAATTCATTGTATATGCCGATATCTATTGTAGGTTCAGGATGAATGAAAAGAGTTGCATGGATGCAGATATATGTGGAAATGTAAACTGCCATTGCATCAAAGCAATGGCAGTTTTTTGAGGTGATAGTATGAACAGACTGGGTACGAAAGCAGAAACACTGCAAATGCTCTATCAGAAGTTAAAGCACGCAGAAGTGTTGCCGCAGTATTGCTTTACGGTAAAAGACTGGAAAACTGAACGTGAAAAGGTGAAAAAAAGTTTTCTATCGCTAGATTGGAATGCAAAAGTAATTGTTAGGAGCAGCTCTCAGGCAGAAGATACGCATACTAGTTCGCAGGCGGGAAAATATGAGTCGATAGCTGATGTATCCGGCTTGGAAGAGTTTCAAAGAGCGGTAGAGAAAGTTATAGATTCCTATGATGATCATAATGAGGCGAATCAGGTATTAGTGCAACCAATGCTTTCTGATGTATATATCTGTGGTGTTGCATTTACATTAGACCCGAATACTTTAGGCAATTATTATGTAATTAATTATGATGATAACGGATCTACTTCTGCCATTACATCAGGAAGTGGAAGAGAAAATAAATTATATTACAGGTTTAAACGGAAAGACCGGAAGCACTATTTAGAAGAGGGCTGGGAAGAGCACTTGGCATCTACGGATCGAATGAATCGATTGTGTATGACACTACAAGAGCTAGAAGCTTTCTTTGGACAGAACAATTTGGATGTAGAATTTGCGTTTTCTGAAACGGACAAGCTATTTATTCTACAGGTAAGAACATTATGTATTCAGAAAAAACCTGCTGACAGGGATCGGCAGGAGGAGGAATTGATACGGATTAAAGAAAAAATAAATCAGGCGCAAAAGAAAAAGCCATTTCTATGCGGGAAAAAGGCACTCTACAGCGTTATGACAGATTGGAATCCGGCGGAAATGATAGGAATACGTCCGAAACCGCTTGCTCTGTCTCTTTATCGAGAGATTATTACAGATAATGTGTGGGCATACCAGAGAGATAACTATGGATATCGAAATTTGAGAAGTTTTCCGTTAATGGTAGATTTTGGCGGACTTCCATATATAGATGTCAGAGTAAGCTTCAATTCTTTTGTTCCGGCAGGATTGGAAGAAGAGCTCAGCGACAAGCTGGTAAATTACTATTTGGATTGCTTGACTGCCAATCCGGCCAAGCATGATAAAGCGGAGTTCGATATTGTCTTTTCTTGTTATACGTTTGATCTGCCAGAGAGAATACAAGTGTTGAAGGATTACGGATTTTCGGAAGACGAGATTGCTAAGATTACTGATGCGCTTAGGGATGTGACGAATAATATTATTGATCATAAGAATGGTCTGTGGCGCAAGGATTATGGAAAAATTCATATTTTAAATAGACGATATGAAGAAATCGTGAGAAGCGATTTTAGTAAGATAGAGAAAGTATATTGGCTGCTCGAGGATTGTAAAAGATATGGGACGCTTCCTTTTGCAGGGCTTGCAAGAGCGGCATTTATAGCGGTTCAGATACTGAAATCTTTGATAGCATGTGGAATTATCGATGAAGCAGATTACGAATCGTTCATGAGTGGAGTGAACACGGTAAGCTCGGATATGAATGTGGACTTTCGGGAGATGTCGAAGAATGCATTTATGAGAAAGTATGGACATCTGCGTCCGGGAACTTATGATATTACTTCTTTACGTTATGATGAAGCTCCGGAATTATATTTTGAATGGAATACAAAAGAAGATGCTTATGATATACATAATAGAAAAGAGAGTGGCAGAGAAGAAAAGGAAGAATTTCGCCTGTCATTACAACAGCTTGGTGAACTGAAGGCGCAGCTTCAGAAGAACGGGCTGACAAATGATATATTGGAATTGATGGATTTTATCAGAACAGTCATAGAGGGACGTGAGTACGGTAAGTTTGCTTTTACCAGAAATTTAAGTATGGCACTTCGGCTGGTTGAAGAGATTGGAGAGGAGTGTGGATTTTCCAGAGAAGAATGTGCGTTTGTTAATATTCGTGATATCTATGAACTTTATGCGTCTGCCAGGGATGTTAGAATTAGATTTGCAGATTCAATAAAACGCGGGAAGCGCGATTATAGTGTGACACAGGCGATCACACTGCCGCCAATGATCGCGAGTCCGGAAGATGCGATGCAGTTCTACTATCCGGATTCGGAACCGAATTATGTTACATCCAACCAGGCTGTTGGGGAAGTATGTATCTTGGGAGAAGGAAGGCATATGGAGGAGATGCGGGGACGGATTATTCTGATTCCGAGTGCGGATCCGGGATATGACTGGATATTTTCGCATGAAGTTAAAGGATTTATTACCATGTACGGCGGAGCGAATTCACATATGGCGATTCGAGCAGGTGAACTTTCGATTCCGGCAGTAGTAGGTGTAGGCGCGAAGAATTTTGAGAAGTATAAGATGGCGCGGGTATTAGAAATTGATGCGGCAGCGAAGTTGATTAGGATATTAAAATAAAGTGAAGGAAATGGAGGAAAATATGAAACACGGAGATTTTACAGAATTGGCAAAATTCTACAAAAACAGACCAGGATATTCCAGGGTTGTATTGGAGTGTCTGAAAAACCATGTATTTAATACAGTGGGAGAGGGTAAGGTAGCGGATATTGGTGCAGGAACCGGAAAACTAACAGAAAATTTGGTGAGCATTGGACTTGGCGGTTTTGCCGTGGAACCTAATGATGCGATGCGCGCTGAGGCCTCTAAAAATATGTGTGGGGGGGGGTTAATTGGTCTGAAGGCTGTGCGGAAGCAACAGGGCTTGAAGACAACTGTGTGAATTGGGCGCTTATGGGTTCTTCTTTTCATTGGGCGGACAGTGAGCTGGCTGTAAAGGAGTTTTACAGGATTCTCGTTCCTGGCGGATTCTTTACCGCAATTTGGAATCCGAGAAACATCGAAAGCAGCGAGTTGCATAGGAGAATTGAGGAGGTTGTTTATGCTGAGGTGCCTACAATGAAGAGAGTTTCTTCCGGCAAGTCTATTTCTACAGAGGAAATGAAAACGAAACTGCTTACCGGCGGGTACTTTAAGGATATTCTTTTTGTGGAGGCTCCCCACGTGGAGATCATGAACAAAGAGAGATATATGAATACATGGAAGTCTGTAAACGATATTCAAGTACAGGCAGGCGAAGAAGGATTCAGGCGGATCCTGGAGAAAATAGGGACGATCATATCCGAATTTGATGAGATAGAAGTTCCTTATTGCTCAAGGTCATGGACAGTGCAGAGCTGCAAAATGAAATGATGAGGGAACGTAAATGTTTTGGATTTCTTTTTGCCATGCTGTATTTGTGATATAACAAAAGGGTTTCTTACTATAATTCAAATTTAGGAATTTTAAGAAAGCTGAAAGTAACAATAAAGATTCCTTAATTTTGTAGACGAAATCACTTGACAATATAGGGAGGAAGATCATGAAAACAGAATGGGATTACACAGAATTAGCTGAGGCGTATTTGAAAAGACCGGATTATGCGCAGGAAGCTATCGATAGGATGTTGGAAGTTGCCGGTGTGAAGAAGGGGGATAACGTTTGTGATGTGGGAGCGGGAGCGGCGCATCTGACCTTAAAATTGGCGGAATATGGATTGCATGTCTGTGCCGTAGAGCCTAATGATGCGATGCGCGCAAATGGTATTCGGCGAACAAGCGATTTTAAAACGGTTCAATGGTTTGAAGGTGTTGGAGAGCATACAGGAATGGAAGAACATAAGTTTGATCTTGTAACTTTTGGTTCTTCTTTTAATGTATGCAATCGTCAGGAAGCGTTGGAAGAAGCGAGAAGAATTCTGAAAGACCGCGGTTGGTTTGCATGTATGTGGAATCATAGAGATTTAGATGATCCATTGCAGAAGGAAATTGAGCAAATTTTGAAAAAAGAGATAGATGGATATGATTATGGAACCAGACGGGAAGATCAGACGGAAATCATCGATCAGAGCGGCCTGTTTGGTGAAGTGATTTATGTGGAAGGAACAGTGTTACATGAGATTTTGGCGGAGGATTTTATTGATGGCTGGAAATCTCACGGGACTGTGCAACGACAATCGAGGGATAAGTTTGATGTGATCAATGAAGAAATTCGTAAGGTTGTTGAAGCAAAAGATAAGAAATATATTAAGGTGCCATATACAACGAGAATATGGATGGCACAGGTCAAAGCGTAAAGGGGCGTGGCTTCTGGCATGAAAATAGTCTTGTATACACAGAGAGTTGACGTGATAGAAAGTTATGGAGAACGCCGGGATTGTGCTGATCAGAATATTCCGCGATTTATTGAAGCTTGTGGTTATTTGCCGTTGCCACTGCCGAATATTAGGAATATTGCGGAGAAGATGATAGAACAAACAAATCCGGTGGGAATTGTTTTGACAGGCGGAAACAGTCTTGTAAAATATGGTGGAGATGCATCGGACAGAGATGAAACGGAGAGGCGGATTCTTGATATTTCCTTGGAGCGTGATATACCGGTATATGGGTTCTGCAGGGGAATGCAGATGATTCTGGATTACTTTGGCTGTAAATTAGAGCAAGTGCAGAGACATGTTGCTGTTCATCATATAGTTTCGGGAGTATTGGGTGAATTTGGGGTGAACAGTTTTCACAATCAGGGATGTTATAGGGTGAATGATACATTGGAAGTATTGGCACAGGCACAAGACGGTGTGATAGAAGCAGTACGGCACAAAGAAAAGCATATTTTAGGAACCATGTGGCACCCGGAGCGAGAGAACCCGTTTGTTCCTGCGGACATTCAACGGTTACAGAAATTGTTCGACGGAACTGATATAAGAGCTTGATATTAAAATGAAAAGAGGATAGGAATGTGAGAATAATTATATTGGCAGCGGGACAAGGAACAAGACTGCGTCCTTTGACGGATGATAGACCGAAGTGCATGGTGGAAGTTAACGGGACAAGTATTATCGAAAGACAGCTTAACACTATGCATGCCTGTGGAATCAAAGATGAGAATATCACTATTGTGTGTGGGTATTGTAGTGATATTTTAAAAGACAGATTTAAAGATACAAAGATTCATTTTATTGTAAATGAACAATATGATTCTACAAATATGGTGTTTTCGCTGATGTGTGCAAGAGAAATGATGGAATCAGAGGAGGATATTATCATTTCTTATGGAGATATCATTTATGACAAGTCTGTTTTTGATAAAATACTTAAGGCACAAGATGATATGTCGGTTATAGTAGATGACGGCTGGTATGAGTACTGGTCTGAACGCTGTGAGAATCCGTTGGACGATGCGGAAACATTAATGTTTGATCAAGAAAGCTATCTGACGGAGATTGGGCAGAAAACTACGGAGCTTGCCAAGGTGCAGTCGCAGTATATTGGATTGATGCGTTTTAGGGGGATGGGATTGAAACAAATGTTGTCTTTGAGTTCTGAGGCAGAAAGAAGAAGCAATAATGGTGAGGAGCTGTGGAGAACAACGAGAAATTATACCAAAATGTATATGACAGATTTATTGCAGGGACTGATTGACGAAGGCCATAAATTGCGAGCGGTTCATATACAGAGGGGCTGGTTTGAGATTGATGATCGCGAAGATCTGAAAGTGGTGGAGTCGAAGCTATGAGTTCGGTTTATTGGATTACGGGACTTTCGGGTGCAGGGAAAACAACTATCGGGAAGCTGTTTTATGAGAAATTGAAGGAGCAGCATTCCAATACGGTTTTTTTTGATGGAGATACGCTGAGGAGAGTATTTGGAGATGATCTGGGATACACAGAAGAAGAGCGCAGAAAGTGTGCTATGCGTTATTCTAGATTGTGTGCCATGTTACAAGAGCAAGATATAAATGTAGTCTGCTGTACGATTTCCATGTTTGACAGCGTAAGAGAGTGGAACAGGGAAAATATTCATAACTATTGGGAAATCTATGTGAAGGTCTCTATGGAAACTTTGCAAAAGAGGGATCAGAAAGGTCTTTATAGTGGTACGACAAAGGAAAAAGAAAAGGAAGTAGTTGGTATCCATATGAAGATTGAAGAACCGAAGAAGCCAGATCTGATCTTGTATAATGATGGGGAAAAAAGGCCGGAAGAACAGGTGATAGAAATATTACAGCATTGTCGTGAATGAGAGCAGAGTGGTAGCAGGTTGGCTATGAATGCATGGGAGAAGTTATGATACGATTTTTTGATAGTATGAAATCCGTAGAAGAATATGATAACTCGTCTGAAAAGTGTTTGATCATGGATGAAACAATCTGGCAACGAGGAAGAGAATATTCTGTTGGGCAGGAGGAAAGAAAAGTGTTTCCGGTATTAGACTGCAATAATCAGATAATCTGTTTTGCGTGGCAGGACGAAGAGGCTAACAGAGAAATACGAATGTTGCGTGAACTGCAAAAACATGGTGATGCTATAACTTTTCATGATTTATATCCGGACTGTGTACGGGTAACGATTCATGGCTGCAATGAACTAGCTTGGTATATGCGGGATTATCTCATCAAAACTGGGATATCGGTCAGTGTAGAAGGAAAATTTTGGGCGGAATTTGGTATACAGGAGGAAAAATATGATATTCCCGCATATCAGAATTATGAAATATGGGCGGAAGGGGTATATCAGAAAAGTAATGATTGGAAACAGGAACGTTTGAGAAGTGTTTCAGTGGAGTTCGAGTGTATAGATGAGATCTATGAGGCGAATATAAAAGCAGGAAAGATATCAGATAGTGATATGGATGTTAGGGAGTTGCTGGAAAAGCTGCGTCAGGAAAAGGAAATTATTATTCGTGGTACTGGAACAAAAGCTCAGGATATTTATGATTGGCTACTGGCGAATGGTATAACTGCTTGTGCATTTCAGCTAGTAAGAAAACAGGAGGAAAGAAGAAAGTTATTTGGAAAACCAGTCCTGGAAAGAGCGGAAATTGAACAGAGATATAAGGAAGCAGTCATTTTGGAAGGGGCAGCAAAGAGGAGTTCATGGGGGTTCGGAGAGGTAGATGCTTATGATTACGAGGGATATTTAAGAAATAAAAGATACTTTTTGCTAAAAGATTATATAGAGACACCTGAGAATAATCTTATGCACGTGTTTAAAGAGAAAACAATGATATTGACGGGTGACAGCCGTTTGTGCAATCGCGTTTACAGATGGTGCAGACAACACGGAGTAGAACACGAGAGAATATATTATTGGAATGTTTTGGGCGATGCAGAAACAAAGACTTTAAAGATGCCTATAGTAAGCGAAATGCAGCAGGTGGAAAACAATACGGTAATGTTAGTATTGCCAGGATATTCGTATAATAGCGGTTACTATTTAACGAAATCAGCTATGAACAGAAGAAGTATATATCTTGACAAGTTCAGAGAGTACGGAATTGTTGACTGGTCAGATTATTTTTCGGATGTGATAAAATGTATTCATTTAGAGACTGAAAGCTTGAAGTTTCATAAAGCAGGATTGCGTCCTGCCGGAATTTTACTTGGTGCGATACCAGAATTTAGCGGAAACATGTTACTTAGGCAATGCCTGTCAGGCCACCCGCGGATTATAATGATAGAAGATTATTCTGCATTTAACAATGAGTTGTATTATATTTGTATTCGCTTGGCTGAGGAAAAGGCAAAAGATATTTTATCCGCTTTTTGGTCGTTGTATCAGGAGGAGATACGGGATGAAGGTATGGTTTCAGCTTTTGGTGGTAAAGATAAAACAAAGTTTGATAAGAAGATGAAAGAGTTGCTAGCAACGGGTGAAAGTTTCTCTTCTCAGGAACTGTTTGTGATGTTTCATCTGGCTTATATAGCAATGTATGACGAAGAGGTAGATGATTTAGAGGAAACAATTGTTTATTGGGAGCCCCATTGGTGGAATAGAGAATATGTGAGAGAGTGGGGGCATTGGCTTAATAGCGAGAAAATAAGGAATTATGTGCTGAATACTGTACGAAATTGCTTTTCTTGTTCGGGATCCTATTTGAAGTCTTTACGTGCATACAGTTGGGAGCAAAAAAAGCATGCGCATATTTTCTGGAGGTATAAAAAAAAGAAAAGCATTTTAGATAAAGAGTGTGAATATACAGTAAAATTTGAAGATTTGAAGAGTGAACCTAAGGAAGTATTTCTCCATATATGTGAGTGGCTGAAGATTCCTTTTGCTGATTCTTTGTTGGAGACAACTGCTCATGGAAAGACAGCCTTTTATGATGGAGTGATTACGGGATTTGATATGAAACCAGTGTATAATTTGTATGAAGAATTTTTTAGTGCCTTTGACAGAATGAGAATCTGCATGATCAATGCTTCTTTTCAAAAAGAGCATGGATATTCCTATGTAAAATGTCTGGATTTTAGCAGAAGGGAATTGCAGGAAATGTTTCTACAGGATTTTCGTTGGGAACAACCTTTTGGTGTGGCTGATGGAAGAACAGTTGATCGCATCTATGAGGTCCAAAAATATACCAGAAAGCGATTATGGTTAGAGCGTTGCGCCGAGGTCATGGAAGATGTTGCATATGAAGATTGATGCCAGTATAACTCACACTCCCCTTATGATTCAGTAAACTTGTCTGATAGAATGAGCTGCACAGTAAATCTAGATTAGAAATGCTTCTCACATTAATTACTGGCATGAAATAGTTTCCTCGCAGGAGTGATTCATAGGATTGGCGAAAGATTGAGAGGAGTTTTTATTTTATGAGAAAAGAAAAGAAGCAAGAGATATTGGATTTTATAAATAGCTTGCATCAAGCTCATAAGGAGATCCGAGATGCATTATACCAAAAAGAATATGGTGTGGCACAAAATATGCTCAGTGAATGTCAGGAGTTTGCTGTTACGCTTGGCGAAAATATTGAGAGGCTGGAAGGTGAAGGCTGTATTACAGTATCCTATATAGAAGAGTATTGTGAGGTTCTGTTTCGTATTTATGAGGGGATTTACAGTGGACAGAATAATGAAAACAAGATACATAAAATTTTGAAAAGGCGACTTCTTAATATAGAAAATAGTGTAAAAAATGATATTTCTATTAAGAGAGAAATCGCGTTTTTCCCATATAAGGCATCAATGTGGGACAGCCTGGAAAGTGTGTATTTGGCTGCAAAAGAAGATCCTGGGTGTGAAGTTTATTGTGTGCCGATTCCCTATTATGACTTGAATCCAGATCATAGTATTGGAGAAATGCATTATGAAGGCAGTGAGTATCCTGATAATATTGAGATAGTTGATTGGCAAAGATATAATTTTGAGGAGAGACGGCCGGATGTCATTTATATCCATAATCCTTATGACGGTTATAATCTTGTCACAAGAGTGCATCCGCGGTACTACTCATCTAATTTAAGAAAATATACAGATACGTTGGTTTATATTCCATATTACAGCACCTCAGGAAAAATAAGTGATGCGCAAAGTCTATGTCCTGCTTATATTTATGCTGATTATATTGTGATACAGGCACCGGGATTTCGAGCATATTTTGATGAGAATATACCTGATCAGAAGTTTTTGGCGTTTGGTTCGCCAAAGTTTGATAGGATTATAAAAAAATGTCAGTCGCCCTCGGCATCAACGATAGAATGGAAAGAAAAAGTGGTGGGTAGGAGAGTATATTTTTACAATACAAGCATTTCCGGGATGCTTACGGATACGGAAGCCTTTTTAAAAAAAATGCTTTATGTATTTCAATGTTTTGAAGGACGGGAAGATGTTTGCCTTTTATGGAGACCACATCCGTTATTGGAGACCACATTTGATTCAATGAGACCGCAGTATCGCCGGTTTTATAACGCACTGAAGCAGGTATTTTTGGATAAAAATCTTGGAATCTTAGATGAGACCCCTGATATTTCAGATGCAATTTCTTTAAGCGATGCGTATATAGGAGATTCGGGAACGAGTATTACGTCATTGTTTGGCATTGTAGGGAAACCATTGTTTATTTTAGATAATAGAATTCATGGTAAGCCAGATCAAAACAGTTGGCGCAGAGAACTGGATATTAGATTTAACTTTTCAAGGGATAATAGATTTATTATAACACAGGGCGACACATTATATGTATCTGAAGCGGGAAAACATAAGTATAAATATTTTTGTAATTTGTCAGATCAAATCCGAGATAATCATTATTCTTTAGTATATGAAATAGAGGACAAATACTATGTCTGTCCTGACAGCGTCCAAAATATTATTGTGGTTGGTAAAAATGGTGTTGAGAAGGTAATAAAATTAGATGAAAAGGTAGAAAATCTAGGAACATTCAGCTGGGCATGGAAGTATGAAAAAAAAATATTTTTAATACCGTTAAATTATCCTGCTATAGTATGTTATGACACAGTGACAGAAGAAGTTAGATATTTTGATGAATGCATAGATGTGTTTGTTAAAAATAAAAATGGACAAAATATAGTGGGAAGTTCGATGATTTATCGAGATGAATTGTATATTGCGTCCCCTACAGATAATTGGATATATAAGTTGAATATTGAGAGTGGCAAAATACAGATTATTGAACTTTCAATACAGAGTCGTTGTGGATGCTTCCAATTGACCGAATATAAAGATGAAATATGGATAATGCCATATGAAGGGAAAGTGATAGTAAGATGGAATCCCCTAACAGGAGAGACAAGAGAATACTCTAATTTTCCGAATAACTTTACCTGCATTAATTCTGTAAATGGATGTGAAGGTCCGGCATTTAATCTTCCGGCATTTTATGGAGAATATATGTATCTTGCTCCAGGCTGGGCAAATATGTATTTAAAATTGAATATTAATACGGGTGAAATTACCGTGTGGCAGCCACGATTTGACACTGATGAAGGAGAAAAAGAGATTCTTACAAATGAAAAGAGTACCTTTTTATACGATCAGCAGAATGAATCAGGAGATGATTTCCAATTATATTCGTACACCAAACATAAATTATACAGAACAGATAATATAGAAATGGCCGAATTCAAAGAAATAGAGTTAGAATTTGATATTGAAGAATTAAGAACTCATGAAGTGGGATTTTGTGAGTGTTCCGGTTCGCTTAGATATGCCTGCATTGAAAATAGCTTTAATATGCTTGATGGATTTCTGGACGGAAAAGTAGTTGGCGGCCAGTTTGACAGGAATAAGCAGCTGAAAGCATATAGAGAAATAGCGGTTAATCACGATGGTAATTGTGGGCAAAAACTTCATGAATTTATTATGAAACGAAAACAATAGAAGAAGGATACTAAGTCACAGCATTAACATTTAAAACGGAGGCAATATGATCAAGGTTATTACGTACGGAACCTTCGACTTATTTCATGAGGGCCATTACAGACTGCTGCAGCGGGCAAAGCAGCTTGGAGATTATCTTATTGTTGGAGTTACAACAGAGGAATATGACCAGACGAGAGGCAAGCTTAATGTAGTAGATTCCCTAATTACAAGAATTGAAAATATTAAAAAAACGGGATTAGCGGATGAAATTATTGTTGAGGAATCACAGGGACAAAAATTTCGTGATATTAAAAAATATGATATTGATATTTTTACAGTGGGTTCTGACTGGACAGGTACATTTGATTATTTAAAGGATTATTGTAAGGTAGTATATTTAGAGAGGACAAAAAATATATCAAGTACTATGTTAAGAGCTAAAGAGGCGCCAATCCAGAGAATCGGAGTTATAGGAACAGGACGTATTGCGAATCGATTTATTCCCGAAGCAGCACTTGTTAGTGGTGTCAATGCTCGGTGTGTGTATAATCCTAATCTAAACAGTGCAAAGAAATTTGCAGAGAAGTGGGGAATCGATGCATATGAGGATATAGAAGAATTTTATTATGCATCAGATATTGTATATATTGCTTCGCCGCATGAAACGCATTACAGTTACATAAAGCAGGCCCTGGAACATGGTAAACATGTATTGTGCGAGAAACCATTGTGTTTAAATAGGGCACAAGCAGTGGAGCTGTTTGCATATGCAAAAGAGAAAAATCGAATTCTCTTTGAGGGGATCAAGACAGCGTTCTGTCCAGGTTTTGCGAAGCTTTTAGGTATAGCCTGTAGTGGGGCGATAGGAAGTATTAGAGGTGTAGATGCATGCTTTACGAAACTAGAGGAGGACAATAAAAGAGAGCGTAAGGACAAAGTATATGGAGGGAGCTTTACAGAGCTTGGGAGCTATTGTCTGCTTCCGATTTTAAAGCTGTTTGGGCAGAATTACGAAGAGATAAGATTTGAGACAATAAAAGATCAGAATGGAATCGATCTCTATACCAAAGCGCATATGCGATACTCTAATGGGCTAGCCACGGCTGTATGTGGCTTAGGAGTAAAGTCAGAGGGAAAGCTTTTGATATCTGGTACGACTGGTTATATTGTGGTAGAACCTCCGTGGTGGAAAACAAGCTATTTTGAGGTACACCACGAGAATCCGAATGATATAGAACGTTTTTCTGAGCGCTTTCTTGGAGATGGGCTTCGATATGAAATATGCGATATGCTTTCAATGATAAATGGAGATACAAGGAAAGACTTTAAGCTTACTCGAGGTGATTCTGAGACAATGGCGGGGATCATGGAGCAATTTTTGAATGAAAGAAAGGCATGAAAGCAAGTATGAAAATATGGGCACATAGAGGCTGTAGTCAAAAGTATCCTGAAAATACATTAGTTGCGTTTTCTAAAGCAATAGAATTAAGTAAAATTACTGGAATAGAACTGGATATTCAGATGACAAAGGATGGAGAAATTGTGGTGATCCATGATGAGCGTGTGGACAGGACAACAGATGCGATCGGCTATGTTAGAGATTATACTTACTTGCAACTTAGAACATTCAGAATAGAAACGGGAGATACGAGAAAGGAAAAAATACCTTCAATTGTGGAAGTGCTTGATTTAATACAAGATAGAATGAAGGAAGGATTGCTTCTTAATATTGAGTTAAAAAATAATATTGTAGCTTATGCAGGAATGGAGGATAAGATACTAAATTTGGTAGCTCAACGAGGATTACAAGATAATGTGATTTATTCAAGTTTCTATACTAAGTCACTGTACAAGATTAGAGAATTCAGTCCGAGCACATCAATAGGGGTGTTGGACACAAGGGTTTCTGATTGCTTTTATAAATGCAGAGGCGCCTTTGGAGAAGATATAAGCCAGGTTGCCTTACATCCTTATTGGCAAGGGATTGATTTAACGAAAAGGCAGTTGCATAGATTTGCGGTACGAGTTTGGTTTACTGGACACTTATATCCGGAAAAGCCGACAGGTAAGAAACTTGATTTGGATGTATTAGAACAACAGGGGATTACAGATGTGTTCTTAAATGAACCAGAAGAATATCAGCTTTATTGAATGATGGGGAGTATGAATAAATTCGTATGGAACTGACAAAGGAAATGCTGGAACGAGTACAAAAAATAGAATTAGAGATGCTCATTGAGGTAGATAGGATATGTAAAGAAAATGATATCAAATATACTATAATTGGAGGCACTCTTCTTGGAGCGGTCAGGCATGGGGGATTTATTCCGTGGGATGATGATGCAGATGTTGCAATGCTTCGTCCGGAATATGAGAAATTCTGCTCGATTATTGATAAGACGTTAGATGATTCCAGATTTTATTTTCAAAATATGGACAGGACAGAAGGATATCGATGGGGATATGCAAAGCTGCGTAGAAAGGGGACATTGTTTCTTAGAAAAAATCAAGAGAATATGAAATATGAGCAGGGTATCTTTCTAGATATATTTCCAATTGACGGCACGCCGGATTATTTGGTTCTTCGGAAGATACATAAATTCAGATGTTTTTGTGTAAGAAAAATTTTATGGTCAATGGTAGGCAAAAAGGAAAGTAAAAATTTCTTGAAAAAGCTTGTTTATAGCATTCTGTCAAAGCTGCCTGAACATACAGTTAAAAAAATGTATAAAAGATTGATTTTAAAATTCGATCCCAATACCACTGAGGTAGTGAGAACTCTTACCTATCCTGCACCTAAAAAGCTAGATGGGTATTATAGAAAATGGTTTGCAGAAACCGCACCAATACTATTTGAGGGATATGAATTTGAGGGTGTTAAGGATTATGAAGGGTGGCTTACGTTTGAATTTGGAGATTATATGAAACTGCCTCCGGAAGATAAAAGAAAGACTCATCCCGTGACGGATATAAAACTGATTTAAATGAAATATATATTGTTTATCGATAGTAGTTGCTGTATATAACCGTGTAAATATAAAAAGTTGGATTTGATACGGAGGAAACCGATATGTCCAATATAGCGTTACTGATAGCAGGAGGGACTGGCGTAAGAATGCATCAGGACATTCCAAAACAGTTCTTGAGCGTCAATGACAAACCTGTAATTGTATATACAATGGAGGCGTTTCAAAATCATCCGGAGATAGATGCTATTTACATTGCTTGTCTTCATGGTTGGCAAAATATGTTGCAGGCATATATAAAACAATTTGGTCTGACAAAAGTCAAAAAAATTGTTAAGGGTGGTGAGAATGGGCAGGCTTCTATTCGTAATGGAGTATTTGCAATTGCCAAAGACTATGAGTATGATGATTTGATTTTGGTGCATGATGCGATTAGGCCAATGGTTTCAGCCGATATCATATCAGATAATATTGTTAAATGCAAACAACATGGAAATGCAGTTACGGTTATTCCTTGTATGGAGGCGATGCTCAAATCGGAAGATGAATATCAGTCTGAGGAAAGTATACTGAGAAATTGCCTTTTCAGAGCACAAACGCCACAGACAATCTGTGTTAAAGAGGCTGTATCCCTACACGAAGAGGCCCTTGCAAAAGGAATTATAAATTCTGTTGCAACATGTACTTTATTGTTAGAATTAGGAAGAAAAGTATATTTTGCAAAAGGATCGGAGTTAAATATCAAAATTACAACAACAGATGATATTACAATTTTTAAAGCATTATTATCAATGCAGAGTAGCACATGGTTAAAGTAAGTGTGGAGGAGTGATATGAACGTAGCAGAGTATATCGTAAATTATTTAGAAGATAAAAATATTGATACTGTATTTGGAGTAGTTGGCGGCGCTTTGCTTTGGATCTGTAAAGCACTGGGCGAGAGTAAAAGCATAAAACCTATATTTACGAATCATGAACAGGCTGCGGCAATGGCCGCAGACGGGTGGGCGAGAATTAGCGGAAAGCCCGGAGTAGTGTTTGCAATCAATGGACCGGGAATGACTAATACGATTACTGGTATTACTCAGGCATGGGTAGACTCATCTCCGGTTATTCTTATTACAGGAAATTCCAATTTGAAGAGCGTACAATATGAAAGGAAAGTGGGAGTACGCCAGTATGGTACCCAGGATGTAAGGGCTGATAAGCTAATGGAAAGTATCACAAAGAAATATTTTCTATTAGATGATGCAGCAAAGGTGGGAAAATGCTTAGAAGATGCCTATCAGATTGCTGTTTCAGGAAGGCCCGGCCCTGTGTGCATTGAGATACCTATTAATATACAGGGGGCGCTTGTTCCGGATAATATATTGGAGAAAACAGATATTTGTGAAATAGAAGATACTTTAATGGACACAAATAGTTCTGTTGTAAAAGCTGTTATAGAGAAACTAGTTTCGGCAAAAAGGCCGTTGATTTTGGCAGGACAAGGGATAAGATTATCAAATTCAGTCGATTTGTTTCGTTCATTTGTCGAAAAGAATCAGATACCAGTTGTCAATTCAAGAATGGGGATTGACAGTATCGAGACAGACAGTCGCTATTTTGTAGGGCGTGCCGGTAATCATGGAAGTCGGTCGGCACATTTTGCGTTACAAACCTGTGATTTTTTGCTTATATTGGGAAGTCGCATGGCGCCTAATACCACTGGATATGATGTTGGCAAGTTTTCTCAGCAGTCATACAAAACTTTGGTTGACGTAGATATAACGGAATTAAATAAGTTTGGTATTAAAATAGATCAAAAAGTGCATATGGATTTGTATACATTTTTGGAGAAAGCCGATAAGGAGTTGGGAGAGAAAAATAATGTAAACCAGAATATTTGGATAGATTGGGTTACCTGTTGCAATAATTGGGAAAAAAAATACCCGATTATGCAAAGCAATTATTATAGTAAGGATGAGATCAGCACATATAGAGTAGTTGAGATAATAAGCAATATGGCAGGTGCAGAGGATCTTATTATTTCGGATACCGGCTCATGTTGTAGTATTGTTGCACAGGTTTGGCAAGTAAAGAAAAATCAGAGAGTATTTATATCAGGTGGCTTGTCAGCTATGGGGTATTGGGCAACAGCGATGGGACTTGCTTTGGCAAACAAAGGAGAAGGTCAGGTGATCTGCTTTGTGGGTGATGGCAGCTTGCAGATGAACATTCATGAACTTGCAACAATCAGAAAGTATGGACTTCCAATAAAGCTTTTTGTAATTAATAATTCCGGGTACCAATTTGTAAGAATGTCGCAAGCGGCATACGGTATTGAGCCGCCATTTGGAACAAATATTGATAGAGGAGTACCGATACCTAATACGGCGAGGATCGTAGAAGCTTATGGATTAAACTATAGCTGTTGTAATATGACAGAGAATTTGACGGATGTGATTAGCTATGTATTGAGATCATGTGAAGCGGAAATATGTGAAATATTTGTAGCAAAGGAGCAGGAAGTATGTCCAAGACTTAAATCCGTTGCATGTGAGGATGGTACCTTTATTTCTCCGGATTTTGCAAATTTGTATCCATTTTTAGACGAGGATACATTAAAGAACGAACTGGATGCGGCATTGAACTGTGGGGATCAAATTTAATTTTGTGTAAGAATGTGGTAAAGGATGAATACATTCTTTGATTGCAGAACAGAACCTGAAATTCTGATCGCATTCTCAGCGCAAAGTATTTCGGAATGGAGGTAAAAGTGGAAAAAGAGAAGCGGGAATCAATTGAATGGACAAATACGTGGTGGTCGGAAGCTAATACAGATAATAGAAGAGGATTATTGATAGGAGATTCCACAACAAGGCAGTTACGGAGCAGCATGGAAGCTCTTTTAACAAATTTGTATGCTGTTGATTTATTTACGGCATCATTTTCGATACATGATAGGCGCTTAGATGATTATATAGATATATTCTTTAAGGGTGATGAATATAAGTATGATTTTGCTGTATTACATTATGGAGGCCATCATGGTTTTTCAAGGTTATGTAGTGAAAGTCGGGAGGAGTACTTAGCATATGAGGAGAAGTATAGAAAGCTGCTAAAACGTTTGAAAGAAAAATGTAAAAAGGTTGTATGTGTCACCGGAACTTCTGAGGTTTTGGAAACAGATGTCAATACGATCGATCAGAAGACAGAACGAGAGATTATTGTAAGGAATCAAATAGTCTCAAATGTGGCTTGTGAAAACGGCGTTGCGATGTTTGATTTGTATAAATTGATGAAAAGTAATAAGGGATTATATACTTATTATGACAGGTTCCATTTTAACAGGGATTCTGATTATTTTATCAGTTGTAACCTATTGGAGTTTGTTTTGTCCAAGAATGTTATAAGTAAAGAGTTGGTAAAACAACAACGTATGTATTTTGAAAGTGTATTAATGGACCTTGCAGGACTTAATAAAGAGTATATGATCTATGGAGCTGGAGCTATAGGGGTCAAACTATATTGGGTGATGAGATGGTATGGAATGGAGGATGCGATTAGATGTTTTGTGGAAACACATAGAAAAGTAAAGGAAACCATTTCACAAAAACCTGTTGTATTGATTTCAGAACTAAACATAAACGAACGTGAGAATTGTACACTGATCATATCCTCAGATAGATATAGTCAGGAGATGTATCAAATGGCGTTCGACATGAAGATTCGTAATGTTATATTTTATAGAGATATAATCAACAGAGCATTCACGAAGTGCAATGATGTGAGTGGGGGGGGGTGAATGGCTAACCTATGAAAAATTAAATTTTTCGATAAAAAGAATACGAACAGAATGGTTAATAAATACAGGAAAATCTATTGATCGCAGAGCGAATCTGAAATTCTGCTCGCGTCCTCAGCGCAAAGTGCTTCGAAATGGAGAAAAAGATGAACAATGGCCAGTATGCAGCATTTAAAAGTTCGGCAGAGATATTTGTGGAACAATTTAAAGATGTGAAGGATAAGAAGATAGTTATTTACGGCATTGGACAATATACAGCCACGGTATTGACTAAATTGAAGGATTTTCATGTCATCGGGTTGCTGGATGGAGATACCTCCAATATTGGTAAAATAGTATATGGATATAGGGTTTTAAGTGTAAAGGAAGCGGAAGAAACAGCGGATTTGATCATTATTAATACATCCTCGTTTTACTGGGATATGATCTTTAAAAGGATAGAGGATATTAAAATTCCGGTATATTATGCCAATGGCAGTAAAGCTTGTAAGAAAGCGGATTCCTATATCATTCAAGAGTGTGTTAAAATTTCCTTTAGCGAGATGAAAAAGCAGATTGATAGTGTCGATATAGTGACCTTTGATTTTTATGACACGCTAGTTATGCGATTTGTTTACAGTCCGCGGGATATTCTAAAAATAGTCGAGAAAAGAGTTGAACGTGAGCTAGGTGAGAGATTCTTTTATGGCGAATTGCGTAATAGGGCAGAAGCTGAGTTAATAAATTGCGAATATACATTAGACGATATTTACCGAAATATGGAGAGGCATATAGGAAAAGAAAAATGTGAAAAAATGAAATTCTTAGAGGTGGACACTGAAAAGAAAATGACTATTGCCAGAGCAGATATGGTGAGACTGTTTGATTATGCTGTTCAAAGTGGAAAAGAAGTCTACATATTATCGGACATGTATTTACCTAAAAGAGTTATAAAAAGTATTGCAAAACAATGTGGGATAGAAATAGATTCGGAGCACCTCTGGATTTCCGGTGAATTAAAGAAAAGTAAAAAAGACGGTACTATGTGGCAACTGTTTGCAGAGAAAACAGAAGGTAGGCAAGTAGTACATTTCGGTGACTCTTTGATAGGAGATGAAGAGCAGCCAAGGAATGCCGGTATAAAATCTATCCATATACCAAGTGCAGTCGAATTGTTGAAAAACTGTGTATTGGTAAAATCAGTTCCTTTTATTAATTCTATATATAGCTCAATAAATATGGGACTTATACTAAATGAACTGTTTAATAGTCCGTTTGTATATGATAAGTCAGGGAATATATTTAGTATCAATTCGTGCAAAGTTTTTGGCAAATGTATTTTCGGAGATGTTTCATTAACGTATTTATTAAAAATATTATCCGAATTAAAACATAAACAAATAGAAAATTTGATTTTTTTTGCAAGAGACGGATATTTTCTTAAGCGAAGTTTTGAATTACTTTGTAAGGAGCTAGGAATAAATATATCGAGCCATTATTTATATGTTTCCAGAAGGGCAATATTATGTGCTGCATCAGAATATAAAGATGCTTATATGTGTCTTATGAAGTCAGATTACAATGGAAATTTTGAAACTTACTTAAAGGAAAGATTTGATATACAAATAAAGGAAGATGATATTCATTTAAGTAATTACTGTAGTATGCCAAACGACTATCAGACTGTAAAAGAATGGCTGATTCCATACAAAGAGAATATTCAGCGCAACCTTGGAACCTTTAGGAAAAATTATAGAAAATATTTAGAAGAGTTTGATTGGGAGAAAAGTGCAGTTGTAGATATCTGTTATAGAGGAAGCATCCAGTATTGGCTGTCAAAAGTGATACATGAAAATATAATAGGGTTTTACTTCGTGGCAGATATGTCGGAAGAGAATGAATTTAATAAGGCCAATCTGATGATTCCATGTTTTCAAGAGGAAGAAGACTTAAGAGCAGAAAAATCACAAATATGGAAAAATCACAAAATTGTTGAGAGCTTATATACAGCGCCATATGGCACGATCAAGGGCATAGATAAAGATGGCAACTATGAAACATTTACTTTGGGAAATAACCAAAAACACTTTATAGAAAGAGAGGAAATGAACAATGGGATCAATGAATTTATCAGTCAATATACAAAGATCATCAGAGAGCTTGAATTGACTGTTTTTGATGTTGGAATAGACCCGAAATTTACGGATGCATTGTTTGGAAATTTTTTTGATGGTGATATAGCCTTTGGTGAAGTAATAAAGAAATGTTTTTGGCATGAAGATTCTTTCATTAATTCGTCCAAAGAATATGAATTATTTTAGAAAAAGGAATGTTTATATGAAAAGTTATTTTGATGATAGTTGGAAAGATCTATCAACAATTATAGTGTATGGTTTGGGAATGGTTGGCAAAAAATATTTTAGTATATTAAAAAACGATTTTAAAATAAAATATATTGTAGATAATAATCCAGATATTTCATCTTATTATGAGGGAACCAAAGTAATTTCTTTAAGTGAAATGGTACTGCTGAAAGGAAATGAAAAAATTATTGTATTGGCATCAAAGAAAGCATATGATTCAATAAAAAGAGATTTGGATAAGCAGGGCTTGTCCGAATATGAAGACTATGTTCGATTTGATGATTTTGTTAAAGAATGGTATTGGCAGATAGAGAATAAGAATTGTATCAGAGAAGTGCACATGTCGGTCAATACAAACTGTACCTATAATTGTGAAAAGTGCAATATGTTTGTTCCGTATTACAAAGACGATAAAATTTATACAGTGGCTGAAGTAAGGAAAAGCCTTGATGTTTTTTTCCCACTAATAGACTATGTGTTTGTGTTTTCATATTTGGGGGGAGAGCCATTTTTAAATCATGAATTAAAAGATATTCTGGAGTATACTTACAGAAATTATCATTCAAAAATAGGCAGAATAGAAATTATATCTAATGGCAGTATAATACCTGATGAGGAAACTCTCAGTGTTATGCATAGATATAATGTTTTAGTGAGAATAAGTGACTATACGGCACAAATAAATTACCGGGAAAAACTGGAACAGCTGATTTCCATTTTGAGTAGATATGGAATACAATATTCAATAGAGAGGAGTCTGGAATGGGTTGATTTCTGTTTTCCATACGCGGAGAAGGAAAATAAATTACTTATAAAAGATGTTCGTACTCATATGCTATGTTGCGCACCAGCCTTTCATGGGTTAAATGATGGAAAATTCTATTATTGTCATGTGGCTTGGAGTGCTGAGAAGGCCGGCCTGATAAAGTTAAAGGATAGTGATTTTATTGATCTGGAAAATTGCAGTGTGAATCCTGATAGCAAGAGACATTTAGTTGAGTATGCGGGTGGTGATATGGAAGGAGGGTATGTCAGTTTATGTAAAAAATGTATGGGGTGTGGGACAGATAATCCATATAGCATTCCTGCTGGGAAACAAAAAAGTAGAAATACATCAAATAAAAATGGAAAGTGTTGAGAAATGAACATTATTGTATTTGGAGTAGGAGATTACTTCAACTCCCGAAAACAAACTTTAGAAAACAGGGTTAATATTGTTGGGTATATAGATAATAATCCTAATGTATATGGAAAGCATATTGCGGGAATACCGATCGTAAAACCAGAGGAGATTTTAACTTCACGTTATGATTTTATAGTCATTATGAGCGTTTTTGCGTTTGAGATGAGACAGCAGTTGATAGAGCTGGGAGTCCCTAAGATAAAAATAAAGTCATATACAGAATTTTATGGAGAACTTGAAAAAGGAAAGCTAACAGTATGGTTCGGAAAAAATTTAAATCAAGATCGTAGATTGTCCAAAATATTAGTAATCTTTAATTTTATGAGATATAGTAGTGCCTTTACACTTAATCTTAATATAATTGATGCTTTAAAGAAAGAGGGGTTTGAGGTTTCAGTTGCAACCGCCGCAGGAGAAGTTGCATGCATTAAGGAAATTCAAGAAAAAGGAATAACGGTCTTGACATATGGAAATATACATTTTGCGGAGTCCAAAGAACTGATCTGGATTAAGAACTTTGACTGTATTATTGCAAATAATGTATATATGGTTGACTGTGTTAGTGAAATCAGTAAATTGCGGCCAATAATATGGTGGCTGCACGAACCGGAGAATTATGTGAAATCTACAATTGAATTGGCTGAGAATTACTGTGAAAAAAATTTTGATAACATAGATATTTGTGCAGTGAGCGAAAAGGCACGAGATGATTATTGGAAATGTGACAACTCAAAAAGAATAAAAATACTGCCGATTGGAATAAAGGATGAAGGCGTAGTTGCTGAAAAAGCAGAAGAGAAAAAAATTGTATTTGCGATAATTGGATATGTAGGCGCAATTAAAGGACAGGATATTTTCATAGAGGCAATTGGTAGATTAAGTGACGCAGAAAAAGAATTTGCGGAATTCTGGGTTATTGGTCATATAGGGGATGTCGGATATGGACTTCAGATTCAGGAAAAGGCCAGAGGGGAAAGATGTATAAAAATATTAGGAGAAAAGAACAAACAGGAATTAAGTGAATTATATAAAGAGATTGATGTTGTGGTGATTGCATCGAGAACGGAAACTTTGTCATTGGTAGCAATAGAAGGAATGATGCATAGTAAAGTCTGCATTGTGTCTGACTCGGCTGGGATAGCAGAATATATAAGTGATGGAGAGAATGGGTTTTTGTACAGATCAGAAAGTATAGATGAACTTGCAAATGTTATGAGATGGATTATTTTACACAGAAGTCATATGAACAGCATTGGGCAGAAGAGCAGGACAACATATGAGAATTTTTTTAGTTTGGATTCCTTTTCCCAGAGATTAAAAGAAGAAATTCAAATTTGTATTCGTGACTGGAATAGTTAGAATTAGGTGAGGACAATATGATCAGATTTTGTAAGGAAGATTTATTAAATAGCCGACAATTGCAGAAAGCATACAAAACATCACCGATCATGCTGGATGGCAGTGTCTGGGAGAAGGGAAGGGCCTTTTTTAAGTATAATAAAGAAGAATTCTGTGTATTGCCAATATCAGATTCAAGGGGAGAAATTTTATGTTTTGCTTATCAGGATGATGAAGCAAATCGTGAACTCCGAATGATACAAGAACTGCGGGAAAATAAGGATTGCTTAAAATTTTCGGATGTTTTTCCGGATAATAAATGTGTCACAATAATAGGATGTAATGAACTGGCATATTGTTGTGCCGAATATTTAAGTGAGCAGGGAATCGAAATAAAGGTTATAGGAGATTATTGGGATCTTTTGGGATATTCTGTCAAGAATGAATTAGTAAAGACAGATGATTTATATATATATGCGGAGGGGGTTAGACCCAAAAAGAAATGGTATCACAACTTTCTTACAAGTGTGTCCGTGGAATTTGAGTGCATAGATAGAATTTATGAGGAGAATTTATTATGTTCAAAAATCAGAGATATTGACAAATCGATTGATGAGTTGCTTTCATTATTGCGTTATATAAAAAATATTGTTATTATTGGAGACGACATATCGTCACAGGACACCTATGATTTTTTATTAGGTGAAGGAATTGAAATATATGGATTTCTCGTAGAAAAAGAAAAGAGGAGAAAACGTTTATTCGGGAAACCTGTTTTATGCTTTGATGAAGAATTTGAAAAGGTTGTAGATCCTGTATTTATTCAATGTGATGATAAAAACAGTGCTTTGGGAAGTAAAGTGGTCGATTGGTATGACTATCACGGATATAAGAGAAACAAGAATCTTTTTGTGATAAAAGATTATATAAAAATACCTGATAGTAATCTTATAAATGTTCTTAAGGATAAAAAAGCCGTTCTTTTAGGGGATTATAGATTATGTAGGATTTTAGAAAAATATCTGACAGAAAAGACTCATTTATTGTATACCAGATATGTGCAAATATCCGATGCAGATGATGTTGTGGTAGAATCAGATGAAATTGTTTTGTTGGTAAAACCTCTTATGAATTATAATGCGAGACCCCATTACTTTGAGGAAATTTTGGAGCAGATTAAAATTGATGAGAAGTATGAGGACTATACAGATTATTTTTCAAGACATGAGGCATTTGCTGTTATGGATGAAGCGCAATCCAAATATCCGCATACAAATTTGAGACCAAAAGGGATTCTTTTAGGAAAAAATAAAGGATTAAGTGGAAGCGTGTTTTTAAGAGGCATTTTGGATGGACATCCTAATATATTTTTAGTCAAAAGGGACTTCTGCTTTAATATATTTTGGTATTGTATCCGGTTAGCGGATGTTAAAGCGGAAGATATTTCGTTTGAATTTTGGGAAATGTATGAAGAAGAAAATGCTCAGGAAACAATAAAGAAAGATTTTCCCCAAAAAGACAAATTTATAAAAAAAATAGAAGACTTGATAGAAGAGGGAATGCGGTATACAGCACAAGAAATCTTCGTGCTTTTGCATATAGCATATTCAGCAATGTGGGATGAAGAAAAAGCAACAGATATAAGCCAGATAGTTCTATATTGGGAACCGCATATAGGATCTTTATTTCCGGAGAGTTTGGAACCTGCTTCATATTTTGCCAGATGGCTGGAGAGTGATGAAATTGAAGGGCATATTATGAATCTATGCCGCAATGCAATAATTCGTGGCGGATCACATATCGAAAGATTTGGAATTATCCAAAAAAACAGAGACAGCTTAAACAGGTTTCAAATTATACTTTTTTCAGAATTGGATAGGAGTGATATACAATATAAATATTGGAAAGAGTTTTTTATTCGTTTTGAGGATATCAAGCTGAATCCGAAAATTGAACTTGAAAAAATATGTCATATAGCAGGTATTCCTTGGAGTGACACATTGTTGCAGACCACGGATCACGATAAGATTGATTCTATATTTGGAGTGACAGGTTTTGATTTAAATCCGGTTTATAATGTTAGAGATTACTATCTGTCGGCATTTGACAGAATGAAAATAGCTCTTGGAAGCGCTGAATTACAGAAAATGTATGGATATCCAAGTGTTAGCATTATGAATTTTTCAAGGAGAGAACTGCAGGAGATGTTTCTAAAGCTTTTACGCATTCAAAGTAAAATGCATTTTAGCAATATTGAGGAATATACAGATTACATATTACAAATCCAGCAGGCAATAAGAGATCAACTATGGAAAGTTCGCAAATCAGTCATTTTACAATGCCTGCATAAGCATAAAGAATGGGTCTCTTTAGATAAAATTTTATATAATAGAGTGTTGTCATACCTAAAAAAAGATATATATACAGATGATGTGGTTGATGCAAACGATAATATTTTCAGGTGCATATCCATTTATCAGGATAAAATTAGTAAGTTGATGTCATCCTTATATTACATTAAATATTCTAATAAGATTATTATGTATGGAATTGGAAGAGATGCAGAAGGCTTACTGAAACTATTAAACCAAACAGATATAGATAAAATTCTTTTTGGTGATATAAGGGCATTAAACGAAAACATAACTTTTTATGGTAAAAAAGTCATCACACTACATGAGATGGTAGAAGAATTTTGTGAATATCCTATCTTAATAACTTCAAGTTACTATGCTCAGGAGATAGAGGAGGAACTTCTGGAAGCAGGGATCAATAAAGATAGAATAAAGGCTAATACATTTGAATTTGGTGCAAGTATTATTTAGAATAGCATAGGAGAGGATTTATATGCAGGAAAATGTTTTAAATGATTTAATCAGTATTATTGTGCCTGTTTACAATGTTGAGAGTTATTTGGAGAAATGCATTAAGTCAATTATCAGGCAGACATATACCAATTTGGAACTGCTATTGATCAATGATGGCTCAGATGATTCTTCAGAGCAAATATGCCTTAAATGGGCTAAAGCAGATTCGCGGATTATCTATGTCTACAAAAAAAACGAGTCTTTAGGGCCAACAAGAAATTTGGGCATACAAATGGCAAGGGGGAAATATATTGCATTTGTGGATTCGGATGATTGGGTTGATAGTTTGTTTGTCGAAAAGATGTATGCGAAAGCTAAAGCAGACAACAGTGATATCGTAAGATGTGATTATTATCGGGTAAACGGCAACAGAAAGACGATATTAAATAATAATGAGTATTATCCCTTTGATCAGCTAAATATACATAAGATGATAGGGAGTGCGCAGGCAATTACAGTTTGGACAGGTTTATATAAGAAAGAAGTGTGGACTGAAAATGATATAAAAATGCCAGCGGGACCGCATCAGGATTTGGCGATATTAGGTCTCCCCTTTTTATATGCCAGAAAAATAAGTGTTTGTCGTGAGGGATTGTATTTTTATAGAGAGGATAGAGCAGGGAATACAACACTAAAGGTAGCAGGGACCGATAGTGTTTTGAAACCCTTAAGACATCTTGTCGGTGAATATAAGAAAAGGAATCTATTTGATGAATATAAAAAAGAGTTATTGCAAGTATGCATTGGTCGATTGAATACAAGTATTAATAGATTTACGCAGGGAAAGGAGTATAGGTCAAAACAGGAATATGCGAAAAATATACGAATTTTTTTAAGAAGTGAGCTTGGCGTCCAAGACGGATTTTTTAATAACAAAATGGTTGCGATTGGCGGGTATGATTTGCAGAGAGTTTTCAGTGGAATACATTATAATGAGAATATTGAAGATTATAAATATCAACATTCAAGCGTTATTTCCTTTATGGCGAACACTGGAGAATTTTCTATAGAAGAAGAGAAGACATATCGCGGCAAAATGATAGAGGCGGATGGCAATAAAAAACTAAAAACTTATTTGAAAAATTATGATATTGATTATGTTTTGCTTGATTTTATAGAAGAGAGATATGATATTTTAGACTTTGGACATCAAAGATATCTCACCTACAGTGATGCGTTAAGAGAGCAAAATCTTTGTATTGATAATGCCAGAATCATAAAAAGAGAGTCTGAGGAATGTGAAAAAATATGGAAAAGCAGTTGTACAGAGTTTATAAAGCTATTAAAAAAAAGGGTGAAGAATCAAAATATATTTTTGGTTAAATTTTTTTTGGCGGAAGGGTATGGAGAATATGGTAAGGAGCGGGAGTATGATGACATAGATAAAATTCAAAGAATTAATGCACTATTAAATAAATATTATGTTTTTTTTGAAGAAAACTTTCAGGGAATACATGTGATTGAAATGGATAAAAAGTATTGTTTTACAGATGAAGGATTAAAATACGGGTGTTATCCATGGCATTTAAATACAATCGCACAGTATGATGCCAGGAGCCAAATAAATAACTTTATGAAAGATGAGGGTAAAGAATGAGTGGAATATGTGGATTTGTAACTAATAAAAAGGTGACGAAAGATGTATTGAAAGAAATGAATGCAACTTATGATTATAGCGAGGGAGAATACAGGACTGAAGAATTATATGGTTTAAATTCGATGACAGTAGGATTTGCACAGAGAAAGATGCAAATTGCAGGACGGAGTTCAAAGGCGTATCGGCCAATTGATTCTATAAATAATAGAGTAAGTTGCATAATGGATGGTGAAATCTTAAATTGTGTTGAGATAAAAGATGAATTGATTGATTATCCGTTTCAAACAGACCAGGATTCAGAAGTAATTATTGCGGCATATATGAAGTGGGGGATTGATTTTGTAAAAAAACTAGAGGGAGAATTTGCAATTGCATTATTGGATAGAGAGGATAACAGTGTATATTTAATCAGAGACAGAATGGGAATGCGACCATTATATTATTACATGAGCGAAGACGGATCGGTTGTTTTTGCGTCTGAACTGAAGGCAATAATGAAGTATCCAGGTTTTGTGAAACAAATTAATGAGGAAATACTGGGTAACTATTTTGTTAAGTTATATATAGCGGCTCCATATACAGTATTTAAGAATACCTATAAGTTAAATTCGGGAACGATTTTAAAAGTTGATGTACAGAAGACAGAAAAAATTTCCTATTGGGAAATTGCTGAAAATTATAAATCTGCACAAAAAAATCCAGTAGAAAACTACGCAGAGATTAAAAACACTTTAAAAGAAATTATTAAAAAATCTGTCGAACTTAGAATGAGAGGAACGGTATCGTTAGGTTCGTTTTTGAGCGGAGGATACGATTCAACAGTAATATGTGCAATTGCGCAAGAAATGTCAGACAAGCCGTTGCCGGTATTTACAGTAGGGTTTGATCAAATTGGGAAGAATGAGGCCGAATTTGCAGAGACGATCGCAAAGCATTTGGGTTTAAAGCATAAGAAAATATATCTTTCAGAAAAGGAAGTGTTGGAAAAGGTCGATAAAGTTCCTTTTTATTATGATGAACCGTTAGCAGATCCAGCTGTATTTCCCAATATGTTGTTATCTGAGCTGGCTGGGGGAGAAGTAGGAACTATTATGTCAGGAGAAGGAGGAGATGAGTTATTCGGGGGCTGTGAAATATATGCAACACTTGAAAATGCGCAGAAATGTAAGCATATAGGAAAAGCACTTCATTTGATAAAAAATATTCCGGGGCTTAGAGAACGTGAGGAATGGAATAAAATGAAGTTGAAGTATCGTATCGTTTCAGATAATATTACAGAGGATACAAAGACACAGACGGGAATATCCCAATATACAGCAGCGCTGAGTAGGATGTTAAACAGAGAACAAAGTGAGTTTTTCTATAACTGGGAATCGAGATATGGTGAGGATCAGTATTCGATTACTAGGATGCTGTTAGACTTAGACACATATACGCAGGAAGAATTATCAAAAGTTGACCGGGCCTCAAGGCGTGTTGGATTAAATTCCCGATTTCCTATGTTGGACAGACGAGTCATGGAATTTGCATTTCGTGTTCCGGGTAAGTATAAAGTAAATAATGGAAACATGAAAATGTTATTAAAAGATATTGCGTATGATTATGTACCGAAAGAAATAATGGATCGTCCCAAACATGGGTTGGGAATGCCAACAGATAATTGGCTGCGAGGCTCCTTTAAAGAGCAAATGATAGATTGGACGAGTAAAGATTATTTACTAAAACAGGGCATTTTTGATCCTGAACATACCAGTGCACTGTTGCAAACATACTTAGTAAATGGAGATGAGGGATTGGGGTCAGGAAATAACTATTCTCAGATATGGTGGCCATATTTTATTTTTCAGCAATGGTACGCGGCATATATGATATAAATGAGCGCATAGTGCGAGAAGTATAAAATTCACCACAAAGACTATTTCACAAAAGAAGTAACAGGTCTTACATTGGAGAATGCCAAAGCAAGGCATTCTCCGTACGGATTTGAGATTCAGCAGAATGGAATCATGGAGGTTAGAGTGGATATCGTTAGATTTGCAGGTGGTCTGGGAAATCAGATGTTTCAGTATGCTTTAGTGGAAGCGTTAAGAAACAGAGGACGAGACGTAAGAGCTAACTTAGGATTTTATAAAAAACATCCTGAATCCGATCCATATTTACTGCCGAATATTTTTACAAATATACAGTTGGAATACGCTTCGGATTCTGAATTTGAAGTTATTAATGCTAGATGGCAGGAAGTAAAAAGAAGTGGAAGGGAAAAAGAACTTTGTGGTGATCATGGCGAGAGGTTTTTTTGGGTAGAGAATGTATCAAAAGAACCGTGTACATATCAGCCAGATATATTTTTGACTAAAAATTGCACCTTTGTTGGGTATTGGCAGACAGAAAAATATTTTAAAGATATTAGGGATAGTCTACTCTTTAGATTCAGATTCAATGAGGTAGATTTAGAATTAGAAAAATTTGCCCAGATGATAGCTGATGATGTATATGTTAGTGTACATGTAAGAAGAGGAGACTATTTATTGAATCCTGAAATTTATATGGGAATATGTACAAAAGACTATTATTTAAGAGCTATTGAATACATACGAAAAATAGAACCAAATAGCAAACTTATATTCTTTTCAGATGATTTAGAGTGGGTAAAAGATAACTTTGATATTCCGAATGCTATATATTGCAGTAAGAACTTGTTTGAACATTATGAGGATTGGTATGATATGTATTTGATGTCCAAATGTAGACATAATATTATAGCGAACAGCAGTTTTAGCTGGTGGGGAGCTTGGCTAAATCAAAATAAGGAAAAGATAATTGTTGCACCAAGTAAGTGGATCAGATATGCAAAAACTCCGGATATTTGGTGTGAAGGTTGGGTAAGCCTATAAAGATAATGCAAAAGTAAATGCAGGCGGATATTAGTGAGGGAAGAAAATGAATGCAGATAAGGCATTAAACAATATTATATGTAAATACGACCTTGGAGCGGATTATCCGCAATTTAGAAAGATGCTTTGTGCAAAAGAGCTAATTCTTGATTGGATGGAGAAGACCGTCAGGGAACATAAGAAGATTTTATGTATTGGAGTTAACAAGGATGATATTAACTTTTTTTCTTTTTTAAGTAAAGAATATAGCGGTAATTTTTCGTATGTAGAATTTGGTGAGGGGAAAATAGATAAAACGTTGTCTGAAGGATGTGATATGATATGGGTCATTTCACTGAAGGCTGTATATCTGACATACTGTTTGAAAAAAAATGAAATTGAATATATTGATGTATATGATGAATTGCAAAAATATGGATTAATATTTGAAATTGAGTGTTATAGGCTTGTGCGTATGCAGGTAGAAGGGATGGTAAATCAGCCGGCTGCAGAGAATATACAGACAGAAATATTTCGGTTAGAGCTAAAGCAGGAAGTAAGCTCAACGAAAGAAAAAGAGTTTTATTTACGGCAAAGATATTTTTTGGCACTGTATTTGAGAGACTTTGTGTATGCAGAAAAGGTCCTTGCTGAATTGCTGGAAATTGAGGGAGTAGATAATAAATATATAAAGTCATGGAATGAAATTCAGGAAATACTAGAAAAAATAAAGGACACGTTAAGTAGAAGAACAAAAAAGGATATCATCATGGTTTGGATGGACGCGCTTGGCTATGATGAGGTAGAGAACATGCCGTATTACGAGCATCTGAAGGAAACTTGCGTCGACTTTGATAATGCATATACGATAATGCCGTTTACACGAGAAACTGCGAGAACGATATTCCTTGGCACGAAAGTAATTGATGATGAAGATTATAAGATAGGGCATATAGATAGAGAGAATAGCAAACTCATTACTTATTTGGAATCCTCAAATTATCTTGTTAAGATTGCAAGCGGAGTAATGCCATTGTTTGACAACAGTCTTAGAGGGAACTCTTATACGGAGCACTCTTCAGCGATCAGTCGAATTCTGTGGGATTGCTTATGCTGCATTTTGAATGCGGAGCAACCTCTGTTTTTTCTGGCCCATTCGTTTGCAGAAATACATGATCGCTTATATGTGAGTATGGAGTTGGCAGACATCCGATCACTTGGTAATGGATATCATCACGGAAAAAAAACACTTGATTGGCAGTTGGAATATTATATGAATTTCATTGGAAAGGAAGCTGTTTTGATTTTCATGAGCGATCATGGCACGAACGGAAATATTAATATACGTTCCCACGCTAATTTGACGATAAAAGGAAAAAATTACAAACACAAAAAGATAAGCGGCATGTTTTCATATGTGAATTTCATTGATCTAATTCGAGAAATATTGGAAAATAGAGAAATTGGAGAAGAAATAACAACAGATTTTGTGAGTCTGCAGGAATTGCCGGGGTATAATAGGACAGTGGTACGAGAGATTGTTAATGGAACAATTCCTTTGTGCAATTTATATGCAGGTTACAGAGGGGGGGTTACAAAAGATTATATCTATTTTAAATTAAACACTGGTAATGAGAGGCTGCTGCTTCGTAACAGTAGAAAAATGCAGTGGGATTATTTTAGTTTTGAAGATGTAATAGAAGATGATTCACAGTTGGAGTATTTTCGTAACATGGTTAAGGAGCGTATGGTGGATGTCTATTCCGATGAAAAATTTACATATGCGCGTTACTTGTATAAGCTGATTGATAATTGCAGAAAATTTACAATTCAGAGTAATAATATAATAAATACTCTTTTTGATTCTCTTCGGGAAGGCAATGTGGCTCTTAGAATGGGTGGGGAGAATACAGTGGCTCTCTATTCTATACTATCAATGGAAAATAGAGATAAAATTGTTTGCTGTATTGACCATAATGAAGAGTGTTTGGCAGCGAGGGTTGGAATTCCGGTTTATTCACCCGATCAAATAAACGAGTTGAATGTAAAATACATAGTTTTATCTTCAAACAGATGGTTGGAAGAGTTAAAGGAAGAGGCAAAAAAATATAGAAGTGGTATAGAGGTGGTAGATCTTTTTGGGTATTTAGCAGAACAAGGTATTTATTATGAAGAACATTTTGGGTTATATAGTGTACCAATTCTTTCAGATGAATGCTATGATGTCGGGTTTCCATTGAGTGAATAGAAGATAACTAATAGCTGAGGGAGGATGGCAGAGTGAGTACTTGGATTAGAGGAAAATTGCATCAGTTGGTTAAGGAAGAGTTAAATGCTGGAAAAGAAATCATTATATGCCCCTATGGTGAGTGGGGAATGCTTCTGGCAGATCTATTAGAAAAGGCATATGGAAGAAAAAATACTATAATTCTGGACAATGGTTTGAGCAAGTATAATCCAGATATTCATTCCGTAGAAGATTTAAGTAAATATGATACGAAAAATATGACACTCATATTAACTTCTACGAGTGCTAAAAACAGTGAAGAAATTCAAAGCCAAATTAAAGCACTTGGCATCAATATATGTATAAAGAATATATTGGAGCTGGAAACAGAAGAAAGGTCATATAAAGAATCCTATTTTCGAGATATAAAGAAAATACTATCCTGTAAGAAGGTGGTAGGTAAGGAGCTTATACGCGTTGGTAGTGGTGAAGGTGATGGCGGATATATTATGATCGATGATTTTGATCATACGATGGTGGCTTATAGTTGCGGGATTGGTAATGATGTGTCATGGGATATGGATATTGCTAATAAGGGTATGAAGGTTTTTATGTATGATCATACGATTAGTCGATTACCTAGGGTACATAATAATTTTATCTTCTATAATTTTGGCATAGGTGAAGGAAGCAAGTGCCTTCCTTTGGGGGAAATTTTAAAGAAGAATGGTCATTTGGATAACCGCGATCTTATTCTTAAAATGGATATAGAGGGTGCGGAGTGGGAAGTGTTAAATGATATATCTTCTGATTTGTTGTATAATTTTAAGCAAATTTCTTTGGAATTACATGATATTTGTAAATGGGAATGGCGGCAAAAAATATTAAAAGTTTTGCAAAAAATACGAATGACACATCAAGCTGTATGGATTCATGGAAATAATGCAGGTCAGGCCGAGGTTGCGAATGGCATTTTGATACCAAACTTGATAGAAGTTACGTTTGTAAGAAAGGATAGTTATTTACTGATTGATGCTGAGTGCGATTTTCCGATGTCATTGGACTTACCCAATTTAAAATATAGGAATGATTTTGAACTAGGCAATTGGGGGGAGGGGTAAGTTGAACTGTGCCTGGGCTATTTTGTTGAAAATGCAATTGTAAAGGGTGGGCAATATAATGGAGAAAAAAGTAAGAACGTTATGTATGTATTTGCCACAATTTCACAAAGTGGCAGAAAATGATCAATGGTGGGGGGAGGGGTTTACAGAGTGGACGACAGTCCGTGGTGCAGAAGCTTTGTTCGAGGGGCATATGCAGCCAATAAAGCCTTTAAATGATAATTATTATAATCTATTAGATAAGGACACCATGGAATGGCAAGCATCGTTGATGAAAAAGTATGGGATTGACGGACAGTGTTTTTATCACTACTATTTTAAGGATGGGCGCCATATTCTGGAGAAACCTGCGGAAAATTTATTGCAGTGGAAAGATATTGATATGCCATTTTGTTTTTGCTGGGCTAATGGAAGATGGGCCAGAACTTGGAGTAACTTGACGGGCAATTCTTGGGCAGATAAATATGAAGTAAAAGATAAATCGGAAAGTGACGGCGTATTGATCGAGCAACGATATGGTAGAGAAGAAGAGTGGCGGGCACATTTTGAATATCTTTTGCCATTTTTTAAAGATGAGCGCTATATAAGAATAGATGGTGCGCCGGTTTTTATTTTCTTTGCGGCAGCTTCAATACCGTGTCTACCGCAGATGATTCAATATTGGAATGAATTAGCACATCAGGAAAATTTGAATGGGCTTTATTTTATTGGGGTAAACACCTCAAAAAAAATAGAAGGATTAAATGCACTAATGTTGTTTGCACCACATATGGTGTGTGAATTTAATGAGCGAATTGATGGAATTGTAAGACTGGACTATGATGCGATGTGGAAAAATATCAGTAATGCAGGTATGATTGATGAGCATAAAACCTATTACTGTGCAGTTCCGAATGTAGATGATACACCTAGAAGAGGCAGGCATGATGGTGTTCTATTTAAAAATTTTACAATAGAAAAATTTTATGATGGCATGTGCAGGATATATGAGAAAAGTATTGCTGCTGGAAATGAATTTGTATTTATTAATGCATGGAATGAATGGGGGGAAGGGACTCAGCTAGAACCTGATGAGTATTATGGCTTTTCGAAACTGGAAGCTGTATCTAGAGCGCAAAAATATGTTTTCGAGAATGATGCGGTTCAAGCTATACAGGAAAATACAGCGCATAACGTTAAAATTGCAAATCAGCCAGATTATACAGTTACTGCAAAATGTTTTGACTTATGGATGGAACATCGCGAAAAAGGGATAAATATTGCTTCTTATTTGGAGCGCTATGGCATTAAACATATTGCTGTTTAT
Organism: uncultured Lachnospiraceae bacterium; assembly: GCA_910588215.1. GTDB lineage: Bacteria > Bacillota > Clostridia > Lachnospirales > Lachnospiraceae > UBA3282. Next base: position 88,196 of record CAJUQJ010000005.1, read on the forward strand.
GGATATGGAATGTTGGCAAAACATCTAATTCCAGAATTAGAAGGAACAAATATTGTGATTGATTATTTTATTGACAGAAGTAGGAGAAAAAATCCCATAAAATATGAGATAAGGTCGGTAGAAGGTAACTTGCCGCCGGTAGATGCGGTGATCGTTACAGTAGTGGATGAATTTGACGGCATTTATCAGATGCTTAGAGAGAGAATGAATTGCAAATTCTTTTCGCTATATGAAATAGTCAGTGAACTACCTTAAACAACCAGGATTAAAAGAAGTATGAGTGATGAGAGAGAAGGAAGTATATGTTAAGATTTTGTGGGAAAAAGTATGCAAAGAGTGAATATTTGGATTCTGTTATTTTGGACGAAAGGGTTCTTATAAATGAAGACTTGTGGCAAAATCAGAAAACGTATTTCAGGCGTATGAAAATGAAAGCGCATCGCCCTTCTGTCTTAGCGTTGCTTCCTATCGTAGATGCTAATCGAAACATTGTTTGTTATGGCTGGCAGGATGAAGAGGCAAACAGGGAATTACGTATGCTGAAGGAACTGGAAAAAAGTGCAACGGCACTACAGTTTCGGGATATTTTTCCGGAAGTAAGAGAAGTGCTTATATGCGGCTGCAATGATTTGGCTTTTTACTTTGCGAAATATCTGGAGTGCCAACAGATTAAAGTATCCGTGTCAGGGAAGTATTGGGATTTTTTTGGTTATAAAAGTACTGGAGAGATTGAGCCAGACGATGGGGAAAGGATGGTCATTCAGGCGGAGCATATACTGGGTACAACAGGAGATTTGTATCAAAAACTGATCAGAAGTGCATCGTTAGAGTTTGAATGCATTGATATGATTTATGAGGCGAACGTAAAGGATGAAAGAATAACAAACGCCGGAGGAGGAATAGAGTGGCTGCTTAAAAAGCTTGAGGGGAAAGATGTTTTTTTGTCAGGCAATAGTACTTGTGAACAGGATGCTTATGACTGGCTTTATGCGCATGGCATTGATATTTCCGGATTTATATTTGGGGGAGAAGACTGGTATGGAGCAAGTTATCTTCTGGGAAAAAAACGAGTGAGCATGGACGAAGTGGTGAAGTGTGATAGGGGGGGGTTGTAATCAATTGTGTTGGAGAAAATGGCGCTTTAGGGATGGGGGCTGGGGAGGAGTACCATTATTACTGCGGATATGAGAGGAACGAACAGTACTTCATGCTCCGTGATTATGTGGATGTTTCCGGTAGTAACTTGCTTCATGTATTAAAGGGGAAAACAGTACTTTTGGTCGGTGATAAGGGATTTTGCAGGATATTGGCAGATTATCTGGATGACATGGAGCAGGGTGAAATTGATGTGCGATACGGCGAACTGCCAGAATCCAGAAAGATGAAAGAAACAGATATTATATGTGCAATATATCCGTATAAGGTGTCAAAGAGCTTTTGAAAAAGGGGCAAAGCATTTAAGGATACAGTATCAAGAATGGGTGATGCGCGGATAACATGGTACTTTTCGGAGCCTTCTGTTTTTGTGGCAGTTGATCATTACAGAAATAAATTCATACAAAAATACAGTCTGTCACAACTGAGACCGAAAGGAATTCTTCTGGGATCAATCGCATATTTTGCTGGTAATGTGTTTGTCATGGGAATTATGGATGGACACCCTGATATAGTTGCACCATTACAAGGTATATTTACAGATAATTTGCTGTATTATAGTATTATATTGGCAGTAGAAAGATCAGAAGATATACTGAATGGTTTAAAAAGTATTTTAGAGAATGAATATGAACAATCAGAGATTTCTGATTGTTTTCCAAATTTTGATATATTTAGCAGTAGCGTGGAGAAATGGCTTTCCTTAAAGGAAAGGTTCTCATCACAGGAACTGTTTATGATTTTTGTAACTTCATATACAGAAATGTTGACTGGGAAGAAGATGACGGATCTCTCGTTGAAAGTAATTTATTGGGAGCCGCATTTATATGATCGTGCAAAGTTCTGTTATCTGGCAAAATGGCTTGAGAGTGAAGGCATAAACGGTCAGACGATGATTCTCCGCAGGGATAATCTAGCCCGCTGTGCTTCTTGTTATAATTATATTAGGAAAGAAGAGTCGGCGTTGCAGGCAGAACTTGCGTTAGCATTTTATATGTACAGAGAGGATTATATCAAGGCTTCCCATGAGGTGCTTTTGGGTAAGCACTGGCAGATATTTGCCATGCGTTTCGAGGATATCAAGCTGCATCCTAAGGAGGAACTATCGAAAATCTGTGGTAGGATGGAGATACCATGCTGCATACGACGGTCTGCGGAAGGCCCAATGCCTTTTTGGGAAGTAGAGATTTTACACTGAGACCTGTTTTCGATAGGAGAGAAAAATACTTTTCTCTATTTGATCAGTTCAGAATATCAGTGATAAACGCCCCTTATCAGAAAAAATACGGATATTCTTATGTAGACGCTAGAGAATTTTCGAGGGCCAGATTGTGGGAGATGTTCTTGGAGGAATTCCGCTTTCAGAAGGGAGGACAGTTTGCTACTTCCAGAGACATGGCAGATCACTATTTAAGAATATACGATGCTATTAGACACCAGCTTTGGGAGGTAAGAAAACATGCTGTTTTAAACGATATAATACCGCAATTTGGAGAAGTTGAGATTGATAAGCCGTTGGAAGATGCTAAAGTGGATGCTGTAAAAAAGAAAAGTGCTGCAAATGCCAAGAGAGAAAATATAGAAAAGCTGCTTGCATTGGTGAGGAAGCAGGAAAAACTGATTCTGTATGGTACCGGAAGAGACTGTGACGGACTGCTTAGTTTTTTGACAGAATCGGAGCAAGATAGACTATTATACTCTGATAAAAAGGCAGCGCATAGTACATACATCTACCGTGAGAAGAAAGTCATTGCCCCCAGTGAGCTTTGCGGAGAATATAGAGAATACATGATTTTGATTACGTCAAGCATGTATGCCATTTCAATTCAGTGGGAACTGGAGGATATGGGGATTGATCCTGAAAGAATTATTTACAACAAAGAATGTTTGTGGTGGATCTGAAAATATTGATATATAATTGAGAAATAATATGAAAGTCAATATTATATCATTGCAACGATAGTTTATGTATTTGAGTAATGAATGACAAGGGATTATTATGAAATTGATTGTATGGGGAACGGGGAATTTATATCGAAAATATAAGGAGATTCTTTCGCAGTTTGAACTTACAAAATTATGTGATAATAGTTTGGATAAAATAGGTGGATTTTTGGATGGAGTGGAAATAATAGCTCCCTCACAGTTGAAGAAATATGATTTTGACTATATTGTTGTTATGACCTATGCAACAGAAGAAGTATGTCATCAGATTGAAAGCCTGGAAATATCTGCGGATAAGGTTATATTGTATTCTCAGTTATGGTGCTTAAAGGAAGGTGATATATGTGTACACTGCGGAAATAAAACAATGGGGTTTGATAATTGGATCATACAGAATCCAAATAGCATTTTGTTGATTTCTCATAATTTTAGCTATACAGGAGTACCAGTGGCAATAAAGAACATGGCAAATGTATTGCGTAGGATGGGGTATTCAGTTTTGATTGCTGCTATGGAGGGAGGAACATTTGAAAGGGAACTACTGTTTGAGATGATTGATTATATAGATGATCTGGAACTTGGCTATCAAACAGAATACTTTAAGAACATGCTGCAGCAGTTTATAGCAATAGTGGTTGGAACGTTTGATCTGTATAGGATAGCTGAAACGATATTATGTATCAAGACTCCAACCATATGGTGGGTTCATGAAACATATGAAATGTATTATATGGGGAAAGAAAAAGTTCCACAAAGGGTTGGACTTAAGTTTTTTGCAGGGGGAAACAGGGTCAAAAAAATATTTACTGCTCATTATAGAGAATGTGACATGCAAAAACTTCAATACTGTATTCCGGATTTTAACAGGAAGATTTTCCCTCGAAAGAAAGATGTACGCATGGTAGTGTCAGTTATAGGAACTGTGATCGAAAGAAAGGCGCAGGATATTTTGTTGGAAGCGCTTGTCAGAATGCCAGAGGATTATAGAAATAAACTGAAAGTAATATTTGTAGGAAAAATCGATGAAAGTGATGATATATTTGTAAAACGAATAATGCAACAAAAAAGTCACATGGATAATTTAGAATGGATATTGGAAATGACACAGGAGAGATTGGATGAGTTTTACTCCCATATTGATGTATTGGTCTGTCCTTCAAGGGATGATCCGATGCCAATTGTTGTAACACAGGCCATGATGCATGAGAAGATATGTATTGTTTCGGAGAATGTTGGACAAGCTGAGTTTATTGAACAACAGAAAAATGGGTTTGTATTTCCGAATGAAAATGCAGAAATATTGAAAGAAATCTTAATCTGGCTATTGGAAAATCGTGATCAATGTGCTGCAATCGGTAAAGCATCTAGAAAAATATATGAGGAAGAATTTTCAGAAAAAGTAATGGAAAAAAATCTCAATAGAATATTATCAGAACTGTTTTTTATGAGGGATACATAATATGAGAATTGTAATGATAGGGGGAAACGGATTTATAGGCGGAAGCTTTACGGAGTATATTCAGAAAGAGAATATAGAAATTATATGCTGTGATTTGATAGGCCCTGATAAAAAAAGAAAAAATGTATCATATATCTGTATGGAAGAGGAAGATAAAAATTTTTATAGAAATATTTTACGAAAGAATGATATTGTTATTATTTTCAAATGGCAGGGGGCGCCTGCGACTTTCATGGATATGGGGCGTGTGTTGGCTGAAAAAAATATTGTGGGAACCATGGTTTTGATAGAGGCTTGTGTGGAAAAGGAGGTGAAGAAAATTATTTTTGCGTCCTCAGGCGGAGCTGTTTATGGAAATGCGGACAGATTGCCAATCAGAGAGGATGCCCAAACAGCACCGATTTCTTTATATGCAGTACAAAAGTTAATGGTTGAAAAATATTTGGAGTATGTCAATCGGGTAGATGGGATTAACATAATTATTCTTCGCATGGCTAATCCATTTGGGCCGAAGCAAAAACCGTTTACAGGACAGGGAATCATTGCAACTTTTTTAGCTTGTAACAGTCTTGGAAAACAGGTTGAGATCTATGGTGATGGGAATTACGTCAGAGATTATCTTTTTATTGATGATTTATCAGAGTGTATTCTTCAATGTTGCAAAAAGGAAATGAAAAGCGGTATTTATAATATTGGGAGTGGGAAAGGGACTAGTGTATTTGAAATATGTGCCATAATAGAACGGCTTACAGGAAAAGCGATGATTTATAGGGAATGTGAGATTGGAAAAGGTCAGGTTAAGAACAATATACTGGATTGCTCAAAGATAGAGCAGGAAATCGGATGGAAAGCGCACGTGAATGTGGAGGATGGTATTAAAAAGATGTTAAAAAAAGAAGGAAACCGATGATGAAAAAGGGATATATCAGTGTAATTATTCCTGTATATAATTGTGAGAATTATTTAAGTAAATGTCTGGAAAGTGTGATACATCAGACTTATGATAAGTTGGAAATTATTCTGATCAATGATGGCTCCACGGACCAGACAGATAGAATATGTAAAGATTATGCGGCGAAAGATTTACGGATTAATTACTTAACACAGTCTAATCATGGAGTGGCATATGCCAGGAAACGTGCGGTAGAGAAGGCTAGAGGGGAGTATGTTGGTTTCGTAGATGCAGATGATCATATAGATGAAAATATGTATGAGTTATTGCAGACTAATCTTGGAGACGCAGATTTAGTGACGTCTGGATTTATTTATCAGGGCAAAAAAATGTACGATGCCATTCCAGGGAAATTGTATCATACAGAGAAGGAGATCAAATATTTACATGAAAATATGTTTTTATTTGAAAAATCATCAGAAAGCGGCATTACTCCCAATCTGGTTAATAAACTTTTTTTAACGGAGAAATTGAAAGCGACGGTTAAGAAAGTAGCGACAGATATTTTTATAGGAGAGGATGCCGATGTTGTATATAAGTATATTTTGTCCTGTAATTCTATATTTGTTTCAGACATTTGTGCTTATCATTATGAGTGCCATAATGAATCAGCAGTCCATTCAGTTAATTACAATTATTTGAATAATTGGAATAATCTATATCTGTCATTGAAAAAAGAAATTGAGCGGGTTTGTTATAAAGAGTTGATCATTCCGAAGTTAAATCGATGGGTTTGGTTGAATGTACAATATACGCCGCAATTTATGGGGTGGGATTTTGCGCAGGATATAAAACCTATCAAATACTTGTCCACTTATTTTAACCTTCTTATAGGGAAAAAAATTGTTCTTTATGGTGCAGGAGTTGTTGGTTGGGATTTTTACCGTCTGCATCAGAAGACGCGTGATTTGGAGATAGTCTTATGGGTAGACAAAAACTGGAAAAGATTTCAGGATATGGGTTGGGAAGTATGTCCCATTAAGCAGATTGATCATATAGCTTACGATTACATCTTAATTGCAGTGAAAGAAAAAGAGAAAGCTGAAGAAATCAAAAAACAACTGATGGAGCAGGGGATCAGTTGTTCTAAAATTTTGTGGAAAGAGCCAATTAGTTTGTCTCCAGGTTGAGAAAGGATATGGTCGTATAAATGAAAATATCTGTTATTACGGTTTGTTATAATAGCAGCGCTACAATAGAACGGACAATACAAAGTGTTATCCGGCAAAATTACAGCGATTTAGAGTACATTATTATCGATGGCGGTTCCACAGACGGAACTCTTGATGTTATAGCAAAGTATCAGCCATATATATCATTATGTATCAGTGAACCTGATAACGGAATTTACGACGCAATGAATAAAGGGCTAGAACGGACCACAGGAGATGTTGTGGCTTTTTTGAATAGTGATGATTGGTATGAGAGAGATGTATTTGAAAAAGTAAAAAATTATTTTAATGGTTCAAATGCTGATATGGTTAGCGGAAATATATATTTGCATTCATCGGATGGTCAAAATCATAAATATGTGTTGGATAGGGAGAATAAAGAAAATATTTTTTTCCAGGTGATCTATCCACAGCCTGCTTTGTTTGTGAGAAAAAAGTTTTTTGAAAAAACGGGAGGATTCGATACATCTTATAGGATTGCTGCGGATGCAGCTTGGCTGATCAATGCATGTATTGCTGGGGCTGAAGTGTTATGCGTAGATGATTATTTTACCTATTTTAGGGACGGGGGAATAAGTTGCCAGAGAAAATACGAAGGTTATAGGGAACAATACAAAGCAGCGCTTATGTGTGCAAAGACGAAAGGACAGGAACATCTTGTCAAAAAAATAGAAGACTATTATTCGAATATTTTGGAAACGATTGCACGGGAACAAAAAATTTGGGAGGCAATAAACAATAATACCGAGGAAGTAAAAAAGTTGTTTTATCCTCAAAAAAGTTACTACATATGGGGAGCTGGCATGAGAGGTAAAGCTTGCTTAGATATGTTAACAAAATTAGAAATTTCGATAGCAGGGTTTATTGATCAGTCTCCTGATAAAGTGAGAGTTGAAAATTATCCGGTAATTTCTATGGAGGAGATAGACAGAACTCACTGCATATGTATTACTCCTAAGGGATACGAAAAGGACATTAAAGAGTTACTTATTAAAAGTGAGATGAATGCGGATCATGTGCTTGTATACTCTGACCTTCTGGAACAGATTGCAAATATTGAGGAACTGAAAAATAAATGATATATCATATCTTTGAAGAGCGAGGGACGCATATGCCGAAAAAAATAATATATTTCATGGATCATTATTCAGATTTTGGAGGAGCAGCAAATACTTTGCTCAGACAGGCTATATTAGTAAAAAGAGCAAAAAATGAAGTTATTGTTGTAGTTTCAACATGGGGGACAATATGTGAGGATTATTTACGTATATGCAAAAAAGACAAAATTCCGGTTTATGAAATTTGTTATTCGGTAACGAGCCAGCCAGAGGGAGTAGATTTACTTTCTGTTTTTGAAAATTACGAAGATGTTAAAATCTTTTTGAAAGAACAAGTACCTGATATTGTACATTCAGTGCAGTTAAATCCGACTGTTGAGTTGGCGTGCAGAGAGTTAAATATTCCCCATATCATGAATATATATCAGGCAATACCGGAGTTTTTCAGACTTCATTATGCAGATATTTTTCCTCGTTATCATATTTGCGATTCTGTATGTTATGCAGAGTTTTGGAAGCAGCAGCTTGGGACTATATCTTATTGTATTAGAACTGTTGTGGAAGATAAGGAACCGAATGGATTCTTGATCGATCCTGACATGCTTAGGTTTGTTTGCATAGGGCTATTGTGCGAACGAAAAAATCAGCTTGAGGTGATCAAGGCATTTGAAATAGCTGTAAAGTGTCATGGAGTATGTGGTACGTTGCAGCTTTTTGGACGTGTAGGAAGTGAATATGCAGAGTTATGCCAACAGCGCATAGCAGAGGGGGGATTGGAAGATCATATAATGATAAGGGGATTTTCCAGAAATATGGAAGCAGTGTATAGAAACAGCGATGTACTGATATGTGGCAGCACAGTGGAATCATATCCAAATGTCATCTCTGAAGCCTTATCTCATGGACTGATTGTTATCTCAACCCCTGTTGCTGGAGTACCGGAAGTAGTTCGAGACGGGGACAATGGATACCTCTGCAAGGGGTATACAGCAGAGAGTATTGCTGATAGTATACAAAAAGTTATCTGTGATGCCAAAGCAGGCAAATCGCAGAAGATCATGGAGAATGCACGTGCTACTTATGAAAAGATACATTCACCAAATGCTGTGACATTTAATTTGTTGAAATGCTATGAAGATGTTATGGCAGGCTATAAGGTAGAGAACTTGTACGGAATGAATGAGCTCAAAGAGGAGTTTAGCGGGTTCATTGATACGTTTTATAGATACGAGAACTATTTTGCATGTAGTGATTATGTTAAAATGAATTTGTGGAAGATATATTATGTTATACAATTTTTAAATAAAGTAAAGACAAAATATAATTATTATATATGGGGAACAGGCAAATATGGAAGAATATATAAGGAGATATTGGATGTTTTTGCACCGAATGTGACTCTTGCTGGTTATATTGATTCATATGGTAAGGGAGAGTATATGGGGCATGAAATAGTAGAACCTGACAAGGCTTTACATAGAGGGAAAAATATTATTCTAGTAGGAATTATAGCAAAAAGAAATGAAGTTTTTGATATTTTAAACAATAATAAGTTTCATTATAATGATGACTATTTTATATTTGATTCTATGAATTGGTAATAAAATATGATTGTGTTTCAAGGCGGTTTCGATAAGAGAAGCGGAGACTGACGAAATGGGATGGCAAGTGTATAAAAGGATTGAAGGTGATGTGGGCAGAAATGAAGAAGATGAAATGGCATGAAATCGAAAAAGAATGTGCTTCAAAAAAAGTGGTCATATATGGGTTGGGATTGGGTATAAGGCAATTTTTGGAAAAATATGGTAACAGCATTACAGTTGAGACGATTATAGACAATGATGTGACAAAACAGGGAAAAAGAGCAGGCGATTTACTGCCGGAGGCATTTCAGACTAAATGCGGAAATATATATATCCATAGTGCGGAGGTTCTTTCTAAGTATGAGCCTAAGGAAACCATTATTTTGGTGGCAAGTTCGAAACGATATGCGGAGATCATGCAAGACTTAGAAAAGGAAAAATTTAGTCAAATCTATGTAATTTCATTATTGGAGGATTTTGTACAGGAGAATAAAGAAGCGGAAAACGTTTTGCAAAAGCAACACGAATTTGCTCAAAAATGCTTATGTACCCCAATCGTTCCCAATAAAATTCTTTTTTCATCCTTTGCTAATTATGCAGATCATGAAAAATATATTTCAGAAGCGCTTATACAGCTAAGGCCGGATTTCTATATTGTATGGCTGGTAAATGATCTTGATGTGGAACTGCCTGCCGGTGTACACAAAGTGCTGAGATCAAATTGGAAGAAAGTTTTATATGAGGCGGAGACCTCAAAAATATGGGTTACAGACACGGCAGTGCCTGACTTTTTCTTGAAACGTTCGGAACAGGTCTATATTCAGACAAAACATTGGGCGAGTATTACGCTCAAGAAGTTTTATCTTGATGCAGAAGCGACTTTTCAAAGTGAACCAGAAAAAATGGCATTATGGAAAAGAGAGAGTGAGATTATAGATTATATTATAGTTGGAAGTGAGTTTGATCAAGAATCTTGTAAACGTGGGTTCGGTGTTGATGGGAAATTTATTATGGCTGGGTCGCCACGTACTGACGGTATGTTCCGTGAACAACAAAACAGGAAAAGTGTATATGCATATTATGGGCTAGGGGATGAAGTGCGTGTATTGATATATGCGCCGACTTACCGATTTAGCAAAGAAGCGGGAAAGGGGATTCATCAGTCCAGGGAGATAGAATTTGGTTATCGGCAGATAAAGGCAGCGCTGGAGAAACGTTTTGGCGGTGATTGGATGATTGCACTGCGTTTGCATCCGTCGGTGTGTGATGCTGTTAAAGATATGGAATTGCCGGATTTCGTATTTGATGTGAGCTCTTATGAGGACAGTGAGGAGCTTGTTTCTGCATTTGATATTACCGTATCAGACTATTCTAGCATTATGTTTGAGCCCGCTGTTATAAAGAAACCGGTATTTTTGTATGCTACAGATTTGAATGACTATATTGTAAATGAATATGAACTTTTGATAGATTATAAAGAATTGCCATTTGATATAGCAGAGAACACAAAACAATTGTGTGAAAATATTATATCTTTTGATAGATGTAAATATGAAAAAAGACTCGATGATTTTTTGCTTAAATACGGTATCAGGGAAGATGGACATGCAAGCGAGCGTGTGGCAGAGTTCATATCCAAATTGATTTAGATGTTTTTACTGAAAGTAGAATGAAAGGTGGAGAGTTTGCAAACGATGAATCATATAAAGGATATTGAACAGCGTGAAACGATAGAATGGTCAAATACATGGTGGGAAAAAGCAAATGATGTGAAGCAGAAGCGCATTGCCCTTTTGGGAGATTCTGTTACAAGAGGATTTAGAAGCAAACTAAATAATCGCTTAGAAGGAAGGTATGTCGTTGACATTTGTGCTTCATCTTCACAGATTACAGATTTATTATTATGGAAACAATATAAATTTTTTTTCGAGTGTAGTGAGCTAAAATATAGTCAGGTTTTTTTACATGCAGGGGGGCACCACGGACATGATATACAGAGGTGTCTTGATGAGGAATACAGCGATTTTTTTAGAATGAGTTATAAGAAGATATTGGATTTAGTATGTGAAAATTGTTCTGATATTGCAGTTCTGTCTTATACACCTTCGGTAAAGAAAGAAAATCTTTCAGAATGGGATACTTTAAGAAACAAAGAATTAGAGGCGAGAAATAAGATTGTATATGATATTGCAAAAGAATATGGAATTCCGTATATAGATATTTGGAATCCGTTTTTGACGGGGAATTTTGTATATCGAGATTTTATTCATTTTGGGGATGACGGCAATGAGTTTATAGCTGAGCAGTGTCTTTCGCATATTAATATGAAGGAAAAGAAGGAATGATATAGGAAAGGAAATAAAATGCCAAAAGTTACGGTTGTCATGCCATCATTAAATGTTAGAAGATTTATACGTCCATGCATGGAAAGCGTGTTAAAACAGAGTCTTGAGGATATTGAAATTCTGGCAGTCGATGCAGGTTCAACGGATGGTACACTGGAAATATTGGAAGAGTATGCGGCAGGTGATGACCGGCTTCGTATTATTTATTCAGATAAGAGAAGCTATGGCCATCAGGTAAACCTGGGAATAGAGTCAGCCCGAAGTGAGTATATCGGTATAGTTGAGACAGATGATATCATTGCGGAGGATATGTATGAGATTCTTTATAGAAAAGCGGTGGAAGATGATTTAGAATATGTAAAGTGCGGTTTTTCCTGTTTTGTTGAGACGGATAGCGGACTGCGATGGTATCAGAAAGGCGGTATGTGTGTTGCCGATCAAAGTACTGTCGGAAAGGTTATATCTCCGGCAAGTATGCCGGAGTTAGCGATACAGGACTATTATCTCTGGGCGGGCATCTATCGTAGAAGTCTTTTAGAGGACATAAGATTGAGTGAAACGCCAGGTGCAGCTTTTCAGGATATCGGTTTTATTTATCAGGTCCTAAGCAGGGCTGTCAGAGCAGTATATTTGGATGATGATCTGTATTATTATCGGCAAACCAGAGCAAATTCATCTTCCAGTAAAAAAGGGTTCCGGTATCTCATCGATGAGTATACTAATTTAAGCAGATTCCTTTCGGGGAAATCGGATGATTGGGTGCATGCCTATTATGCAAGAATGTTCAGACAGACAGTGGGACGATTTGAGAGAATGGCGGTCAATGGCGAATACTGGACGGAGGTGGAGGATGATATAAAGATATTGCAGGGAAAGCTGAAACAGGCTGAATCTGAAAAGCAATTCAGCTTAGAAAGATTAAGCGAAGATAACAGAAGAACTTATTACAAACTACAGGAAAATGCAAGCGCTATTTTTTTTGATGCATATGCTGCACTGGCACCAAAGATGGAGAAAGTGCAGGCTTTACTAAATAATATAGGTCATAAAAAGACAGTTATATTTGGATGTGGAAATTATGGAAAATTTACACATGTTTTGTTAGAATATCATATACCGGGTCAAATGTGTGCTTTTTGTGATAATGATGAATCTCTATGGAATATTGAGGTGCAGGGAATTAAAGTAGTTTCGCCTGAAGAAGCAGCTCAAACATATCCCGAGGCGAAATATGTGACGGCTAATTTGAGAGGATGGAGCGGAATACATCAGCAGCTATTGAAGTTGGGAATAAAAGAGGAACAGATTTATCGGTATCAGCCGGATATTGATATAAGGCTTTTATCAGTGTAGAAGATTATAGTGAGGAAGAGGTGCTATGACAGCGGAAAAACTGGTGGCAGAGATGCCTAAAGGCTTGATTAAGTGGTACGACTTTGAAAAAGGCAGTCGTGCTTTGTATATTACTGCAATGCAGCCGACAGATGAGACGATGAAAGAGGCATTGTCAGAATGTGGACTGCATGTGGACAGTTATATGCCGAGTGAACTTATAGATTTAAATGTTTCATATAAGTATGATTATGTTATGATTATGTCAGCAATAGAGAGGACAGCGAACATAGAAGATGCGAAGGGGCTTCTTAACAGTATTCGAGACTTGTTAAAGGACAATGGGACATTGCTGCTGGGAATGGATAATCGGTTGGGGATTCGTTATTTTTGTGGCGACAGGGATATCTATACCGGGAGAAATTTTGATGGTATAGAGAATTATGTGCGCGCACAGGTTTCAGACTTTGATCTCATGACAGGCCGTAATTTTGCGAAAGATGAAATCCTTGATATTCTTGAATCGGCAGGATTTACTTTTCATAGATTTTATTCGGTATTTCCTGTTTTGAACAGGCCGCAGATCCTGTTTGCAGAAGATTATGTACCGGTTGAGTCGCTGGATACCAGAATATTTCCGCAGTATAATTATCCAGATACGGTCTTTTTGGAGGAAGAAAGACTGTATAATACACTGATCAGGAACGGAATGTTCCATACGATGGCTAATGGATTTTTGATTGAATGTCCTTTAGAAGGGAATTTCTCAAATGCGAGACAAATTACAGTGTCTGCTGATAGAGGAAAAGAAAATGCTGCATATACGATAATCCGAAGGGATAATAAGGTGCAAAAAAAGGCAATGTATCGGGAGGGAGAAAAGAAACTTTCAAAACTCCTGGAGAACCATAAATATCTTTCAGATCGTGGAATACATATGGTAGAAATTTTGCCGGAAAAAAAGAGCCTTATCATGCCATACATCAATGCGATGTCTGCAGTAGAGTATTTACGGAATTTGTTGGTGCGTGATAAAAAGATTTTCTTTGAATGTTTGGATCAGCTTTGGCAGGTGATACTTTCATCATCAGACCATGTGCCATATGCAGAGATTGACTGGGATAAATTTGATCCGTATTGGGAGAAGTCTAAAATTGATGATCCGGCGAAAGACAAATGGAAAAGACTTGCAAGGGGAACAAAGGAGGAGCAGGACAGCTTAGGTGTTGTTCTAAAAAGAGGGTATATTGATCTTGTACCATTAAATTGTTTCTGGTGGGAAGGAAATTTCCTGTTTTATGATCAGGAATGTTATGTGGAAAATCTTCCTGCAAAAGTGATTATGCTTAGAACGATTGACTTAATATATATGGGAAATCAGCATCTATTTAAGGTATTGCCAGAGGAGGATGTGAAGGGAAGATATGGTCTGTTAGAATGCCAGTCTTATTTTTATCCATTTGTCAGTAAGTTTTTGAATGAACTGAGAAATGATCAGCTTCTTAGATTTTATCATGAGAAGGTAAGAAGGAACATTGGCGTATTGAACGCTAATCGTCAACGCATGAATTATTCGGTTAATGATTATGAAAGAACCTTCCGAGATATATTAAAGGGAGCAGAAAGTAGAAAATTGTATTTATTTGGTTCCGGGAATTTTGCCAGGCAGTTTATATCTCAATTTGGACAGGAGTATCAAATTGCAGGTTTGATTGATAATGATTCGTCGAAGTGGGGAATGAAAATAAATGACATACCGATAAATTCTCCTGATGTTTTAAAGAGTCTGGAGAAAGCAACTTATAAGGTGATTATTTGCATTAAAAATTTTACGGCGGTTATACGCCAGCTGCAAAATATGGGAATTATGGATTATGGAATTTATGACAGTAATCTTGCATATCCCAGAATTCAGAAGAAACCTGTAATATCAAATGAAGAACAGAAAGTGCCGAAAAAGTATCATACAGGTTATATTGCAGGGGTGTTCGATCTTTTTCATGTAGGACATTTGAATATGTTTAAAAGGGCGAAAGAATTGTGCGAGCATCTTATTGTAGGGGTAGTAACAGATGAAGGAGTTATGAAGGATAAAAAGACCATGCCCTTTGTACCCTTCGGAGAGAGAATGGAGATGGTACGCTCATGTAAATACGTAGATGAAGCTGTAGAAATACCGATCGATTGTAGTAATACAGATGAAGCGTACCGTAGATATCAGTTTGATGTCCAGTTTTCTGGAAGTGATTATGAGCATGATGAGGCATGGCTTGCTAAAAAGGAATTTCTTCAAAAGCAGGGAGCTGATCTTATATTTTTTCCTTATACACAATCTACCAATTCTACAAAGATTAAGGGATTGATCAACAAAAAGCTAATGTGACTTATACAGATTGAGGAAGGCGGGATATTAATAATGAAGGCAAGTCTTTCTACGACATGCATTATAGACCTCAATAATCCTAAAAAATATATGTCTTATGTCTCTGCAGCAGGCTTTGGGAGCATGATGCTGGATTTGGGTATGCTTTACGCAAAAAGTGATTTTGAAGATTATGGGACTAAGAATTCGAAGTGTAATGTAACAGAACTTTGTAAACAGTACGATCAGCTTATTGAGCAGAGCTTGAAGCATTCTATACAGATTGACTCCATGCGGATGCCGCAATTAAAATGGGATACGAAAAGAGAAGATTTAAATGGCCTATTGCTGCAGATTGGAGAGAAGTGTATAAAGGCGTGCAGCAGGCTTGGGTGCCATTATATAATTGTTCAGCCCTTGTTCTCAGGAATTATGAAAGCTGACAGGTATCAGGAGAACTATAGATATTGCCTTAAGCTGGGAGAAGTGGCAAAGGAAAATAATGTATATATTTTGTTGGAAAATCAATGTGATAATATAAATGGCCATTTAATAAGAGGCATGTGTAGTGATGTCAGTGCTGCATCAGGTTTAATAGATGAAATTAACAGGAAGCTTAACAGTGAAGTTGCAGGGTTTTGCCTGAATACTGAAGTGTGTAGTCTGTGTGGGCAGGATATGGGAGAAATGGCGGCGGAACTTGGTAACAAGCTGAAGGCTGTTTTAGTGAAAGAACGCGATGGCATTCATGAAACAGGAAGATTGCCAGAGACAAGTGGCAGCAATAAGAAATGGCTTAAAATGATCAGGGGGCTTAGAAAGATAGAATATGATGGTATGCTGATCATGGATGCAGGAAAGACTTTGTTGGAGTTTTCCCATTTATTGCGTTCTCAGATGTATCCGGTGATCAAATCTGTAACTGATTTTTTCTGCTGGCAGATAGAAATGGAGAGGCATTTGAAAAAATATTCCAACAGAGTCTTGTTTGGAGCAGGCAAAATGTGTCAAAATTACATGGAATATTATGGGAAAAATTATCCGCCGTTATTTGTATGTGATAATAATCCGCAGCTGTGGGGAACAAAAGTATGTGGCCTGCATATAAAATCTCCAGAAGCATTGCAGAAACTTCCGAAAGATTGTGGAGTAATTATCTGCAATGTATTTTATAAGGAAATTGCAGAACAGCTTAAAGTGATGGGAATCAAGAATATAGGATCTTTTAATGATGAGTATTTACCAGAGTTTGCGGATTTAGATAAACTTTGAAAGTCGAACAAATTATGCTAGTACTCCGTACTGAAAACCCTTGTGCAAATATTTCGGTCTATTTTCCCGATTGCACAAGCCCAGAATACTCAACGTAGCCCGCTACGCCTCCGTTTCTGAACTTGTACACTCGAAAAAATATCCTCGAAAATTTGCACAGGAACTTCAAGTACGGAGTACTAGATCATAAGGCGCACCGATCAAATAGTATATACAAGCAAGACAATCGGAAAAGGAGAATGTATGCTCAGACTGGGAGTTCAGACAAATAATGTAATAGAGGATAACTGCCCGCAGGATGGCTTTGCCTTATTGAAACGTGCCGGTTTTTCGTGCGCTGATTTTTCTCTGAACGGATATTTGAAGAATACCGATGTTTACAAGTCGGATATTAACCAATTCTTTTCCCGATCGGTTCAGGATCTGGAAGCTTTTTTCGGATCACATAAGCAGGGTGCTGCGGAGGAAGGTATTCTGATCAGCCAGATGCATATGCCATATCCGATCTATGTACCTGGGGGAGACAAGGAATTAAATGACTATCTCCGGGAAGTAGTGGCTCCCAAAAGCATGGCATTGTGTTCGTTTTTCCAATGTCCGTATATTGTGATACATAGTTATAAGCTTGCGCTGTATCTGGGTTCGGAGCGCAGGGAGTGGGAACAGACAGAGCAATTCCTTGATACCATTTTGCCTATGGCAAAAGAAATGGGGATTACAATCTGTATCGAAAATCTGTATGACAGCGTAGGGGGTCATTTGGTCGAAGGACCCTGCTGCAATGCGGTAAAGGCGGCTGAGCGGATTGACAGAATCAATGATAAATATCATGCGGAGATCCTGGGTTTTTGCTTTGACACAGGACACGCCAATTTGATCGGAGTAGATTTTGAGAATTTTATTACCATACTTGGTCACAGGTTGAAAGTTCTGCATATTCATGATAATGACGGCAGACAGGATCTGCATCAGATTCCGTTCACATTTACGGCAACACGGGAAAACAAATCTTCTACGGATTGGGATGGATTTATCAGAGGACTGCGCAATATTCAGTTCGATGGAGTCTTGAGTTTTGAGACTGCACCGGTGCTTAATGCTTTTCCGGAGGGGATGAAAGAGACAGTGTTGGGGTTTATTGCACAAATAGGAAAATATTTTGCGGAACAGATAAACGGCTGAGGATGTAGAATAAGTCTTGTTTTCAGCGGATTAGGATGAAGCATGAAAGAAGAAATAAGTTGTGTGCTTTATTTGCATCGCTACTGATAATATGCTATACTTCTCGTAGCAAAGCAGTTCCGGTCTTCTATATGAGCAAAGCAGTTGCGGATATTGGGGAGATCATAAGGAGAACTTGCCGTATAGCTGAACTGTTGGGCAGAGATACGATCATTGAAACATATAATTATGTGATATACGGAGGGGATACCATGAACATAGCATTGATACTCGCCGGTGGAACAGGGGAACGCCTTATGCGCGGGAGACCGAAACCATTCGTATCAGTGCGGGGAACGATGATCATCACGCATTGCCTTGCAGCGGTCGGTGCGCATCCGCTCATTGATGCGATCCAGATTGTCGCTGAGGAAGAATGGCGTGAGAAAATATATGAACAAATGCCGGAGGCTGCCTTGAAGAAGTTAAGCGGGTTTTCAAAACCCGGTCCCAACAGGCAGCGTTCTATTTTTAATGGGCTAAAGACGATCATGCCATCTGCGAAAAAATCAGATATCATCGTTATTCACGATGCGACAAGACCTCTGGTCTCTGAAACTTTGATCACTGCGTGTGTGAAGGCTTGTGAGAAATATGACGGAGGGATTCCCGTACTTCCTGTTTTGGATACAATATATATGAGAAAGGAAAGATGTGTGGATTCTTTTCATGAAAGAGGCACGGTATATACGCAGCAAACTCCGGAAGCCTATCGTTTAAAGAAATATTATGCAGCAAATCAGAAGCTGCTGCCGGATAAGCTGGACCAGGTCAATGATTCTGCGGAACCGGCGGTTTTGGCAGGGATGAATTTGGTAATGTTTCTGGGAGAGGCTACGAACTTCAGGATTGAAACGCTGATAGATTTGGAACGATTAAAAGTGTTTATCAACATATAATGTGGAGCACTATTCAGCATATATTATAAGGATATTACATACTCAAATGTCTTACACTGCAAAATGAGACATCCAGGAAACTTTCGGAGGCGTTTAACATGTATACGGATATAGATGAAGGCTTTATACGCACAAGGATTCTAGTGAAAGAGGCGTGTCTGTCGGAAGAACCGGTAGCGAGGTCGCAGGCCCAGCGGATCTGTAATCGGCTGGATGAATTCAAAGAAGTGATTTTGGATTTTAATAGGGTTGAAGTGATGGGACAAGGATTTGTGGATGAGATATTCCGGGTATTTACACGAGAGCACCCTGAAATTATTGTTCGGCCGATCAATATGATTCCGGAAGTGGAACGGATGATCCGTCATGTCAGCAGAGGCCATATTCCCGAGAATGTATGCCTTTCCGGAAATATACTTTATAAAGCTTAAGCAGCTGTTTGGGCGGTTCCTATGTATTGTCCGCAGTATATTTAAGAAACCTATTTGTCCATAAAACGTAAAAACGTTTATAATTATTTCGGAAACACATTGCACATGAAATGTTTTTGTGTTATACTCTTTTCATTAAAACAAATCTTGATTCTTAAGTGCGTATATTGTGAGGTACAGAATGTGCAAATGTTTCTATATTTATGATACATTCTCGGATGGTGTCATTTACGCAGTCAGGCAGTTCTGCCGAAGATTCACATTTGTTTGGCAGGGCTGTTATGATAAAATTTTGAATCATTGAGAAGAAGCATCAGTAGAAGTTTCACTCTCGTCCGTACATTGTAACAGATTCCTGTGTTAAATTGCCAAAGGAGGTTTACAATGGAAAGAATGACAGCCATAGAAATTTATGAGCAGAAGCGTGAGAGGATACGGAAGTTCAACTTGGTAAGTGATCTGTTTGCAGCAAAAGTATTTGAGGATTTGACAGCCTGTCAAGAATTATGTCGGATTCTGATGCGAAATCCTAATCTGCAGCTGAAGGATGTGAAGACACAGTACGTGATCAGGAATCTTGAGGGGCATTCTGTACAGCTCGATATCCTGGCAGAAGAACTTACAGGAAGTCTGATTAATGTAGAACTGCAGATGTATAAGGAAGAAGCGCCGTTTCGGAGAAGTAGATATTATATGTCCTGTATTGATATGAGTATACTGGGTAAAGGTAAGGCGTATTATGAGTTGCCTTCTGTGACAGTCTTGTATATTACCAGAACTGATTTTATCGGCGGTAAGAAGGGGCTTTATCAAATTAGAAGAAAGACAAACACAAAAAGTTCATTAGGGATAGATTTGGATAATGGGTTATGCGAAAAGTATTTTAACTTAAGGTATCCGACAAGATATAAGAGCATTAATGAGTTGCTTCGTTATTTGGAAAATTCAGATCCATTTTATCGGACGAAAGTATTTCCACGGATAGTAGAGAGAGTTAAATTTTTTAAGGTTCAGGAGGAAGGGGTAGATATTATGTGTGAAATAGCGGACAGAATCAAGATGGAAGGAAAGATAGAAGGAAAGATAGAAGTCATTCTGGAGCTGCTGGAGGAATTGGGAAAGGTGCCGAGCAAGATTGTTGAACGAATCAGCCGGGAGACGGATCTGGTGGTCCTTGGCAGATGGATCAAATGTGCGGCTTCTGCTACCAGTATAACCGAGTTTGAGGGCAAGATGTAGCTCCCGCTTTATCCAAGTTCATTTTCACCATCTGTATGCCCTGCTTAGCGAGATATCTGCATCAGATTCGGTCAGCGCAGTTCGTCGCGGTTTTCTTATCTTGCGTAAATCTCTCGCTAAGTGGGTCATTTATCTGGCAGAAACTATTCCAAGCTTATTCTAGAAAATATCCATCACAAACAGATATGCGATCATGAAGATCAATCCGATACAGAACAGCAGCAGCCCGAAGGACATACTCCGCGCGATCATCGTGCTGTTCTCAGACCATTCTTCATAGATCATGGCGAACTTATGGTCGTAGTCTACGTTAGCGGGCCGCTTCCTGCGGTAAGTCAGATTACCGATATGCTGGAAGAAGGAGGCAATGCAGGCGCACATATGGGTAAAGGCGGTTCCTTCCGGCAATTCCTGCGGCAGCTTGCTGTCCTGGTAGATGGTCTTGCGCAGCAATACTACGATCGCATCCACAAGACTGTCCAGTAAACGGCAGACCACACCGCACAGGAAAGGCAGTATCTGCAACAGAAGCGGCCGATAGAGCCGGTCTTCCAGATCCAGGTAGCTGTTCCAGCGGTTGACGTATTCCCTGGCGCCTGTTGTTTTTGCAGGGCGCATCATCCACAATCTGACGACGATTCCATAGACTGCCGCGCCGATGACCAATGAGATTGCGGCGCCTTTTAAGTTCATCGCCGAGAAATAGGAAACGGCATGTTCCGTCTCTTTCACATTCATAAATCCCTGCCCTATGTTTGCCAGTCTGTCCATGACGGCATAGGGAAAGAATCCCATCAGGGGCAGCAGGGTGGCACTGATCGTCAGAGCAGCGGCGCTGACTTTATTCATATAAGTTCCCTTCAGGGCATCGTATTTGGCCTGCACAGCGACATCTGTATTTTTTTCTATGAAAAGAGCTACATAAAGTTTTGTCATATAAGCGACGGTCAATCCACCGCTGATCAGAAAGGCCCATTCGATCCACTGCAGAGTGCCGATGCTGAACATAGCACCAGTGCTGGACAGAATAGACATGCCGGCCATGTCGGATGTACTGCTCAGAGCAGAAGTATTCCAGCTTCTGACCATCTCCGTATATTCCACGATACTCTCATGAATCAGTGTTTTACTGATATATCCGTTCCAAAGAGGCACACCGCCAATCCCCAGCGCACCCATCAGGAAGATATATTGCAGGAGCGGTTTTTTACGCCCAAATCCGCGCAGGGCATTGAGATCCAGCGTATGCACATTCATAAAGATAACGCCCGCAGCCATAAACAGCGCCAGCTTGATCAATGAGTGATTGACCATGTGGAGCAGGCTGCCACGCACCGCAGTCAGATTTTCTGCGCCTATCAGGCCGGACATGCCGACGCCTACCAGGATAAAACCGATCTGGGAGACGGAAGAGCAGGCCAGCGTCCGTTTCAAGTCGATGGAGAAAAGTGCCAGTACCGCACCTGCGACCATCGTGCAGACACCGAGCAGCAGGATCATGCTGCTCCAGGCTGCATTACCCAGAAAGAGATAAGCAGTCAAGATCAGGATGCCGTACATCCCTGCTTTGGTCAGAATACCGGACAGCAGAGCGGAAGCCGGAGCGGGCGCCACCGGATGGGCTTTTGGCAGCCAGATATGGAGAGGGAAGGCGCCGGCTTTGGCACCGAAACCAAACAGCAGGCAGAGTCCGGCGATCCACAGCTGTGTCATGGCGGAGGAAGCGCCGGCTGCTTGGAAGCCCAACTTCCGGGTGATCTCTGTGGCCTGCGGGCCGTCTGCAGCAGTTCCATAAGCGCTGTAGAGACCGGTCAGTTCGTCGAAGAACAACGTTCCTGTCACGTCGTAGAGCAGGAAGATTCCCATCAGCATCACAAGGCCGCCGATCACTGCCACGGCAAGGTAAGTGCCGGCAGCCCGCAGCGATTCCTTCTTCTCATCATGAGCTACCCACACGTAGGAGGTAAGGGACATGATCTCGAAGAAGATGAAGGTCGTATAGAAATCGGCGGAAAGGAAAACTCCTTCTGTTGCACCGAGTGTTACCAGAAGAAACAGATAATAGCGGTTGCGGTTACGATAATGGCTTAAATATTCCTTGGAGAAGAGGGTGCTCATAAACCACATGAACGCCGCGATCATGCCATATAGAGTCCGGAAACCGTCCAATGTAAAATGCAGCCCCATACCGCAGATCTCAGGAATATCTGCCCGTACAGGGAGCATGAAGGAACCGTTCTGTCTTGGTGCCAGCACCTGCCAGAACAGATAGAGGAAGATTCCGAAGGTCAGGCCCGTCACCAGATCGGCGAATCGGCTTCGCAGATCTTTTTGGACCCGGCCCAGTATATAGCTGAGGATTCCGGCGGCCATGGGGCCGAAAATTACGGTATAGAGAAGAAGATTGGTTGTTGTGCTCATAATATAATGCCTTTCTTAATCTATATGAATCTATGAAACATTGTGTTCTACGGCTCAAAATGCATTCACTTGTGTGCTGAAAAGTTCCTGACGACAGCCACGGGAGAGCCAAAAGCACGGATTGACCGACGCTCCTGTCGTGGCGGCCTGACAGACAGCAGGCTGTGCATGATGCCACGGTATACGGATGTTTAGAATGTATACAATCCGGCCGCCACATCCCGGAAGAAATCCGTGAGTGGCTGGGAATACAATCCGAATGCGAAGATAAAAAATACAAATACGAATAGCGGCAGGAGCATTTTCCAGTTAGGATCTTTGAACTCCTTTATGGAAGAATCGTCAAAATCCTTTCCGGGGAAAAAGGCTCGTACCACGATTGTCAGCATGTAAATGGCAGTCAGCAGAGCTGAGACCAGCAGGCAGGCAATGCCGAAGTATGCCACCGGATTGCCGCTTTCCACGGCGGCAAAGGCCAGATTCCACTTGCTGATAAAGCCGGCCAGTCCCGGTACGCCCATCAGCGCCAGCGAGGACACGGTGAAAATGCCGAATACGAAGGGCATCTTGTACCCCATGCCGTTCAGTTCATGTACATACTGCTTTTCTGTCTGGTGGATGATGGCGCCCGCACAGAAGAAAGAGCAGATTTTGATCACTGCATGGAAGATCAAATGGGTCAGCGCACCTACCAGTCCTAAGGGTGTCATGATGGTGACGCCGAACAGGATGTAGGACAGGTTGCTGATGGTGGAGTAGGCCAGCCGTCTTTTCAGGTGGGTTTCCTTGACGGCTCGGCTGCAGCCGTACACGATGGTGAACATGACCACCAGCATGACAGTAGTCTGTGCCCAGGTACCTTTCAGGAAGTCCACGCCGAAACTGTAATAGGTCAGTCGAATAATGGCAAAAGCGCCTGATTTGACCACGGCAACAGCATGTAGCAGCGCCGTGACCGGGGTAGGGGCCACACCTGCCTGCGGCAGCCAGGAATTAAAAGGGAAGACGGCGGCTTTGACGCCGAATCCCAGGAAAGCCATCACATAGATGAACAGCAGGACGTTGGTGCGGTCGCCGATCTTCGCCAGGTCAAGCACACCGCCCAGGATAAAATCGGTGGTAGTGCCGTAGATGATGATCATGATCAGGCCAATAAAGGCAAAAGCCGCGCCGCCCAGCGAATAGTACAGGTATTTGCGGCTAGCCAGAATGGCTTCTCTTGTCAGTGTGTGCATGACCAGCGGCACCGTCACCAGCGTCAGCAGTTCGTAGAAGAAGTACATGGTCAACAGGTTCGCTGAAAGCGCGATACCCAGTGTAATGCCGTAAGTCATCGTATAGAAGAGGAAAAAGATCTTCTCATGCTCTTCTTTTGTCATATATTCAAAGGCGTACAGGGTGGCGAAGGGCCACAGTGCGGAGACAAGCCCTGCAAAGACTATACCCATGCCGTCCACCTTGAAGCAGATGGACAGATCGCCTGTAAAATGCGCCAGCAGAAAGGTGCTGTCAGAGTGGTGCAGCAGCAGATACCATACCAGAATGCTGTTTATAATGACTGCGCTTTCCAGAAAGACTTCCATATGCCAGCGTTTTTTAAAAGAGAGCATCGGCACCAGTGCACCTGCAACTATGGGAATTAAAATTACCAGTATGATCATAATAAACCTCCATCATGCTCAACCTGCCGCCTGGCAGGCCGCATGGCCATCCATACTTCCCCTTGTTCGGTGTAACAGGGAGGATAGTCGGACTGTTATCAAACGATTTGGTTTATAAGCAATGCTGTTATCGGTTACAAACCTGTGACTTGTCTCACATAAGGGTACTCACGAACCCCATGATCCGGTCGGTGAGCAGATTGGGAAACAAACCGAGCAAAACAGACAACACTGTCAGTATTACGATTGGCACCGTCATCCACGGCGAAGGCTCCCGTTTCTGTAAATGTGCGTAGTCGTAGTCTTTCCCTGGCAGGAAGCCGTGGATCGTGAGGGGCAGCAGATAACCGGCCGTCAAGAGAGCGCTGACAAGCAGTACTACCGGTCCCAGCCAACGGAAAACAGGGCCGGTGTCGGCAAAGGACGGCGTATCGCTCTGCAGACTGCCTATGGCTAGATACCATTTGCTGATAAAGCCGCCTGTGGGCGGAATGCCTATCAGCCCCAGGGAGGCGATCGTATAGCACCACATGGTGAGCGGCATTTCCTTGCCGATGCCCTTTAGCTCTTCGACCCGTGTCCTTCCGGTAGTGCAGATGATGGCGCCGGCCACAAGGAACAGGACTGCTTTGATAAAACCGTGAGCCAGCACGTGCAGCAGTCCGCCGGTAACGGCAGTGACGTTCATCACTGACAGACCGAACAGGATGTAGGAGAGTTGGCTTACCGTAGAGTAGGCCAGTCTTTTCTTCAATACAGGTTCCCGGTAGGCCAGCATGGAACCCATAAATACGGTGAGTAGCGTAAGGACCATCCATGCCGTCTGCACCCAGGTACTCCGTAGGAAATCCGGGCCGAAGATATAGTAGACCACACGTACCACCGCCAGGATGCCGGCCTTGACGATGACCGCGGAGAGCGCGGCAGAGGCTGGAGCAGGGGCCACCGGATGGGCGGCAGGCAGCCAGGCGTGCATCGGGAACATACCGGCCTTAACGCCGAAGCCCAGCAGGCAGACACATGCCGCGATCAGCAGGATGGTCGTATTCTCACCGGCAGCTGCACCGAGCAGACTGTCCTGGCTGCTGATGTTTCCGCCGGTTGTCATGTGCAGCACGCCACCCGCCGTGAAGGCCAGCGTACTGCTGTTTTTCCAGATAAAATAGATGCCGAACAATGCCATATAAGCTCCGCATAGAGAATAGAACAGGTATTTCAGTCCTGCCATAATGGCTTCCCGGCTGCCGGTGTGCAGCACCAGGGGCATGGAAGTAAGGGTCAGCATCTCGAAGAACAGATAGAAAGTAATCAGATTTCCGGCGAAGCAGAGTGCGTTCAGAACTCCGAATACAATCAGATAAAAGCCATAATAACGCTTTTCCTTCTTCTCATGTTTCATATAGGCAAAAGAAAAGAAGCCTGCGCACAGCAATACGATCAACGTCAAAGCCGCGAATAATACGCCGGTCTCGTCGATGTGAAAGCAGACGGGCAGCGATGCGGTGAGGTGGAAAAGAGTATAAGTCACATCATAGCAGCCGGTCAGTGCACCTGTGACCAGCACAGCCGTCAGAAGGTAAGCCGTGCCCACAGCCGAAAGCAGTCTTGCTCTGACGATATTCTTTTCAGGCAAGATCAGCAGGCATATGCCTGACGCGATCGGTACAAATATAGATAATAAAATGAGATACATATCGTCACCCCTCTCTTGTCAGGAAAACATGGTCAGTCCCTGCCGGATCATATCGACCACAGGCTGGGAACTGACTCCCAGTATCACGTTTAGCAGAATAAAGGCTGCAAGCGTGACGGCGTAGATCCGCATTTTGGCAAGCGTAATGCTTGGGTAGGCACTGTAGCCTACCGGTGTATAGATTCGGATCACGGTCTTCATAAAGTAGATTGCGTTCAGGATTGTGCTGACGCCCAGTACGATCAGGGCAGGCAGCATTTTTGTATGGTTCTGCACGGCGGCCTGGGCGAATAGCAGCTTGCTGATAAAGCCGGAGAAGAGCGGAACGCCCACCATGGAAAGCGATCCCACCGTGAAAGCCACGCCGGCCCATTTGTTGCGGTAGCCGGCCCCGGTCAGCTCGATGAACTTACGGCTGCCGCCTGAGACGTCCGTCAAGCCGATGGCAGCGATAAACAGCAACGATTTGGTAGCAGCATGGGATAGAATATGGAAAACACTGGCGGTCATGCCGGCTTCCGTACCCATACCGAAACCCATATAAATATAACCAATCTGTGCCACCGAGGAGTAGGCGATCATCCGGCGCACATCATTTTCCTTGATGGCGCTTAAGGAGCCGAAGACCATGCCCATCAGTCCGAAAGCAAACAGTACGTCGATGATCCTCGTATCATGGTAAATATTGAAACCGATCACCCGGTAGATGATCTTGATCAGCAGAAAAATATATCCTTTCGACACCAGACTGGAAAGAATGGCGGCGGAAGACACGGTGGAATAGCCATAAGCATCAGGCAGCCAGGCGTGGAACGGAAACAGTGCGCTCTTGATGCAGATACCTACCGACATCAGCACGATCGCCACGATCAGCGGAATCTCATACTGTCCGGTGGCCGCAAGCCGGGCTACGGATTCCTTCATGTTGCTCATGAGCAGGTGGCCGGTCAGGTCGTAGAGCATACACAAGCCTAGCAGCAGCAGACCAGAACCCAACAGGCTCATGATCATATAGCGGACAGCGGCTTCGATGGTGCGCCCGTTCTGCCGTATCATGATCAGTCCGCAGGCGGAGATGGTGTTGATCTCCACGAAAACGTAGGCTGTAAACATATCGTTTGTGTAGACAAGCGCCAGCAGAGAGCTGAGCAGCAGGTCCGTCAGCACATAGTAGAGGTAGGTTTTGCCTGCTTCTACCTCTTCCAGCAGCTTATGCCTGCCGCCCAGCAATGACAGCAGCATGATCACGCAGAAGAAAAGTGCCGTCAGGGCTTCCAGTACTCCGGCGCGGATCTCATTGCCCCAGGGGGCAGGAAATTTTCCCATCACGTAGACGAAGGATTCCCCGGTGCTTAGTGTATAGAGCAGTGTTGCAGCACTGAGCAGGGTCACGATACTAAGAAGGATCGTATTGACCCGCATGGCAGCTTTGTCCTTAAGGCCAGAACTGAGAATGCCGGCGAACAGACATAGAATAATGGAAAAGCAGGGAAAGTTCTGTATAAGATCCATATCACAATCCCTCCTTTTTCAACTGTCTGGAGATCTCGTCCAGATCCAGGGTATGGTAGCGGCGGTAAAGCCGTATTGTCAGAGCCAGCATTAGGGCAGACACGGACACTGATACTACGATACCGGTCAGCACCAGGCCGCTGGGAATGGGATTGATATAGGCTTCCACATCCTGCACACCGTTTGCCACAATGGGGGCTACCCGGCCGGCGATATATCCTTTTTCCGCCAGAAAAAGGTAGACTGCCGTATCCATGATGTTAAGGCCGATGATCTTCTTGATCAGGTTTGGCTGCAGGAGCAGGTTGCCAAATCCGATGCCGAACAAGAGCATGGCAACTGCCTCGCCGTAATTTATAAATAAATTGGAACCCATTTTCTCCTATAGCCCTCCTCTTCTGAATAATGCGTAGAAAGCATACATGGTGCAGGCAACTTCCAGACCTACGCAGAAATTGATAGGCAGGATGATGCCGCTGCTCAAAATATGTCCCGGAATGCCCAGCGGAATATGATTCTCAATTCCGTTAGCTCCGGTCACATAGAAATAAGTGCCGATCAGGCCGTACATGCACAGCGCCGTGATCTTCGCGATCTTATAGATATGCTCATCAAAGAAGCGCTGCGTCTTGTGGAAGCCGAAAGCGCTGGTATAGAGGATCAGGCCCGCTCCCATGATGGCGCCGCCGGAGAAACCGCCGCCCGGCGAAAGATGGCCGTTTAAAATGATATAGATACCGAAAATAAAGATGATGGGCGTGAGTACCAGAGCCGTACCTTGTAAGATCGCATCGTTTTTCGGTTCAAAACGGCGGTCACTCATGGCTTCCTGCTTCTTTAAGATCGCGTCATCCACCATCAGCAGGATCATCACGCAGCAGGTGGCGATAAAGAGCACGTTGGTCTCGCCGAAAGTATCAAAGGCCCGGTAGGTGAGGATCATACCGGAAACGATGTTGAGCGCGCCCGTCTCCTGCAGCCCGTCCTCGATGTAACGTTCTGACACTACATTGTTGACCGGATTGTCCGCGTTGCCGCTGGGCGGCAAATAGGATACCGTCACCAACAGGACACCCACTAAAGCGATGCAGAAGAGGATTGCGCTGGTGGTGTAGATCTTATGGAAAAGTCTGGCCAGCGTGTTGGTCTCGGGATCGTACACTTTATCCCGGCGCATCTGTGCCTCTCGCATCCGCTCGATGATCGTCTCGCTGGGAAGCACTTTTTCCGCCTGTGCCTGCATCTCCACTTGGCCAAGATAAGGATCCTTACTGCCGGAGAGCCACCCGAAAAAGCGCCCGGCCATTGTCTTGTCGTATTCTTCGTTTGGTTTTCGCCTACTCATGTGTCGGTTCCGCCTTTCTGTCTTCCGCGCTGTCGTTCATGATGCCAGTTGCTGTCTGTGTACTGCTTTCGCTTATGTCCTGCGTTGTCAGTGCACTGTCTTCGCTTGTGCTCTGCGTAGTCGGCGTATTGTCTTCGTCTGTGTTCCATGCAGTCGGCATATTGTCTTCGTTTGTACTCTGTGCAGTCGCATCATTATTTCTTGCCGCAACGGTTTCCGCCTTCTCGCTCTCGATACGGATCGCCTGGATTTTCTTAAGCGTAGCGAAGAAGAGGATACTGGTCACACCAGCTCCTACCGCTGCTTCTGTGATGGCAAGATCGGGAGACTCCAGACAGACCCAGAGTATGGACATGATCAGGCTGTAGGACATATAGATCAGGATGGAATTTAAGAGGTTGCGCGAAAAGCTTACAGAGATTGCGCACACCACCAGAAAGCCCAGCAATATAGATTGGAAAATGGTCATTTCGTATCGCCTCCTGTTGAGATCACATCATCTGAAAGATGACCCTGCTGTATGACAGAGCCTTCCGATTTTGCGGCAGCCAACTCGTTTTCCAGTGTTTTCAATTCCGGATAGACGGTGCAGTGCGCTTCCAGATTGTCATTGGTAGCCACTTCCAGCCTGGCCAGCACGTGAGAAGATACCGGGGAAGCCAGCCACAGGAAGACGACGATCAGCAGCAGTTTCAGGGTGGTGTAATTCCAACCCGAGAAGATCATCAGCCCGATCATACAGGAGCTGATGCCCAGCGTGTCGCCCATGGCCGTGGCGTGCATTCTGTTCAGCACGTAGCGGAAATGGAATACGCCGAAGATTTCCGTAAAAAAGATCACCAGTCCGATCAGCAGGAACACACTTCCGGCAATCAGACGCAGCCATTCAAAAACTCCCATCGGACATACCTCCTTGCTCTTCTGCATCTTCCTCCGGATGCTCCGCCTTATGCCGCTTTTCCTCATAGATTCCGATGTACACTTTGGACAGGACCACCACGGACAGGAAGCTGATCATGGCATAGATCAGGCAGATATCCACCAGGTATCCCTCATCCAGCATCAGCGCCAGAATGGCTATCATCACCATGACCATGGTGCCCATCATATTGACAGATACAAGACGGTCAGCGATGCGCGGTCCCTTGACGGCACGGATCAGGCAGGGAAAAAGCATGACGGCCAGGATGACCAGTATTGTAATGTAAAGATTATGGTATAGCATTTTTACCTCCGTTCCGAAGCGCTTTGCGCTGAGGACGCGCACAAAAGAACTAATGCACATTCTCTATTCTCTCCAGTAGTTCTACAAATATGGACGAATCGATACCAACCGCCAGATCCTTGTCCAGGCAATGAACGGTATATTCGTCATCCTTAAGGCTGACGGTGATGGTGCCCGGGGTCAGGGTGATAGAATTAGCCAGGAGCACTCTGGCAAAGGTCGATGTGAGATTCGTTTTAAAATGGATCACGACCGGTTCAAGCTCGTACCTGGAAGAGTAGATCATCTTAAAGACTGCCATATTTGCCTTCAGGATTTCTGTTACCAGGACAAATACATAGTGAATCAGCAGAAAGAACCTCTTGCAAAGCCAGATATCATCACTTGGCCTGTAGCCGAGGAACCGGCAGATAAACCAGTAGATTAGCCCGGATACCACAACGCCAAAGGCGGCAATCTCCAGGGTAAACTGACCGTTAAAAATGATCCATATCAGAAAAAATACAAGATACATATTCACCACTCCTTCGTATGAATTCGCATCAGTTTGCACTATTTTGGCCTGTTTCTTCTTATTAAAAAGTGAAACAGATTAACCTTTGCAATTATGTATCCATCTGCGGGAAATGTCAAGAGGGGGAAGAGATAAGAAAGTGTAAAAGTTTATAAGAGAATAGTAACCAGGCATCCAGCCCAGGCGGTATATTATCAGGCGGTATATTGAAATCCGCTTGACCGTATGCTAGGATAAAGGAGTGGAACAGGATGCATGAGAGTGTGAAGCGAGAGGAATGACAGGACATGCGCAAAGTTTTTAATACTGATGGATACTGTGATCCGGAACTGCACTATATGGTCGATCTGTCCGGCCGCCTGAACGAAATCAGAGCTATGGTGGATGCCGGACAGTATTTTACGGTCAACAGAGCCAGACAATATGGAAAAACAACAATATTGACAGCACTTGCCGCTTTTCTGGAAGAAGAATATGAGGTGATCAGTCTGGATTTTCAGACGATCAGTTATGCTGATTTTGCATCCGAGCAGAATTTCGTCGCAGCTTTTTCGGAGGAACTGTTGGAAAACGCAGCCCATATTCCTGCAGAAGTGAAGACAAAACTGGCGCAGTATGCCGCGGGCCATCCATACAGGGCAACACTGTCGGCGCTGTTTCGAACGCTGACTGAATTCTGCAGACAATCAGACAAAAAGATTGTGCTGCTGATCGATGAAATAGACACGGCCACGAATAATCAGGTATTTATCGATTTTCTTGCCCAGCTTCGTGCGTTTTACCTGAAAAGAAGAAGGATGCCGGTCTTCCAGTCAGTGATTTTGGCCGGAGTTTATGATGTAAGAAATATCAGCCGGAAAATCCGTCCGGAGGAAGACCATAAAGAGAACAGTCCGTGGAATATAGCGGCGGACTTTCTGGTAGAAATGAATTTTTCGGTGAAAGATATAGAAGGGATGCTCTCTGCATACGAAAATGATGTGCATACAGGAATGGATGTAAGCGGGATTGCGGCGCTTTTGTTTGATTATACGGCAGGTTATCCTTATCTGGTATCACGGCTCTGCAAGTTCATGGACGAACGGATTATGTGTAATGCCTGGACAAAAGAGGGATTTATGGCGGCATTGAAAATGCTGATGGAAGATGATAATCCGCTCTTTCAGTCGCTTATGAATAAATTGAATGACTTTCCGGAGTTGAACCAGCTTCTTGTGAGGCTGCTGTTTCAGGGACAAAGCATTGCATATAATGCAGATAGCATTGCGGTTCAGCATGCACGGATGTTTGGTTTTGTAAAAGTAGCAGATTCGCTGGTCTTGCCTGCAAACAGAATTTATGAGATGCGGCTGTATAATAAATTTCTACTGGATTATAGAGAACAAAACAGCGTTATTTATACAGAAGGTTCGCGGCAGCGAAATCAGTTTATCGTAGACGGGCATTTGCATGTCAGATTGGTGCTTGAGAAGCTTGTAGAGGCTTTTGACTCTCTGTATGGTGATCAGAATGAGACATTTTTGGAAGATGCCGGAAGAAAATATTTTATGTTGTTTCTCAAGCCGATCATCAATGGCACCGGTAATTGTTATGTAGAAGCACAGACAAGAAATAGGGAACGTATGGATCTGGTCATTGATTATCAGGGAGAACAGAGTATTGTCGAGATGAAGATCTGGCATGGAAACAGCTACAATGAGAGAGGTGAGAAGCAGCTTTCGGAATATCTGGATCATTTTCACTTAAAGAAAGGATATATGCTGAGTTTTAATTTTAAATCGTCCACTATAATACCAACAGGATATTAACAGGAACAGGAGAAAAGAGGAAATGAAACATTTAAAATATCTGGTGATCGGGGCAGGCGGCACAGGTGGGAGCATCGGCGCCTATATGACGGAGGCGGGTAAAGACGTGACTTTGATCGCGCGCGGGGAGCATCTTAAGCAGATGCAGGAGCACGGCCTGCGGATGGAGACGACAGCCAGGGGAAACTATACGGTACAGCCGATCAAGGCAGTGGATATGGAGCATTATGAGGAGCGGCCGGATGTGGTCTTTGTCTGTGTGAAGGGATATTCCCTGGAAGAGACTATTCCTTTTATCAGGAAAGTGGCAGGACAGGACACGATCGTGATTCCGATCCTGAATATCTATGGGACAGGCGGCCGGATGCAGGAAAAGCTGCCAGGGCTGCTGGTGACGGACGGCTGTATCTATATTGCGGGAGAGATCAAAGAGCCGGGAACGATCCTGCTGCGGGGAGATATCTTTCGCATCGTATATGGGGTGAGAAATTCGGAAGAACTCAGGCCGGAGTTGTTTATGGTGGCGCAGGATCTGAAGGAAAGCGGTATTGAAGGTGTGCTTTCCGACAACATCAGGCGTGACGCGCTGCAGAAATTCGCGTATGTGTCGCCAATGGCGGCCTGCGGCCTGTATTATCATGTGTCGGCCGGAGAAGTGCAGAAGACCGGGAATCCACGGGATACCTTTGTGAAACTGATGAAGGAGATCGATGCACTGGCGGTGGCCATGGGAGTGCCGTTTCTGGTGGACATCGTGGCGACGAACCTGCGGATTCTTGACACGTTAAATCCGGAAGCCAGCACTTCCATGCAGAGAGATGTCTACGCGGGCAAGCACTCGGAGATTGACGGACTGATCTATGAAGTGGTGCGGATGGGGCAGCGGTACGATGTACCGGTGCCGACCTATGAGATGATCGCGAAGAAAGCAAAGGCAGACGGATTGTGCTAGAATTTCCGGGGGGGGGGTCAGTATGGAGTACCAGTCAGGAACACCTTAGGACAGGCTATAGGCCAGAAGCATCGATTTTAGTGTAAACAAAGACCCCGCTGCAAGCAGCCACTTGGCTCGTTGCTCGCGGGAATAAATAGAATGGAACAGAGGGTTTGCAGAGAGGATAAAACAGCTTATGGAAACGGAAAAGAAATTTAAGGAGAAGTATCTGGCGGGAGAGATTGCCTTTGAGGAGATTGACGATTACAGTCAGGAGTGGGGATTCAGCGACGAACCGGTGACGCTTCGGGAATATCTGGGACTGAATGCCGAGGAAGAAGATGCGTGGGTGAGCATCGGGGATGAGGCGCTTCGGGAGCTGCTGGACCGGCAGAAATAAGGGCTTGCATGCTGTGGATTTTTTCAAGGTAAAGAGGAAGGCAGGGTGAGGAAAATTTGAGATTGTTTCAGCGAGAAAAAGTGATCACGGTCAGCGACAGCAGACAGAAAGAGAAGATTCAGGAAGCATTTGTGCAGCACAAGATTGAATACAAGATCAAAATAAAAGAAATCATGCAGAAGAATGCCATTGACACAGCTAGATTAGGGAGTTTGGGGAATAATAAGGTGAAGTTTCAGTATTCTTTCTATGTGGACAGAGAAGACCGTCAGCTGGCGGACGATATTGTTAAATCCATAAGATTTAGTTTATCATCATGAACCATTTGCCGCATATTGTATGTTTTGTTTATAATGCAAAGGTTTTCGATTTAGAGAGAGGTATTGTGTTGAGTCTGAATAACGGAGAGCGTGGAAAATCAGAAGCAGAATTATGTCATGAGTTAGGAAAGCCTAAGGACTTTGCAGATAAGCTCGTAGATGGAGATAAACGCAATAGATTCTTCTTTAATATAATTACATATATTAGTAGTATATTAGCGATATGCATACTTACTGTTTACATTTTTTACTCTCTTAATCCTATTTATTGGGGAATGCTGGCAATTACGGTTTCGATTTGCGTATGGAATTTGTGTGGCGGTGTTTGTTTAAACGAGATTTTTGATGATTCGTCACAATATAGATGTAAATATATACTTTATTGTATTGCTTCGTTTGTTGTAGTTGTTTTGCAGCAAGTAATTACATTTTTACTAAATACTTGGCATAGAACAGCGAATACAAATATATTTGCAGAGTATATTTATATGTTTTATTACCTTTCTATATTAGCTGTGATGATCTCAGGGATATTACTGGTTTTAACTATATACCGGCTATTAAACGGAAGTTATTTATCGATATGTGTTCTTCCGTTATTGGTTGGGCTGATCTGTTCTGCCTTGTCTTTTATAACGTATATCAAAGCATTTAACGGCCTAAATATATTTTCCTCAATGTGTTCTATTCCATATATTTCTGGCTTTATGCTTTCCCTTATCGTATTTTTAATTAATAATTATAAATTAGAACAGTACTCATAACGATATAGCCTTTAAATAAATTATCCGTTATACAGGCTCAATTTACTAATCGTCGAATGAAATGTGCGTGCATATCCTGTTCTCTGGGGCACATGAAAAGATTAATGAGTATGAGTAGAAGCAGAGGTAAGGAGGCCTGCATGCGCCACTTTTGAAGAAGTAGGGTAAGTGAATGAGTCAAGAACAGTGAGAGGCGACATAGGGGTCTCTCACTGTTCTTATGGTGGAGTAATTGATAATACATAGGTATTTCGGTAATCGGTCAGAAAAGCACATATAGACAATTTCTTCCTCAGAGAATGGCTCAATACGGATTGAATCATACTGAAGTATTTAATCTACAATGCTTTTTATCAGGCATGCGAATTTTTATCAGAGCATACTTGATTTGAATCATTATAATATAATCCTGAATAGGAGTAGGATAAATGGAATCACAAATGAACCGCGGGATATTGGAATTATGTATTCTTTACCAATTTTTATCAATGGATTATTATGGTTACGATATCATGGAAAAAATGCGTCCGCTTTTTCCGGATGTGAAAGACAGCACTTTTTATGTCATTTTGCGTAGACTCAACACGAAGGGTTACACAGAAATATATTATGGTAAAGAATCAAATGGTCCACAAAGAAAATACTATAAAATTACTAAAGAAGGTAAAGAATATCTAGACCATTTAATCCAAAGTTGGCGGACGATAAAAGATATTGTTGAGCACTTAGGGATCAATTAGTTGCTATGAGGGCAGTTAGATTTCGTAGCATGGATGTCCATGCGGCCCGCTCAAGTGTATCACAACCAATGAGTCCCGTGGTAATAATGAACCGCGGGGCTCATTGCAGCATACATCACCGCTCATGTCGCCGCAATCCCGCCACAGACAACCCGCAAAACAACACCGCATAGAAAACACAGGAGAGCACAAATACTTTTCCATCGATCTCCATCTGCGGATTATTGGCGCGCATGCCGAAACTGTAAAGGGAATAGGGATAGAAGAGTCCCAGTCCCTGGCTACCAGCCAGCAGGCCGCCGATGCCGCCTACCAGGCTGATACCGATGGGAATGGCGAAGGAGCGGATCACCATGGAGAGGGCAAGCTGGACGCAGCAGATGACGATACCGCCCAAGGCGCCGCAGAGAAACCACTCCAAGGCTTGAGGCGGAAAAGAGGCATTCAGACCACATAATCTGCCGCACAGAAAGTACAGAAAGAAGATCCAGGCATTGCCCAGCACGACCATCTTTGCCGCCTGGAAGAGTTTGCCCAGGTAGAGGCACAGCAGCGGTACGGGTGTGGTCAGAAAGCTGTTCCAGTTGGTCCGAAGGTGCTCTAAGCGCCATAGGTAGGAACAGAAGGTGCCGATCAGCGCCGGCATAAAGAAAAGGCACAAAAACAGCGAATGCTGTGACCAGAGGCTGAACCATTCGTTTTGCAGGACGCCCTGATTTGCAAGATAATTGTTGGTGCCGAAGAAGGCCGACAGGACTGGCAGTGCAAAGAAGGCCAGCCAGACAGGGCTGCGTTTCAGTTTCAGGCGTTCTGCCTTGATCGTTCTCATTAAGTGTGTATGCATAATGTTCTCTCCTTTTTTTGAAATATTGTCTAACTGTGCGGTTGGATGCCGCTCAGTTTTCCCTGTGGGAAAAAAGGATCCGGCCGGCAGCATAGAAGATTACAAGCCACATGAAGATCATGCCGACGGCAGCCAGTTCCACAGGGGAATACAGGCGGTAGGAAAAGACGGCATTCTGCGTATCATCATTCCACGCCATGGTCACCAGTGTTCCGCTGAGATTGCCGCCCCAGGGAAGAAAAGAGTATGTCCGTACAAGCGTCAGGAGCAGGGCCAGCAGGGAACCGCAAAGGCCTGTGACCAGTGGGACCATCTGGTTAGCGATCAGCATGGAGAGCATCAGCTGCAGCAGGAAAAGCACGCTGTTGCTGGCCAGCTTTAAGCCATAGGACAAGATATAGTGTGCGGCGTCAGGGTGGCCCTGGTAGCCCACCATATATCCCAGCAGGATAAAAAGAGCGTACTGCGCGGCAAACATGACAGTGATGATGAGCAGGCCGCAGACAGCCTTGGCATGAAAGAGACTGCCCGATCCGCGCAGGGTTTTCAGCTGTTTGTACATACAGCCCTTGTGTTCGATATCGGCGAGGCGTGAGGCCAGAACCGCCATGATGGGCGGAACCATGACGGCATCCAGCACCGAGATATAGTAAAGCAGGGACAGAAAGCCCTGTGCCTGTGCCTGCGGCGTGGGATCGTGCAGCGCCCACAGTCCCCACAGAAACTGTGCGATCAGATAGGCGGCCATGGTCAGGCCGATCTTTCTTCTTTTGATCTTATAAAATTCCAGCATAAGTGTTTTCATAGACTGGTCTCCTTTCCGGTCAGTGCCAGGAAGATGTCTTCCAGACTGTTCTCTCTTTTTTCGATCCGGTAGAGCGGGATGTTCTGCTCACATAACTGCCTGCAGAGGGCGGCGATCCGGTTGTCGTCCGTCATGGGGATTAACAGATAGTCGTCTTCTTTTGTCACTTCCAGGCCGCTTCGGCGGAGCAGGGAAAGGGTTTCGGCCGGTCGGCCGGTGCGCAGGGCGATCTGTTGTGTGGCATGGGTATGCAGTTTTGCCATGGTATCCTGAAAAACCAGGCGTCCTTTGCGGATGATACCTACATGGTCAGCCATCTGATCGATCTCGCCAAGCAGGTGGGAGGAGACCACCACTGTGATGCCGTACTCGGCAGGCAGCGTGCAGATCAGTTCCCGCATCTCCTGAATGCCGGCAGGATCCAGACCGTTGGTCGGCTCATCCAGGATCAGCAGCTTGGGAAAACCGAGCAGTGCGCTGGCCAGCCCGAGGCGCTGTTTCATACCAAGTGAATAGTGGCTGACTTTTTTTTTACGGGCTTCCTCAAGGCGGACAATGCGCAGTACCCTGTCAATGTCTTCCTTCGGGCAGCCTTTCAGCGTCTGCAGAATGTGCAGATTCTCCTCGCCTGTCAGGTGGCCGTAGTAGCTGGGAGATTCGATCAGGGAACCCGTCGCGGACAGCAGCCGGATGCGGTTCTTTTCCTTTAAAGGGGTGCCGAAAAGGGTGATGGAGCCAGTGGTAGGTTTGGCCAGCCCGAGGATCATTTTCAGGGTAGTGGATTTTCCGGCTCCGTTAGGACCCAGAAAGCCGTAGATAGCGCCCTGCGGCACCTGCATGTGCAGGGAATCGACACAAAGAGTTTTGCCGTATTGTTTCGTGAGATCTGTGGTCTCGATCAGATTTTGTGTTTTCATATGCGTCCTTTCTATGATGCCCGCTATTGGTCTATCTTTATATGAAAAAGGTATCTCTCGCATGAACATCATAGGATAAGCGTAAGAGGCGCGCCTTACGACTCGATGAAGGTTACATTACATTTACATTAAGAATGATCCGCGACGGTTTCGGGAAACGGGAAAAGATAGTATACTTTAAGCAGAGCAGCGTCTTATGGATATGACCTGCAGACGAAGAAAGAGAGACATGGAGGTAAACATGAATCTGTATGAACACAAGATCATGATCGTGGACGATGAACCGGCGCTGCGCAGGATGGTGCGGGAATTTCTGCAGGAAGAGGGATTCGGGCAGGTGGTGACGGCGGGCAGCTGCCGGGAGGCCGAGCAGGTATTCCGGCGGGAGCATCCGCATCTGATCCTGCTGGATGTGATGCTGCCGGACGGGGACGGATTTATGCTGCTGCAAAGGCTGCATGCAGAATCGGAAGTGCCTGTTATTTTTCTTTCCGCCAGAGACGAGGATGAGAACAGGCTGCGGGGTCTGGGGCTGGGAGCGGACGATTACGTGACGAAACCCTTTCTGCCACGGGAGCTTTTGCTGCGGATCGGGGCCGTACTGAAACGGGTCTACCGCATCAGGGACAATGCGGATGAGAAAAGGGTAATCCAGCTGGGGGACTGTGTGGCTGATTTGCGCAGCGGTGTGATCCGCCGGAAGAACCGGCCCACATGTGGGGAAAAGACGGAGCAGGAACCGGAAGCAGGCAAAGAGAGCGGCAGGGAGAATTCCCCGGAAGAGGTGCAGACGACAGAGGTGGCACTGACTGCCAAAGAATACGCCATTCTGGAGAAGCTGGCCGCCAACAGGGGACAGATCGTGACCATTGATGCATTGTGCGAGGCCGTGTGGCAGGACGGCAGCTACGGCTATGAGAATACTTTGATCGTACACATCAGGCGTCTGCGGGAGAAGCTGGAGCAGGACGCCTCCCGCCCGAAGCATCTGCTCACGGTGCGGGGACTGGGGTATAAACTGGTTTAGTATAACTTAGAGTAATGATCGCGGATCATACTGAATGTGCGGCGGTGGTTTGGGTTCCGGTGGGGTATGATGCGTCGGGAGTCGGAGTCCGGCAGCGTTTTTGGCTGAGCCTGCAGGATCAGAAATCGGCTGGCATAAGGCAGGAGAAAGGAGTTTTCATGGGAAGGAGAACTGTTTTGAAGAAAAGTGTGATAGGGATCCGCATTTTTTCCTACAGTGTATTTACATTTGTGATGATCGCCGGATTGACGCTGGCGGTGAATATAACTTTTTTTATCCTTCTTGCACTGCAGTATCACCAGGTTATGCCAAGGTATATTAAGGGCGAAGAGGTGATTGAAGAACTGACGCCGACGCAGGATGGTTACAGACTCAGTGACAGGATGGGCAGCCAGCTGGATGAAAAGGGGCAGTGGGCCATGCTTTTAGATGAGACGGGGCGGGTAGTATGGTCTCATGGCAGGCCGGAAGAAATCGGGGATTCCTATACAGTATCCGATATTGCCCGCATGAGCAGGTGGTATCTGGAAGATTACCCGGTCTATATGCGGGTGTGGGAGGACAGTGTCATGGTGGTGGCAATTCCCAGAAATTCCATGTGGAAATATAACATAGAGTTTCCGATATCCTGGATAGAGTATTTCAAGAGAATTTGGTACTGGATGCTGCTGTTTGACTTTCTGTGGATTTTGACATTGGCGGTGGTCTTTACGAGACGCTGGTCAATAAGCAGGGAGCAGGCGCGGATAGAGTGGATCGCCGGCATCTCCCATGACACTCGCACACCGCTGGCGGTTGCGCTCGGTTATGCGGATGCGCTGGAGAGCGGCGGGCGTCTTAGCGGGGAGGAGCGGCAGAAGGCGGCGGTGATCAGACATCAGTGTATGGTGATGAAGGAGCTGATCGAAGATCTGAATCTCACCTCCAGGCTGGAGTACTCCATGCAGGCGCTTAGAATGGAAGAGGTGTATCCGGCGGCGGTGCTGCGGGAAGTGGCGGCTGCTTTTCTGGATGATGCCGGGGAGGGGACGCTGGAGATCGAGATGGATCTTGACAGACAGGCGGAAGGGATTGTTCTGAGGGCTGACCGCCAGCTTCTTGTGCGGGCGCTGCGCAACCTGTTCCACAACAGCTTACGGCACAGTGAGCAGACGGACACCACGGTGATCAGGCTTGGCCTGCGGGAAGAGAAAAGGTTCTGCAGGATTCTGTTTGCAGATAATGGGATCGGATATTCGGATGAGATGCTCCGCCAGCTGAACGGCAGGAAAAGCAGGCAGCCGTCCCAGAGTATACGGGGGCTGGGCATTGTATGCAGGATCGTACAGGCACACGGTGGGCAGACCGTCTTCGGTAACGGTGCGCAGGGCGGGAGCTTCTGCGAGATGCGGTTTCGGAAGTCGTCCTCATCGCAAAGCGCTTCGGAACGGAGGTAAGGTTGAACAAATTCTCTGATGAGCAATTTCTTCAACCAAGAATTTGTGCCGAAGCGTCACAAATTCTATTGATCGCAGAGCAGAATCTGAAATTCTGCTCGCTTCCTCATCGCAAAGCGCTTCGGAACGGAGGTAAGAATGAAGAAATTTTCGATCAGGATATTTGTGATGATCTGTCTTTGTGTGGTGCTTCCCTTTACAGCACTCTGCCATTATATTAAAAACAGTATGGAGCATTTTCTGCAGGAGCAGATCAGTGATAAGGTGTTGGAGAATATTTCCCGGGATGAGAGAAATATTTACGAGGAGCTGCAGAAGATGGCTTTCTTTTCAAACGGCCTTGTCTGTGATGAAGAACTGCAGAAGAGGCTATGGGATGAAAGGAGCAGTTATTACGAAAATTCCATTTATTTTCGGGAACTGCTGGGAAAAATGTTTCTCAACGGACAGGATAAGATTGTAGAGTCTGCCAAGGTTATTTTGTTTGATACATATGGAAGGTGCTATTCTAACTGGGGATTGAACTTCCAGGATTATCTGTTCCTGCTGGAGGAGGAATGGGTCAGAGAGGCCAACGAGAGCGGACATATCATATGGAGAATGTTTGATCCGGCGTATATTATGGAGGATGCGAAGGAAGAACAGTACATTTCACTTGTAAGGGCAGTGCTTGACGAGAAGACTGCGGGCAGACGGGTGGGTACGCTGATCATGAGCATCAACCGAGGTGAGTTCAGTGACATTATGACCCGCTATGCCTATGAGGGGGACAAGGTATATGTCTGTATCAATGAAGCACAGGTGTTGATGGACAATGATGTCATGCAGGAAATCGGGGACGAGGAGATCCGGATGCTGTTTGACGAAGTGGGAGCGCAGCGCAGCGGGATGCTGCGCAGAAATGTGAAAGATAAAGAATACCTGATCAACTATTATACTTTGCGCAAGCCCTGGGAGTTTGACGGGCAGGCGATACGGATTTTTCATTTTACGGATTACAGAGAGATCCGTGAACAGGTGGAAGGGATAACGGGCAGAATCAGTGCCGTGATTTTCCTTGTGCTTTTATTTATCCTGTTGATCGCATATATGGCGGTCCATTTTCTGGTCAAACCGATCACGCTCCTGACTTCGGAGATGAATACTTACAGCATTGACAAGGAAATCAAGGCTGTCGATGTGCACAGAAGGGATGAGATCGGTGAGCTGAACAGAGCCTTCTGCCGGATGTCGGACAAATTGAAGGAAGCGTTTTGGAAAGCGCAGGAAGATTACAAAGTGCGGGAGCAGTACCGCTATGAATCTTTGCGGGCACAGCTGAATCCTCATTTTCTGTTTAATACGCTTACTTCGATCCGGTGGATGGCCGTGATCAGAGGGGCGGATAATATTGTGGACAGCATTGACGCGCTGGCAGGGCTGTTGAAATACAGTCTGGGAAGCATGGAGGAGCTGGTCACCATCCGGGAGGAACTGGAGCATATCAGCAACTATGTGTCCATACAAAATTACCGGTATGGGGAGCAGCTGGTCCTGGATATTGATATTGAGGAGGCTGTGCAGGACTGGAAGACCATGCGGTTTATACTACAGCCGATCGTGGAAAATGCCGTGATCCATGGCTACGGCAGCCGGGACAAGAAGCGGCATACCATCTATATTTACGGAGACAGGGAAGGGGATCATCTGAATCTGTATGTAGAGGATGAGGGAGTGGGGATATCCCAGGATCAGATCGAAGCGTTTGAGAACGGCAGGAAAACGGCCAGCGGGCGACTGACCGGAATAGGACTTCATCATGTGGATGAATGCATCCGCATGGCCTTTGGGGAGGAATACGGACTGAAACTGTCGAAAAATGCCGAGAGAGGAACGGTCGTGCAGTTTATACTGCCCGTGCTGGAAAACAGGGAAGATGAGGGCGTAGCGGATGAAAAAAGTGATGATCGTGGATGATGAGTTTCTGGTCAGGCTGGGAATAAAGTCACTGCTGCAGTGGGAAGACTATGGATATGAGATAGCGGGAGAGGCGGAAAACGGCGAGGAAGCGCTTGTCAAAATAGAGAAGATACGACCGGAGATCGTGCTGACAGATCTGATGATGAGTCCCGGCGACGGTTTTATGCTGATCGAGCATTGCAGGCGGAACTATCCGGCAATGAAGTTCATAGTCCTCAGCAATTACAATGATTTTGAAAATGTGCGCAGAGCGATGAAACTGGGAGCCAGTGATTATGTGTTCAAGCTGACTCTAAAAGCGCAGGAGCTTGTGCAGATCCTGGAGGAAGTAAGCAGGGAGGGCGAGCGCGGGAATGCAGGAGAGACGGGGAAGAAAGCGGCGGATACGAGGGGATCGCATAAGTCCGGAAGCGGCAGAAACAGGGATCTGATCAAGGCCGGTATCCTGAAAAACCTTATGGAAGCCAGAGAAGGGTATTATGAAGTGAGCCTGAAAGCGCTGGCGGAATATCCAGGCTGTATTGATTTTGAAGAACCCTGGCGTATTCTGACGATCACGCTGGACAATATCAACATTGCCCGCTGCAGCGGTAACTTTCTGGAGAGCGATCTGCTCAGGTTTGCCATAGAGAATATCATAAACGAGATTTTTGAAGACCAGCAGAAGAAGGAAGTTTTTCAGTACCGGGAATGTGATTTCATCCTGCTGTTCTCACCCGAAGAAGACAAGGAAGATTTGCAGGAAAAGGTGGAGGAAGCGTTTGGCAGATTGTGTCAGTATGTGCAGAAATACTGTGGACTGCACGTGAGCGGCGCGGTGGGGCCCTTGAGCAGGGGGATCCGTCTTTTGAGGAAACGGGTACAGGACAACGATGAAGTGCTGAACCACCGTTTCTGGAACCGACGGGAGGGACTGCAGTGGGTGGAAAACACTGTTTGTAACAGTAAGACAGCGCAGATGCCTGAGACCGACAAAACGGCCATACTGGAGAGAAAGATAGAGGAAGAAGGGATTCAGGAAGGACTGATCTTCTGGGAAACGCTTATGGAGGAGCAGGGCAGAGCCTGGAGCGGTGAAGTATATGAATTCAGGGAATTTCTGCTTGTACTCTACCGGGTGCTGGCCTGGTATCTGAAAAAGGGCGGGCTGGATGTCGGGCACATTCTGGATTCCAACGGCGTGAACCTGGAAACGGCGATCCGGGAGTATGATTTCTATGAGGATATCAAGAACAGCTTTCATCAGCTGCAGGAACAGTATCTTTCTTTTTACAAAGAGAAACAGAAGCGGCCCTGCAGAGAAGAGATCGTGGAAGTGAAGAGTTTCGTGCGTGCACATTATGGGGAAAAGTTGTCTGTGGCACAGATCGCAGGCATGGTAAATATGAGTGAGAGCCGGTTTGCACATGTATTTAAGAAAGAAACAGGGATCAGCTTCTGGGAGTATGTAAATCAGGTGAGGATGGAGCACGCGGAGAAAATGCTCAAGGAGACGGATCTGCGGATCGGGGATATTGCGGAGAAAGTCGGGGTGGATAATCCCAACTATTTCAGTGCACAATTTAAGAAGCGGAAAGGGAAATCACCCCTTGCATGGCGGAACATGACA
The DNA here is from genome assembly GCA_910588215.1 of uncultured Lachnospiraceae bacterium. Classification (GTDB taxonomy): domain Bacteria; phylum Bacillota; class Clostridia; order Lachnospirales; family Lachnospiraceae; genus UBA3282. The sequence continues at coordinate 132,554 of CAJUQJ010000005.1, forward strand.
GAGCGGGGGAGCGACAGAAAATAGAAGAAAGGCAGCAGGATCTGAAAGAAAGGAGGTAAGATCTCGCGGGCTAAGACAGAACCTGCAGGCCGGGGACGGCGCGGAAACAGGATAGAAGAAAAGAAAGATACAACAGATTATGGAAGAAAAACAGCAGATATGCCCGTCACGGCGTTTGCTGTTTTTTTGCTATAATTCATTCATCAAATATGAAGGAGGACTGATTGTTATGAGAAACAAGAAATGGCTGGCGATCGGTATGACAACGATCATGATGATTTCGGCATTGACAGGATGCGGGAACAGCGGGCAGGATACGGCGCCCTCCGCAGCAGGCACGGAGGAGAGCGACACTGCAGCGGCTTCGGAAGAGACAGCGCAGGATACGACTTCGGCAGGGGAAGAGAAGAATGACAAAGAGATGGTGACGATAAGAATGTGGGGTGGTGTCCCGCCGGAAAGCGGTCCGCAGAAGGCGTGCGACGATTTCAACGCTCTGTATGCCGATAAAGGGATTCAGGTTGAGTATGAGCGGTTCGTCAACGATGAGACAGGGAATCTGAAGCTGGAGACGAATCTTCTGTCCGGTACGGGTGTGGATATCTATGTGACATATAGTCTGTCACTTTTACAGAAGAGAGCGGAAGGCGATATGGCGCTTGATCTGACAGAGCTGATGGAGCGGGACGGTTTTGACCAGAAAACGTATTTCGGTGAAATGGCGGAGGCTTATTATGTGGACGGAAAGCCCTACAGTGTACCGACCAAACTGGACCAATACGGGATCGTGCTCAACAAGACGATGTTTGAGGAAGCGGGCATTGAAGTGCCGACGGAGTGGACTTTTGAAGAATTCCGCGAGGTCGCAAAGAAGCTGACACATGGTGAAGGACAGGACAAAGTTTATGGTATGTTCTGGAACAGCCAGCAGGATCTCACTTATATGTTTACTTATCTGACGGCACAGACGAACGGCGGGGATCCCATGTATTTAAGCGAGACAGAGAGTGCCTTTATGGATCCTGTAGTGCTTAAGTCAGTTGAATTGGTAAATAATATGATGAATGTGGACGGGACGTCTCCTACCCATACGGATTCCGTGACCCAGCAGCTCTCTCAGGAGGGCATGTTCTTAACAGGAAAATCCGCTATGACGGTAGGGCCGTGGATGATCCGCAGTATCAAGGATCTGGAGAACTATCCGCACGACTTTGAAACGGCTTTTGCACCTTATCCGGTTGTGGAAGAGGGACAGAGGAATTACACGCAGGGCGGATATGGCGATCTGTTATCTATTAATCCAAAATCCGAATATATTGATGAGGCATGGGAGTTTGTGAAATGGTATGCGCTGGAGGGAATGCTTCCGGTGGCAGAAGGCGGACGGGTTCCGGCGGCCAACACCTATGATACGCAGGCAGTGACGGATGCATTCTTGAAAGGCGCCGAAGGAATCATCGATGCAGAGACGACCAAGAATATATTGATCGCACCTGCGGATGATTATGCAGTACCTTCCATTACGGCACATGGGCCGGAGATCACACAGGTGGTCAAGGAAGAACTGGAGAAGATCTTTATCGGTGAGAAGACGGTGGAAGAAGGCATGTCGGATGCCAAAGAGAGAGCGGATGCGATCTTAAACGAGTAAGAATCTGCTGTTCAAAGCAGGCAGCAGGTTGAGAGTACAGGACATCTCGTGATGAACCGTCTGAGGGCGGTTCTTGCGGGATGGCCGTATGTATGAGTCTGTAACGGACAGAAAAGAGGTAGAAGTTGAAAAGAGAAAACGTGAAGAAGAAAGGTCTGAGCCGCCAGGCCAAGATCAATCTGGTTGGGTATTCCTTTATTCTCCCAAATATTATTGGTGTATGTGCCTTTACCTTATTCCCGATGCTTTTTTCCCTTGTGATCAGCTTTACAGACTGGGACTACACCAGAGGAATCGGAAACTGGAATTTTATCGGCCTTAAAAATTTCGTGACCATATGGTCCGATGAATGGTTTACGAGTGCATTGACCAATACGCTCATATTTGTGATCGGAGTGGTTCCCACAACGGTATTTTTGGCCATGGTGTTGGCTGTGGTCATCGATAAGTTCTGTTATGCGAAACTACCTGTGCGGATGGCGCTGTTTATGCCGTATGTGTCCAATGTGGTCGCGGTAGCCATCGTTTGGGTGATGATGTATTCCCCCTGGGGGCCTTTTACCCGTATGGTAGTTGCATTGGGGGTGGAGAATCCGCCGCAATGGCTGGGAGATACCACCTGGGCGCTTCCGGCGATCATGCTGATGACGGTATGGTCCGGGATAGGGTATGCGGTCATTATCTATACTTCTGCGATCCAGGGTCTGCCTAAGGACGTATATGAGGCGGCTGACATTGACGGAGCAGGAGAAGTGGCAAAGTTTTTCCGGTTGACGATCCCCTTTTTGTCGCCGACTACCTTCTTTCTTGTCATCACCACACTGATCAGTTCCTTCCAGGTGTTTGCACCGATCCAGATCATGACAAGAGGAGGCCCGGGAACGGCCACAAATGTACTGGTATACTACATATATACATCGGCCTTTACCTTCTACAAAATGGGGTATGCATCGGCCATATCGTGGGTTCTGTTCCTGTTTTTGTTCATTGTGACCATGATTCAGTGGCACGGCCAGAAAAAATGGGTGAGTTATTAAGGAGGCGGAGTATATGAGAAATGGAAAGAGAAGACTGTCAAAAGGAATGCTGCGCCTGTTCTGGACAGTAGTGCTTGGACTGCTGGCAGTGACAATGATCACTCCTTTCATATGGATGCTGTCGGCGTCAATGAAACTGCCGCTTGATGTGATGAAGCTGCCGATCGAGTGGATTCCGAAATATTTTTATCCGGATAATTATCTGAAGGTGTGGAATATAGCGGGAAAAGGAGCCAGAGACTATCATTTCGGCGTAGCGTATGCAAATTCATTGAAGATAGCACTCATCAACGTGACGGGCGCCGTGATCACAAGTACCCTTGCGGGCTATGCTTTTGCCAAAATAAAATTTACAGGGCGGAATATTCTGTTCTTGTTTTATCTGGCGACTATGATGATCCCCAGCCAGGTGACGCTGATCCCCAAATTCGTGATGTTTAATAAAATGGGGCTTATGGGAACGCATCTGACGCTGATCCTGCCAGGGATCATTACGATCACAGGCACCTTTCTTATGCGGCAGTATTTCATGCAGATTCCGGATGAACTGCGGGAGTCTGCGCGGGTGGACGGGGCGAACGAGTATGTGATATGGGCCAGGATCATGGTGCCCATCGCAAAGCCCAGCATGGCTTCGCTGGCTATCGTAGTGTTCCTCTGGAACTGGAACAGCTATCTGGAACCGCTTGTTTTTCTGAGCAACTGGAGAATGTACACGATACCGCTGGCGTTGACCAATTTTATAGAAGAGAGTGTTACGGAATATAATCTGGTGATGGCGGCGGCATCCTCGGCACTGCTTCCTGCCTTTGCGGTATTTCTTCTGGGACAGAAGTTCCTGGTCAAGGGGTTGGTGAGTGGCGCAGTAAAGGGATAAGGGCAATTTGTGCTTGCGCCCAAATTTGCAGACTGAGTAAGAATGGGGGATTAATATGAAGATAGTAGAAGAGAGAAGAGAGACTCCGGTTTGGGAGCAGGTGGATGTATTGGTGGTGGGTTCCGGCCCGGCGGGTGTTTCCGCAGCAATCTGTGCGGCCAGAGAAGGCGTTTCAGTGATGCTTTTGGAACAGTCGGGCAATGTAGGCGGAATCGCTACGGAAGGGCTGATGAGCCATTGGACAGGAAATACAGAGGGTGGTTTTTACGATGAGATTTTGGAACGATCTGCCGATGCCGCGCAGATGAGAAAAGTGATCGATCCGGAACGGTTAAAGACGATTCTTCTGGAAATGTTGGAGGAAGCAGGGGTAAAACTCCTTCTCTACACTTTTGCCTGCGCGCCGGTGATGGAAGGGAATAAGATCAAGGGTGTGATCGCCGAGAACAAAACGGGGCGAGGGGCTGTTCTGGGAAAAATCGTCGTGGATGCCAGCGGAGACGGAGATATCGCGGCCCGCGCGGGAGTGCCTTATTATATTGGCAGAGAGACGGACGGGAAGATGCAGCCGGCGACTATCATGTTTAAGGTGGCGGGCGTGGATGTGGAAAGAGGGGTTTTCCCGGGAGGATTTGAAGAACATCTGGCCATACCGGCAGGAGATATTCAGAAGCTGGGGGAAGAGCACCTTCCGTCACCGGCGGGGCATGTACTTTTGTACAGGAGTACCCTTCCGGGTATCGTTACCTGCAATATGACTAACTGTACGGATATTGACGGAACCAAAGCGGAGGACCTGACAAGAGCGACTGTTGTCTGCAGAAAACAGATGGAATCTATCGTGCATTTCCTGAGAGAATATGTTCCGGGGTTTGAAAACTGTTATCTGATCAGTTCGGCCTCTCTGATCGGGATTCGTGAGACCAGACATTTTAAAGGAGAAGCAGTGATCACCCGGGAAGATATTTTGGAAGCGAGAGTATTTGACGACTGGGTGGTTACGAAAGCCCATTTCAATTTTGACGTACATAACATGACCGGTAACGGATTGGATGAGACAGGTGTACAGAAAAATTTCCAACAGAAAAAAGGATATACGATCCCGTATGGTTGTTTTGTGCCGCTGGAAGTGGACAATTTGTATCTGGCCGGAAGAAATATCAGTGGCACACATATGGCGCATTCCAATTACAGGGTAATGCCGATCTGCGCCAACATGGGACAGGCGGTAGGAGTAGCGGCGGCAATCTGTGTGAAAGAAGGAACGGTGCCCCGTGAGCTGAGCGCGGCTACGGTGCAGAGAAGGCTGATAGAATCAGGAGTGCAGGTATGATAACAAAAACATATGATTTTGTAGTGGTCGGCGGTGGTATGGCAGGCATATGCGCCGCTTTGGCGGCGGCCCGCGCAGGAGTGCGGACGGCGCTTGTGGAGAGTCGCTCTGTGTTGGGCGGTATGGCAAGTTCCGAACACAGGATGCATATCTGTGGCGCGGATCATCATATGTCCAACCCCAATATGCGTGAGACCGGCATATTGGAAGAGATCCTTCTGGAAAATAAAAGAAGAAACCCGGAGATGAACTATCCCATATTTGACGCCGTTTTGTGGGAGAAGATAAATTTCCAGGATGATCTGGAATTGTTTTTGAACACGCATATGACGGAGGTGGTCTGCCAGGATCAGAAGATCGTGGAGATCAGGGCGGAGCAGATGACGACAGAGAAGCAGTACTGTCTTAGGGCCCCTCTATTCATGGATGCGACAGGAGACGGCACTCTTGGCGCCAGGGCGGGTGCGGTGTACCGGATGGGAAGAGAGGCGCAGGATACCTACGGAGAGCATTTGGCACCGGAGGCGGAGGACAACGTGACGATGGGAAACTCGGTCATGTTCCTGGCCAGGGACATGGGACACCCGGTGCCCTTCGAGAAACCTTTCTGGGCATACACTTATACGGAGGAACAGCTGCGCCTGCGTGACCATGAGGATGCCACTTCCGGATACTGGTGGATCGAGCTTGGAGACGGAGAGCACAATACCATTACGGATGCGGAAAATATCCGGGATGATCTGCTCAAAACGGTCTTCGGCGTATGGGATCATATCAAGAACGGTAAAGGACATCATGCGGAGAATCTGGATCTTGAGTGGGTCGGGTTCCTTCCGGGCAAAAGGGAAAGCCGGAGGTTTCTGGGGGATTATGTGCTGACGGAAAAGGACTGTCTGGAGAATACGGATTTTGAGGACGCAGTGGCTTACGGCGGCTGGCCTATGGATATCCATACCGTGGGCGGTATGCTGAACGAGAAAGATCATCCTACAGTCTGGAATCAGGTCAACGGTATTTACAGGATTCCCTATCGCTGTCTGTATTCGGCCAATATTGAGAACCTGTTCCTGGGCGGGAGGATCATAAGCTGTTCCCATGTGGCTTTTTCATCCACAAGAGTTATGGCTACCTGCGCGGTGGCCGGACAGGCGGCTGGAACGGCAGCGGCTATGGCGGTCAGTAGAAATCTTTTGCCGCGACAGGTACTTGCCCATATCAAGGAGCTGCAGCAGGAACTGTTAAAGGCTGACTGCTATATTCCGGGTGAGGTAAATCAGGATGAAAAGGACCTGGCGCGTGAGGCGCGGGCCGCTGCGTCGGTACAGCTTCCCGGATGCGCAGCGGAGAATGTTTTGAATGGAATTCCGAGAACCGTCGGGGAAGAGCAGAACTGCTGGCGTGCACCTATGCAGGAAAACCCGGTATTATCCCTGAAATGGGAAACAGAGATCGTGCCGGTGCAGATCAGACTCTTTCTTGACTCCAATTTGAGCAGGGAGATCACACCGTCGATCAATCAAGGGGTTTTGGCCAGACAGGTAAAAGGAGCGCCGCCGGAACTGCTGCGGGAATTCAAAGTTCTGCTTTGTAAGGTAGGCAGTATTGTAAGAGAAATATGCTGTGAAGGAAAAGGGCAGCGTCTCCAGATATTAGATATAGAGGACAGCCCTGCGGTGGATGAGATCAGAATCGTTCCGCTGCGTACTTACGGAAGTGAATATGCCACAGTGTTTGAAGTGCGGGTGTATGGATGAACGACAACATTATAAAGGAGAGGCAGTACCGTGATGAGCGGTTCTGCCTCTCTTTCATACTTGCACCTCATATCTTTCCAGACGCAAATGTTAACCATACTGATTTTACAGGAAATAGTGTTAAGCCTGTCCTTGCTTATTATGCAATGCTGCCTCCACAAACCCTTTAAACAGCGGATGCGGTCTGTTGGGCCGGGACTTTAATTCCGGATGGGCCTGGGTTGCGATAAAGAAAGGATGCTCCGGCAACTCGCACATCTCTACGATGCGTCCGTCCGGAGACAGACCCGACAGCTTCATCCCCTTTTCCGTAAGTACCGCGCGGTAATCATTGTTGACTTCGTAGCGGTGTCTGTGCCGCTCGTGGATCGTCTCTTCGCCGTACAGCGCATAGGATTTGGATGTCTTGTCCAGTACGCAGGGATAGGAACCGAGGCGAAGTGTGCCGCCGATATCTTCCACACCGTTCTGATCCGGCATCAGGGCGATGACCGGATGGGTGGTGGAAGGATTCAGTTCTATACTGTGTGCGTCATTGTACGCGAGCACGTTTCTTGCAAATTCCACGATCGCTAATTGCATACCGAGACAGAGACCGAGGAAAGGAATCTTATGAACTCTCGCGTAAGTGATCGCATGAATCTTGCCGTCGATGCCTCTGTCACCGAAGCCGCCCGGCACCAATACGCCGTTTACGCCTGTCAGCAGTTCTTCTACATTGTCCGTCGTCACGGTCTCAGAATCCACCCAGCGGATATTTACCACACAATGATTGGAGATGCCGCCGTGTTTCAAGGCTTCCACCACGCTGATATAGGCGTCGTGCAGCTGTGTATATTTACCGACGAGTGCAACGGTCACTTCATCGGTAGGCGTTCTGAGAGATTCTACCATAGCCGTCCAGTCGGTCAGATCTGGCTCCGGGCAGTCCAGCTTCAGACATTCACACGCCACCTGGGCCAGGTGTTCTTTTTCCATGGCAAGGGGCGCTTCGTATAAATGTTCCACATCCAGATTCTGCAGTACCCGGTTGCTGGGGACGTTGCAGAACAGGGCTATCTTATCCCGCAATCCTTGATCAAGCGCATGCTCGCTGCGGCATACGATAATGTCCGGCTGGATCCCCATGCCCTGCAGCTCCTTGACGCTGGCCTGGGTTGGCTTGGTCTTCATCTCCTGAGAAGCGCTCAGATAAGGAATCAGGGTCACATGGATCAGAATCGCATTGTCGCGGCCGACTTCGTGCTGGAACTGCCGGATGGACTCCAGGAAGGGCTGGCTCTCGATATCGCCCACCGTGCCGCCCACCTCGATAATGGCGATCCGGGTATCCTCATCAGTGAAATTGCGGTAGAAGCGGCTCTTGATCTCATTCGTGATATGGGGGATCACCTGCACCGTGCCGCCGCCGTAATCGCCGCGGCGCTCTTTCTGCAGAACAGACCAGTAGACCTTGCCCGTAGTCACGTTGGAGTTCTTGCCCAAATTTTCGTCGATGAAACGCTCATAATGGCCAAGATCCAGATCGGTCTCCGTGCCGTCCTCCGTGACGAATACTTCGCCGTGCTGGATGGGATTCATCGTGCCGGGATCGATATTGATATAGGGGTCGAATTTCTGCATCGTGACTTTATAGCCCCGTGCTTTCAGTAATCTTCCTAAAGAAGCGGCTGTGATGCCCTTACCGAGACCGGAGACAACGCCGCCTGTTACGAATACGTACTTAACTGCCATTCCTTTATCCATGCCTTTCTGTAGTCTGTAAATTGTTTGCTGTATGCCGTTCCTGAAAAAAACAATATAAAAACATTATACAATGGATGGAGTGGAAAAATCTACTGATACATTGAAATTTTGTGAAATATCGGTAAGTTCTTTTTCAATGCCTTTGGCTTCAATATTTTCTGACAGGTTGCACATAGTCTGTATCCTCCCTTCTAAATCGGCGGTCATTATCGTTCCGTAAGATTTATCTGTATGTCCGCAAGCAGGAATTTAGCATAATTATACTTGATTCCCGAAATAATGGCAATAAGGGCAATATCTCTGTAACTGACAATCCAGGATTGGACCCGCGGCGTTTCGGTTCTCGTTGTATTTCGCTATGATCTGCCCTATAATGATCTGTGGAAACTTTTTTGGCGGCAACTCTTGCTAAAATTGTAAATAGATTTTATAATTCTTTAATACTTGTGTCCGCAAATTCATAATTCTATTATTGATTTATGAATGCGTGTACCTTATATTTTATATAGAGAGAAAACAGAAAGTGAGGATTCCTCATGGATGATAATTTAAATCAATACGAAGGTGGTCCCGGTGGTCCCGGCAACGGCTCCGGCGGCCCGGGAGGGCCGGGAGGCTCTGGCGGTTCCGGCAGCAGCGGCAACGATCCGAGGAAGCAGAGCCTGATCATGCTGGCGGTGGCGGCGATCGTCACCCTTTTGTGCATCAGCCTGTTCATGAAGATGATGACCGGTGCTACGAATCAGGAGATATCTTACAACGCTTTCATCGATATGATCGCTAAGGACAAGATCGAGAGTGTTACGGTAGAATCCGACAGGGTAGTCATCTATCCGAAAGAAGCAGAGAACAAATCACCTTTTGCCTATGGGTACGGTTTGGGGACGATGACCTATTATACGGGCAAGATGGAAGACGATGATACGCTGACGAAGCGTCTTCTGGAGAAGAATATCGAGATCAAGAAACCAACTTCCGACAGTTCGAGCATCATTATGACAGTGCTGCTTTATTATGTGCTTCCCATTCTGCTGATGTGGGGCCTGATGAGCCTGCTGTTCCGGCGTATGGGCGGCAAAGGCGGGCCCATGGGTGTGGGCAAGAGCACGGCCAAGGCTTATGTGCAGAAGGAGACCGGGATCACATTTAAGGATGTGGCCGGTGAGGACGAAGCCAAGGAGTCTCTGGTGGAAGTAGTGGATTTCCTGCATAATCCTGGCAAATATTCTAAGATCGGTGCCAGATTGCCGAAGGGGGCGCTTTTGGTGGGGCCGCCCGGTACGGGTAAGACGCTGTTGGCCAAGGCAGTGGCGGGAGAGGCACATGTGCCCTTTTTCTCCCTGTCCGGGTCGGACTTTATAGAATTGTATGTAGGTGTGGGCGCATCTCGTGTGCGTGACCTGTTTAAAGAAGCGGAGAAGAATGCACCCTGTATCGTGTTTATCGACGAGATCGATGCCATCGGCCGCAGCAGGGATTCCAAGTATGGCGGAGGCAACGAGGAACGAGAGCAGACGCTGAATCAGCTGCTGTCCGAGATGGACGGTTTCGACGGTAAGAAGGGGATCATCATTCTGGCGGCTACCAACAGGCCGGAGATCCTGGACAAGGCGCTTCTGCGTCCAGGACGGTTTGACCGTCGGATCATCGTTGATAAGCCGGATCTGAAGGGTCGTGTGGAGATCTTGAAGGTACATGCCAAGGATGTGCGCATGGATGAGACCGTAGATCTGAATGAGATCGCGCTGGCGACTTCCGGTGCGGTCGGTTCCGATCTGGCGAACATGATCAACGAGGCGGCCATCAATGCCGTTAAGACGGGCAGAGAGTATGTTAATCAGAAGGACTTGTTCGACGCGGTCGAACAGGTACTTGTCGGTAAAGAGAAGAAGGATCGCATCATGAGCAAGGAGGAGCGCAAGATCGTCTCCTATCATGAGGTGGGTCATGCGCTGGTAAGCGCACTGCAGAAGAACTCGGAGCCGGTGCAGAAGATCACCATCGTGCCCAGGACCATGGGAGCGCTGGGTTATGTTATGCATGTGCCGGAGGAAGAGAAATATCTGAATACGGAAGCGGAACTGCGTGATCGTCTGGTAGGGCTTTTGGGCGGCCGGGCGGCGGAGGAGATCGTCTTTGATACGGTTACTACGGGTGCTGCCAACGATATCGAGCAGGCGACGAGTATCGCCCGCAATATGATCACTCGTTTCGGCATGAGTAAGAAATTCGGCCTGATGGGGCTTGCTACGGTGGAGAGCCAATATCTGGACGGCAGGGCATCTCTGACCTGTTCCGACGTGACGGCGGCAGATATCGACACGGAAGTGATGAAGATGCTGCGTGACAGTTACAAGCAGGCGAAGAAGCTGTTGAAGGAAAACCGCGAGATCATGGATAAACTGGCGGCACACCTGATTGAGAAAGAGACCATCACCGGCAAAGAATTCATGAAGATCTACCGCAAAGAGAAAGGAATTCCGGAACCGAAAGAGGAAGAAAACGAGACCGGAGCAGCCAAGGAGGAGTCAAAGTCCGGCGAAACGCTTATGCAGGGCAGCCCGGTGCAGGAGCTGAAGCCTGAATCTGCAATGCAGGAAGATTCGGCTAAGCAGCCAGTGCCTGTTCCGAAGCCTGATCAGCAGGAGCAAGAGGAAGACGCGCAGAAAGCAGCGGAACCCAAGGAGGAATCGGAACAATCGTGGACGCCGCCCTGTCAGCCGCGCCCGGAGAACCGGGGCGTATTTTCCCAGGCGCCCGAGCCGCGGGACGACCATAAGCGTTGAGACAAGAAGCAGCTGGACCGGCTTGAATCACTACGGTGCATAGCATATCTAAAGCAGGTGGAATAAGGAGAGGCAAAGTCATATCAGCAGCTGACTTTGCCTTATCTTTTCATTTATAAATAGAGTAAGTCAGGAAATGATGCCATGTTTAACTTTGAAGAAGAATTGAAGAAATTACCGAATTCTCCCGGCGTATATTTGATGCACGATGCGGGGGATACGATCATCTATGTGGGCAAGGCAGTCAATCTGCACAGTCGGGTGCGCTCCTACTTCCGTAAGATCGTGGGAAGAGGGCCGCAGATTGACAGGATGGTAGAACAGATCGCTCGGTTTGAATATATTGTGACTGATTCCGAGCTGGAGGCGCTGGTCCTGGAGAATAATCTGATCAAAGAGTATAGCCCGAAATACAACACCATGCTGAAGGATGACAAGACATACCCCTATATCAAGGTGACTGTGGGGGAAGAGTATCCGCGAATCCTTTTTTCCAGAGAAATGAAAAAAGACCGCTCCAAGTATTTTGGCCCTTATACCAGTGCGGCATCGGTGAAAGATACGATAGATCTGATGAATAAGCTGTATCAGTTAAAAACTTGTAACCGAAGACTGCCGCGGGATATCGGCTTGGAACGTCCCTGCCTGAATTACCATATCAAACAGTGCCTTGCACCATGTCAGGGATATATCAGCAAGGAGGAGTACCGGGAGCGTGTAGAACAGGCGCTGGATTTCCTGAACGGTAATTATAAGCCGCTCTTGAAGAATCTGGAAGACAAAATGGCCCAGGCTTCCGAGAACCTGGAGTTTGAGGAGGCTATACGGTACAGGGATCTTTACAACAGTGTGAAGAGCGTGGCGCAGAAACAGAAGATCACGGACAGCAATGGGGAGGATAAGGATATCCTGGCACTGGCCAAGGACGAGACGGATGCCGTGGTGCAGGTCTTTTTCGTGCGGGACGGCAAGCTGATCGGCAGGGAGCATTTCTATATGACTCATGTGGAAGGGTATGATACGGCGCAGATTCTGCTGGACTTCGTGAAGCAGTTTTATGCGGGAACGCCGTTTATCCCACGGGAATTGATGCTGCAGGAAGAGATCGCAGATCTGGAGATCCTTGAGAAGTGGCTCAGCAGCCGTAAGGGCAGTCGGGTCTATCTGCGGGTGCCCAAGAAAGGGGCCAAAGAGAAGCTGGTGGAGCTGGCGGCCCAGAATGCACATCTGGTCCTGAGTCAGGATAAGGAGCGGATCAAACGGGAGGAAGGAAGAACCATCGGTGCCGTGAAGGAGATTGCGGCGCTGTTGGAACTGGAGCATGTGAGCCGCATGGAGGCTTTTGATATTTCTAATATCAGCGGTTTTGCCAACGTGGGTTCCATGGTGGTCTTTGAAAAGGGGAAGGCGAAACGCAGTGATTACCGCAAATTCCGGATTCAGTCTGTGTCCGGGCCGGACGATTACGCCTGTATGAAAGAAGTGCTGACCAGGCGGTTTCTCCACGGCATGGAGGAGAAAGAAGAACTGGACAGGAAGGAGATCGGCCATGAGCTTGGAAGTTTTACGAAGTTCCCGGATCTTCTGTTGATGGACGGCGGCAGAGGGCAAGTGAACATTGCTTTGCAGGTGATGGAGGAGCTGCATCTGGATATTCCTGTCTGCGGTATGGTGAAAGACGATAACCACCGCACGAGAGGATTGTATTACCGGAATGTGGAGATTCCTATAGACACGCACTCGGAAGGCTTTAAACTGATCACCCGGATTCAGGATGAGGCGCACCGCTTTGCCATCGAGTATCATCGGTCGCTGCGCTCCAAGGCGCAGGTGAAGTCGGTGCTGGATGAAATCCCGGGTGTAGGACCGGCCAGGCGCAAGGCGCTGATGCGGCATTTCGGTTCTATCAATGAGGTCAGGGAGGCGTCCGTGGAGCAGCTGTGTGAAGTGCCGGAGATCCCGGAGCATATCGCTCGGCAGATCTATGCGTTTTTCCGTGAGGATGGTTTGCAGAGGTAACAGTTCAGCCAGGTCTTTGCATTTACTGCAAAGGCCGTGAACTGTAACGCATAGTTACTTGCAGAGCCCATAGTTTTATCAGATGAATTGCGAACCTCATCTTTGTATGCTAAAATAGAACAGTAAGCCGCGTCTACATTGAAGCATCCCTGCTTAGCGTACTCAGGCTGTTCAGGATGCGTACAGGAAGCGGTAAGTCAGGATACGGGAGGTAAGGAGAGGGTTATGGCAAGCATCAGTTTGACGAAAGTTATCGAGAAATTTAAATGGGAGAATCTCACGCCGGAGATTGATATTTCCAAGATCAGCGTGATTCAGCCGGATATCAACAGGCCGGCACTGCAGATCGCGGGTTATTTTGAGCATTTCGAGACGACAAGGCTGCAGATCGTGGGATTTGTGGAATATTCTTATATGAATTGCATGGAAGAGGACCGCCAGCGGGAGATTTTTGAGAAACTGCTCAACAATCCGATCCCGGGTATCCTGTTCTGCAGGGAATTACAGCCGAACCCGTTATTCCGGGAGATCGCGGTCAAATACGGCGTGCCGATCCTGATGAGTAAGCGTGCCACTTCAGCCTGTATGGCGGAAGTGATCCGCTGGCTGAATGTGAAGCTGGCACCCTGCATCTCCGTGCACGGCGTCCTGGTGGATGTATACGGAGAGGGTGTGTTGATCACGGGCGAGAGCGGCATCGGTAAATCTGAGGCGGCGCTGGAACTGATCAAGAGAGGACACCGTCTTGTCACGGATGATGTGGTGGAGATTCGCAGAGTCAGCGAGGATACACTGGTGGGAAGCGCTCCGGATATTACCAAGCACTTTATCGAGCTGAGGGGTATCGGCATCGTGGACGTGAAATCTTTGTTCGGTGCGTCCAGCGTCAGGGATACGCAGAATATCGATCTGGTCATCCGACTGGAGGACTGGGATAAGGATAAAGAGTATGACCGTCTCGGTCTTGAGGAAGAGTATACCGAATATCTGGGCAATAAGGTGGTGTGTCACAACATTCCCATCAGACCCGGCCGGAATCTGGCCATCATCTGTGAATCAGCGGCAGTAAACCACCGCCAGAAGAAGATGGGTTACAATGCGGCACAGGAACTGTATAAACGTGTGCAGAAGTCTTTGGCAGCCAGACGGGAAGAAGAATAGTCTAGACATCAGGAAATGCTAAGGCGGCATGGAACGGTGGTTGAGAACGGAGTATTTTCTGTGCGGAAGAAGCGTGAAGCATATATAATAGCAATAATATAAACTACAACCAAGGGGGACAAAAGGTATGGCAAACTATGTATTTGGCGTGGACGTAGGCGGAACGACTGTGAAGTTGGGGCTGTTTGACATCAGCGGTAATCTGTTGGAGAAGTGGGAGATCCCCACCAGAACGGAGAACGGCGGCGTTAATATTCTGCCCGATGTGGCGGCCAGCGTGCAGGCCAAGATGGAAGAGAAGGCGATCGAGAAAGATGACGTGGCAGGTGTCGGTATCGGTGCACCTGGCCCGGTCGACGGCAGAGGGATCATCCACAAGGCAGTGAACCTGGGCTGGTCCGAGATGAACCTGAAAAAGGAACTCTCGGAACTGCTCGGCGGTATGCAGGTGGAAGGCGGCAATGACGCCAATGTGGCGGCGCTGGGTGAGATGTGGAAGGGCGGCGGCCAGGGACATAAGGATCTGGTGGCAGTCACGCTGGGAACCGGCGTAGGCGGCGGCATCATCATCAACGGCAAAGTCGTGACCGGCTGCAACGGTTCGGGCGGCGAGATTGGTCATATTCATGTGGAAGATAATGAGACGGAGGAATGCGGATGCGGCAATTTCGGCTGCTTGGAAGAATATGCTTCTGCTACCGGTATCACCAGACTGGCCAACAGACAATTGAAGGCATGCGATAAGGACAGTGTATTGAGACAGGGTAAAGTATCCGCGAAGACGGTGTTTGACGCAGTCAAAGCCGGAGACGAGCTGGCTATTGAGGTGGCGAAGCAGTTTGGCGAATACCTGGGCAAGGGCCTGGGCGTGATCGCGGGTGTCGTAAATCCGGAAGTATTCGTGATCGGTGGCGGTGTTTCCAAAGCCGGAGAGGTGCTGTTTGACTATATTCGTCCGCCGTTTGAGCGCACGGTATTCCATGGCTGTAAGGATACGAAGTTCGTACTTGCAACGCTGGGCAACGACGCGGGTATCTATGGCGCGGCAAAGCTTGTACTGGAGTAAAAGATAGGGAATATTAAATATACATAATTTTAAGATAAAACTGGGACTCTATAAGAAACGGCAGATATATCTGCCGTTTCTTAAGAAAAAGGATCAATACCCGCGCCCTGGGGCGTATCAAATGCTTTGCCCAGCTTGGGAGTATTGACTTGTGTCATCCGCAGCTGCATCGGAATATAAATAAAATATAGAAAATGGCATATCATGTCAGTATCTATAGCAGTAAATTCGAGAAATGGACGGGATGGATGGATAGTGAGCGCGTCGATGTATGACTATATGAAAACGGTGATTCCAAAAGAGAGGATCTTATTTCACGAACCGATGAGCAAACATACCACTTTTCGGGTGGGAGGAGAGGCGGAATGCTTTATCATGATCCATCGGGAAGAGGAATTGGTGAAGCTGATCCGGTATCTGAATCAGATTGAGGAAGCGTATTTTATTCTGGGAAACGGAAGCAATCTTCTCGTAGGAGACAAGGGATATCGGGGAGTTGTACTGAAACTTGACGGGCCTATGGAGGAAATCCAAACGGAAGGGACACTTGTCCGCGCCGGGGCCGGAGCACTGCTTTCCCGGGTGGCGGCCGAGGCCAAAGACCGGAATTTGAGCGGCATGGAATTTGCGGCAGGCATTCCGGGTAGTATCGGCGGTGCCGTGGTGATGAATGCCGGAGCCTACGGCGGCGAGATGAAACAGATCGTTGTGTCCGTTCGAGGGATGGATAAAGAAGGAGAGATTCTGACGCTGGACAATGATACTATGGAATTCGGCTATCGCAGCAGCGCAATCCGCAACAGGCCGATCGTTGTGCTGGAGGTAACACTGCAGCTAGCGGAAGGGCATAAAGAGGAGATCGGGGCGAAGATGGAAGAATTGGCGGGGCTTCGCAGGAGCAAGCAGCCTTTGGAATTTCCAAGTGCTGGCAGTACGTTCAAACGCCCGGAAGGGTATTTTGCGGGTAAGCTGATCATGGATGCCGGGATGCGCGGCTACAGGATCGGTGGGGCGCAGGTGTCGGAGAAGCATTGTGGGTTTATAGTTAATACCGGACGTGCGACGGCAGCTGATATCCGGGAGCTGATCGAGGAAGTGCAGGAGCGGGTGCAGACGAGATTCCATGTGACATTGGAACCGGAAGTGGTATTTCTGGGGGACTTTTAATATACGGGAGATAACAGGATGAGATTTGTGGTAGTGACCGGCATGAGCGGTTCCGGCAAGAGAACCGCCATGAAGATGCTGGAGGATGTGGGATTTTACTGTGTGGATAACCTGCCGGTGCCGCTGATCGAGAAATTTGTGGAGTTGATCGCTATGCCGGGCAGCGAGACCACGAAGGTTGCGCTTGGACTGGATGTACGGGCGGATCAACCATTTGGTGATGCACAGCGCACGTTGGACAGGCTTAAAGAGAACGGTTATCTTTTTGAGATTCTTTTTATGGATGCGAGCGATCAGGTTCTGCTCAAAAGATATAAGGAGTCGAGGCGCATGCACCCTCTTTCCCCGAAGGGACGAGTGGAAGAGGGCGTGCACAGAGAGCGGGATATTCTGAAAGAGATCAAGAAAAAGGCCGACTATGTGATCGATACTTCTAATCTTCTGACGCGGGAATTGAAAGAAGAGATTGACCATATTTTTGTACGTAATGAAGAATATAATTCCCTGATGATCACTGTTTTGTCATTTGGGTTTAAGAATGGGATACCGGCGGACGCAGACCTTGTATTTGATGTGAGATTTCTGCCCAACCCGTTCTATATTGATGAGCTTAAGCATAAGACTGGTAATGATAAAGAGGTACAGGATTACGTGATGAGCTTTCCGGAGGCTTCAGCATTTCTGGAAAAACTGATCGATATGCTGGACTTCCTGATCCCGAATTATGTCAAAGAGGGTAAGCATCAGCTGGTGATCGGGATTGGCTGTACGGGTGGTAAGCACAGAAGCGTGACTTTGGCCAATGAACTTTACACAGGAATTAAGGAACGTGGGAACTACGGTGTTAAGTTGTATCACAGAGATATCAAGCAGGGAGTGTAGTGAGAGAATATCCTTGGGCGTTTTCTCAGACAAGCTTGGTTGCCTTTGGATTGGAGGTTAGGGAATGTCTTTTTCCGGAACCGTAAAGGAAGAACTCGCAGCGCATATAGATTCTTCGAGGCACTGTCAACTGGCGGAGCTGGCGGCGATCCTGCACTTTGGAGGCGGAAGCTGCGAGGACCGGGCCGGATCTCATTTAAGTCTTGAGACAGAAAATGAAGCAGTTATCAGAAAATGCTTTACATTATTAGAAAAAACATTTAATATAAATAAAGTTGAGGTACAAAGCAGGGGGCGAATTCTGTTTGACGACAGGATAGAGAATAAAGTGATACAAGCCCTGCATCTGGATAAGAGGGAGAATGACAGGATCGTACTGCAGACATCGGTAAACTCTCTCCTGATCAAGAACTCTTGTTGTGCCAGAGCATTTTTGAGAGGGGCATTTTTGTGCATCGGTTCCATGAGCGACCCTGAGAAAAGTTATCATCTGGAATTTGTCTGCAGTGCGAAGGAGCAGGCAGAGCAGCTGAAGGCTATTATCCGGGAATTTCAGATTGATGCCAGGAGTATAAGACGGAAGAAATACGAGGTTGTCTATTTGAAGGAAGGTGCGGGAATTGTAGACCTTCTGAATGTAATGGGGGCACATATATCTTTGATGAATCTCGAGAATTTAAGGATCGTCAAGGAAATGCGGAACTCCGTTAACAGGCGGGTCAACTGCGAGACTGCAAATATTTCCAAGACAGTTACAGCAGCATCGAAGCAGATTGAAGATATACTCCTGATCAGAGATAAATACGGCTTTGGGAACCTGCCGGACAATCTGCGGCAGATGGCCGAGGTGCGGCTGGAATACCCGGATGCTGCGTTGAAGGAACTGGGAAGATATCTGGAGCCGCCCGTAGGGAAGTCGGGTGTTAACCACAGACTGCGTAAATTGAGTGAGATTGCCGATAGAATCAGGTTATAAAGGAGGGAGAAAGTATGATTCAAAAATCAATCCAGATTAAGCTGGAGGAAGGACTGGAGGCCAGGCCGGTCGCGATGCTCGTGCAGGTAGCTAGCCAGTTTGAGAGTACGGTGTACATCAATTCTGAAGACCGGAAAGTCAACGCAAAGAGTATCATGGGGATGATGAGCCTTGGACTTGCCAGCGGAGAGGAAGTAACTGTTGTTGCGGACGGTAATGATGAGGATACCGCGGTTGTGGAGATTGAGAAATTCTTAAGCGGAAACTGAACAGACCGGACTACGTACATGACATTTAGATAAGGCAGAATATAAAAGAGATTTCTGTAGAGGGAAGTCTCTTTTTTGTTTTTTACACTTTTTTAACTTTGTCATAATTGAAATTTGCAGACTACTCTATTAAAATAGTAGATAGATATAGGATATGTTTATGGAGGGCGGTAGTTATGGGCCAGAGAATGCTTTTTGTATACAATCCGAGAGCGGGGAAAGCGCAGATTCGCAGTAATCTGTTGGACATCATAGATATCTTCGTGAAAGCCGGGTACGAAGTCACTGCCTATCCGACGCAGGCTACGGGAGACGCGATCAAAGCGGTGAAAGAGCGGCAGGGCAGCTATGATATGGTAGCCTGCTGCGGCGGGGACGGTACGCTGGATGAAGTGGTGAACGGGATGATGCAGTGCGAGGAGAAACTACCGGTAGGCTATATCCCGGCCGGCAGCACCAACGATTTCGCCAATAGCCTGAAGATTCCCAAGAACATGATCAAGGCGGCGGATATGGTCGTGAACGGCGTAAATTATGCCTGCGATATCGGTTGGTTTAACAGTGACAATTTTATCTATGTGGCGGCCTTCGGTATTTTTACAGATGTGTCCTACGGGACGAAGCAGGATGTAAAGAATGTTCTGGGACATGCCGCCTATCTGCTGGAAGGTGTGAAGCGGCTGCCTTCCGTGCGGGCCTGCCCGCTTAAGATCACATGCAATGAGGATGTGATCGAAGGGGAATTTCTTTTTGGAATGGTTACAAATTCCTATTCTGTGGGTGGATTCCGGGGCATTACAGGTCAGGATATTTTGCTGGATGACGGTTTGTTTGAAGTGACGCTGATCCGCAAACCTGCAAACCCGCTGGAGTTGAACAATATCATCATGGCACTGGTGGATAAACGGGTAAAATCAGAGTATATCCATACGTATAAGTCCTCAAAGCTGGTCGTGGAAAGTGAAGTGCCTCTTGCCTGGTCGCTGGATGGGGAGTTTGGCGGCGAACATTGCCGGGCCGTGCTCACGAATGAACGGCAGGCGCTGCAGATCAGGATATCGAAGGACTATTTGATGTAACAAGCCGCACTGTTATGTTTTGGGCATATTTTCCAGAGAATCTATTTGCGTATAAACAGGCTTTGGGTTATAATAAATGCAGTAGTTTTCACCCGGTCTTGTGCCGGTCAAAATATTAAGAAAGGTGGTAAGGACAATGCCATTAGTAACAACAAAAGAAATGTTTAAGAAGGCATACAATGGCGGTTATGCGGTTGGTGCATTCAATGTTAACAACATGGAGATCGTTCAGGGTATCACGGAAGCAGCAGGTGAGCTGAACAGCCCGGTTATTCTTCAGGTTTCCAAGGGAGCGCGCGCTTATGCTAACCATACGTATCTGGTTAAGCTGGTAGAGGCAGCAGCACAGGAGAATCCGCAGATCCCGATCGCTTTACACTTAGATCACGGTGACAGCTTTGAGCTGTGCAAATCCTGTATCGACGGCGGTTTCACTTCCGTTATGATCGATGCATCTTCCAAATCTTTTGAAGAGAACATTGCACTGACCAAGCAGGTAGTAGAGTATGCTCATGATAAGGGCGTAGTAGTTGAGGCTGAGCTTGGTACACTGGCAGGTGTAGAGGATGAAGTAGTTGTAGAGGCTGGTAAAGAGTCCTATACACGTCCGGAAGAAGTAGAAGAGTTCGTTTCCAGAACAGGATGTGACTCTCTGGCGATCGCGATCGGTACTTCTCACGGTGCATATAAGTTCACGGCAGCTCAGTGTACAAGAAATGCTGACGGCATCCTTGTTCCGCCGCCGCTCCGTTTCGACGTATTGGAGGAGTGCATTAAGCGTCTGCCTGGTTTCCCGATCGTTCTGCACGGTTCTTCTTCCGTTCCGCAGGAGTTCGTTAAGATGGTTAACCAGTATGGCGGAGATATGCCTGATGCAGTGGGTATTCCGGAGGAACAGCTTCGTAAGGCAGCTGAACTTGCAGTATGTAAGATTAATATCGATTCCGATATCCGTCTTGCTATGACAGGTAACATCCGTAAGTACTTCGCAGAGCATCCGGATCATTTTGATCCTCGTCAGTATCTGAAACCGGCTCGCCAGGCCGTTAAGGATATGGTTGCTCATAAGATCGTTAACGTTCTTGGTTCTGACGGCAAGGCATAAGGAATGGAAGATTGCTTTCGGGCGATGTATCCTATGAAGTTTAGCGAACGATAACGCATATTGATCAATAAGAAAGCCTCACTCTGTGCAAGACGGAGTGAGGCTTTTGTGGGCTTTGCTCGTTCTGTTATTCGGCGTGATCCTTATTGATGTCCGGGAAGACGGAGAGGATGGGAGCTACGTCTTTCTTGCGGATAGCGCGGTCCACATAGTTTTTCGTGATGCGCATGACCAAGGGAGACAGGCACAGCACGCCGATTAAGTTTGGCATCGCCATCAGACCGTTGAAGGTATCGGAAAGATCCCAGGCCAGGCTCAGGTTCATGGTCGCACCTACATAGATGATGAGAATGAACACAACCTTATAGGCAATGGTAGACTTCGTGCCGAACAGGTATTCCCATGCTTTAGAACCGTAGTGGCTCCAGCCAAGCACCGTAGAGAAAGCAAACAGAAGGATCGACAGAGCGATGAACATGGGGCCCAAAGGGCCGAATATCGTGGCGAAAGCTTCTCCGACCAGGGCCGAACCCTCGGCCTCGCTTAACACGGCGCCTGTCTCCAAATCTACAAGACCGGAGGAAAGAACAGCAAAAGCGGTCAGGGTGCAAACGATCATGGTATCGGTAAACACCTCGAAGATACCCCACATACCCTGACGGACCGGCTCTTTGACGTTAGAATTGGAGTGTACCATGACGGAGGAACCAAGACCGGCCTCGTTGGAGAAAACACCTCGTTTCATTCCCCAGGTCAATGCCATCTTGACGCCGGAGCCGACAATACCGCCGCCTACGGCCTTCAAGCCAAAAGCGCCCTTAAAGATAGCGGAAAAGACGTCGCCGCACTGTTCAATATTGGAAAAGAAGATCACAAGTGCACCCAGTATGTATGCGATAGCCATAAAAGGAACCAGCTTCTCGGTAACAGAAGCAATACGCTTCAGCCCGCCGACGATAACTAAAGCAGCCAGGATCATCAGCCCGATACCTGTAGCGACGGTCGGAATGGAAAAAGCCGCTTCCATATTGGCGGCAATGGAATTCACCTGGCTCATGTTGCCGATGCCGAAGGAGGCCAGCAGGCAGAAGAGGGAAAAGAGTACCGCCAGTACCGCGCCAATCTGCTTGCAGCCTCTGTAAGAACCGAGACCGTCTTTAAGGTAATACATGGCGCCGCCGCACCATTCGCCTTTCGTATTTTTACGACGGTAATAGATTCCCAGTACGTTCTCGGAATAGTTGGTCATCATGCCGAAGAACGCCACGATCCACATCCAGAAGATTGCGCCGGGGCCTCCTGCGATCAGTGCGCTGGCAACGCCGACGATATTGCCGGTGCCGATGGTAGCAGCCAGAGCCGTACACAGCGACTGGAACTGAGAAATGGATTTATCCTCTTTATCAGTGTGTTTCGTAACATGTTTGTCGCCGAAAATACCGCCGATGGTGTTCTTGAACCAGTGTCCGATATGGGACAGCTGGAAAAATCTGGTCAGTACCGTCATTAAGATGCCTGTGCCCACCAGCAGTACCAGCATGGGGATACCCCAGACAAAATTGTTGACGGCACTGTTGATACTTGTGACAGAATCAACAAGGCCCGTAAGAAATTCTTTCAAAATAGTTTCCTCCTTCTCTGCTTCCGTTAAAAAACGTGGACACGACAGATCTTATGCCCACGCTGACATCTCGGAAAGTATTTACTTACTAAACACCCATATCCTACATTATGATACCACCATGAATAGAAGTGGGTATTTAGTAAAATATGCACACAAAATCGGAGATTTTGGCGCGTTCACGGAGTCCGCAGTGTAATGCGTACTCCTGATTGACAGGTTACTTCTACAGTAAATAAGCTGCATGCTACTTTACAGTATAGCATAGTAAAGTGATAGAGGCAAGAATTAATTGTATACATGGATATTTGGATGTAACAGTTCGTTACTATTCACGGTGCAATGTCATTAAGTTAGCACCAGCAGCATAAGGCTTACTGCTGGAAAGATGGCA
>CAJUQJ010000006.1 GCA_910588215.1 uncultured Lachnospiraceae bacterium
TCATAATAAGAATCTAACCATTTCAGACAGTTCGCTATTAACTTAATGACATTGAACCGTGAATAGTAACCTTTACTATTCGCGGTCAATGTAGTTCGTTAAGCCGCCTCATGGCATCTGCCTTTTTATGTTTCTCCTGAAGATGACACCCAAATTCTGTAGAATAAAGTACCCCGCAGAAAACTGCGGGGCCTCGAATTTGTAACGCAACCGGCTGCGGGAATATAAAGAAGATAAATCATCCTGAATGATGCATAACCCCAACGTGCCTGTCATAGACTGATAAAAAAGAATTTCCATGGGGATATTTGTATGAGTTCCAAAACCAAAATCGTCGTGCTTCACGTAAAAGAATTAATATATACCGGAATCTTTGCCGTGCTCGGTATCCTTTTTATCGTTCTGCTCATCATCATGTTCCTTCCCAAAGAGGAGAAAAAGGAGACCATGTCCGCCGTCACGCAGACCACCACAAATTCTTATGTACCCGGTGTATATACGACGTCGCTGATCTTAAACGACAACGTCGTGGAAATTGAAGTGACCGTGGATGAAAAGAATATCAATTCCATACGGCTCATCAATCTGGACGAAGCCGTGGCGACCATGTATCCTCTGATCCAGCCTTCCTTCGAGGATCTCGCCCACCAGATCATCACCAACCAGAGTCTGGAGAACGTTACTTATCCGGACGAAAGTAAGTACACCTCCATGATCCTGCTGGATGCCATCACTACATCCTTAAATAAGGCGCTGGAAAACGAAGGTGATACTGACACCAGTGTCAGTACCCCATAAACCGCTCTGCCCATTGCCCATATGGCAGCGGCTTGACAGATGCCTGCCTGCTGCAGCGTACAGGCGCTGCTTTTCATTCTCACAACTCCTCCACCTGTTTTTGCCAAATATCGGCGCAGGCATCGGAAGGCATCCGCAGATCTCCTCTGGGGGAGACTGCTACGCTGCCAACTTTAGGGCCGTCCGGCAGACAGGAACGTTTAAACTGCTGTGCAAAAAATCTCTTGTAGAAGGTTTTGAGCCATTTTAAGATAACGTCCTTTTCATACATATCCTGAAAGGATCTGCAGGCGATCCGGTAGATCTTGGCCGGCTCAAAACCGCACCGCAGCATATAATACAAGAAAAAATCGTGCAGCTCATAAGGCCCCACCAGATCTTCCGTCTTCTGCGAGATCACTCCGTCCACCGGCGGCAGAAGTTCCGGACTGACAGGCGTGTCAAGTACATCCAAAAGCACGTCCTTAAGTTCTTCATTGTCACAGGTGTCCGCATAGTACTGTACCAGATGGCGTACCAGCGTCTTTGGCACGCCGGCATTGACACCGTACATGGACATGTGGTCGCCGTTGTAGGTGGCCCATCCAAGCGCCAGCTCCGACATATCCCCGGTTCCGATGACCAAGCCCCCCGTGCGGTTGGCAATATCCATCAGCACCTGGGTGCGCTCTCTCGCCTGCCCGTTCTCATAGGTCACATCGTGCTTCTCCATCTCCTGTCCGATATCTCCAAAATGCACCGTCACGGCTTCTTTGATATCCACTTCCTGTAACACTGCGCCCAGTGTGTGCGCCAACTTGCAGGCATTATCGTAGGTTCTGTCCGTAGTGCCGAAACAGGGCATGGTCACCGCCGTGATCTGCTGCCTGTCCAGTCCCAGCATATCAAAAGCACGCACTGTCACCAAAAGCGCCAGCGTGGAATCCAGACCGCCGGAAACACCCACCACCGCCGACCGGCATCCGGTATGTTCGTATCTTTTCTTCAGACCGCAGGACTGGATCGATAAGATCTCCTCACAGCGCTTCGCCCGCTCCGCCTCATCCGCAGGCACGAAGGGCCTGGCCCCAAAGGTACGCTCCAGCACTGTCTCTTCTTCTCCCATGGAAACAGGCATCACCAGATAAGCGCCGCTTCGCTTGGGCCGATAACTCATCATCCGTCGTCTCTCATGCTGCAGCCTGTGCAGATCCAGATCCGCATATACATTCTCCGACACGAACCGCTTCGCCTGTGCCAGTATCGTCCCGTTCTCCGCGATCATATTGTGGCCGCCAAAGACCAGATCCTGGGTGGACTCTCCTTCTCCCGCTGAAGCATAGATATAACCCGCGATCAACTTTGCACTGGAAGACTTCACCAGCATCTCCCGATACACATCCTTGCCAACTGTCTCGTCGGAGGCCGACAGATTCACCAGCACCGTGGCCCCCGCCAGCGCGTGCCGCGTACCCGGTGACAGCGGCGCCCACAGATCCTCGCACAGCTCACAGCCCACCGTCAGGCCGCGTACCCCATCCACCGCAAACAGGATATTAGTTCCCACAGGTACCTCTTTCCCATGAAAAAGATAAATCTCCGGTTCCTCATTGCCCGGCATGAAATGTCTGGCCTCATAGAACTCCGCATAAGAAGGAATGTACCGCTTGGGGATAAAAGCCAGCACTTCTCCATTCTGCAATACTGCCGCCATATTGTAGAGCTTATGCCCGATCTCCAGCGGCAGTCCCACGAACACAAGCGCATCACTGCCCGCCGTAGCATCCGCCACCACCTCCAGTGCGTCCCGCGCCTGACTAAGAAGCAGTTCCTGCAAGAACAGATCCCCACAGGTGTAACCAGTGATGCAAAGCTCCGGAAAAACGATGATCTTCGCTCCTTTGGCGTACGCCTCCTTGAGCCCTTTACAGATCTCATCCGCATTGTACACCGGATCCGCCACCCGGATCTTCGGGGTCATCGCCGCCACTTTGATAAATCCATGTTTCATGAGTTGTACCGCCTCTCTGTAATATTACGACTTGCTTTTATTACTATTCAGATATACCAACTTATTTTCATTATCATGCAATTGTCATTGTATTCTATATTGTCCTCCCCTACACCTTCCGGGAATGCGTATCCATCTTCCGTGCCCGCTGGATCTTCTTCAGTTCTTCCACCGTAAACCTATAATCCGTATTGCAGAAATGGCAGTTCAACTCCACCTCTTTTCCCTCATCGATAAGTTCCTGCAGCTCTTTCTTACCCAGACTGATCAATACCTTCTCCACCCGCTCCTTACTGCAGTTACAGTGAAAGGCCACCGGCAGCCGATCGGTAAATTCCACCCCCAGTTCACCCAGTACAGTTTCCAGGATCTGTTCCGGATCTTGGCCCTCCTCCAGCATCGTGGTGACAGGCGCCACTGCCGTCAGCCTCTTCTCCAGAGCCGCGATCACATGCTCCTCCGTAAAGGGCATCAGCTGCAGAATAAAACCACCTGCCTGCTTTACCGTATTGTTCTTATCCATTAAAACGCCAAGTGCGACCACCGAAGGCACCTGCTCGGAAGCCGCAAAATAGTATGTCAGGTCCTCTCCGATCTCCCCGGTCTGCAGTGTCACCGTGGAACAGTAGGGTTCCTTCAATCCCATATCCTTAATGACAGTCAACGTTCCCTTCCCGATCACGCCGCCCACATCCAGCTTACCCACGCCGTTGGGCGGCATCATCGCCTGCGGATAATCTGCATATCCCTTCACATGTCCGCTTGCATCCGCCGTTACCGTCAATCCGTGCACCGGGCCCCTGCCTATGACCTGAAGCGTCAGCAGATCTTTGTCTGATTTCAACATACTGCCCATCATCACACCGCCGATCATCAATCTTCCTAACGCTGCCGTCACCACTGGGCTTAAGTCGTGGGCATCCCTGGCATACTCCACCGTCTCCCTTGCTGTGATCGCAAATGCCCGGATCTGGGCATTTGCCGCCGTTGCCTTCACTATGTAGTCCGCCATGTTTTCCTCCATTCCGAAGTATCAAAAACTCCCGATCGAGAAATCAGCACATCCTTGTGATCTCTCAATCTTGCTGCCCTCTTGTCTCTCCTAAGTCTTATAGTAAACGACATAACAAATTTCTGCTTCCGGTTCCTGCCAAAGCCATATACGGGAGCTTTTGCAGGACCGAAAACGAAATTTTTAATGTCGTTAACTATAGTATGATACATCGCACCTTACATTATACACATCCATCAAGTACGAAATACTAATCACCCTTACGCGCTGCCACATAAATGCGCTCACTCACATCACTGACCGCCTCCTGCGTATCCGCATCCACCGCTTCCAGAAATACCATGCCGGCCCGCTCCAGGAAATCCAGCATCTGCTCCAACCGATATCCTCTCTGGTAATGTGTTTCATGAAACTTCTGATATGATCCGCCCTCCTCCTGCTTCCGGTCCGCTCCGGTAACCGCAGTGTCACCAATGTTCCCGGCATTTGCTTTCACAAAGATCGTCAGATCATACTCATTGATCTCTTCCGCCT
Source organism: uncultured Lachnospiraceae bacterium (assembly GCA_910588215.1). GTDB lineage: Bacteria > Bacillota > Clostridia > Lachnospirales > Lachnospiraceae > UBA3282. The sequence goes on from CAJUQJ010000006.1 coordinate 4,335, forward strand.
CATGATAATAGTTATCCCAGATAAAGCTGCAGTCCTCCCGGTTCTCTGCAATGGTCGTATCGCCAAGTATCGTCTCGTATTTATAGACCGTATTGAAATCAAAAAGAAAGACTCCCCCCGGAAAAAGATAGTTGTTGACCAGTCGGAAGGTCTGCACGATTTCCTCTTCCTCCAACAGATAATTGATAGAATCACATACGCAGACCACGGCACCCACCGTACCATACAGCTCAAACTCCCGCATATCCTGCAGCAGATACAGAATATCAAACCCAGAGGCGTCCCTCTTCTCCATAGCGATCTGCAGCATTTCCTGCGCATTGTCTATTCCGATCATCTCATAGCCCCGCCCGGCCAGCAGCTGTGTCAGCGTTCCTGTCCCGCAGCCAAGATCCAGGATCGTGTTATGCTCCTGATACAGATTCTGCTTTATGACACCATCGTCGGTTTCTATGCTGTAGTTATTGCCGATCCCGGACTTTCCTGCAGCATGCGCGGCGCCGCAACTCGCCACACCGGCGGCATGTCCGGCGGCGTCAACGCCCCCTGTCAGCCGGTACTTTTCCAGCATCTTTACTATATTCTCACACCACTCTTCATAGGGTGTAGCATCCATAAATATATCATATACCTGCGCAAAACCTGTGTATGCTTCCATGATCAGACCTTATCCTATCTCTTCTTATCGTTCAGTCCTGTCTTTTCTCAATTATAAATTTTTTCCTAACCGTAATCAATACGTTTTTATCTCGAACTCTATCTCACCCTCAAATCTTCCCGTCGCCTGCCCGATCCGCTCCACCGGAAAGACGAAAGTCGCATATTCTTCAAAAGCCCGGTCATTTCCCAATGTTCCCACCTTACTTCCGTTCACGTACAAGGTCGTCCTGTCCGGTTCGCCGATCACCTTCAGTTCCACCCACTCATCTATAGGGAGGCTGTAATCCCAGGTATAGGTTCTGCCCTCTCTGGTGAAGCCCACACACCCGGTCTCCGGTTCCGCGGCGTAGAATGCCCATCTGCCATAGGCACAATCGCTCTCCGCGATGATCTGTCCAGCGTCGGCCCCAGCTTCTTGTTCCCACCTTCCGTCACGTCCGCTGCCACTGCCTGGCTTTCCGGATTCCGTCCTGTCAGCGCCACTGCCTGGCTTTCCGGATTCTGTCCTGTCAGCACCGCTTTCCGTTGCCGCCTGTCCCTTCGGGTCCGCAAGCTTTACCCGCATGACAGCCTCATACCCAGGCTCCACGCCCGTTTCTTCCTCATAGAGCCTGTTCTGCCCGTCTTCTCTCCCATACATACTCTGCCTGGTACGCTCTGCTGCAGCGATAAACACTTCATAGGACTGCTCACTCTTCCCGCCCCACAACTTCGCCCCCAGCACGGGAAGCGGTTCCTCAAACCGTCTGTACAGATCGTATTCACAGATACCCACATCCAGCCTGCCGCACATGTCATTCCATATCATATAGGAAGCGCCCAACATCTGCGGTGAATACACAGGTATCCGCTCCAGCAGGCTATGGTCATAGAATTTACCGGCTTCCCAGTTGTAGTACAGTTCTTCCGTGTCTAAATGATCATAGCCGCCTCCGGGGATCACATACAGATGATTGTTCTGCATGTTGATCAGATCATACCCCGCCTCATACATTTCCCGGGGATCGGCCCAGTCAGTGCTCCATAAGTTCATCTGCAAACGATCCGGTTCCGGTGCGGTGGTGCCGGCCATATTGCTCAGGCTGCCCCACAGGCGCACCGTCTTACCCTCCGCCAGCACCAACTTGGCAATCTCCTGCAGAAAGACTCTATACTGCTCTCCATCTCCGTAATACTCATCCATACCGATATTGACGATCTCGGCATTCCGAAAGGCCGCCTGCTCTCCCACAAGCGCTTCCTGCCAGATCGTCTTGACAAGCTCTACGGCCTCCTCCTTACTCAGATCAATCTGATCCACCGACTCTATTCTGGTCGTCAGCGCATATTCCGGAAATAATTTGGTGATGGATAAAGAATGTGCCGGCGTATCGATCTCCGGCACCACCGTCACACCATAAGACTTGGCAGTATCGATGAACCGGGCAAACTCTTCCTTCGTATAGGCATATTCCGAAGAGGTGAGTTTCTCACCTTTGTCATTGGCCACATCCGATTCCAGACGGAAGGCACTGTCTGCCGTCATAGCATCCTCCAGTGAGTCGGTAAGGCCGCTTGTGCTTAAGATCACATTATCGTTCAGATGCACCGTCAGATCATTCATCTTATAGTAGGACATAGCCTCCATCATGGCATACAGCGTATCCATGGACACAGCCTTGCGGGCCACATCGATGCCGAATCCCCGCACTTCATAGAGCGGATAATCCCGTATCTTTCCCTGGGGCAGGCTATGTTCCTGTCCTATGATCTGCAGAAGCGTTACCGTTCCCCAGCGTACACCCGTATCGGACAACGCTACTATGACACACTTGTCAGTTATGTCGCACAGATAGCCTTCCCGCCCAAGCCCGCAGGACTCCTCCGCGTAGCCAAGATAAATATCCCCTGCCTGTGCATCCGTGACTCTGCCGCTTACCACCTGCGGTACATATCCTGCCACAGTCTCCAGATGTTCTGCCAAAAGTTCCGCCTCATCCTGCAGGGAAGACCCTTCCTCCACGACAATACGTAATGTCCCGGAAAACGTCAGTCTGCCTCTGCCGCCCTGCCACTCCGCCAGTGCCGGGATCACATCCGGACAGGCATTGGCATCCATTCCTGCCTCCGTTCTTGCATCCGTACACGCCGGCACGGTCAACACCTGCGCGACCTCCCTTGTGTCCGCCGCATCACTCCTGCTGCTCACCCGGAATCCGACCGTCACCTCTTTCTCCTGGATCGTGTCGTAAACAACGCCGTCTGCCCCGATCACCTGCTCATGATCCGCACCCAGATAGGTTACCTCATATCCTTCCGGGGCCTCCGGCATACGCAGGTATCTGCCTCCGTCCTTTTCACAGACGATCTTCGCCAGTTCCAGTTCATAGGCCGCCGGCTTGTCCGCATAGACTTCAAACTCATAGAGTGAAACATTCTGATAGAGATCTGAATAATCCTCCGTTCTCTGTGATACCTGGTAAATACTGAGCCGCAGGAATCTGACCGCTGCCGCTTCCTGAAGAACTATCTCCTGGTCCTTCACCTCCGGCGCCGTATCAAAAGACTGCAGCACCTCCCACTTTACCCCATCTCCTGAGCCTTCCAGCGCATAGGATGTCACATTGCGCCGCTCCCATTTCAGGACAACAAAAGAAACTGAAATTTCTGTAGGAAATTCCAGTTGTATATAATGGGAAGCATCCTCCCAGTTATTCTCGCTGGACCAACGGGATGATAAAGTACTGTCATCCCCGTCAATCGCTTTGTATGCCGTCAATTCTTCATTCTCCGTGCTGTCACTGGTCGCGATGACCCCCCTTTGCAACGCGAGATTCGCGCTGTCTGTAAAGCATCCCCGCACAAGCAGTACCGCGCCGGCCAGGCAAACCGCAAGCATCCCCACACATAAGATATAAACGGCATATTTCTTCTTCAAATCACGCATAAACCATACCACCGAATCCCTTACAGCAACGCTCCAAGGAGTCCATAAGAAAAGATCGACATAATCACCGTCGCGATCGCAATACCAAGCAGTTCCGCCAGCACCGCCTTTTTAAAGTCGATATCAAGAAGCGCAGCGATGAGCGAACCGGTCCAGGCTCCCGTCCCGGGCAGCGGGATTCCTACGAAAAGCACCAGTCCCCAGAACTCATACTTCTTAATATTATCACTTTTGCCCATAGCCTTCTGTTCCAATTTCTCCACCAGTCCTCGAAAAAGACGTATCTTCTTCATCCACTTAAAGATCTGCTTGATAAAAAGCAGGATAAAAGGAATCGGAATGATATTACCGATGATACATAACGGAATCGCTGTTGTGATCGGTACTTCCAAAAGCTTCGACACGATCAGCCCGCCCCTGAGTTCCAAGATCGGAATCATCGATATGATAAACACCACCGCTTCCTTAGATACATACTTTCCTAAAGTAACCGCAAATGCTGCTGCTAATTTTTCCATACTCTTCCTCCCTATCAGTTCCCAAAGTCTCTCATGCGCAGCGGCCCGCTATATTTCAATTTCCAAAGTCATTAAGCTAGCCGGATGCGACGCTGAGTACTGACTTAAACATTGCTTCAATTTCTACTATATAGTTCTATGACTCTCATAGCATGGATGACCATGCGGCCCACCCGACAGCAGGCAGTGCATGATGAGGGTTTACTATAAATATATATGTCCGGCCTCTCTCAAATTTGAACCCTTATCCGCATATTTTCTCCAGAGCCCGGTACAATTTCTCCATCTGCTCGTCGGTTCCGATCGTGATCCGGAGATGATCGTCGATTCGCTCCTTATCCCAGTACCTGACATAGATACCGTTCTCTTTCAACCGTTCAAAAATCTCCCGCGCCGGCATATTCTTATGGCTGGCAAAGATGAAATTGCCATAAGACTTCGGAAACGTGAAACCCAGCCGATGCAGCTGTTCTTGCGCACGCTCTCTGGTGCGGACTATCTTGGCACAGCATTCCTTAAAATATGTCACATCCTCCACCGCCGCCAAGCCAAGCTGGAGCGCCGCATAATTCATCGTATAAGAATTTACCGCGTACTTCACATCATTCAAATATTTGATCAGCCTCGGTGATCCCATGGCATACCCGATCCGCATGCCCGCCATGGATCTGGATTTCGAGAAAGTCTGCACCACCAACAGATTATCATAGGTATCGATCAGTGGCAGACAGCTTGTCCCGCCAAAATCAATATATGCCTCGTCAACGATCACCACCACGTCGCGATTGGCGGCTACAATCTCCTCTACCTGACTAAGCTCCATCAAAACGCCTGTCGGCGCATTGGGATTAGGAAAGATCACGCCGCCGTTTGGCTGCCTGTATTCCTCCGGCCTGATGGCAAACTGCTCATCCAGCGCTTTCTTCTCATACGGTATCCGATACAGATCCGCCCATACGTCATAGAACGAATACGTTATATCCGGAAATAAGACCGGTCTTTTCGACTGAAAAAAAGTCATAAACGCCAGTGACAGCACATCATCCGACCCCACCCCGATAAAAATCTGCTCTCTGTCGATCTGATAATATTCCGCAAGCGCCCAAGCCAATTGTGTCTGTTCCGGAAATGCCGGATACAACCGCATCCGCTCCGGTGAAAGTTCCGCGATCCTGTCCATGACCCCAGGTGCCGGCGGATAAGGGTTTTCATTGGTATTAAGCTTGATCACATTCTGATCCTGCGGCTGTTCGCCCGGTGTGTAAGGCACTACCTTACGCACGTTTTCTTCCCATTTCATATTGTAATCAATCTGCCTCTCTCTATTCTTATGTTTTCCTGTATATACACTGACGGTATGTCATCAATCCAGTCAGTTACTATCCACGGTCAATATCAGCCAGTTAAGCCGACCGCGCTCTCTGCTGCCAGCCTGTCATACTCCGCCGCCTGCGTTTCGTTGCCGGCCATGCGGTAACACCTTGCCAGCCCGCGCAGCGGAATCTCCTTGCTGCAGCGCAGATTTAAGATACTCTCCGTCTCGTAGGCTGCATTGTAATACCACACCACAGCCTCATCCACATCCTGTACCCCCAGATAATACGCCCCCAGCTCACAGCAGATCTCGGCGCATCCCTCACACGCCACTACTTTCATGGCATATTTGAAGAATTTCGCCGTATCGCCTGCTATCCTCGCAGCCCTCGCCACAACGCACGCCGCCTCCTTGATCTCATCCGCACTTCTCTCCGTATCCATACAGGAACTTTCAAAAAAGGCGGCCGCTTTCAGGAAATCCTGGTCTTCTCCGGATATGAAGAGTTCCTTCGCATAGATATTATGCAGTCTCTTATCCAGCCGGTCACCCTCTCCTGTCCTGCGCACAAAAGCCGCCAGATCTCTGTCCTTATGGTTGTTCTCGGGCATATGCCTGATCTCGATCTCACTGTCATAGATCACCGGATTAAGCTCTACCTGCTCATGGATCGCTCCCTGCCACCGGAAAGTCCTAAGCCGCCTGAAAAGCTTCGGCCGCAGCTCCTTGTCATAGTTGTAGATGGTTCCATGGGAAAGCTGGTTCGCATAGTACATCTGCACGATATCGATCTCCGGTAAAAGCGTAGTCTTCAACCGCCGGAATGCTTCCCGGTTCCTCTCGTCCATGACTTCATCGGCATCAGCCGAATAGATATACTCCATCCCCGCCTTGGAAAAGGCGAAGTTCCTCGCTTCGGCAAAGTCGCCCGTCCATTCATAGTCATAGATCTTATCCGTATACCTTGATGCGATCGCCTTCGTCCTGTCCGTGGATCCGGTATCCACAATAACGATCTCATCCATCAGATCCTCGATGCTGTCAAGGCACCGCGCCAGAATTCTTTCTTCATTTTTCACGATCATGCACAAACTGATTGTGATCATTCTCCTCATAAATCCTTCCTAAACACCCATATCCTACATTATGATACCACCATGAATAGAAGTGGGTGTTTATAAAATTATGCACACAAAATCAGAGATTTTGGCGCGTTCACGGAGTCCGCAGTCAATTCCAAAGCTGCATGCCTTCCTTATACCGTCGTCCGCCTGTAGTAGATCGACTGCCGCATACACCCCTCTATGTGCATCACACATCGTTCCTCGCCGGCACACAGCAGCATCGTCTTGTAGCGATTCCTGCGGACAAACTCTCTGGCAGGACAGATCTGATACAATGTCGTATACGAGAGATCCGCAAGCCGCTCTCCGATCCGCACGGCATAATCTCCGTCCTTCCGGCGCAGTCTTGTACGTCCCAAATAGCAAAACCGCTTTCCGTTCCAATTATAAATACGCACCGTATGCGCCTCGATCCCATACAATGCCGCGATCAGCAATACTGTCAGTAATACCAGCATAGTCAGTCCATATAACAGCATCATCTCTTCTCCCGCCAGATGCATAGTCATTACCGCCTTTCTTCTCCTGTAGATTCATTCCGCGTCATCTGTTTCTTCTGGTATCTTCCTGTCGGTCACGATCATGTCACGAATCCCTTCCACAACAAGCGCAGTCGATACCGTCATAACAATATTCATAGCGTAGCATATTCCCCTGTATATTGCAATCGCAAGAAATCAGACTTTCTCTGGCCGTTCAGCGCGACACCGCTCCGGCTCATTCGCCATCCTTGCCGCCTGCAAAGTATCTACCCTGCAGACCTGCCTGCCCTTTCACAACGCCATATCGTATCGCAAGCGGCACGCCAACGCCTGCCGCAAGATAGACCATCTTAAAATGTTCCACACCATTGACCAAATAGATATAGTCGATATTACTATAAAACTGTGCAAAATCAAAATCCCCGCATAACCCGGTACCCGCCGCAACGCCGGCCAGAATCATCTTGATCAGCATAAAGACCAATACATGATGCATCATCACCGTATAAGTATTCTGCCCAAGGAAACGGATCACCCTGCTTCTCCCGATCACCGGTGCAGCCACTTTTGCTATCCGAAGCCAGAAGGCAATGCCTGTCACGATCGTCACATAAGGAACGAGCGGGCCATTGGCAAACCCTGTACACCAGACACTGCTGAAAGCCAGCCCGTTACAGCCTATCTGCAGCAGCGTCTGAACCCCCATCACGATGGCAAAGTATACCAGATTTCCCATGGTATCGTGCTTCTCCAGTTTCTTCTTGTAGAACTGTCCCATCTGATAAGAGGGATAGAGAAAAAGGATTCTGCCCGCTGCCTTGTAATCTCCCCAGACATGTCCTCCGATCGCCAGACAGACCACGATCATACCTATCGCCAGACTGCCGGCTAAGTAGAACCACTCCAGGTTCCCGCCTTCGTCTCTTCTGCGCGATAGCTTCTCAAAACTCCAACCGCATATAAATCTCATGAGCAAATTCATCATCTCAATGACAAGCAGGACCGGCACAAACCATGCCGCATAATTATAGATGAACTGATAGCCATGCATAAAGGGGGCAAGAAACAACGTCCGAACACTGATCTCCTCTCCCATGGAGAATCCATATCCGCGCAGCAGCCAGGCCAGCAGCCCGTAGACCAGATTCCAGAGCAAATAAGGCACAAGCAGTCTGCATACTTTTTTCTTCACATAACCAAACGTCTGCCCTTTACCAACTTCTTTATAGAAATAACCGGAAATAAACATGAAGAGCGGTACGTGAAAGGAATAGTACGGAAAAAGATCCCCCACTGTCAGTACACCGTAGCCTAAATGCCCCGCCACTACCATGACGATCGCCGTCCCTGTTAAAATGCCAAACGTTATGTTATATTCTGTTTTATCATTCTCCAATCCACTGCCCATGTGCCCTGCTCCTCATCTTCCACGACTGCAACAGGGAATGCGCAGTTCAGCGCATTCCTGATCCGTGAATAGTAACACTGCTCTATGGTTACAGTTCACGGCCTAACCGGCCGCAAACTGTAACGCATCCAGCCCATTCCAAGTCGCCTTCGGCGAGAGGCTGGATGCCTGAAACCGTAAAGTTATCGGCCGGATGCCCTGCAGCAAGGTGCAGAGCACCGTGAATAGTAACGCTCTATGTATTATTAATTTGTAAATAATTTTCAGTATACCATATTTCTGATTTAAATGTTATGATGTTAGGGTCAAAAGGTTTTTTGCCCCTGCTGCCGGGCATACATCAATAACAGCAAATATACAAATCTTGATTTAATCCTTCTGCAGAAAATGCCAAGGCACCGTCGCGAGGCCATGGCAGCACAATGCGCAGATAATACAGTCGCTGAAAAGCCTATGGAGAATACATACGATGAACCAGCATGCTATACATATATCAATAACACATGAGATTAAATCCTTCTTTATCATTCTCGCTCTCTTGCCTATTCTTACCGGATGCGCTCCACAGCCAGGCGCCGTCAACACGACGGGCAGAAATATTTCTGCTCCCGGGCCTGTCACGGAATATATCCGGCCCTCGGAACTCGTGCCGGCAGCAGACACCGAAGGCAGCGCGGCAGTTCCCAATCCCTATACTGATCTGAGCGTTCCCACCTATCTTACCCGGATAGAGGACACTTATTTCCTCGTGGACTGTTATCATGATCAGGTGATCTATCACGATACACTGTCCGATCCCTTGAGCGAATGGAAAGTGATGACGAATGAGATCGACAGAGGCCATACACTTGCCAGCGACGGAAACGTATATCTGCTGGATGATACAGAGCAAAACCGCATTCTGATCTATGAGAAAAAGGAAGATATCTTTGTCCACACCCAGACCTTCCATGAAATCGGCAGCCGGCCACACTATATCGTATATGATGCTCCTACCGATACATTCTATGCCTGGAGTTCCATGAGCGGTGAAATGTATCTCTTCCGCCACAATGAAGACGATACCAGGATGTACCTGACAGAAGTCCGCCGTATAGAAGCACTGGATCAGGTCTATGTACGTTCCTTTACCATCATCGACAGCGATATCTATTTCGTGTCCGGCAATGCCTCCATTATCCGCGCGGACTTGAACAGTTTTGAGATACTGGAGACTTACCCTGTGCCGGACAGTATGGCAGGCATGATCCAAATCACCAAGATCCAGGATTACTTCTATATCACGGTGTCCACGGATATTACAGGAAATCAGGACTATGCTACTATACTGCGCACACGCGATCTGTCCCTGCTCGCCGACGGCGGATATGAAGATATCTATCAGTATTTTATCGGCGGCGGTACGCCCTACTATATCACCGAATTAAATAATATTTATTATTTAACAGAACACCGCCTGCCCGGCCACTCACTGTGGCGCTTTGAAGTAGAAGACAACGAGATCATAAATGTGGAGGCTATATACTGATATACTGATATACTGATATGCCGATATTTATATACCGATATAACAATTAAATACACAGGGACTGTCCGCACTGTTACTGTAATCTGTTTCAATCAGCTTCGTCAAAACGCACCTTCCGCGCATTCATATCTCCGTAGATCTCCAGTTCCGGTATCGCCTGCAGGAATTTGGTAAACTGGGAATACCCGTAATTCTTTGGCTTGAATTCCGTGTACCTGCGGTGTACGCTATTGCTCAACTCATTCACCCGCATTCCCTTCTTGCCCGTAAACTTTACAATGGTCTTAATATAGTCTATGATCTCATCCTCGGACTCCCGATTCTCTTTCAGTTCCACGTTGATCCTTGTATTGTTTTTGACCAGCTTAAGGCTGGGAATCTCTTCCAGGAAACGAGATAACAGGCTATATCCGTAATTCCGCACGTCAAAGTCCGGGTACTTATTCAGCAATCTGCTTCCGATCTCACCCAATCCAGTCTCCTTGTCCTTATTTTCATTCTCCGTGATAATATTGATGATCGCACTTTCTATAACATCCTTGCTGATCGATGTGGATTCTTCCTTGCTCTCACCAGCTTTCTTCGCCGCTGCTTTCCGCCCTTTTCCTTTAGCGCCTGCACCCTTGCCGGCTCCCTGTGCCGCCTCATGAGCAGCTTCCTGTGCTGCAGCCTGCATCTCCTCGTCGTCCTCATCGATCAGATTCTCCAGTACCGTGAACTGAGAACATGCTGTTCTGAATGACCGCGGCGTCTTCTCCTCCCCCATTCCGATAACACTCATCCCTGACTCCCGCAGCCGGATCGCAAGCCTTGTAAAATCACCGTCGCTGGAAACAATACAGAAACCATCCACATTCCCGGTATATAGAATATCCATTGCATCGATGATCAGCGTGGAATCCGTAGCGTTCTTTCCTACCGTATTGCAAAACTGCTGCATCGGCGTGATAGAATTCTCCATCAGTTTGTTCTTCCACCCTTTGGCCTGCGTGCTTGTCCAGTCTCCGTATGCCCTGCGGTAGGTTACGCTCCCATGCTTCGTCATCTCATCCATGATCGCTGAAATATACTTTGAAGAAATATTATCAGTATCGATCAATATTGCAAATCTTTTATCTTCCATAATAAATACGCTTCCCTTCTGTCTTCATTGCCTGCCATCATTACCATCCTTCAATTACGCACATTATTCAAATCCAAATTTGATTCAATGCATTTATGCCGTTATTTATTTGTATGCCAATCCAGCGCCGCGCTGTCCATCGCACGGTCTGTAAGCTTCGGCACAAACAGTCCGTCGAAAGCCGAATAATCCCTTGAAATTCGGTATTTCAAGGGATTATATCATTATACTTCCTATTAAGCATCACAGCATATTCGTATTCTACAGCTGTATATGCAGCTTCCTCCGCAGGCATTCCTTGATCAGCTGCACGCAGTCGTCCCAGCCGACTCTGGAACTATTAATCATCAAATCGTAATTTAATGGATCCTTCCAATCTTTCCCCCTCGTATAATAACGATAGTAATCTGCCCGATATTTGTCTGTCTTATGTATTAGTTCTTTCGCTCTGCTGCTATTTACCTGCATTCTCTCCATAACATTAGTTATACAGTCATTCTCCTGCGCATCCACAAAGACGCTGACTACATTCGGCTCATTCCGCAGAATATAATCCGCACATTTACCGATTATCACACAAGATTCCGTCTTGGCAAGTTCTCTGATGATCTCCGACTGAATATTGAATAGGTTAACGTCTGATGTAAACTCTTTATCGCTGGGTTCCACCACATAAGTATAAGGAATCTTCATCAGATGCCGCACCATATAGCCCCCACGCAGCTTCTCATCCACCTCGGCGAACAGCTGCTTGTTGATACCGCTGTACTCCGACGCCATATCCAACAGCTGCTGTGCATAGCAAGAAATCCCCAGTTCCTGTGCCAGCTGCGTCCCAATCGCCTTACCGCCGCTGCCAAATCCCCTTGCGATCGCAATTACATAGTTATCCATAAGATATTCCTCCTTCCCGCTTTATCCTACCTCCCGACATTTGTCACTTCCCACTATCGGTTTATATGATCATAGTAAACAATATAACAAATTTCCGTTTCCGGCTCTTGCAGAAGCCATATACGGTAACTCCTGCAAGGCCGAAAACGAAATTTCTAATGTCGTTAACTATAGTTTACCATAAATACACCCCTGATAGTACCGTAATTTTACACATCCTTAATAATTGTTGAACCGCCCTATCTGATCCACCCCTTTACGATGAGGACGAGCAACAGCACCGGCAGGATAAATGTCACATAGAACCGCACCCCTCTTGATATCTTCAAACCCTCTCCGGTGTTGGCCTCCTTCAGGTAATGATCGAATCCCCAGCCATATCTTGTCACACAGAATAACAGATAGATGAGCGAACCGACAGGCAAGATCACATTGCTGACCATGAAATCTTCCAGATCCAGAATCGAACTCCCCTCCCCCAGCGGCTGGATAGACGACCAGAGGTTATAGCCAAACACACAAGGCAGCGAAAGCACGATGAGCGCTACCAGATTGACCAGACAAGATTTCTTCCGGCTCCAATGGAAAAAGTCCATGCCACAGGAAATGATATTCTCAAACACCGCCAGGATCGTGGAGAAGGCCGCAAATGTCATGAACACGAAGAACAGCGTTCCCCACACGCGTCCGCCTGCCATATGGTTGAAGATATTCGGCAGCGTGATGAAGATCAGGCTCGGTCCCATATCCGGACTGATGTCAAAGGCAAAACAGGTGGGGAAAATGATCAACCCCGAAACAAACGCCACAAAAGTATCCAGGATCGCGATATTCACCGATTCCCCGAGCAGTGACCGGCTCTTATCAATATAGCTGCCGAAAATGGCCATGGAGCCGATTCCCAGACTCAGCGTAAAGAATGCCTGATTCATAGCCGCCGTGATCGTCTCCGGAATACCCACTTCCTGCATTCTCGCTACATCCGGCATCAGATAGAATCGCAGCCCTTCTATGCCGCCCTCCAGTGTCATACTGCGCACTGCCAGCACTACAATGATAAAAAGGAGCAGAGTCATCATCACTTTGGTGATCCTCTCCACGCCCTTTTGCAGGCCGAAGGAACAGATCAGGATTCCTGTTACCACGATGATCACCATCAACAGCGTCAACACCGTCGGGTCCTCCAACATCCCCTGAAACATGTCTGCCACCTGCTCCTTATCTTTACCGGTAAATCCGCCGGTCAGCATCTGGTAGAAATAGTACAGCATCCACCCTGCCACCGTTGTATAGAACATCATCAACAGATAATTACCTGCCATACCGAGGTACCCGTGGAGATGCCATTTCTGCCCCGGCTTCTCCAATTCCGCAAAACTCCGGATCACACTCTTCCTGCTGGCACGTCCCACCGCAAATTCCATCGTCATCACGGGCACACCCATAGCGATCAGGAACAGCAGATAGAACAGCACAAACATTCCACCGCCATACATACCCGCAATATACGGGAATCTCCACACATTACCGATTCCGATCGCGCATCCTGCCGACAACAGGATAAATCCCATCCGCGAACCTAGTTTTTCTCTTTCCACACTCTCTTCCTCCTACCGTTTGGTCATATATGGCAACCCTTTACTCTTTCTCCCGGACTTCGTGCCATGCGCTTAGACCAGTACTTTGGCCTGAAAATCAACACCGCAACGGAGCAGTTGCCACAAGTGTTCTAAGTATACCACATCGAAGGGATTTTTTCAGTTTTATTTTGTGGATTCACGGGCCTGTTGTAACAGTTCAGCCATGAAATAATCTTCAGATTATGAATGATGAGAGCTGAATTGTTACGACCTGTTAGTCCAACTTTGTATCTTCCTTTTTCATGCGTGATCTCAAGCGGCTGCAGCGAATGCTGCGTGATCCGATACCCACTAGTCGTCAGGGATACGGTAAACTCCGCCGCCCCTCCCTTCACACAGGACTGTTCATACTGAGCACTGACAAAATTACCGATAGAATAATAGACCAGCATCTCATGGCCGGCCTGATTTTGAAGGATCTCGAAGGGCTGGAGCGCATGAGGATGTGTCCCGACCACCACATCCACGCCGCTTTCCAGAAAGATCTGCGTCCATTTCTTCTGAAAGTCGTCGGGCTCCTCCTCATATTCCGTTCCCCAATGTACAAATACGAGCACAATATCGCTCTCCCTCTTCGCTGCCTTCATTTCCTCCCGAATCCTGTCCTCATCCTCCAGCAGGTGTACCATATACGGAAACTCTTCTGGTATTTTGATGCCGTTCGTTCCGTAAGTGTAATTGCACATCGCAAAGCGGATCCCATTTCTCACAATGATCTGGTAGGGCTGGTACGCCTGTTCTTCCTCGGTCTGTATGCCAAGGCAGGTCAATCCCTGTTCCTCAAAGAACTCTTTCGTAAACGATAGGCCTGCCACTCCCCTGTCCAGCGCATGATTGGTGCCGCAAGTCACCACGTCAAATCCGGCATTCACGATTGCTTCCCCTACCTGAACAGGCGTGCCGAATCTTGGATAGCCGCCGTACTTGGCCGGATCGTCGGTAAGCGGTGTCTCCTGGTTGATCACCGCCACATCATTCCTCGCGATCAATTCTGAGATATTATCATATAAAAAATCAAAATTCTCACCATTATGCAGACCATACCGATAAATCGGTTCGTGGATCAGGTTATCTCCGAATACCACGAAAGACGCCTCCGTCTCTTCCTTTGTAAATCCCCAGGAAATCCAGAGCCAGCTGCTGATTTTACCTGACACATCTGTCAGAAATAGGCGATTCCTGTCTGCACTATGTTCACCCGCTTCCCTCACTGAATCTGTCGGCAACGGAGAAATCCGTACTGACATCTCTGTCACATCCTGCCCGATATACGACGACATCCATCTTGGCTTCACCTTCCCCCGGCTGCATCGGTACACGTAAATATGCTGCGACCATTTCCGCTCATCCTGCTCCACCCAGAACGGCTTACTCTCCCCGTATCTTCCGATCTTCCAGCAAAGCAGCAGCAGCTCTTCCTCCTGATTATGATCCACATCGCCGAACAAGATCTGCTGCACCTTCAGCTCCTTCGGGGAATCCCATATGACACTATCGTCACAAACCACCTCGACATGCCCATCCTTGAGCGTCGCGGCATACTGTCCCGTCTCGTCGTACACTGTCCCGTTCTCCCAGGAAACCCACCCGGGCAGGAACGTCCCTGCCCGCCAGAGCCCA
Organism: uncultured Lachnospiraceae bacterium; assembly: GCA_910588215.1. Lineage (GTDB taxonomy): Bacteria > Bacillota > Clostridia > Lachnospirales > Lachnospiraceae > UBA3282. The sequence continues at coordinate 19,573 of CAJUQJ010000006.1, forward strand.
TAGAAAACGGCGCCGGTACAGACCAACGCCATTATCGTTATAATGCTTCTCCATGCAATCTTTTTGCTCAAAGTTCACACTTCCCATCATACCCTCAGTGAGGGTATCGTTATAGAAAACCGCAGATCGCCGCCATGCCACTACGGCGCACTAATACTCATAGTCCCACCTGTAGCTCTTTGTCCACTCCGGCTTCTCCACCGGATTATCAAAGTTATAGGTTCCGTCTTCCCCCTGTATCGCGCCGATCATCTGCTGCCATTTGCTGTCCGTCAAACGATCCTCCATAGGCCATCTGAACTGATAGAAAGAGTACACACTGCCTCTTGCTATCTTCAACTTACCGTCCACCTTCACGATCACATAGATCAAAGAAGGGACATCCGTAGCTGCTTCCAGCACTTCCCCGTTGGGATCGGTGGCAATATCCACCACCACCGCCGCCGGAAATTCCTGCGCTTCGACACTTTCTTCTCTGCCGCTCTCTTCTTTGACCGACTCATACCAGAAATGCTCAATATTGCCGCCATAATTCCGGATAAACTCGTATTCCTCGTCTGTCAGCACCTCATCCCGCAGCTCTTTCATCGAAATCTCCAGCAGCTGGCCGGCCATATATGACAGTCGCGTCAGGTTCTCTTCCTCGGCATCGCCAAGCATTCCATACTGCTTAAGGCCTTGTGCCGTCTTGTCAGTCAAATCCACAAAGCGGGCGTAGACAACAGGTTCCGGCTCCACATAGCCTCTGTCATCCGGTTCCTGCTCGTAGCCGCCGCCACCCATCTCCGCCAGCACCTGTTTCGTATACAGTACCGTATCATGCTTCAGTTCCGTGAAACTCCCCGCAAAGCATTCCAGATCCTTCTTCTGCCACTCCTCGCTCTGCATGAACATCGGGTAACCCTCACCCTTCACCTCCAGCAGCGGCCGCAGCGTGTTCAACCAACCGGCATACAAACTGGCCGACCACAGCGCCTCCTTCTCCTGGGAAAGCGACTCCCGCAGCCTGGTCATATTCTCCGAATAGCCCGCATACTCCGCAGCACCGTTCTCCTCCAGGATCCGCAGAGCCAGATCGCTGCCAAGCGCCGCCGGTACGTCCAATACATCAGGCAGCATACGCTTATCCCCGTTCCCGTTCTCCCGGACTTCACTGAAGATCAGCTTCTGCATGATCGCTCCGTCGATGGTGAAACGCTGTCCCATAAATCGGAACCCCAGGATCTCATTGTCCTCCCCTTCCCCGATCGGCACGGAATTGATCTGCGGCGGTGCAAGGGTTCCCGTTATCTCATGAAAACGCGTAAACGCATCTGTATTCCCGGCCAGGTCTTCCACCTTCACACCGTCGCCGTAAACTTCTGCGATCACAGGCTCATAGTCGCACACGCCCAGGTCGTCACTGGCTCCTGCAAAAAAGCTTGTCACGGCGTAGATCGATTCCCAAAGCCCATAGGCCTCCTCATCATCCGAGAGCGCCTGCGAGATCAAAAGCGCGCTTCTGTCAAGTTCCTCATTGCGCTGTTCAAAGTGAATGCGCCCATACCACATCATCGCCTTAAAATACCGCTCCAGCTCATCGTCCCCTTCATAATATCCACGGGGTATATACTGGGTATAATCCTCCATCTCCCCCGTGATCTGAGACTCACTGATCATATCGGCCCTCCCGATGCAGTCAAGTTCATACTGCGTCAGATCGGCCGCCTCTTCATTTATGACAGTGCTGTCATCCAAAAGTTTCATTCCCACATTGAAAAAGGCAACATTGCGTTTTGCCGCACTTTCCCACTCGCTGCCTTTTAATTTCTCATACTGCGCCACACTGTCGTCAAGCATCCTGCTGCTCAGCTCATATATGTTTTCTGACAGATATGTCTTTTCTATATTTTTCAAAAGATAGCTGAAATACAGATGATAGGTATGCATCAGAGAATCCACCGTCACGAAATGAGCAATCTGCTCATACCGGTCGATCTCATAGATCTGGAAGAACTCCCTCTCGGCCGCTCCGCATACCACGAATCCGTTCTCCGCCAGCATCTCCTTCATCGCATCATCCAGATAAAACTGCCACAGATTATCGATATTACTCAAGTCCGGCTCCACCGTGTAGGGTTCTACACCAGGCGTCACCCCCAACGCCGCCAAATCCGTGGCTGCAGGATCAGAACCCGCAAACAGCTGCGGACGGTTTCCTGCCTCTACACCTGCACTCGCTGTGCTGTCAGCGTCTTCCCCGCCGTCTGTACCCGCTGCGCTATCCGTATCGCCTGCATCTTCCGTACCCGCTGCACGCTCGTTCTCTTCATGATCCGCCCCAGAACCCCTGCTGCTTACCCCCTCTGTCTGCCCGGCGCACGCACCTAGCGCTCCGGCAAGAAATACTCCCGCCACAAAAACTGCTGCTTTTCTTCTTATTTCATTTATTCTGTTCCTGTACAATCCCTTATCCCCCTTTGCCATCCTGTCGGTTATCTCAATTTCCTGGCATTCCGTACTTGAGGTTCCTGTTTAAATCATCCAGGTATGGAGTACTGGTATCATTATATCACAGTAAGACATCTACAGAAAGACGAAAAATTCTTAAGAATTTCAAATCGGGGACGGGCACCGCAAACTGCAACGCCGGTCTAATACATGATCCGCACATCCTTCTCATTGGAAGGATTTACCAGTACCGTCACCTCCTCCACTTCTATGGCCTCACAGGAGACCAGCCTGCCTTCTTTGAGGTTGCTTAAGATCACATTTTTTGCTTCCATCATCATCTCCATATCATCCCCCGAGTCTTTCCAGTACCAGCCAAAATCAATCCTTCCCTCTTCCTCTTCCCACTGCGCAAAGGGTTCCACACGCTTCGCATTATAGGTCACGCTGAAACGCGCCGTATTCCTGGGAACACTGCTGTCCACCACGATCCTGGTGGATCTGCGGTTGTAGGAGCCGATCACACCGAAAATATTCAACCTGTCTTCCTCCGGTTCAAACTCTACATCGATTTCATCCGTCCTCATATCAGGCTCACCCAGAATATGCTTTCCACCATAAACCAATCCGTCCAGTTCCGTAAAGATCAGTCCTGAGCCGATACCGCACAGCAGTACGCCAAGACAAAATACAATGATCGATATTTTATGTAGTCTGCTCATAATGCACCTCCCTGTTACTCTTTTCTTTCCGACTGCTGCCATTCGCCCTTTTATTCGGTATCATCATCCCAAAGGCTCCGGCCGCAAGCGCGCCAAAGCACAACATTCCGCCCAGACCCAGTACTAAGATCCCCATAAAAGAGTACCCACTACACATAAGGACTACCATAGCGCCGATTCCCATCAATAGGATCATGGCCATACCCGCGCACAACAGCGAAAACAGCAACCACCCCATATTCCAAAACAGCCTCAGCCAGAAAATACAACAGTCCAGAAACCATTTCCATACCATGACCGTGCCCCGGCCTATCGTCCCGGAAAACTCTCCCATAATGCCCTTCCCTTTCTCTTTCGTTCTTATTCTTGTATCCTTCCTTTTCCCTTGCAGGCTTCCGCCTTTCCCACGCAAGGCACTGCCGTGGTCTCCGGCGGACATGCCGCCTGAACTATTTCTACTGATCTCTGCAGACCAGGCACCTGCGTCGCAGACAAGCCCTCCGGCAAATCCATCACCTGTATCCGCTCCTCCAACAGATTGGCCGCTCATGCCTTCTTCACCAACTCCCACGAGTGTATCCTGCGGCTCATTCAGTTCCCGATTCCGGTCAAAAAGTTGGCTGCACCCTTCACGGATTCGGTCAAAACCGTTCCTGATCCACTTCGCCGTACCGGAAAATACCTGATAGAACCATCTGCCCATACGCCGGAAAATGCCTTCACTCACTTCCTCTTCTTTCTGTCCCACACCGGCTTCCAAAACGCCGTTCTTATTCTTGTCCGACCCCTGCAGCCCTGTACCGCCGGCATACCTGTGGGACGCCGCCGGCCAGATTCCCCGCCGCCCTACAGACATCGCATGCTTAGAATCCACATGATAGGCCGCCAGAATCTCCGCCGCCAGCTCCTTCACAGATCCAAAATCCCGAATCGCTTCTTCCTCACTCAATCCTTTCTGCATCTTCATATCTATGTGCTGGGCATATTCCGCCAGAATGTCTTCCTGTTCCTGCTCTTCCAAAACACTGAGATATTCCCGCAGCTCATTCAAAAACTTCTCCTTATTCCTGTCTACCACCATTCTAATACCATTCCTTTCCCTCAGCTTTCTTCTTCCCCTCTGATAAATCCGTTGACCCTGTCCTGAAATTCCTTCCATTCTGCCGTCAGCTTCTCCAGATACAGAATGCCGGCCGCCGTCAAATGATAATACTTCCTGGGAGGGCCCTCGGACGACTCCCGCAGATAAGTCTCGAAATAATGCTCGTTGGTGAGTCGTTTCAGCAGCGGATAGATAGTACCCTCATTCACATCAATGACCTCCGAGACCTCCTCGACAAGCTCATATCCGTACATATCCTTTCGCCGCACGGATTCCAGAACGATCAGTTCCAGCACTCCTTTTTTAAATTGTGGATTCATAACAGTCCCCCATTCTTGCTCAACCTGCAATTATTATAGTTAACGACATTAGAAATTTCGTTTTCGGCATTGCAGGAGCTGCCGTATATGGCTCCTGCAAGAGACGGAAACAGAAATTTGTTATGTCGTTTACTATAACTATAGGGCGCAAGCACAAATTTGTGTCTGAACTTATGCAGACCGTGAAACAATCTTCCATCTTCTCCTGTAATCCCTCTTCTGGTATTAGATTAAACCCACTACTATGTAATGTCAAGTACTAATTTCTTTAAGATAGTCTTAAAATGAAAAAGAATCCTGTCTACAGGATTCTTTTTCATTGCTCTACTACATCCGCGCCTCCATCAGACTACTGGAAGCATACCTTCGCAGACCACGATAGAACACCATCGCCGCAACCGCCGACAGCAGACAGGCATACCCCAGCACTGTGAAAAACATACCGGCATCAAACCTGACCAGGATATGCACCGGGTGATAGACTATCATCCCCACCGGCATGATAAAATACAACAAGAATCTGGAGATCCCCTGAAATATCCCGTCAGGATAGGTGGCAAAACTAATAAGCCCCATTACCATCTCCCCCGAAAGCATCTCCACCCGCACAAACCAGAATGCCAAGCTCCCCAGAAACAGCGCAAATGCCGTCAGAATGATCATCCCCGTCACCACAAACAACAGACTAAACAGAAATCCTCTCACACCAAGTCCGCACACCGCCAACAAGATCAAGCCATATAACAGATCGCCTATCGCCGAGATATTCGTAGAGGACGTCATCACACCGAGCAGCACATTCTTCGGCTGCACCAGATAGGAATCCAGCTTTCCGCTGACGATCAGTTCTGGGAGGGAATAGACCCTGGCGAACAGAATGTGTGATAACCCGAAAGAGGCCGCCATCAGTCCCCACAACAGCATAACTTCCCGCATAGTATAACCTCCGATATCCTCCCGCAGCCGGAACAGAACAAACCACTGGATCAGAATAGACGCATTGTTCAGTATCATAAAAGTGACATTCATCAGAAATGTTACCTTGTTGAGCATTTCCCGCATGATATTATATTTCACGGACAACATGCACACCAGTATCTGATTTTTAACCACCGTTAACATACAGCTTCTTAACCCCCTTCCTGTATACAAAAAACATCAGCCCGCACCCGGCCGCCAGATATAACACTTGCGCCGCCAAGATCTCCACACATTTATCCGGCCGAAAATCCACGATCAGCTTGGCCGGTCCGTAACACACCGTGTAGATCGGCGTCAATTTGAAAAACGGCTGCAATGCCTGTGGAAAAATCTCTACCGGGAATATCGTACCCACTACTAACAGCAGCTTATCATAAAGCCATTGGAACGGTGAGGCATCCTCGATCCAGAACGAAAGCAGGCTGATACAGATCTTAAACACTGCATTGATGGTCAGTCCCAGTATGATGCAAGCCGTCATCACCGGAACCGCAACAATCTTAAAGCCAGGCACCGGCCCCACCATCATAGTCCCGATCACCACTGCCAGCAGCGCATACATAGGCAGTCTGACACTCCACTCTCCGGTGTATTTTGCCAGAATATACAGCGTATAGTGATAAGGCTTATTCATTAGATAGGCGATGTTGCCGCCCCGAATATCCGTTTTCACCTGCCGCCCCACCGAACCGGCGTTAGAACCGAACCACATCATCTCTGTCATCATTACATACCAGATCATCTGCTCCTTAGAATACCCGGCGATCAACTCTCCGGGTGTCTGATATATATAATCCCAGAGCTTGATAAAAATAAAAATAAACACAAAATAGCCAAAAAACCCCAGCGCGATATTTGCCGCATATTGCAGGTTTTCCATCAACACCGAACGGTAGATCACCCCGTATTTGTGTCCCGGCAAGCAATACCTGCGCCCAATATACTTCTCTCTCTTTCCTAACACTCCTACATTTGCACCCGCATTTTTCTCCCGTCTTCTCATCCTGCTGCCCCCTCCTTACCAATGCAAGTTTACTCTCACGAAGTCGCATCCTTTCCTTCCGCCTTGTAGATCTCCATAATGATATTCTCCAGCGGCACATTGGAAATATTGACTTCCACCTGCGGAAGTGTTGTCTCCTCCTGCATCTTGACTTCTACGATCTTCTTATGCAGGTAATGATATTTCAAATGCTCCATGGAGTCGTCCAGCACGATCTGACCCGCATTCACAATGATGATCCGCTTGCAAAGCTTCTCGATATCCCCCACATCATGGCTGGTCAGGAAGATCGTGGTATTGAACTCCCGGTTCATCTGTTTGATCAGAGAACGGACAGACTCCTTCACTACCGGATCCAAACCAATCGTCGGCTCATCCAGGAAGAGTACTTTCGGCTTATGAAGCAGAGACGCCACGATCTCACACCGTATCCGCTGCCCCAATGAGAGATTCCGCACCGGTGTATTGATAAATCCCCCCAGTTCAAAGCGCTCCACCAGCTCCCCAATCCGTCGTTCCGTCTCCTTCTCCGGAATATCGTAGATCGCACCGAAGAAGCGGAAATTATCATAGGGTGTCAGATGCGTCCAAAGCTGCTCCTTCTGCCCGAATACCGTCCCAATCTGATAGGCCAGCTGCCTGCGACGCTTCGCCGGATCGATGCCCAATACCTCCACCCGTCCGCCGTCCGGATAAAGAATCCCTGTCAACATCTTGATCGTAGTACTCTTCCCAGCGCCGTTTGGCCCGATAAACGCCAGCATCTCTCCCTCGTCCACTCCAAAGGAAACCCCTCTTACCGCTTTGACCTCCTCCGTCTGCGGCCGCAGAATCGCCTGCACACTGCCCCGCATTCCCTTTTCCTTTCGCTTTACCCGAAATGTCTTCTCCAATTCTTTCACACTGATCGCCTGCATGACTCTTTCCTCCCTCACCAATCCTTCTTGAAAAGTAGAACAAAAAAGAACCGCCCTGTTCCATACACCTATAAGGTGTATCTCCCATGCGGTTCTCCTATCTGCAATCCTGATTCCCGCATAGCCAAATAAGACTTTCCGTCTTACGGCCATGTGCCGGTCGGCTTCCGCCGCCCTCAGGCTGTGACCGTAATCTGAAAAATCTGCTGCATCAAAAACATGGCTATAAATAGAATCTGATCAATCTTACGCATACTCTCTGTCCTCGTTTCAAATTATCGTAACAGTCCAGCAGCCGGCTTCCTGCTACGCATATCCGGCCGGCGCCAATCGCTTCGCAACAGACCGGATATTTGTATTATTTGGCATGGTCAGCACGGTAAATGTGCAGACCTAAATGTACGGCTTCAAATTTTCAGATAGCATAGCACAGTCTCTTACCCCTGTCAAGCAATACCGACAAAAACAGTGTAACAGTCGTAATAGTTCGTCAATTCTTATCGTGAATCTCCCCATGCAGTTCTTGCAGTGACTTCACCTCGCTGCTTTCGTGGGTCTTCAGATAATGGATTCCTTCCGCCGCCGACCTGGCCGCCGCCACCGTGGTGATATACGGCGCTTTCGCCTTGATCGCGGCCTTGCGCAGGTAACTGTCATCATGCACGCTGTCCTTGCCTACGGGCGAATTGATGATCAGGTCAAAATCCCCGTTGGTTATCATATCCCCAACGTTGGGACGACCCTCATAGAGCTTCTTGGCCTTCGTAGCCGGGATACCCGCCGCCGTGATCAGGTTATAGGTGCCTTCCGTAGCCACGATCTGAAAACCATCCTGTACCAGGCTTCCGGCCACTTCCACCACCTCATCCTTATCCTTCTTATTGACGGAGATCAACACTTTACCCTCCAAAGGCAACTTCGACTGCACCGCCTCCTGCGCCTTGAAAAAGGCTTCTCCGTAGGACTTAGACAATCCCAGCACTTCTCCGGTAGAGCGCATCTCCGGCCCCAGGATCGGATCCACCTCCGGGAACATATTGAAGGGGAACACCGCCTCTTTGACCCCGTAATTGGGAATCACCTGCTCCTTAAGTGCAGGAACCGGCGACGGCCGTCCCGTAAGTTCTGAAGTAATGATATCGGTAGCTAAAGGCACCATGCGGATATTGCAGACCTTGGACACCAGCGGTACGGTACGGGACGCCCGTGGATTAGCCTCCAGCACGAAGACCTTACCGTTCTCGATGGCATACTGCATGTTCATCAGCCCTTTGACATGCATCTCCTCCGCGATCTTTCTTGTATACTCCTTGATGGTCTCCACACTCTCCTCCGGGATGTGCACGGAAGGAATGATGCAGGCCGAATCACCGGAATGGATGCCGGCAAGCTCGATATGCTCCATCACTGCGGGCACAAAGGCGTGGGTACCGTCACTGATGGCATCCGCTTCACACTCCAACGCATGATTTAAGAACCTGTCGATCAGGATCGGCCGATCCGGCGTCACACCTACCGCCGCATTCATATATTCCTTCAGACTTTCGTCGTCGTAGACCACTTCCATGCCTCTGCCGCCCAATACATAAGAAGGTCGCACCATCACCGGATACCCTATCCTTGCCGCTATGGCAAGCGCTTCCTCCACCGTGGTAGCCATCCCCGACTCCGGCATGGGAATCTCCAACTTCTCCATCATGGCGCGGAACTGGTCACGATCTTCCGCCAGATCGATCACTGCCGGCGGGGTACCAAGTATCTTCACGCCGTTCTTCTCCAGCTCGGAAGCCAGGTTAAGAGGTGTCTGCCCACCGAACTGAGCGATCACGCCAAGCGGTTTCTCTTTGTTATAGATACTCAACACATCTTCTAAAGTCAACGGCTCGAAATACAGCTTGTCCGAGGTGTCATAGTCGGTGGACACCGTCTCCGGATTACAGTTCACGATAATGGTCTCAAAGCCCAGCTTTTTCAAAGCCATGGCTGCATGAACGCAGCAATAGTCAAACTCGATGCCCTGGCCGATCCGGTTGGGGCCGCCGCCCAGAATCATGATCTTCGGCTTGTCTTCGCTTACCGGATTCTTATCCGGCGCATTGTAGGTGGAATAGAAGTAAGCGCTGCTCTTCGTTCCGCTCACATGCACGCCTTCCCAGGCTTCTTCCACGCCCAGCGCCAGACGCCGGTTCCTGATGTCCTCTTCCGGAATCTCCAACAGCTGGCTTAAATACTTATCGGAAAAGCCGTCTTTCTTGGCTTTGATCAGCATTGCATCCGGCAGCATGGCTGTATTGCCCTTATACTGCAAAATAGCTTCCTCTTCCTCCACCAGCTCTTTCATCTGCTCGATAAAATATGCCTTCACCTTCGTGATCTCATATATCTCCTCCACCGACGCACCCTTTCTGAGCGCTTCATACATGAGGAAATGCCGCTCGCTGGAAGGCGTGATCAGCCGTCTTAACAGTTCTTCCTTCGACAGGGTGTCGAAATCCTTTGCATGCCCCAGACCGTAGCGCCCCGTCTCCAGGGAGCGGATAGCCTTCTGGAAAGCCTCCTTGTAGTTCTTGCCGATGCTCATGACCTCACCCACAGCGCGCATTTGCGTTCCCAGCCGGTCTTCCACACCTTTAAATTTCTCAAACGCCCAGCGGGCAAATTTGATCACCACATAATCGCCGTCCGGAACATATTTATCCAAAGTGCCGTATTTTCCGCAGGGGATATCCTTCAGCGTCAGTCCCGCCGCCAGCATGGAAGATACCAGCGCGATGGGGAAACCCGTAGCCTTACTTGCCAGCGCGGAAGACCGGGACGTACGGGGATTGATCTCGATCACGATGATCCGGTCCGACACCGGGTCATGGGCAAACTGCACATTGGTGCCGCCGATCACCTGCACCGATTCCACGATCTTGTATGCCTGCTCCTGCAGACGCTTCTGACACTCCTTCGAAATAGTCAGCATGGGCGCAGAACAGAAGGAATCTCCCGTGTGTACTCCCAGCGGATCGATATTCTCGATAAAACATACGGTGATGATATTGTTATCCGCATCCCGCACCACTTCCAGTTCCAGCTCTTCCCAGCCGAGGATCGATTCCTCCACCAGGACCTGCCCCACCAGACTGGCCTGTAAGCCTCTGGCACAGACCACCTGCAGCTCTTCTCTGTTATACACCAGACCGCCGCCGGCCCCGCCCATGGTGTAAGCCGGACGCAGGACCACCGGATAGCCCAGCTTCTCGGCGATGCCAAGAGCCTCCTCCACGGAGTACGCCACCTCGCTGCGAGCCATCTCGATGCCCAGTGCATTCATAGTCTTCTTGAATTCAATGCGGTCCTCGCCTCGCTCGATGGCATCCACCTGCACACCGATGACCTTTACATTGTATTTCTCCAGGATCCCTGCCTTATGTAATTCCGAACACAAATTAAGCCCGGACTGCCCTCCCAGATTAGGAAGCAGCGCGTCGGGGCGTTCCTTTGCAATGATCTGTTCCAGCCGTTCTACATTGAGCGGCTCAATATAAGTTACATCCGCTGTCTCCGGATCCGTCATGATCGTAGCCGGATTGGAATTCACCAACACGATCTCATATCCTAATTTCCGAAGCGCCTTACAAGCCTGAGTGCCCGAATAGTCAAACTCGCAGGCCTGCCCGATAATGATCGGACCTGAACCGATGATCAATACCTTATGAATATCTGTTCTGCGTGGCATACATCTCCTCCATTCTTATCCTTGAGTACCCACTTTGTGTGATTCTGTTACTGTATGCTTCCGACGGCTATGTCCCGTAAGTCCCGCATATCCATCTGATAAAACTTTCACAAAATCTCACTTTTCCGTGTCGAATTTCATTGTCGTCCCTCATTTTATCATTAGATATCAGGGGTGTCAATTCGCTTCTTTGAACGTCTTTACACCAAACTTACTATTTGAATCATGTTCTCACGGAATGCGCAGTTTGGCGCATTCCTGACCCATGAATCAATGTCATAACGCTGGGGTCAAAACATAGAGTTTTCTATGGCTGAATCCTTGCAAGAAGTGTGAAAGCACTTAATGGCTTTCATTACCTTTTGTGCCGGGCCTGTCCGGCATGGTGACAACCTTGAAAATTTAATAGGTGTTAGTCAGAAAATAGGGTGATAAATAGGTTCTGACTAAATCAGCAATAATCCCCGCGTTTTAATGTCCCGACAGGTAAAGCATCGGTTAGTCCCGCTCACCATCAAGAGAGCATCCCTGATCTGATGCAATTTTTCGTGGTACACTTATAAGCGGTGCTGAATAAGGCAATGACACCATGGTCTCGAAATTCGGAAGGAAGTTCGAGGATATCTCCAAACTGTTCGACCATGCTGCACATAATGGCTCCAATTATCTGAATGGGCACTGTTTTGTCAGTGTTATGCTCTGTATCCCGGTATGGAATAAAAACAGGATATCCTACCTTTACATCCCTCTTGGCTACCGCATGTGGCAGAAAGAAAAAAGCTCCAAACTGGAGCTTGCCGCTTCCATGGTCCGGCAGGTGATGCCGGAATTCAGGGATAAGAAAAATGTCATCATTCTTTGTAACAGCTGGTATGTAAAACAGAACCTGGTGTCTATAGTAGACGAATATGAAAACCTTGACCTGATCGGCAATGCACGGTCTGACTCTGTCATCTATGACCTTCCGCCTGCCTCTGCCGGCAGAAAGGGCAGACCGCCAAAACATGGTCGCCGCCTGTCCATATATGAGGACTTTATCCTGTCTGCGGAGAAGATCGGGGACTATTTTACCGGAAGCCTCCGTGTTTTGACCAATATCTTTGGGGCAAGGCAGGTGCAGGCGTATGTGACCGCCGCCGATAAAGAGGATGGCACCAGAAGACTGTTTTTCAGTACTATCTTTCCCGCCCAGCTGCAGATCTTCTGCGCCTGGCAGGAAAAATCACCCCTGAACCGCACCGGAAGCGACTGGATGCAGTATATCCCCCTGTTCCTTTACTCATTCAGATGGAACATCGAAGTAGGCTATTATGAACAGAAGACCTTATGGTCCTTATGCGGATACATGGTACGTAGCCGGAAGGGTATCGAGATGATGGTCAACCTTATCAATATCAGCTATTGTGCGATGAAACTGCTTCCATATAAGGAAGAAACATTTTCACAGTAACGGAATGTCAGTGTTCAGAAATTCCGGTTTGCTCTCAGCGAACAGATACGCCAGCAGATATTTTATGTAAACTTGATGAAAAACATCGAAACCTACCGTGAAATATTAAAATTTCAGAGAGAAAATTTCTACCGTTTCTGTTCAAACTGTTTCTACACTTTAATCTAACGAAATCATAAATAACTTGTTCAATGTCAATCACTACAACTAAACAATTTATTGACTTTTTATTCCTCTTGTCCAAATTTAATTTCAGCAAGAATAAGCCAAGAATCTTTTTTAGATTCCTGGCCTACAGTTCTGTTTACACTGTTCTTTCGGCTTTCAATTTCTTTACTTCATCAAGAGAAAGTCCAGAAATACTCGCAATTTCTTCCAGAGCATATTTTCCAGCTGCCAGCATACGAAGTGCAACCTCTTTTAAAGATTCAATTCTCATATCTTCCATAATTTTACACATCTCGCTCACTCCTTTCGGGCTCTCTTTTAGATACCGGGTTCGGTTTGCCATCAATTCAAAATTCATATCATCTGCCTTGGTGCAATTAAAATCGTACATGAGTTTTCCTATAGCGGAATCATCACGATATTCACCATTCACATAAAGGATATGCTCCCCATCTTCAAAAGATTTACCCGTTGCAAGGTTGATTCTCTCAATTGGATAAACAGCTTTACCCTGACCATAAAAATCTTTTTCAATGATAAAAATTGTATATGTGTCTGGCAATTCTCTAAATTCCTGACCAGAATGGAGATTCTCTATATCCATTACACTTGAATGATACCTTGCCCTGTGTGGATCCGCGCCTTTGTCTTGCCTCTGGACTTCCAGATCGTATTTTTTCCCAGCTGAATCCATTCCATATGCGTCCAAACAGATAGAACGTGCCCCAGCCAGCCTTTTCATATCCTTCTGTGTTTCACAATCAGTAATAATTAAATCCGGTTTATCAGTGATAATGCGTAACACAAATTCAGCCAATGGAATGTTATCCTTGAAAAGACAACGCATAAAGTCATCATCGATTGGCCTTAACAAACGCAAACGTTGCAAATCCTCCTGATGTTGCTTATCCGTTACTGTCAATCTTCCCACCTGCTTTCCCTTCCGTTTTCGTATCTCAATACTACCATAACCCCCCTGATTTTACAAGCCGGGAGCCAGCGCATTTCTGAATCACGGCCTGTTTCCGTTATCGCTTTTTTACATCTGCCATATCTACCCCGTTTGGGCCCCGCAGACGCCCGGCCTTTCTGCCACGGCCTGTGGATCGCCTCTTTTTAGCGCCTCCTTTATCATAAAAGGGACTACAAAAAAGAGGATGTCTTCTCATAGAAGAAAAGAAAAACAACCAGATGCAGGCGGATGACTATGGCGCTGCCATAGAAACCGCCCAGTTCCGCTTCGCCCTCATTGCCCCGCTCCTGCAGGGGCTTGTTCCCGATGGGAGCGATACGGCTTACTTCATGCGTATCACAAAGGACCCGCTTACTTTACCCGACGGGCCTGAAATCTTCACGGGAACTGACCCTCAAAGACCGGAAGGCTTTTGAAGAGGATATCGATATTACGTAACTATACTAGTAATACAATGTAATACGCAAAACAATTTATTTCCGCTGCCGACACCTATATTCTACTTTTTAAACGCCCAAAACTTATTCATTACAAAGTTAACTGGTACATTGATGAGCAGATTGATCACCGGCGCAACTACTTTAGAAAGACCTACGATTTCTACCCATAAGAATGACAGCACACTATTTAGAAATACACCTGTAAACGAATATGCAATAAACGACTTCATTAATGCCTGATACCATGGTACAACATTCTGTCCCTCCGCAAACACATACTTCCTGTTCCAGTAAAATGACCAGAAAATACTCAGTATATATCCGATCAGCTGTGCGACCAGATAGTCCGCATCCGGCAAAACACCGGCAATCTGAAACAAAAAGAAGAATGCCAAATAAACACCATAGGAAACAATAACATTGCTAAAGCCGACTATTGCAAACTTAACAAATTGAATGAACTTGTCCCATATCTCTTCTCGCAGCCTGATATGTAATACTCTAAAAACGATAAACCGCAACAAACTCTCAAAAGCAGACCACAAAATATTTCCCGTTTTCTTCATATCCCTATGACCCTAAAAATGATTGACTGCATCTATGACATATTCCTGCTCATCTTCCGTCATGCCATTGTAAAGCGGCAAAGACAGAACCGTCTTAGCGTATTTCTCCGTAATCGGAAGGCTTCCCTGCTCTATATTCAAATACCGGTATGCCTCCGACAAATGCGGTGGGATTGGATAATGAATGATCGTCCCGATCCCTTTGTCATCCAAATATCTGATCAGTTCCTCCCGTTCCTCCGTGCGAACAACAAATTGATGCCAGATATGAGTAGCTCCCTCACGGATCGTTGGCAAAACAAGCTTATCATTATGCATTCGATCCAGATATCTCTCACAAATGGTTCTTTTCTCCTGCGCGAGCCTATCCAGATATTTCAACCGTATCCGCAAAAATCCCGCCTGTATTTCATCCAGTCTTGAATTTGTACCTACAACTTTATTATAGTACCTCTTCTCGCTACCATAATTACGGAATACGCGTGTATCCTCCGCAATTCCATCATCATTTGTCACAATTGCTCCTGCATCGCCAAATGCGCCAAGATTTTTGGACGGATAAAATGAAAAACATCCAATATCACCGAATGTTCCCGTCATCTTACCGTCAAATTTCGCCCCATGCGACTGTGCGCAATCCTCTACCAGCCTCAGATCATGCTTTTTGCAGATATCCACGACAGGCTGCATATTAGAGGCCTGTCCATATAGGTGAACCACTAAGACAGCCTTCGTTTTCTCCGTGATCTTTTCTTCAATCTTCGATGCATCGATATTATAATACTCATCCGGTTCCACAAATACCGGCGTGGCACCATTGATCGTAATCCCCATCACACTTGCAATATAAGTATTACCCTGTACAATCACTTCATCTCCGCATCCTATTCCCAGCATGCGAAATGCGATCCATAAAGCGTCAAGGCCACTTGCAACTCCCACACAATGCTTCGCTCCCAGATAGGAAGCAAATTCCTTCTCAAAGTTCTCTACTTCTTTGCCAAGAACATACCAGCCTGATCGAAGCACCTCGATTGCTTTTGCTTCAAATTCCTCTTGATACTGATAAAACCCTCTATCAAGCCTGTTCGGCATAATTTTATCCATCCGAATTTCTCCTTTATTCTACATCTCTGACTATTCTTGCAGGCACACCCATAACTACCTTATTAGCAGGCACATCTTTTGTGACAAGTGCGCTTGCTCCAATGATCGCATTCTCCCCAATGTTCACTCCCGGCAAAATATTGGCCGCTGCGCCAACCGTAACATGGTCTCCTATAGTCGCCCCCTGAACATGATCCTCATCATACTCTATCCTTCCCATCGTATTGTCATTGGTAGTGGCCACTAGAACACTGATAAATACATGACTTCCAATTTTCATATTTCCCGTAATATGTGTATTATCCATGATCTTTGTATGATCACCAATGATGGTATTATAATTAATACTCACATTTCTACTGATAATGCAATTACTGCCCACTGTACACTCTTCTCGAATTGAGCAAAAATCACCCAATAAATTATTGCATCCTATTGTAGTTCCTGCATATAACACGACTCCAGGACATAAGATTGAATTATCACCTATTATCAGCTTCGGATACTCTACTTTCAGTTTTCTGGATGTGATACCCGGGGAAGTCGGCAATTTCCCCAGTACACAATGGTCATAAATTTCACAGTCATTTTCAATTACAGTATTAGGATATATCACTACATAATCATGTACAATAACGTTGTCTCCAATCTCCACATCATCATAGATAATGGCTGTGTCTGCAATCTGTGCCGTTTCACTAATTCTTTTCATTATGCGTTCCTCCCAATGCTTTCACGATCGCAAATCCATTTAGTACAATTTCGTCGTTCTGATTAAATACGACCGTACCCAACTTTAAAACACCCTTTCTTTCATTTAATATTTCCTGCACCTCTACTGTCGCCTTGATCGTATCTCCCAAAAACACTGGTCTGACGAATTTAGAATCCTGCTCCATATAAATTGTTCCGGGACCAGGCAACTTCATTCCGATGACCGTTGAAATCATTCCACTTACAAGCGCCCCATGCACAATCCTCTTTTTTGCAAAGCTGTGAACCGCCTCTAACTCATTAATGTGTACCGGATTCATATCCCCTGTTATGCCTGCAAATAAATACACATCGCTTTCTGAAATAGTCTTAGAAAACTCAGCCGTATCGCCCACTCTATATCTTATGTTACCAACACGTTTATCACTGTCACACATCTAAGCCGCCAGCCTCCCTTCTGCACAATGCTCAAGGAGGTTGTATATAGAATCAACTAAGTGTCTATACCCCCCCCCTCCATAAATTTTGCTCTCTAGATATTCTTTCTTTAGCATAGCATACCACCTTAAATTCTGATATTGTCCTCTCAAACACAGATGATTCCGGAACTCACCTTCCAAAATAAATCCGCATTTTTCATATAACCGTATCGCTCTCTTATTCTCCGATATGACGTTCAAATAAACCCTTTCCAAATCAAACTCATGAAATGCAATATTTAGCAGTTCTCTTGTAGCAAGATACGCCACCGCTCTGCCTTGTGCCGTCTTTCTCAGGCTGATCGCATATTCAGCATTTTTATCTCTAAGATCAATAGACTTCAAGCTGATCGTTCCCAAATACTCATCTGCTTCTTCAACAATTGCATAATGCACACTTTTGCCATGTAGCGGGACAATATCCGCTCGGTCTATGAATTCCAAAACATCTTTCTCCGTTTTGTCCAGCATATCGTCGCGAAAATATCTGGCCACCTCTATATCATGCATCCATTCCAACATTCCTATACAGTCTTTCCTTTGAAGCTGCCTTAACTGCACGGTCATTGTTCTTCTTCCTCCTCAATAATATATGGCGGCCGATTTCGTGACGCATCAAATGCCCTCCATAGATATCCGCCGAGGATTCCAAGCGTCAGCATAATGATTCCAAAGCTTAATAGATTGAAAATAAACAGGGTTGTCCATCCGCTCACATCAATCAATCCAAACATTTTAAAAGCAAATACTAGAAGTGCCCATGCCGCCGCTCCAAAACAGGACAATGTTCCTATGACCGAAACGATCGTGATCGGTAACGTCGAAAAACTAAACAAAGTATCTGTTACCAATCTTATTTTTTTCCTCAACGTCCATCTACTTTCACCGATCTCTCTCTGCAGTCTTGTGTAATAAATCTTCTCCGTTTTAAATCCGCTCCATAGTATCTGTCCGGTCAGGGCACTGTTTTTCTCATCGAGTTGCATCAGTACATGAATAACTTTTCTGTCTAATAGGTACACATCAAATCCACCGCGAGGCATATCCGGCAGTGCTGCTTTTCTTACCAACCAATAATATAAATTGGCAAAAAGAGTCTGCCCCTTCCCTTCTTGCCGATCTTTCCTCACTGCCAATACAACATTATTTCCTTTTCGCCAGCTTTCTGCCATCTCCAGAACCATCTCCGTTGGTTCCTGCAGATCGGCTGCCTTCACTACTGCACAATCGCCTGTGCATTTAGACAGCCCGCACAGAATCGCCGCATGTGAACCAAAGTTTCTTGACAGACTATATACCTCAATTCTTTTGTCTTTCTCTGCCAACTCTTTCATCACGGTATAGCTTTCATCCTTGGAACCATCATTCACCATAACGATTTCCCATTCATATTCATCACGATTTAAGAGTTTTTCAGACATATCTGCATATAGAGGTCTTAAATTGTCCTGATTATAGTACACCGGAATGACTATTGATATTTTCATTTACTGCTCCTCTTTATTGACAAGTTCGAGATATTCCTCATATTCTCTTATATATTCAGCCGCATCATAGTGTTCGCTGGCTAAGCAGAGTAGCACAGAATCCTGGCTGAAGTCATACATGTCTTTCCATATCATTTTAGGCAGATAAATCCCTGTATGTGGACGATTCAATAGAAAGACTGCCTCATTTCCTTTTCCATCACATGCCTTCACCTTACACGATCCCGCCATATTGATCAAAACGAACTCTGTCTTCTGATTAGCATGCTGGCCTCTAATAATACTTTCGTCAGATCCATAAATATAGAAGATCCTTTTGATATCAAACGGAATATCTTGCTGTCCTTCTACAATTACCAAGTGCCCCCTTTCATCTCCCCTTTGGGGAAATTCAAGCATCTGTGGTCCTAAATACTTCATATCATTTTCTCCTTTTGTCAATACAAATTTCTCTATTTTCCATCAAGCTGATATACTTGCTTACAATAAAATCTCAAAAGCAACTCTATTAGTTGTTTCACTATCACTGGTAACGTAACAATCGTACCCAAAGCTAATATCCGCATCAATAAATTTCCATCTCTTAAACCCGGACATTTATTTGCTAAGAACGAACTGACATGCATATGATACAACCATATATACAATGTATTCCTTCCCAAAAAACTGCATACATCTATAAGTTTACGCAAAGCAACCGGATGACCGTACTCGCTTAACAAAGAAAATGTACTATAGCACAAAAATAATATAAACACAGAATAAACCATAAAATTCACACTGGGAGGATTAAATCCCCCACCCCAGTACGGACTCATCCATGCGTCAAAAGGCAATCTGCCTTGTGCCATCAACAGAACCCACATTATTGATAACCCTAAACTCAAAACAGCAATTATCAGACGCTTACTTACACTCTTTGAAAATGCACCACTACTCTCCAATACCATACCCAAATAATATAAGATTACATAAGTACCCCCCCTAGGTATTTTCCACCACCATGTACCGGTAGAATGTATGTATAGTTAATACTGATATACGCAAACCATCCCAGGAACCCGATTGTGCCCAGGTGAAGTACCCACTTACATTTCTTACAGTTTACAAACCTACACCAGTTTAGCAATATAGGTGCCACCATTATAAGCTGTATGAAAAAAACCAAATAGTAATAGGGCCCCTGTATGTCGAAATTAAGCAGATATGTCATATATGTCTTTAAATCAAATCTTCTTGTTATAATATACGTACCGATAAATGTTGCTATCGTATATGCTATAAGTATTTTCTGAACTCTCCGGAATTGAGCCGCAAAAGAGACTTCCTTACCTCTCGTATATGCATTCCATATGGAAATGCCTGCCAACAATACAAATAAGCTGACTGAGTAATAACTCGCAACAGCTACATGTGGTTTCGTATATAGAAATCCATTACAATGGTCTACTGCAACCGCTATAATAGCAATCAACTTTGCACAATCAATCCACTCAATTCTATCTTGCATTCTCTTTCAATCCTTTAATTCATATCACAAAATTAGTTTTAAAATACCATCTATGCCAAAATTGATGTCGGCACTAACTTCGCTTGGCTGTCTCCCCTATCTCAATCATGGACTTTGGTTTCAGATGGCTTTCTTCGCTGATCCTGGTGCCTAACCCACCTGCTAATATTACAACTTTCATTTGAATTACCCTTTCTGTTCTCATAAGGTGTCCACGTTGAAATACCTGACAAAAGTATAAATAGACATATAGGAATTGTGCAGCACTTAACCTGCTCGTCTCTTCTTAACACCCGCTACAAATTTAGTTATATGGTCATACCCAGTTACAACTCCTATACCGGCTATGATAAAAATATATGGCATTCCCAAATACCGATATCGCGCTTGTACTTCAATCAATAAATGAATCGATGTCCATCCCAACAGCATCCATAAAACTATTTCAGTGCTGGCATCGCCTTTCCTAATCAGCATAATAAGTCCCATAATTACACAGACATATATGACTCTTAAGAACAGCCAATCAAAGTGGGCATATGATGAATAAATTTCAAACTCACTTCTTTTTTCATCATATTCTTCTTGAGATAATATACTATTTTCAAAATCTTCTTGTAATTTAGCCTGCATCCCTCCATAATACCACCAAGCATATGAATCTTGTTCAAACCATACCTGATCCACTTTGTCCCGAAACAGTAACAAAATATCCTTAGGTGATTTCTGAAATACTCTCTCATTTATCTGCTGTTTACACCACTGCTGCTGTTCTTCCTCATTCAAACTCCCAAGCACTCTACCATCTTCCGCGGAATACCCGCCACGTGTCTCTTCATTAAATCCAACCACTATCTTGGGCAGATAAGAACTGGAAGACTTATTTATCTCATTACTTACAATTCCACTTTTTTGTAAACAGAAAATCCCAAGATTGACAATAAGAAAATAACAAACTACTACACAGGTACAGTATCTGATTCTTGTGAAATCTCTTTTTTCCTTTGCAAAAATACCCATGACTCCATATGCACTTACAGCAATGATCAGAATGATCGCTGACGGATGCCCAAAGTCACTAAAGGCAAAACATATGCCACTTACAATTGCACAAATAATCTTCTTGATATCACGAACATGCTCTATCTTAATCAATAAGTACATTCCCAGCATAGCAAACATAATAGCGATATGATGATTTGTAGTAACCTGAGATGATATGATATTGCCTGGATAAACTGCGAAAAGAATACTGGAAGCAAATGCCATTCTTCTATCATAATTCTCTATACACAAATAAATCAAAATGCATATAATTGATGAAAAAAATACGTTTGCAATTTGGAACCCTATTAGTTTTGTCGAAAAAAGCTTTGCAACAATTGCCATAAATACCGCCAGACCACCAAACTTCGGAATCTGATATTGTGTCACAAGATCACTGACAAATGCCTTATCTCCACTAATTAAATGTACACCCATCTCGTAGTAATTCCTAAAATCAGATGTCGGAATATAAATTCTTTGACTTAGCAGTAACATACGTGGTATCAATGCCATTACAAGCAGGAAAACTATAACTCTCTTTCTCTTCCATTCCATAATTTTATTGCGTGATCTATATAGAATCAATGCAAGCAAAAAGTATATCCATACATAAATCATGGTATATCCCTGTTGCTCTAAATTTCTCAAAATCTCTAAAATTGTCCTACCAGATTCCGCAAACAATAGGCCACATGCAAAAAAAATAATCAAAGCAATACAAAAACAATGATATACGTTCCGTTTAAACCAAAATAAACTTATCTTTTCCTTATTTCTCATATAAATCCTTTCTAAGCATTCATATCTCGTATCTTCATACCACCCTAAATAGAAGTGGATACTTCGTTCCGACTGACTGTTTTTACCTGTTCTCTATTGAAGAGTGGCATAAAAAGTATTATCGGAAAAGCTCCCACTATCGAGTAATAATATCTAAATTCCGCATATACGGGAGTACTTATCAACAAGGTGCCCCAAATGAAAACCGGCAGTATATATATAATGGTCAGCTCCCATCTTCGCCTGTATATTGTGTATGCCGTCATGATAATAAGACACCATGTAAACACTCCAAGGCACCAAAAAGAACCATATAGAGGTCGTTCGATATACCGATCAGTATTTTCACGGACTTTTTCCACCACACTTTCAGATACCAAAGGCCTTGAATAAATACCATACTCATTTTCATAGATTCCTCTACTGTATACCCAAAAGGATACGTCAGGATACCAATAGCCGTAAGTCTCTTTGATCCACGCGGTCAAATAGTCTAATGGATACCGCAGTCCTATCTGAAAGTACATTTTCAAATACTGTCCACGGTGCGCCATAAAATATTCCGTGTTGTCCTTTTCATTAAAAAGCACTTTGATCGGATCAGACGTATTTGGTGCATAAGTTTCAGGAATGCGTTCTATCTCCACAAGTTCACTCAGAAGCTTTTGTTCTTCCTCCTTCAGTTCATCACCCTTTGCAACACAATAAGCAATCTGCTGCAGTGGAATAGACATGCTCTCTGTCCATCTCCGCTCTCCTCCTGCAATCGAAGAATATACCGGTCCTTTTATGATGAGGCAAAGAACAACTGTCATGACTGCTGTGACCACAATTCCCCTGTCTCTGTTTTTCATGCCATATACAGTAAGTCCGGCCACCCATAGAATATATGCGTAAAACGCGTTACTTCTAAACAAACAGACCATACAGCCACACACCATAATCTCTGCCAAATAGAGAAGACTTCTTCTCCTTGTCCTCTTTGTCTCTCCAAAATATTTGCATAATAAAAGTATCAACAATACAGTGACCATTCCATGTGTCACGTCTTTCCAAATTGTCACGCTGTAGATACCATTGTAAGAAACCAGACCATAGAATGCCATTCCCAGAAGCGCCGGTCCCATTCTTTCTGTTTTCTGATATATGCATCGAATTACTGCTGAAAACACTGTTGCCATCATAAGTAACTGCACCATACTGACAAATCCACAGGCCGTCACAATGTCATCCACCCCTATCAGAACAGCCATTTTATACCACATCTTTATCCACAATGTATGTATGATCGGATGGTGATCAACAAGTGGTTGACCTCCCACAATCTGCCTAAACTGATCTATACTGTCGTACGAGAAAACACCCGGATACTCCGTAAGCCAAAACGGTATCCAACAGCCTATAAGAAAAGCCAGGGAAATAATAAATACCTTATTCGGAGAAATTCGTTTCACCCACCTCTTCTGTCGGTGTACATCGTGATTCTTTTGCCCATTTCCTATGTGATCCTCAGTCCATGAGTTATACAGGAAATATGTATCATACAGTTGGAAAATATTTTTCACTGCCCAACACAAAAAGAAATAATTTCCTGCTATAACAAAAAACAGCAAGACAGTGCCTTCCCCAAAAGTGCCTTCCGTAAAAAGATCAATCTTACCTCCGGCTAAGAAAAGCGAAAATATCAATGCTGTTCCTTTAATATAAACAGATATTTTATCATCCTGTTTCTCCTGTGCATATAAATATACGCATATACCGAATATCATTAACGGGTAAATACTGACAATTGCCAAATTCCAAACATATGTAATACCTACTGCACTGATCAATGCGCGTATTACATATTGTTTTCCCTGTTTTCTATCCATATGTCCTCCCTGATTCCGCTCCATAGAATCTCGAATTTTAACAAGTCAATCGACCGAATACCAGAAATCTGTTGTTGAACCATTATTCACCTGCGGATTAGCATACAATGTCTCCCACATCCACATTTTGTTAATATCTAAATTTATTTCTCCAGTAATGTTGAAGACATACAAACTGGCTGAATAATTCTTTCCTTTCCTCCGGTATCTCACAAGTAAACACATCATCCACAACATATTTCCCCACCGTGCTTACCACTGGAAATACTTTCCGCTGTTCGTCCATCACCTGCATATAAGTCGGTCCATCCCAAGAACACTGCTCAAATAATATGTTCATAAGATAGCAGGGTGAAATTGTCGGACCTTCTCCCACAAAGTCATTTCCCAGCACCTTTTTGGCAGCATTATTAGCCCATAATAGATATTCCGTCGTATGCTGCTGCCTAACAATCTCTTCCGATGACGTTGAAAAATCAATTCCCATTTCCGCATAATAAACATTTCCGTCTCCCATCCAGGGCAAGTGATCACTAAATAGCACAAACACTACAGGATCCTCTTCTACCTCCAATTTATGAATAAATTGAAGCAATTGCGTATCGCCTTCCGTAATGACCTCCATATAGTTATCCATCGCTGTTCTGCACTCATCACTGTACTGACTGCCGGTAAGGTATTGCCGTTCCCCGACTCGGTATCCCGTTGGATATGGCCCATGGCTCTGTACCGTAACACTAAAAGAAAAATAAGAATTCCCGCTCGCTTTATTCGCTATAAAATCTTGATACACTTGCTCATACATGTAAGAGTCTTCCGGGAAATAACGCTCGGTCATCGCTCCATATGTATCCTCGTAAAACCGATAATTAGAAAATCCAAGAAATTCATTGATGTTCCTCCGGTTATAAAACCATTGAAAGAAAGGATGGCTTCCTTCCGTCACATACCCTTGATCTTTCAAATACCATACATAGGAATTGGTCTTTCCTCTGAAATCTTTCAGTACATAATCACCGGTCAGAAAACATCGTTCAGTATCAACTGTTCCACCGCCAAAAACATTTACAAATAATTCTCCCGTATAACTTTCATCCTGCAGTTGATGGTAAAGATCATAGCTACTGTTATCAAAACCAGGAATGTCATATTTGGAAAAATCAGCATATGCCTCTCGCATAACTGCAATAATATTAACATTCTGCCCGGATGGGATATCTACCTCATCATATTGCGAAAGCAGCAATTCCAACTCTGCCTCATCATATCCCCATGGTTCCACTTCCTTATATCGAAACATGCTATGAACAAACGGATAAAAAAAACCGTGTGAAACATAGAGCTGCGTTGCGCTTCGTGTATCCAGTTGCTCATAGTTATCAAATTGTGCATAAGCCGATTCATCCTTATACATCGGACAAGCAAGAACTCCGGTAAAAACTATGACTCCCAAAACCACGCACCGTCTTTTCCAGCCAGCAGTTTCTTTACCTGTTAATATGTAAAGCATAAGCGTCGATAGAACAACGCTTCCTACAGCCACCACTATCTTCCAGTCTACAAAAAGCGAATAACTTTCCGACATATTTATAGCTTCCCGAATCAGTGTGATATCCTCGAAATATAGCGGGTCATCTCGAAAGACTAACTTAAAATAGTTACACAGAGCCATCACTACAGAAATACTTCCTCCAACTGCAATCGCTACCCATGCTTTTCCGATAAGAACGTAAAATAACCCACTAAATACTACGACTGGTAAAACGTTGAGCACTACAAGTTTCGGCATCGATATGTAGCACCAGAACACCTGCCCCGAATATCCTCCTGTCGCCAGACATAATATTCCCAATCCTGTTAGGCAACTGCAAAATACCAGCAAAAGCTCGCTGCAAAAGCTCCTACTGCCCTCTGATTTAAATATCCTCATTTTACCCCATCGCTTCCGACATTTCGTTACGTAGAATTTCACAAAATATTTTTCCGACAATATCATTGGAAAAATTGTCTCTCACATATTTTTGTGCCCGTTCCATCACCTTTTCCCGACCGGCATCCAGCAAAAAGTCGTTGATCAATTTGACTTGCCCCGGATCAGCCATTTCCTCCACACATAACCCTCGACCATCATTTACCAATTCCGGTAATGCGCCTGCTTTATGCACAATTACCGGGCACCTGCATATCATTGCTTCAATAACTGTCATACCAAAAGATTCATTCATCGATGTTGATATGTAACCACCGCCACTATCGGCAGCTATGCTGTAAAGCATCCCCATATTTTCGTACGGCACTTGTGGAATCCACCTTACGACGCATTCCAGCCCATACCGGTAAACCATCGCTTCAAATTCATCTATCTCCGCCTGCTCCGATTTCAATCCACCTACAACCCAAAAAGTATACTCTCTATTCTGACTATAAAGTTCCTTCGCTAGTTTTAAGAACAGCCTCCAATTTTTATGCCTGTCGAGCCTTCCAACCCACAAAATAATCTTTCTGCCGTACCTCTCCTTTTTGTCTCTCTGATAAAACATGGTATCGCTTACTGCATTACCCAAAACATGGATATTCTTTTCTCCTGTCCTGCTCTCCACCAGCTTCTTCTGATATGCTGAGGGAACTATCATAAAGTCCACCAAATCTGTTATATTACAATCCAGATATGCCAAACCTTCCTCATAAGTTGTATGAATTTCCAGCCCGATCTTTCCCTCATATCCCATTCTACTTAAAATTCCGATCATATCTGCCGAATCGACAGATATTACCATATCGTAAGATTCTGTCACGATCTTCTTTTGAATCAGCTTCTCATCCGCCTCAATTATGACCTCTCCTGCATAATCATGAAACAGCGTGCTTCCTCCGTAATCTCTAAAGAAGTGCAGATCTACTTTTATCTCATCCTTGTTCACTCCCTTTAACCGGTTGTACAAAGCCGTCTCCACACCACCCCTGGTACAAAATAAATAGGAAATCAAAACCCTCATTAGTATCCTTCACCTCAATATGCCTTTTCAATCTTTGCTATATGATTCAATAGTTCCTCGCATTTCCTTTTCCAGGTGTTCTGTTTTATAAACTCTTCCACCCGTTTTTCATCCATCTTCGTACCAACAGCAGACAGGATCGCACGTTCAAATGCTTCTGTGCCCACGGCAAGTGTAACATAAGGATACGATGCAATCTCCGGCATCTCGGAAGCCACCACTGGCAGCCTTAACTGTAGATACTCGAAAACCTTGATCGGATTCACACCCTTTGTCAAATGATTATTTATAAACGGAATGATAGCCACGTCCCAGAATGCTGCATATCGAGGTAATTCTTCCGGTGATTTTCTACCATACAATATAATATTTTCTGGTACCCTTATATTGTCCGGCGCCCCATAGCCAATCATATGGAAAGTCCATTCCGGGTGCATTGCTGCCAGGTTTCTTAACAGCTCCCAATCAAACCACGCGTCTGTTAAATGTCCGAAATATCCGACCTGTAAAGTTCCTCTTGTATGATCATATTCTGGCATCCTCCCACATCTTCGCATTCTGTTCGGATCCACACCGTTTGTGACTACAGGATAATTCCGCCCTTCCACAACGTTTTGTTTCAACTTATCTCTAAGTACATATGCTGTAGCAACATTGAGATCCACACTATTAGCTATTTTTCTTTCTACTTCTATGCGATACCATTCCGCCTGCCCACATTTCGAGAACTCCTCCCAGTCGTCAATCACATCATATACTGTTTTCCATCCAAAAGAACTTGCGATCTCAACAATCTGTGCCGCATACGGATGCGGAAATTCTACCAGCAGTGTCTTATCAGCCACGTCTCGGAAATAAGACTCAAAAAAATAAATCTTCTGAGACGCCAGGATATCGATCGGAATCTGAATCATATCTGCTCCCGGCTCATCAATCTTCTCATCATGATTCCACCTCCAATAAGCAAACACTACCTTAACACCCATTTTACGCGCTTCATGGATTAAGCGGATATTTCGCTGGCCCTCATCATCTACATACTTTACACCGCTGAAAACAAGAAGCAGCTTGTCACCCTGACCTGTTGCTTTATCAAATTCATGTACAATCTTTAAAACATCATTTTCCTGTGAGGAATTGCGAATCAGCAGTTCTGATTGTTGACCACTGAAATACTTTTCTTCCAACTTCTTTTTGACTGCATGTGGAATATATCTCTTCAAAACTGGATATCCTTTAGAATTTCTGAATCTGACCACCATATTTCCGATCAGTTTCCTTTCTCCCCGTACGACAGCAAGAATTCCTCTTCTCACCATGCGTAAAGGCAGTGTGATCCTCCAAGAGAGCGAGTTTTGATACCTCTTGATCTCCATTTGCAGATCATAGATAGCAGATTTACACCACGCGTCCTGACGCTTGGCATAGTCTAGTTTTTCCGTAAGCTCACTATTATTCGCTTCCAATTCACCACAACGTACTTCCAGTTCAGCACTACGATACTTTGCCTTCATACAGCGCAACTCCAGTCTGGCATTACGAGTCTCCGCTTCTGCATACTTGATTCTCAGTTCGCTGTTCCCGGCTTCCAATTCTGTTCTTTTTGTTTCTAATTCTGCATTACAGGCTTCCAGATTCACATTACAGGCTTCCAGATTCGCATTACAGGCTTCCAGATTCGCATTACGGGCTTCCAGATTCGCATTACGGGCTTCCAAATTCGCATTACTCTCTGCATATTCTCTATTCCTGTTTTCCGTCTCCTCCATCCTCTGCGCATCTGCCTGTCGTTCCAATTCGCAGAGTGATCTGTTCTGTTTCTCTTGATCAAGCTGACCATTCAAAATATCCACTTGCTCACACAATATCTGTATTTTAGTCGCCATTTCGGAGCAGCTCTTACCATTTCCGGCAATCTGCTCCTGCAAATCTGCCCTCTCCACATGGAGCATGGCAATCTCTTTCAAATACTTGCGTTCAAAAGTATCTACGTATTCCTTCAGCATGATCTCTTTGACCTTCAGATCTTCTCTGGCATAAAGCAATAGAATCTGTTTGTCCGCATAAAGCGTACCTTCCATCAACGCACAATCCCTGTACTCCACATGCACAAGAAGAAAGTTTTCCAGCCTGATCGGAATGCGGTCTATATCAAATTTATTACAGTGTTCCTCTACAAACATTGTTTCTCGAAACGGAACCATGATCAAGAAATATTGTCGGATACATGACAATATATTCCGTGCTGTTTCCCATGGCTGGTCAATATGCTCCAGCACATTCGAAATATATCCGACATCAAATATCTTGTTACACACATCTGGCTCTGTAATATCCATACAGAAAAATTCATGTTTCGGATAACGGATTCCGGCTTCTCTGACAGCATTCTCTGAAAAGTCTGCTCCACTCACCTCTGTTTTCAATTCACGCGCAAGATAATCCACTGCCTGCCCCATCGCACATCCGAAATCACATACCGTCAATCTATCGTCCGCCACCCGTCTCCTGAACCACGATGGCATCAGTTCCAGCGCGATTCGGGCAAAGAACTCTGTCTGCTCCTCCCCCTGCATAGTAATCCAGTCCCTGTCAAATCTGTAGTTCCAGTACTCCCTAGAATTAATATTACCCATACATTTCTCCTGCAAATCCAGCCTCAGTTCCAGCACCAAAAACAACTTCGCCGAAACATGGATCATCTTACCGTTGCATGGTCAGTACATGATCTTTACTGCCACATCATAAACACCAAATATCTTTCTGGACGTATACGCTTTAAAAAAACATGCTCCTTCGATGTACTCATAATAAGCAATAGAAGCATTTTCTCTGTTTTCCACTGCAACGACCAGATAATAATCTCCGTTCGCAAGCCCTGGCATAAGTTCAAAAGAAATCTCCTGTTTTTTTCCAGCGTGCAGTTTCATATCCTCATCAAATGTGGTCTTAACGATCAAATCGGTTCCTTCCGTATTCTTGATCGAAACAGCTATCGAAAAAAACTCAATGTCAATGTCATCATCAACGTCAAATGAAATCGATATTTTGATAATATCTTCAGCACTAAAATAGCTGATCTCTTCCCCTTTCTTATTACACAGTCTGACAGACTTGACTATACCGGTCCTATACCCCCAGTGTGCAATGCAATCAGGGAACAAGCCGTCTTTTATCTTACGCTCTGCTGCTATAGGTTCTTCCAGTCTGCTTTTTGGAATTTCTCTGTTTTCTGATTCCTGTATCTTAACGTCACCTGCGTTCCGTACGTCCCCGTCATTCTCTCCATCACAGGCATTCTCTGTATCTGCCGGCTCTGACTCATGTCCCAACAGCCTATAATCCGTAAACTCTGTCATTTCATCCAAATACATAAATTCTGTATATTTTGCACTGATAAACGTAGGATCTCCAATATCGACCATCCTGCCTTTATTGATCCACATGGCCGTATCACAAAATGTTCTCATTGTTGCCACATCGTGTCCTACATACAGAATCGTCACCCCTTTGTCCTTAAACTCCTTAAATTTATTGAAACACTTTGCTTGAAAGCGCATATCTCCTACACTCAGAATTTCATCCACAATCAGAATATCTGGTTCCACATTGACAGCACACGAAAATGCCAACCTTGCAAACATGCCGCTGGAATATGTCTTGACCGGCTGATATACATAGTCGCCAATCTCTGCAAAATCAATGATCGAATTAAATTTCTCCTCCATCTGTTCCCTTGTAAATCCCATAAGTGTTCCATAGAAATAAATATTTTCCACACCGGTATATTCCATATTGAAACCAGTTCCCAATTCCAATAATGACGAAACTTTTCCGGTGATCATGATCTGCCCGCCACTTGGCTCATAAATTCCAGTAATCAACTTAAGCAATGTTGATTTACCGGAACCGTTCCTTCCCATAATACCTAAGATTTCACCACTGCTTACAGAAAAACTGAGATCTGTTATTGCATAGAACTCTGTATGTCTGCACTTTCCTGACAAGCTGAACGCTTCTTTCATTTTGTCCATTGGTGTGTTGTACATTTTAAAACATTTTGATACATGCTCCACTTTAATCTTATAATCCGTATTCATCGTTGTTCCCTTCAGCACCTTAGACCGTATCCGCAAAATAAGGCTTCAAACGCGTATATACATTTGTTCCGATTATGAGTAATACAAATGTGATCAACCAAAACCGAATTCCCAAAATTGGTTTCTCCCAGAACCACTGCCTGCCCAAAATAGCATCTCTGTATCCTTCCACCAGATAATAAAATGGATTCAACTTCAACACCTTCTGCGCACTTTCCGAAAAATTAGTAATATTCCATGCTATTGGCGTTCCCCACATCCCGATCAGAAGAAAGATATTGATAATCTGGTTTAAATCCCTGAAAAAGACCATCACTGATGATGTAATTAAGGAAAATGCAAACAAGAACATGATCGTAGCAAACATATAATATAAAATCTGTATCATCATGATCTGCGGATAAAATCCAAACATGGTACAAATGATCAGTGCAATCAACAGAAAAAACAAATGAATGTAAAAGCTAGAAAGAATTTTCATTAATGGCAGAATATTGATGTTAAATTTAACCTTTTGAATCAGATAATTGTATTCTACAAAACTGTTGCTCGCAGTCATAAAAGCCTCAGATATAAAAAGCCAATTAATCATTCCCACAATGAACCACAAGACAAAAGGTGCACCTTCTACTTCTCCGCTCCGAAATCCAAACTGGAATACTACCCAATATACAATGATCGTAAGAAGCGGCTGCAGAATTCCCCATACCATACCAAAGTACGTACCTGAAAATCGTCTTTTTACATCCTTCCGAGAAAGATCCTTCAACAATCTCCTGTCTTCATATATGTCTTTCACAAGCTTTCGTATCTTACTTACAACCGTCATCTCATATATATCCTTCCCGTTTACTCTCTGTTACCCTTATGGTATTTCAATACAAATCTCAGCTTTCCCGGAACCATTCCAAAATATGTTCCACAATCCTCTCGCTCGCATGCCCGTCTCCATAGGGATTGACCGCCCGCGCCATTTCGTCATACGCAGCCTGATCTGTCAGCAGGATGTCCGCTTCCCGACAGATCGTTGCCTCATCCACGCCCACTACTCTGACGGTTCCAGCCTGTACTGCCTCCGGGCGTTCTGTCTCCGTCCGCAGGACCAGAACCGGTACGCCGCAGGCAGGCGCCTCCTCCTGCAATCCTCCTGAATCAGTCATGACCAGATAGCTTTTTGCCATCAGATTATGCATGTCCTCTACATCCAACGGTTGAACCAGATGCACTCTCTCCATTCCTCCCAAGATCGTCGTGGCAGTATCCCGCACCGCCGGATTCATGTGTACCGGATAGACTACTTCTATATCCGGGTATGTTTCCACGGTTCTTTTCACCGCACGGCATATATTGACTAACGGCTGCCCCAGGTTCTCTCTCCGGTGCGCAGTCATAAGAATGCATCTTCTGCCACTAAGATCGATCTGTTGCAATGCAGGATCTTTATAGCGATAGTCCTCCTTCACCGTCGTATGAAATGCATCGATTACGGTATTACCGGTCACGAAGACATGCTCCGTCACATGCTCCCGTTCCAGATTCCTGCGGTTATTCTCCGTAGGTGCAAAGTGCAGGGTCGCGATCCGGCCCGTCAAGTTTCTGTTCATTTCCTCCGGAAAAGGAGAATATCTGTCAAAGGTACGAAGGCCCGCCTCCACATGACCGACAGAGATCTGCTGATAAAACGCTGCCAAAGCTGCCGCAAAAGAGGTCGTCGTATCACCGTGTACCAGCACAAGATTCGGCTGTTCTCTGCGCAGCACCGGTTCCATTTTCTCCAGGATCGAAGTCGTTATAGTCGTCAACGTCTGTCGTGGCTGCATGATATCCAAGTTATACCTGACATCCGTTTCGAAAATATCGATGACTTGCTTAAGCATTTCCCGATGCTGCCCCGTCAGGCATACGACGCTTTCGATCTCCGGATTTGCTTCCAGTTCTTTCACCAGCGGACACATCTTGATCGCTTCCGGTCTGGTTCCGAATATACTCATTATCTTCATTGGTAAACTGCCTTTCCTCCTCTGTCTGCCGAATCGCTTCTCTAAGCAGCATGTACCGCTCTTCCCAGCCATTCTCCCGCAGGAAGTCTTCCTGCTGCCGTCCGCTATACTTAGGCGGAAAACCGCTGCGGATCAATTTCCGCATCAGTCGGTCATACTCTTCATAAGTGCTGTAAAAATAAACATACTCCTTAAAATATTCCAGTTCCTCATACCACACACTGACAATACATTTGCCGAAGGCGATGTAATCATACAATTTCACCGGGTCAACGGCTCTCACGATCTCATTCACGATAAACGGCATGATCAGACAATCGTAGTCTTCTATATATGACCGCAGAGCCGTATGCTCCATAATTCCGTCATAAGATATCCGGCTGTTCTCCGGCTGCTTTATCCCCATATGGGGACCAATCAGGTGATAGGACAGTTCCGGATGCTCAGAAACACTCTTTTCCAGCAGATCATGATCAAACCATTCCGCGATCGTCCCGATGTACCCGACAGTATATTGTTTCCTGACCTGACTTTCCCTCGCTCTATAAACCCTGTCAAAACCGGTTCCATTCCGTATAAGCCTGACCGGCTTACCACCAGACTGGCTCTCCACTTTCCGCAGCAACCGCACGGACGAAGCCAGAAGCAGACTGCTCCTGCACACGGCCCTTTCTTCCGTTTCTACAATCTCTCTACGCACTGTTTCATTTCCACACATCTGCGCATGATCGTCCATACAGTCATAGATCAGGCATCCCTTATAATCTGCCGGGATATATTTCACATAAGTGGGATACCCCAAATAGATATAGTCATATTGGCTGCATATCCGTAGACGCCGCCGGATGTACCAGTCAGCCGCTCGTTCGATCATTCTGATCTTGCGCTGGAACGGTATGGTCCACAGACGCAGATAACGGATGACGTGTTCCTGCTCTTTTGCGCTGCGCACTGCAGGCCGGCTCCATATCTTGACCGGATATACCACTGTAATATCATAATCCTGGCTTAAGTATTCCGCCAGAATCTGAGGTCTCTGACGGATCCAGTTCCAATCGATGCCCATGATATACAGCATTTTCTTTCTGACGCCGGTCTGCACGATCTTCTAAACCATACCTTTCACATAAAATATCCTGTAATTGCATATACTTTATATGCTGTTTTAGAGTTTATAACTCTTAACACAACACCAATAGTTTAGAGTTTATAACTCTATTTGTCAATACATTTCTGGCAATCCCTTATACTTAACGTAACAAGTCATCCTGCATTATAAGTTCAAAATGCCAGATTGTTGATCACATGCAAAACACTGGTTTAAATGGAGCACAACAATGAAATATAACGAAAGGATACGGGAGATCCGGGAAGACAATTCCCTGACACAGCAGAAAATAGCAGATCTGCTGCACATAGGCCAGCGGACCTACGCAGATTATGAAAGTGGTAAGACCAGGATTCCGGTTGACAGCCTGCTGATCCTGGCCAGATTCTATGATGTTTCGTTGGACTTCATCACTGGAGCCAGCAATATCAGGTCTGCATACCCTGTAAAATAGGCAACGGCATTTATCATTTGATCGGATAAAGCCGCTGCCTTTTTTAGTCTTACTGTTTCCTGCCCCATTCTGCTATATAGGCATCCAACCTGTTTATCGTAATCCCCAGATCCCTGTGCAGGACCGCCAGATAATATCTGACACCACTGACCGCCAGTCCTGACTCTTCCTGACTCTCTCCCCCATATGCCGTCTCAATCATTTCCATGATATACAGCAGTGCTTTCTGGTTGTACTCCACCTCCAACAGTTCCCTCATGATCGCATACAGTTCATTCATATGTATCCTCCATTCCGAAGCGCTTTGTGCGAAGGACGCGAGCAGAATTTAAGAGTTTTCCGAAGGAATACTCCAATTTTGCTCTGCGATCGATAGAATTTATGACGCTTCAGCACAAATTCCCGGATGCATAAATTACTCATCGGAGAATTTATGCATCCTTCTCCTCCATACCAGATTTTTCGTTGTCAGTATCGTACCATCCTGGCACACCGCAAATTAAGTCTATGATATATTTACGCAGGATGATTGTTTTTGCTATTGCAACAGTCCTGGGGGCGCTTTTCGGTTTTCTCGACATAAGTGATGTACTCATAATCCTTTCATTCCTTTCGCTTTAGAATACCGCACTTTACATAAAAATAAAGTACATAAGTTTTATACCGGTAACTTACACACTTTATTTTGCATTCTCTCAAAACAAGTCTTTTATCTATATTTTATCTGCATTTTCATTGCAATAGTTGATTCTGTTCTTGATTTTATCCTGTTCCAAATTGTTCTGACTACATCCGAAACGTTTAATTACTTCTTTAATATTATTCTGTCTCTGTAAGATTGACATCAATAGCTGTATATCCTTTTTATAGGATCTTGTCATATCCACCTGACTTCCTGCATCACCGTTTTATATGCTGAATATTGATTGACTGGCAACCCGTTTTCTACCGCACACCGGCCACCTTATTCAAACGCCCCCTCAAACTGTGCCTGCTGCATCTGGTAATACTCCCCGCGGCTTCGCATCAACTCCTCATGGCTTCCCTGTTCGGCGATCCGGCCGTCCTTCACCACCAGGATCAGGTCCGCATGCCGGATGGTGGAGAGCCTGTGGGCGATCACAAAGCAGGTCTTGTCCGCCATCAGGCTTCGCATAGCCTTCTGGATCTTCATCTCCGTCCTGGTGTCCACATTGGAGGTAGCTTCATCCAAGATCAGCATCCGGGCATCGGAAAGCATGGCCCGGGCGATCGTCAACAGCTGCCGCTGCCCTTTGGATATGTGCACCCCGTTGTCTGAAAGTTTAGTCTGGAAGCCTTCCGGCAGCTTCTCGATATAGGAGTAGATCATTGCTGCCTTCGCCGCCCTTTCCACTTCCTCCATGGTGATATTCTCTCTGCCGTAAACAAGATTCTCATAGATGGTCCCCTGGAAAAGCCAGGCATCCTGCAGCACCATGGTATAAGCGCCCCGCAGGCTGTCCCGCTTGATCTCATAGGCATCCTGGCCGTCCAATAGGATGGCGCCCTCCTGAATATCATAGAACCGCATCAAAAGGTTGATTACCGTCGTCTTTCCCGCTCCTGTAGGCCCCACGATGGCGATCTGCTGTCCGGCTTTCGCATGCAGGTTAAACTCCTTCAGGATCTGCTGCCCCGGCTGATAGCCGAAAGAGACATCCTGCAGCAGCACATCCCCGTAAACTTCCTTAAGAATCCGGGCCTGCTCTGCATCCGGCTTCTCCGGCAGCTCATCCATCAACCGAAAGACCCGCTCCGCCGCCGCAAAAGCAGACTGAAATTCCCCGATGATATTGGCCGCCTCGTTGACCGGCCCGGAGAACTTCCGGGAATACTGAACGAAGGATGAAATATCACCGATCCCGATGCCGCCCCGCAGATACAACAGCGAACCAAACACGCTGATCAGCGCCAGTGATGTATTGTTCATGAAGTTCACGGACGGTCCGGCCAGCGTTCCGTAATACTCCGCCCTTGTATTGGCCTCCACAACCTCTTCATTCTTACGGTCAAAGACTTCGATCACCTGGGCTTCCCTGCCATAAGCCCGGATCGCCTTCTGGCCATTGATCATCTCTTCCACCATACCGTTTAATTCCCCGATCTTCTTCGAGCGGATCCGGAACAGCGGCCTGGAATGGCTGACGATGAACTTTGTCAGCAACATGGAGACAGGCAGCGTCACCGCGAATATCAATACCATCCTCGGCGCGATGGACAGCATCATCACCAGGGAGAAAAGCACCGTGATCACACTCTGCATGATCTGCAGGAAATCATTGGAAAGCGATTGATTTACCGTATCTATATCATAGGTGACAGCGCTGATGATGTCCCCCGTGGAATACTCGTCAAAAAAGGACACAGGCAGTCTTGAAAGATTATCAAACACATCTTTCCGCATCTGGTAGATGATCCGCCGTGTCAGATAGATCGTAAGCAGAGACAGCAGATAGGACAGAATGGCCGACAGCACATAGAGCACCGCCATCCATCCCGTATAATAAAATACTCTCTCAAAGTCCACGCCGCCGGCCCGGATACCAATGGCATCGATCGCCCTGCCGGAGAGCCTGGGGCCGAGGAGCGCCAGCACATTGGAGGAAAACATCAATACTAAGCCCGCCGCGATCAGCAGATGATAGCGGCCAAGATAGCGCCATAGACGGAACAGCAGATATTTCTTCTTACCCTTCATGGCCCGGTGCCACCTCCTTCCTGTTTCCTCGATAAAGGACTGCTGCCGTACGGAGATCCGCTGTCTGCTCTCTGTCTGCCTGTCCCGGCGTCATCCTCTCTTCCTCCTCTTGCTGCCCCATCTGCAGCTCGTAGATCATTTGATAGGCAGGGCAGCTTCGCAGAAGCTCTCCGTGAGTCCCGTACCCAATGCATCTGCCATCCTCCAGCACCAATATGTGGTCCGCCCCCTGGATGGAACTGATACGCTGCGCGATATTGATCGTAGTCGTATCCCGAAAGTGTTCTCCCAGTTCTTTACGCAACTTCGCATCCGTCTTGTAATCGAGTGCGGAAGACGCATCATCCAAGATCAGGATCTGCGGTTTCGCCGCCAGCGCCCTAGCGATCATGATACGCTGCTTCTGGCCGCCGCTTAAGTTATTGCCGCGCACCGCGATTCTGGCATCCATATCGCCCTCCTTTGCCCGGATAAAAGCCTCCGCCTGAGCGTACCCGGCCGCCTCCCTGATCTGTTCTCTGGAAAGATCCCGGAAAAAGTCGATGTTCTCCTCCACTGAGGCCGCCATCAGATAGTCGTTCTGAAACACCACCCCGAACATGGCACGCAGTTCCTGGAATGGGATCGTAGAAATCTGTCTGCCGTTGATCAAAATGCTCCCCTCGCTCACATCATAAAACCGCAGAAGCAGGTTGACGATAGTACTCTTGCCGCTCCCCGTGGCGCCGATGATCCCCAGGCTCTCGCCTTTTTGCAGGGCAAAACTGATGTGGGACAGATGGTCGCCCTTTCCATTGTAAGAGAAACTCACATCGCGAAATTCCAGCAGCGGAGCATGCTCGTCCGCCGTTTCCGCCCCCTCTGCCGTCCGCTGTCGTGTATCCTCTGGCGACTTCAATGCCCACACCTGCATCTCCTCCGGCGCTTCCAGCACCTCATTGATACGTCCCAGCGATGCCATCCCCTTAGAGCACATGACAAAAATCCTTGTGATGCCCAGCATGGCATTCAATATAAGAATAAAATAACTTAAGAAGGCAATGATCGCCCCCGGACCTGTCTCACCCTTCTGCACCAGATACGCGCCGGCAATGATCACCGCCGTCAGTCCCAGGTTCAGCACCAAGGTGGTGGCCGGACCGCTGGCGGAAGATATCCTGTCGGCCTTCTGTTCAATCTTAGCCAGTTCCTCATTCACCCCGTCATAGCGCTGCCGTTCATAGTCCGTCCGCGAGAGCGCCCTGATCACCCTCACACCGGTGATATTTTCCTGCAGGACGCGCACCATCTTGTCCAATATCTTCTGCTGGCCCGCATACACCGGAATACTGGACTTTGTCACGATCCATACGATCAGGATGATAAAAGGCAGCGCCGCCGCCAGCACTGACGCCAGCTTCGGCTCCATCGTCATGGTGATCAGCATACCGCCGGTCAGCAGGATCGGCCCCCGCACCCCCAAGCGCTGCACCCGCGCCAACATCCGGTTCACGTGATAAGTATCCGAAGTCAGTCTGGACACTGCAGATGACACGGTGATCTCATCCATCTGCCCGGCACTCAGATATGTAATCTTTGTAAAAAGGTCATGCCGCAGTTTTCTTGTCATCCCGCCCGCAGAGACTTCCGCCATGCGGTTTGCCCGTACATTGGTGATCGCAGAGATAACGGCACACCCGATCATCACTCCGCCCCACCAGAAGATCCGACGCACTTCCCCCGTCGGGACAATATCGTCGATGATCTTCGCTAACAGGGACGGAATCAGCAGATCCATCATGGAAGCCGCAAACTTCAGGAACAGTGTCAACAACATGAATGTACCGTATGGTTTTATGTATTTTAGAAGAATCTTCATGCCTTCGTATCCTTTTCGTCAAAGCTGTCGGTAATTTTCTGCCCTGTATTTCATCATAATCTTCCAGGGCGCTTTTTTCAAGAAGCTGACGCGGCATTTTTCCATCATTCCAAAGTGCTTTGTGAATCATCTTCTCACGGAATGCGCAGTTTGGCGCATTCCTGACCCTTGCATAGTAACAGTGCTTTCTTTACTCACCGGACACCTGTGTCCCGTCCGCTTTCATATGATATTTATCTTTATAAATCAACTCCGAGATCGGCACAATCTCATATCCTTTATCCTGCAGCCCCACGATCACCGCATCCAGTGCATCGGCCGTGAATTTTGCCCCGTTATGCATCAGGATTATCGAACCATTCTTCAGCTTATCGGACTCCACCACCCGCCTGACAATATCGTCCGCGCCATAGTCCTTCCAGTCCAGGGAATCAATCGACCACTGTATCGTATAGTAACTGCATTTATGGGCGTTGGTTATGACATGATTGTCATAATCACCGTAGGGCGGCCGGAACAGGAACATCTCATACCCTGTCAGCTCCTGCACCCTGGTATGTACTTTCATCAGTTCTTCCTGGCACTGCTCATCGGACAGCTGGGACATATTCTTATGGTTCTCGCTATGGTTGCCCAGATCGTGTCCTGCCGCCAGGATTGCCTTCACGTCATCCGGATAGCTCTCCACCCATCCCCCCGTCATGAAGAAGGTCACTTTCACATTATGTTTCTTAAGCGTTTCAAGGATGCGGCCCGTATCTTCATTCCCCCACGCTGCATCAAAACTGAGCGCCACCTGCTTCTTATCGGTCTCCACACAATAGATTGGCAGTTCTCTGCCGCCCACGGAACTGCTGACCGTGATGGAATCCGGCAAGTGCCTGCTCACCCCCTGGATCAAAGCGATGGTCGCCAGTGCAAAGGCCGCCGATTTGGCCACCTGCACGCAGACGCTTCTGATAAAATTCTGTTTCTTCCTCGCCTCCTTTGTGACCATGATCCCCTGCGCTGCACCGCCACAATACTGTCCACAGCCTCTTAGCTGCTCCCTTTCTGCCGTCCAGGCATCTACCTGTTCCTGGCCGGGCCATACTTCTTCTCTTCTATCATGGTGCGACGCTTCTTTCTGTATCTTCCTCTCCAGCTCGCACATGGCCAGTT
The DNA here is from genome assembly GCA_910588215.1 of uncultured Lachnospiraceae bacterium. Taxonomy (GTDB): domain Bacteria; phylum Bacillota; class Clostridia; order Lachnospirales; family Lachnospiraceae; genus UBA3282. Next base: position 59,760 of record CAJUQJ010000006.1, read on the forward strand.
TCATCTTATCGTTCCAACTTTTGCCGTTTCCGTGCATAATGATACCCTGCATATTGTTGTTACTAAAATATATGCAGGGCTGCTTATCCATTACGATTCTTTTTACAACAAGTGTTTCCTCACGGCAGCTGTTTCCCCGCCGCCAGATATAGCTCATACCACTCCTCTCTGGTCAGATCGACCCCGGATGCCTTGCAGATATCTTTGACACGTACCAGGTTCACACTGCCCACGATCGTCTGGATCCCAGCCGGATGACGCAGGATCCACGCCGTTGCGACCGCATTGGCTGTCACGCCATACTTATCCGCCAGACGGTCTATGACTGCATTGAGCGCAGTAAACTTCTCATTACCGATAAATACACCTTCGAACATGCCATGCTGGAAGGGTGACCATGCCTGCAGCCTGATCTTATGCAGACGACAGTATTCGATCACGCCGCCTTCCCTGACACACCCTGCGTCGTTATGGATGTTCACATTAAATCCTGCATCGATGGCAGGACAATGTGCGATGGAAAACTGTATCTGGTTCACACACACCGGCTCATCCAGACAGCTGTTTAACAACTTGATCTGCATGGGATTGTGGTTGCTCACACCAAAGCTTCTCAGCTTCCCTTCCTTCTTCAACAGCCGAAAAGCTTCCGCCACCTCCTCCGGCTCCATCAATGCATCCGGGCGATGCAGCAGCAAGATATCAATATATTCCGTCTTAAGTCTTCTTAAGCTGGCTTCCACCGAAGACAAAATATGCTCCCTGGAAAAATCATAGCAACAGCCGGGACGTATGGCGCACTTCGTCTGTATCACCATCTTTTCCCTGTCTCTTCCCGCCAAAAGCCTGCCAAACACTGCTTCCGCCTCTCCTCCGGCATAGATATCTGCATGGTCAAAGAAGTTGATCCCTTCCTCTAAGCAGGCATCGACCAAAGCTGCGGCTGCCTTATCATCCTGCAGCCCTGTAAGTCTCATGCATCCCAAGCCGATCGCAGATACCTGCGGCAGCTGATCATTAATCTGTAACATTTTCATCGTATTTTCCTCCATTCCAATCTTCCTCTTGACATTTTACCACAAACCATTACAATATGATATGACTTCCACTGACAAGACAGTTGACTTTACACTACCGAATCATGTTCTCACGGAATGCGCAGTTTGGCGCATTACTGAGCTGTGAATAGTAACACTTTACACTTAAACCCGCTGCCGTTTACATCATTATCTCCATTTTTGCTGAATCAAACTGCCCGAATGTAAATTGCACAGGTAGCAAAACTCTCCGGAAAGGGATCAAACAATTATGAAAGAATTTCTGCAACGCAAAAACATCATCTTCTCCTTCAAGCGATATGGCGTGGACTGCCTTGGCGCTATGGCTCAGGGATTGTTCTGTTCACTCCTTGTGGGCACGATCATCAAGACGCTCGGCCAGCAGACCGGCCTAGAGTATCTGGTGACCATCGGCACTTACGCCGCTGCCGTTGCCGGTCCCGCCATGGCGATCTCCATCGGCTTCGCCCTGCAGGCTCCGCCTTTGGTACTTTTTTCCCTGGCAGCCGTGGGCGGCGCAGCAAATGAACTTGGCGGTGCAGGCGGTCCGCTGGCAGTACTGATCATCGCCATTCTGGCCGCAGAATGCGGCAAGCTGGTCTCCAAAGAGACGAAGATCGATATTCTGGTCACTCCCTTTGTGACCATTTTCACAGGCGTAGCGTTCTCCACACTGCTGGCGCCGGGTATCGGCACGGCCGCCAGTTCCGTAGGCCAGCTGATCATGTGGGCGACCGACCTGCAGCCCTTCCTCATGGGCATTCTCGTGTCCGTGCTGGTGGGTATCACTCTGACCCTTCCCATCTCTTCCGCGGCCATCTGTGCCGCGCTCTCCCTGACCGGGCTGGCCGGCGGTGCCGCAGTGGCCGGCTGCTGCGCAAATATGGTAGGCTTTGCGGTGATGAGTTTCCGGGAGAATAAATGGGGCGGACTGATCTCCCAGGGCCTTGGCACCTCCATGCTGCAGATGGGTAATATTGTCAAAAATCCCCGTATCTGGATTCCACCCATTATTGCCTCCGGCATCACAGGCCCTGTCGCCACCTGCCTCTTCAAGCTGCAGATGAACGGCACCCCTGTTTCCTCCGGTATGGGCACCTGCGGCCTGGTAGGACAGATCGGCGTTTACACTGGCTGGGTGGACGATATCGCTGCCGGCAGTAAGGCCGCCATCACTGCCTTTGACTGGATCGGCCTTATCCTGATCAGCTTCATACTGCCTGCCGCTATCTCTCTTCTGGTAGGCAATTTCCTGCGCAGGATCGGCTGGATTGGGGATAACGATCTGAAACTGGACTAAACAGACCAAACCGTTGCGAATGCCCTCAAAAATGTCATGAAAAGGCAGGAAAATTTTGTTTTTGCCTCTTTACAAAAGACTATAAATGCCGAGATAATATATAGAGAATCGATATTTTATCAGGCAGACTCTGTCCTCTCGAAATAGTTCCACACGGGATCTGTTTATGGCAGAGTTTTATACACGATAAGAGACAAGGAAGTCAAATTTTGTAGTTGTTTTGTTATGTAGACTACTACACACATGGAGGGCGATTGATATGGGTATTGGAGTTAATGGTTTAAGTTCAGGGCTTAACGACACGTATTCCGCTCTGTTAGGCGGAGGCGCCGGTTCCGGCGAGGTAGGCGGCGCATCTTTACTGTCCGATTATGCATCTATCAAGAATGGCAGCTACGGCAAGATGATGAAATCTTATTACGCCAAAGTTAAGGAATCGGAAGAGGAAGAAGGTACATCCAAAGGCAGCAAGACCAAAGAGAAGGATGCTGCATCTGCCAGCGCGGCAAGGAAATTCTACGAAACAGCCACCGGCATGAGCGCGCTTGACTACAGCGCAGACAACATCGATGAGTTATACGATAAAGTGTCGGCTTTTGTTAAGGATTACAACTCGATGATGAAGGCGGCATCCAAGAGCAGCAACAGCGAAGTGAAAGCCCAGGCGGATGCCCTGAACGATTATACGTATCAGAATTATAAGTTATTTTCCAAAGTTGGGATCACGATGAATGCGGATCGCACTCTGTCCATCGATGAGGATACCTTTAAGAAGGTGAACGAGAAGACCGGTGCTACTACCGTACCTACATTGACCACATTGTTCAAGGGCATCGGTTCTTTTGCCGACAAAGCGGCAGACAGAGCCAGCACCATCTACCGCAAGGCAGGCGAAGGAGAAGATGTCACTTCTTCCAAAGCCAAATACGCCGGCAGCACAGGCAGTATTTCTTCCGGTGATAAGACGGATAATTCCGACAAGACTACTTCCAAGACCGCCAAGGATGCGGCATCTGCAGCTTCCGCAAGCGCGCTTTACAAGTCTGTCGAGAAGCTGGGCGCCATGATCATCAGTGACGACAATAAAGACAATGTATTCGATGTATTCTCAACACTTGTTAAAGACTACAATGAGCTTTTAAAGGATACGGCCGACAGTAAGAATTCCAATGTGATCAAACAGGCCGACTCTCTTAAGAGTCTTATCAGCAGCAACAAGAGCGCATTCTCCAGACTGGGGATTACCGTGAACTCCGACAAGTCACTGTCCATCGATGAGGAGAAGTTCATGGAAGCCGATATGAGTACAGCCAAGAGTCTATTCAGCGGCGCTTACTCCTTTGGGGAGAAGATGACCGACCGCATCAACCAGATCTATCGCTATGCTACCCAAGGTGATTCCCTGAACGGTCAAACCTACACAAGCCGGGGAAGCTACAGCGCGGCAGGCGTAGGTTCTACTCTGGATACGGTAATGTAGCATTAGTTCGAGATTACTGATCACATAAAACGAGACGGCTCCCCGTAAGGGCCGTCTCATTTTGTGTTTACTTGTTATCGCTTTATGCGAAAGGATTCTCTGTCGGATACGGCAGGCTCTTCGGCTGGTTATAGCCGATCTCGCTCACATCAACACCGATGTATTTGAATACCTCATACAGTGCCTTGCCAAAGTGGCCGAATGCAACTGCGCCATGGTGCGGATAATTCTTCTCGATCAGTACGTGACGATAGAATCTTCCCATCTCCGGGATTGCGAATACACCGATACCGCCGAAGGACTTGGTCGCTACAGGCAGTACTTCGCCCTCCGCTACATAAGCGCGCAGAATGTTATCTGCTGAGCTCTGCAGACGATAGAATGTGATATTGCCGGGAACGATATCGCCTTCCAGCGTGCCCTGTGTCACTTCCTCAGGCAGCGTTCTTGCCATGATCATCTGATACTCCATGCTGCACTTGGACAGCTTCTTGGAACAGGTATTACCGCAGTGGAATCCCATAAAGGTATCCGTAAACTTATAGTCAAACTTGCCTTCGATAGACTCCTTATACATATCCTTCGGAACAGAGTTATTGATATCGAGCAATGTCACAACATCATCGCTGACTGCCGTACCGATGAACTCGCTCAGAGCACCGTAGATATCCACTTCGCAGGACACCGGAATGCCTCTTCCTGTCAGACGGCTGTTTACATAGCAGGGAACAAATCCAAACTGTGTCTGGAATGCAGGCCAGCATTTACCGGCGATCGCTACATACTCGCGATACCCTTTGTGCTGCTCAACCCAGTCAAGCAATGTCAGCTCATACTGCGCCAGTTTAGGCAGGATGGTCGGCTTGTTGTTACCCTCACCCAACTCTGCTTCCATATCCTTTACGATCTCCGGGATACGAGGGTCGCCTTCATGTTTATTGAACGCCTCGAACAGATCCAACTCAGAGTTCTCTTCAATCTCCACACCCAGATTATACAGCTGTTTGATCGGTGCATTACATGCCAGGAAGTTAAGCGGTCTGGGACCGAAAGAAATGATCTTCAGGCTGGACAGGCCAACGATCGCTCTGGCGATCGGCACGAACTCGTGGATCATATCTGCACAATCCTCTGCGTCTCCTACCGGATACTCAGGAATATAAGCCTTCACGTTACGCAGCTTCAAGTTGTAACTTGCATTCAGCATACCACAGTACGCATCGCCACGGCCCTGGATCAGATTGCCCTGGGATTCCTCAGCGGCAGCCACGAACATCTTCGGTCCTTCAAAATGCTTCGCCAGCAGCGTCTCGGAGATTTCCGGGCCAAAATTGCCAAGATATACGCAGAGTGCGTTACATCCATTGTCTTTGATGTCCTTCAGAGCGTTCACCATATCAATCTCGCTCTCGATGATGCAGACAGGACACTCATAGATATCAGCCGCATCATATTTTGCCTGATATGCTTTTACCAGGGCTTCTCTTCTGTTTACTGCAAGGGATGCCGGGAAGCAGTCACGGCTTACAGCTACAATACCAATTTTTACTTTCGGTAAATTGTTCATGTTCTTTATCCTCCTTTTACCGGGTTGACCGGTTTGGTTACATTACTATTCGCGAATATCCAGATTCTTACCTGTAAGACCGATATGCGCGCCGGCGTCCAGTCCGCCTTCTGCGTGGCCGATCAGCCACTTGTTCTTCGCTGTGATCAGCTTATCTTCCCATCCGTCATGTGCCTCCGTGAGCGGGAAGTTCGTGCCTGCAGGCAGTACGATCCCTACCTTAAACTGGTTGTCACCCACGCTGCAGGGTGCATAGTGCAGCGTAGTCGCATAAATCTCCACCGCCGTTCCTGCCGGTACGAGAAATGCCTCCATCTTTGCCGTATCGTAGGTGAAGTCATCGCTGATATCCTGCTGCATGCCCAGAATCAAAACAGAATCCGTAGCCGCCACATTGATCTCTGAGTTTCTGTGATATTCCGCCGCGTTCAACTTATAGTTAACGCCATTGCAGTAACCCACCTGAATGGGCAGTTCCCCAAAGGTCTTCTTCTGCAAGTCTTTCGCCGTTGTAGTAGCTTCCAGCTCTGGAACAGACGGCTCATATGCCACCCCTTCAAAATCGGGAGTCTTCTTCAGCGCCTCCATAAGCGGTCCGAAATCATACCCCTGTACGACTCTTCCGTATTTACGAAATGCCTCGTCTGTGATCTTTTTGATCTCCATCTGTGATCCTCTCCTTTCCATATTCTCCAAATTTCTATCATTTTGTGTTCTTTAAGCCTGCATATGTCTTTTCTGCATATATTTTTTGCTTATGCGTTTGATCCTGTCCGGCTTCTGTATATACACTGCTATGGAGAGCAGCGTTATCAAAGAAATTCCTTCCGCAATCCTCCACAACAGCGGCTCATGAAATCCCACTTGAAGTTTTCCTCTGTAACCTGACGGAATCTTAACTGCCACTCTGCCATTATCGCCGCTCACCGTTCCAAGCTGTTCGCGGCTGCCACAGTCCTTCGCCTGATATCCTCCATAGTATAAGATCGGAAATAATACCTCTCCCGCTTCGTCGCCTTTGTTTTGTACATTAATCTTGAACGATAAACCGTCTCTTTCTATCTGGTCAACTTCCAAATCTCCCACAAACTCCAGCTCACTTGTAAGCGCAGTTGTCTTGGTATTCACAGGCAAATATTCACCGTTACCGACTGTATAGCTGTAAATATTTTTGTTGGTCCTGGCCTCCAGTGCAACACCATCTAAATAAATCTTATCAAAAGATAAAGTTGTATAATATTGCATATCCTGATACAGCGTAATACAACAGATCAGCCCGGCTATCCAATATAAATTCTTACGTTCAAATACACCTGATGCAAAAAACAATGCCGCAAAACAGGCTAACATGACAGCTGCCACACTCATGAATCGAAACTGATACTGTATCGTCTGAAAAAACTTTGTCAGAATAACACTTCGCCTTGCTATTGCCACAACCGGAAACAGATCCGTACATACCATAACGGTAAACAGCGCAAGCAGTGCAAAATTCCTGCAGTATTTTATCTGTTTTCCTTTCCCCTGAACGGGTATCGTCACTGTGAACAGTAAAATGACAACGATCAGTGCAAAACCCAATGTATTATGATCCGTAAAAAGATTGCATAGGTTTGTGCCCTCCTGCGTAAAATCTTCCAACGCCGCATAATAATCCTCTATGCGCACATCTTTGGCGATCTTGGAATTGATCCGCAGCTTCTCACCAAGCATATACTGCACAAACGGAACCAGGTACCACAAACTCAACAATACCGCCGCCCCAGCAGCTTTCAAAAGTTCAACGAAAGTATTCCTGCGCAATACCTTTTTCAGCATGACAATACATAACAAAACAGAATACAATCCGATTATCAGGCAGCTGATCATATGCGTCATCAATATACCTGTAAATCCGGCCGTAAGGAGGATCCATATCTTTTTATATTCTCCGGAAGCAATATCCTCCGTAAAAAGCAGGTAGAATCCTGCCACAATAAGCGGGTAAAACGTCATACCACTGACGCCGCCCAACACAACGGAATACATCAAAGTGACTCTCATGCCTCCGGCATACAGAACACTTCCCGTCATGGCCGCCACATCATCCCGCGTTATCTTTCTGAATGCATAAAAGGAAATAAATACTGTGGCAATGTTGATAATTCCCAAATATACTTTGTAGGCTTCCTCCAGAGAAAATCCAATTACCCGCAAAAACGCCGGGAAATACATAAAAATATCACCGTAGAAAACAGAGACCGCATAGCCATATCCGTCCAGCCAGCCTGGCTGGATTCTAACAGGGAACTGAAATACCCCCCCCCGATTCCAACTTCTATAAATTCCTTCCAGTCGTGACAGATGAAAGACCAGATCCACCCCTTCATTCAGGCCGCTGCGGAACAGGGGCAGACTAACAAAAAAGGCGGTAAGCGCCAAGACCAAAAAAACTGTCTTTCGCTCTGCTTCCCACTTTGTATAATATCTTACATATCCCCATAAGATCATATCCAGCAGAACCAGCAATGCAATCAACCAGAAAATACGATATACACAGGTCAGTTTCGATGTGACAATATGTACTTTCAGCAGATGTATGTAGTCCCCGTCTACTGCATCTCCTGTCAGTCTTAATTTAAACCGTATTTTTGAATCATCATGAATCTTAACACGGTATGATATGACCTGCTTATCCGGGTTTACTATAAATTCATCATTGTCAACCAGTTCTTTTCCGTTTCTTGGCGTATCATACAACAATCCGGCCCTGACAATTCCCTGACGGGCAAAAAAAGCTTCTATATAATAAATTCCTTTTTGAAGTTGAAATGCAGGCGTAACAACGGCTTCTGAATCTGTATAAGAAGTATCCAGATAATTTCCCTCTGTCACACTGCTTTGATTTTTCAGCTGCATCTCCGTCTCGTCAAAAATCATCTCCCGGCTGGAAAAAGTCATTACAACTGTCAAGCTATAAATCAAAACAATAAGAATCTCAAACAGCAAAAAATATACAACATTCCTCTTAGAATATAATATGTGCTTTCGTACATTCATTGGATGCGCTAACTCCTCCCGCCGCTTCGCCGTCATACAGTCAGTATCATAGCCGCCTCTTTCACCTGCAAAGTCTTACCTCCATGTCTTACCGAATCACATCAAACAACGCTTTACATGCCGGATAAATCTGCTTAAACTGCTGGTAGCGCGCCTCGTATCTCTCCACAAGCGCTGCATCCGGCTCTACCGTATCCACTACCTTTACAATCTTAGCCGCCGCTTCTTCCACGTTCGCATACTCGCCGCAGGCAACTGCCGCCAGCATGGCGCCGCCCATAGCCGGGCCTTCCTCGCTCTCGATCACGTCCACTTTCAGATTCATGATGTTGGCGATCATCTTTTTCCACAGAGGACTCTTCGCGCCGCCGCCGCAGATCTTCGTCCGCTCGATCTTAACGCCCAGTGACCTGGCAACTTCCAGAGAGTCACGCAGTGCGAAAGCAACACCCTCCAGAACCGCCTGCGTCATATCCGCTCTGGTGGTATCCATGGTCATGCCGATAAAAGTGCCTCTGGCGTTAGGATTATTATGCGGAGACCGCTCTCCCATCAGATAAGGCAGGAAGTATACGTGGTTCTCACCCAGCTTATCATCCGTGATGTTCTTCTGCTCCGTGCCATAATCCGTAGTGCCGATGATATCGTCCATCCACCATTTATTACAGGATGCTGCGCTCAACATGCATCCCATCAGATGATAATGACCGTCCGCATGGGCAAATGCGTGCAGGGCATTAAATTTGTCTACGCCGAATTTATCGGAAGAAATAAAGATCGTGCCGCTGGTTCCCAGAGAAATATTACACATACCGTCTCCCACGGTGCCTGTACCCACTGCCGCAGCCGCATTGTCACCGCCGCCGGCCGCCACTTTCACCGTCGCTGGAATGCCAAGCTCCTCAGCAATCTCCGGAAGCACTGTGCCGACCGTCTCATAGCTCTCGAAGATCTTCGCCAGCTGCTCTTCCTTCACACCGCAGATCTCACACATCTCCTTAGACCAGCAGCGGTTCTTCACATCAAACAACAGCATGCCGGAGGCATCCGACACATCCGTGCAGTGGACACCGGTCAGCTTATAGGCAATGTAATCCTTCGGCAGCATGATCTTCCTGATCCTCGCGAAATTCTCCGGCTCTTTGTTCTTCACCCAGAGTACCTTCGGCGCTGTAAAGCCGGTGAAGGAAATGTTCGCCGTATAAGCCGACAGCTTCTCCTTACCGATCACGTTATTCAGATAATCGCATTCCTCCGCAGTCCTGCCGTCATTCCACAAAATAGCCGGCCTGATCACCTGGTCATTCTCGTCCAAAATTACCAGTCCGTGCATCTGTCCGCCAAAGCTGATACCTGCGATCTGGCTCTTATCCACATCGGCGGTCAGCTCCTTGATGCCTGCCATACTCTGCTCATACCAGTCCTCCGGCTTCTGTTCCGACCAGCCCGGATGCGGGAAGAATAACGGGTATTCCTTCGACACAATGTTCACAATCTTACCGCTGCCCTCCATCAAAAGAAGCTTCACGGCACTGGTTCCTAAATCCACCCCAATATACAGCATGGTAACCCTCCTGTTTCCTCATGATTCATTTACTGTTCCTTCGCGCCTTCTGCCGGCTGATGCTGCAGCCGTTCCACAGCGTCAGATTCCTTACAGTATCCTGCCCAATCCGGCGGCCGTTCCATGTCCGCAGCGTAGACCGTGCACGTGCACGTATTTAATATCTTCATAATAATATTTGTCAGTAAGAAAATCAAGTCCATATAATGATTTATGTAAATTTCGGAAATATACACAAAATAAGTATACTAAATTTGGCTATTAATCCTATCATAATAGTTCCGTCTCCTGTTTTCCTGTTACGGAATCCGCCCAGTCCAAGCCGTCTCATCAAATTAATTTCGAGGTTGGAATCCTTTGTCCAGAAAGAATCTGCCTTCCTGCTTCTAAAAGGAGTATACTGAAAACCTCAACCATACACGATACAGAAATCAATATGAATAGAAACCGGTTTTGAAAAAGAAAAAAGAATCAAAAAGCGAATATTGTAAAGAAGAAATGAAGATATCCAATGTTGACCCCTCCCCCGTTGCCAGGTGTCGGTAGGACAACAAAACGATTGTATCATAAATTTTTTAGATGTTCTATACCCATCAGTACAGGGACAGGATAAACTTACACAGTTGCAAAAGCGTTAAATTTCTCTTCTATATGTGTTTTTTCGAATCAAATGTAAGAAAGACTGACGGTTCTTCACGCTGGTGGGAAAGTGAAATCAATTCTCATCTATAATTTATTGACTTGCCCTCCCCGGTATGCTACGCTGTATGCGTATGTTAAACGGCCATTTTTTCATGGCATACATATTTCGGAAAGGATTCCCGTTATGGCAACGCTCAAAGAAATCGCCGATCTGGCAGGCGTATCCCGCGGTACGGTAGACCGGGTCTTAAATCACCGCGGTTCCGTCAATCCGCAGACAGAGAAGAAGATCCTGGAGATCGTGCAAGCGCTGGACTATAAGCCCAACAAAGCCGGCATCGTTCTTGCCGCCCAGAAGAAGAATCTAAAGCTGGGCGTTGTTTTGTTAGGCCTTTATACCGTTTTCTATGACGATATCCTGGCAGGCGTCCGCGATAAAGCGGCAGAACTCGAAGGCTACAACTGTTCCGTCCTGCTCAGGCAGACGGAATACGATCTGACACAGCAGCTAAACGCCATCGATGAACTGGTGTCTGAAGGGATCAACGGGCTGGCTATTTCTCCCTACAACGACACTGCGGTCCGCGACAAGATCGATGCGCTGTACGATCAGGGGATCCCGGTAGTAACTTTAAATACCGATATCGAGAATTCCAGACGGCTTGCCTATGTGGGCTGTCATTTCTACCGCTCCGGCGAAACTGCCGGAGGCCTGATGCACCTGATGACAGGCGGCGTGTCCGGAGACGGCGTGCACGTGGGAATCATATCCGGTTCCACGAACATATTGTGCCACACTGAACGCATCGCGGGATTCCGTCACGTGACAGAATCCTACGGCGGCATCCGGATCGTAGAAACAGTCAATACCTACGACGATGAGACCGAGAGTTATGACCTGACCGCAGACATGCTGCGCAGACATCCCGAGATCAACGCGCTGTACTTTACCGCAGGCGGTGTTTACGGAGGCTGCCGCGCCGTTATGGATTCAGGGCGGGCCGCACAGATTACCGTCATCACCAACGATATGGTAGATACAACCCGGGAATTTCTGGAAAACGGCCTGATCGCTGCTACCATCTGCCAGCAGCCCTTCGTGCAGGGCCACAAACCCCTGTCAATCCTTTTCACTTATCTGACCACGGGGGAGCTTCCGGCCGTAGAGAACGATTACGTCAATATCGACATCCGCATCCGGGAAAATCAGTGAACATACCAAACATACCATAGGAAAACATCTGAGAAAGCAACTCATAACAGCGATATAATATAAAAATCGGAGGAACACTATGAACAGAAAGAAAGCCGTTGTCTCACTGGGACACGAAGCACTCGGATACACAACTTTGGAGCAGCATGACGCCGTGAAAGTCACTGCCAGGGCGCTGGCAGACCTGGTGGAAGCCGGGTACCAACTTACCATCACCCACAGCAACGGCCCCCAGGTCAGCATGATCCACAAAGCCATGACCGAGCTGCGCCGGGTCTATATCGACTACACACCTGCTCCGATGTGCGTCTGCTCCGCCATGAGTCAGGGGTATGTGGGATATGACATACAGAACGCCCTGCGCGCACAACTGCTTAGTCGGGGCATTTCCAAGCCCGTCAGCACGATTTTGACGCAGGTGACCGTAGACCCTTACGACGAAGCATTCTACGAGCCGACTAAAGTCATCGGCCGCTATATGTCTGCGGAGGATGCCGAGATTGAGATCAAGAAAGGAAATTATGTGATAGAGAAGCCCGGCAAAGGATTCCGCCGTGTGGTAGCGGCCCCCAAGCCCATTGATATCGTAGAGATTGACGCCATCCGCACACTGGCAGATGCCGGACAAGTGGTGATTGCCTGCGGCGGCGGCGGTATTCCCGTCATCGAACAGAGCCACGCTCTGCAGGGAGCCTCAGCCGTCATCGAGAAAGACGCCATTGCCGGTAAACTGGCAGGAGACCTGCAGGCCGACGAACTGATCATCCTTACCAGCGTTCCCTGCGTCTATCGACATTTCGGCACGCCGCAGCAGGAACCTCTGTCCGCCATGACCGTAGCACAGGCCAAAGAACTTATGGCCCAGAACCAGTTTGAAGCCGGCACCATGCTGCCGAAGATCGAGGCAGCCATCGCCTATCTGGAGAAGAATCCTGCCGGGCGTGTCCTGATCACTTCTCTTGACACGGTAGCCGAAACCCTGAAAGGAAAGAACGGCACGGTCATTACACACTAACCTCCATGTCGCTGCTTCACAGCGACACAAATCTGTGCGGAGAATGCCCGTTTTTCAGGCATTCTCCTGCGTGAGATGAAGTTGCAAAGCAACTTCTGAAACTTCTCCACGAAACAGCCTCTGCTGTGAGTGGTTAGAAGTTCTTCTCACGCTAACACCACGCTATACCTTGATCAGCTTTTTCCGACTCCACTTCCCTGACAGGTAGCGAATAAAAGAAATCACGAAGTTGGTGGTCCATCCCATGGGAACCGCAAACCAGACAGCCTCCACGCCGATCACTCCGGCAAATCCAAAGGCAAAGGATACCCGGATGCCCAGATTGATCAGATTGGCAAGGGTGAAGACCACCACATCTCCCGCTCCCCGAAGCACTCCGTCCGTAATTGCCTTCATCCCGATACAGACAAAGAAGAAGGCAATAAACGTCAAATAAGCATTTCCCGTTGCAAAAGCCGCCGCATCGCTTCCTTCCTCCAAAAAGGCATTGATGATCGGCTCATGAAAGATCGTGAGGATCAGACAGGTGAGTACCGCAAAAGCCGCCACCATCCGCACGCCTGCCAGATACCCCCTCCGCACTCTCTCCGATTGTCCCGCACCCAGATTCTGAGCCGTAAAGGTGGAAACCGCATTGCCCGTAGCGATCATGGGCACGATACAGATGGATTCGATCCGCATACCCGCCGTGTAACCTGCCAGCACCGAAGAACCAAAACCGTTTACCACGGACTGGACAAGAAGCATGCCGATGGAAACAATGGACTGCTGCACCATGGAAGGAATCGCAACCTTGATCATATTGCCAAGCATAGAGAAATCATACAGCTTTCTTTGCGCCGTGTCTGCATCTGTCTCTTCTACTCCCCTCTTCTCTGCATCCGTCTCCTTCGTACTCGTCTCCTCCCTGTAGGTTCCAAGCAGGCGCAGCAGCAGACAGAAGGAGATCACGGCGGAAAGTCCCTGCGCGATCACCGTCGCTATGGCGACACCCGCCACGCCAAGAAGGAACACCCGCACCATCACAAGATCCATCCCGATATTGAGCAGGGAGGAAAAGATGAGCAGATAAAGAGGTGTCCTGGAATTGCCAAGAGCATTGAATATGGACGACAGAATATTGTACATAAACAAAAAAGGAAGTCCCAGGAAATAGATCTCCAGATAAAGCACGGCATCGGAAAGAATATTCTCCGGCGTATTTAATCCCGACAGGATCGCCTTGTTCCCCAATAGCCCGATCACGCTTAACACCAGGCTGAGTATGAGAAAACTGATCAGCGCCGTGGAAACCGAGGTCTTCATTTTCCTGTAGATCCCAGCTCCCAGATACTGGGAAGTGATCACACTGGCTCCGATCCCACCGCCGATAGCAATCATGATAAACACCGTGGTCAATGAATAGGAAGCGCCCACCGCCGCCAGGGCATCCTCCCCCACAAACTGGCCTACGATAATGGAATCCACCGTAGTATAGAACTGTTGGAACAGATTGCCCAGTATCATGGGCAGGGCAAAGAAGAACAGCGACCTGCCGGGTTTATCTGTAAGCATGTTGTATTTTTTCATTCTGCGTACCTCTTTTTCTCTCAGAACTACTATTGATTTCCACTCCCCAGCACCATCAAGAGCGCCCCAATCATAATACAGAAATCAGAAATATTGAATACAACATTCCTGATCTTCTGGTTCTTCACCGGAAAACTCACATAATCCACCACATATTTCCGTACCAGGCGGTCATAGGTATTGCTGTAAGCCCCACCCAGCAGAAGGGCCAGCCCGGCCTTCAGCATTTTACTGCCCTTGCCGGAAAAGGTCAGCACGAAAAGCACCGTCAGCCCCAGCGTCAAAGCCACCGAGAGCGCCGCCACCAGGCTGCTCCTGCCCGCTCCTGCATCCAGCATGGCACCCTTATTATGATACCTGCGGATCAGAAGTCGGCCCCCGCAAACTGCCGTCTCCTCTCCTTCCTTTCTCGACTGCTCGATATGATTCTTAATCCATAAGTCAAGCAGGAAGATTGCCATTGCCATCAATGAAAACCCTAAAATTGTCATGTACTTGTCCCTCTTTCATCGTGATGCAAAACAACCGTGCATCCCCATATGATAATCTATATAATAAAACTTAGCCAGCAGCGTTAGCTATGCCGGCTAAGTTTTATTATATGCAATCGATCAAACAATATCAAGTATAAGCAGAAACGTCATACGGCCTGCAGCTAAAGGCAGTCAGAGCTTTATCAGCCGGATGCCTTGCCACGGGGTGCAGAGCACCGTTAGCGGAGCCGTTCAAACATCCGTATGCCGTCTTCCAGGCCGCTTCTCTTGTTTCTCACCGTCCACAGGCTTTCGTGTTCCTCCAGAATCTCCGGGTACAGTCTGTCATATCCGCCGTTTCCTACTCCTTCCAGGATCTCTTCCCGCACCTGCGTCAGATACAGCAGCATCTTAAGCGCATTCCGGATAACTGACCGGCTGGTACTGCAGGTGGTTCATATCTCCCCAATCCGTGACAAGCATCCCTTCCGCCCCGTACTCATGCGCCGCTGCCGCAGTGCGTTCATTGCTTCAACAATCTGCAATTATTCTGCCGCCTTCCTGCCCGACCCGCTTCCCCAGTTCAGTTTCAGCAGCACGATCAGTAGCAGCACCGAACTCAGCGTCCAGGTCAGCGGATAGGCCCAGGAAATGGTCTTAAACAATGGATACACCCGCACCGCCAGCGTCACATACACGATCCGCACGCCGCACCAGAACAGCAGCATCGTGATCATCGGCACGAATGCCTTGCCGCACCCGCGCATAATACCGGCCACGCAGTGAGAGAATGCCAACAGGAAGAAGAACGGCGCCACTGTCCTGGCGTGAATAACGCCAAATTCCACCGCATCCTGCGAATTGACGAAAAACCGCAGCGCATAAGGCGCCCACAGGTAGATTACCACCCCCACCAGTTCCGCCAGCACCATACCCGACAAAATGCCGAAAGCCGCACCCCTTTTCGCCCGGTCCTGCTTCCCTGCTCCCAGATTCTGGCTGATAAACGTGGGCAGCACCATGGACACACTCATGATCGGCAGGAACACGAAGCCCTCGATCTTGGCATAAGCGCCATGCCCTGAGATGGCATAGGCCCCGAAGGCATTGATATTACTCTGTATCACGATATTGCCGATGCTGATTACCGAATTCTGGATCCCGGTGGGCAGCCCCTGCCCGATAGCCTGCAGCAGAATATCCTTATGGAAAAGCGGCTCACCTCCATATGCCGCTCCCTTCCGCGGGTACAGGGAACTAAACAGCCTCTTCAGATCCAGACGCACGGTCTCGTCTTCCTCCCGGCACATCCGTACCAGACACAGCACCACACTCAGCCCTTGGGCGATCACCGTGGCCACTGCCGCGCCGCCCGCTCCCCAGTGGAATCCCGCCACGAAAAGCAGATCCAGCGCCACATTCACCAGCGAAGAAAAGATCAGATAATACAGCGGATGCAGACTGTCCCCCAGCGCCTGCATGATAGACATACAGATGTTGTAGAGGATCACTGTCGACACTCCCGCAAAATAAATACGGAAATACAGCAGCGAATGGGGCATCACCTCCGCCGGCGTCTTCATCCACGTAAGCAGCGTAGGAATAAAGAGCAGTCCCACCACCGTGGCCAGCACGGAAGATATCACGCCGAACAGGAAATTGGAATGGATCGCCTTCTGCACGCTTTTATGATCCTTCGCCCCATAGTAGCGCGAGATGATAACCCCGCCGCCCACTGCGATACCGTTAAAGAATCCGATGATCAGGAAGGTCAGGCTGCCCCCGGAGCTGACCGCCGCGAAATTATTATTGTCCGCAAAGTTGCCCACGACCCAGGCATCCGCCATATTGTAAAACTGCTGTAGCAGCTGTCCGAGAAAGAGCGGTATCGCAAACTGTATGATCTTCTTTACGATAGCCCCTTCCGTCAGATCTATGCTCTGCGCATGGCCTCCCTGCCTATGATGGGTATGAAATAGTTTCCCCGTTTTTCCGTTTTTCATCTGTTCCTCCATTCCGAAGCGCTTTGCCATTCTTTCCAAAAACATAACAAAATCAGGAAAACGGTGTAACCGGTCATTTTCCTGATTTATGATTGTAGTAAAATCTTATACTTATCCCTTCTTGCCCAGCCGCTTCGATCCGCGTAAGTAATTTCTCGGAAGACTGATTTGCCTCTGTCAGTTTATTTGCCTGTTTAATATTTACCAATAGAGCCACCTCTCACGGACATGGACACGCAGCAGGTACATTGTCCTGATCGTCGTCAGTCGTTTCTGCTATAGAAACTATTATATTGATGCCAGGGTCAAAAGGTCATGTATGACATGCTTGTATGTCAATACATGACTTTGGGACCCAAAAAAACATGAAAAAGTAGCCCGATAGGGCGGATTTTGAATGTTTTTAGGATTGCGGGAGCATGAAATGCGGAGCAATCCGTAGGCATCAGGGGGCAAAATATCTTTTGCCCCCAGCATCTTATATTTACTTTATCATGTTTTCTCAAACTCAACAACTTTATATTACTGCAAAATTACGGTCAAGCCAGGAGGCTTATGACCTGCTATCCGATCAGACATTCCTTCCCCTTAAAAGCAAACCCATATTTCCGAATCTGCTCTTTTGAAAACCCGTTTGCCAGAAGTTCCGCTTCATACTTCTTTTCCTCTATCTGCGCATGAGCATTTGCAAGAGTATCCTCAAGGGTATCCTCATCCTCATCAGCGTCCTGCACCTTAAATTCAAAAATAAATGCTTTCCCGGCCTTATCAAGAGGT
This sequence comes from uncultured Lachnospiraceae bacterium, assembly GCA_910588215.1. Taxonomy (GTDB): domain Bacteria; phylum Bacillota; class Clostridia; order Lachnospirales; family Lachnospiraceae; genus UBA3282. The sequence continues at coordinate 77,460 of CAJUQJ010000006.1, forward strand.
TCCATCATTACGTCATACCGTCCGTAGCCGCTTTCCCGATTCGAACGGATCTTATATGTGCCTGCAAGATCCACCACCATCCCAAGCACGAACCCGTGGTAAAACCGTTCCGGCTCCGCCTGTGTCGAGGGCTTGTTCCCACTGTCAAAAGAGCTGAATGTGTCAAGCGCCACTTTATTCATAAACGTATTCATTTTCCTGACATTATCATTCATCAGGGCATTGATAAATTCATTGTAATAGGTTTTCACGCTCCCGCAAAACCAGCCCTCTACCATATTCCGGAACATGCTCCGCACCTCCAGATTCGTAAGTGCCATCGCATACACCTTTTCCTTAAATTCACCCACATATCTAAGGCTTAGTACTTTCAGGTATCCTGTTGCAAGGAGCAGGCTCCATACCGCATTCGGACTGCCGCTTATCTGATCAAACACTATCTTTTCATCAATTTCTGCCTCAAAGCTTTTCCCTTGGATGAGCCCCTCCATCGTCTGTTTAATATCCGGCACGCCGGTCTGTATCAGCGAGTTGACCAATCCGTTTCCGCTTGTGTTCGACCAATATGCGTCATACTTCCCTTTTTTACTTATAAAAGATATGATTGACCAGGGATTGTAAATATCCGTTTGGCTGCCAAAAGCAAAACCATCATACCATCGCTTCACTTCCTGCTTTTCTCCGCCAAGTCCCGCTTTGTCAAGCGATGCAAAAACTTCTTCTTCCGTAAACCCAAAAGCTGTTTCATATTTATCGGAAGTAGTGGTAATGACTTCCAGATGATTCATGCCTGTAAATATGCTTTCTTTGGCTACCCGTGTGATCCCGGTGATCAACCCTCTCTCCAGATGTTCATTGGTCTTAAAAGTGGCATTAAACAGTCCACTGAAAAAACTGACCGCCTCTTCCCAGTAGCCTGAAAGCCATGCCTCCTGCATGGGAGTATCATACTCATCCAAAAGGATGATCACCTTTTTCCCGCCATAATAACGCCGCATAAAATCAGCCATAGCGGAAATGGCGCCCGCCGCTATCCCGGCATCCATGCCGGGCACTATATTATTGTAATATATCTTTTCATTTTCACTAAGGATATTCTCTTCAAGCAGATAGCGGTTTTTTTCAAAAAGTTTTGCGATCACTTCAGTGATCTTGTAGACCATGTCTGTATATGCCGCTGCTTTAACGTTTGCAAAACTCAAAAATATTACCGGAAAGGTCCCCTGAAGGGCTCTGTATTGGCATTCCTTACCATCAGTTTTTTGCTCCCAGATGGAAAGTCCCTCAAACAGATCCCCCCTGTCCGCATACCGGTTTGAAAAGAAGCACTCCACTGTGCTCATATTCAGCGTCTTTCCAAATCTGCGCGGGCGGGTGATCAGTGTGACCTTGTCCGCATATTCCCACCACTGCCTGATGAAGTCAGTCTTGTCAATATAAAAGATATTCCCAATCCTTATTTCCTCAAAATCCTGGTATCCAAGGCCTGCCCGGTTTTCGTTCATCTGCATTTCCCTCTCATATAGACCTGCATTCCGCACCCTCCGGTCATTTAATCTTATTCCGGACGCATTACCGTATATCTGTTAGATTGGATCAGTAAAACCTCATCTTTCTCATTAAATACAACAATGCTTATTGCTTCATGCAGATAATGGATCTGATGATACTTTTCTATCCAATGGTTCCGGCAATTCTCTACATTCCATATTTATATCCACAGTTTACTTCTTACCTTGATTGTACCACTTATATCCTAAATTCCGCAAGAAATTATAGCGAGGCGGCAGACTGTATCCAAAAGGGAATTTTCCGGCCTCATTTATGGCTTGTATTTCAGATTAAGGAATATGAGAAATGCATCCTCACAGCCTGGCCAGCGTTTCAAACGTCCCGTTGATATCCAGCTTGCCAAACCCCCATCTGTTATCCGGATACACCACATCCACCGACCGGTCGGCTCCCCGTATGAGAAAACTCTTGATTCCCCTGCTCTCCACGGTCGGTGTATTGCCTTCCACCACCGCCCACTCCATGAACTGTGCCACACAGCCTGCCGTCAGGGCTGCTGCCATACTGGATCCCGTCGCAGGCCCTATGGCCGTGGGTACCTGTACGCCGGGGGCCGCCAGATCCGGTTTGATCACCCCACTCTTGGTAAATCCCCGCCCGGACTCCATAAACCAACTACCCGAAATACCGTTGTAGGCAGATATAGTTATGATTCGCTCCGCATTGGCAGGCTCCGTCAACGTCACATCCGGACTGGGTGCCAGGAATGTCACATTCTTCTCCATAAACTCCGTGATTGGCAGCCAGATATGAAAGGTTCCCATGCCTTTCTGCCCCTCCATCGGATAAACCTGCAAGTTCCAGATACCCGGCGTAGGATCTTCAAACCGGAAAAACACCAGTTGTTCTCCCGCATCCCGCTCCACGATCAGATTGCTCACCGTGATTACGGTACTCTCAAAAATAAAATCGATCACCCGGTCTTCCCTGCTCCTGAAGTCGATCTCCGGTGAAGTCTCACCGCCCGGAGATCGCAGCCTGACTGCATAGATATCCGGCAGCGTCCCCCACAGTTCCATGCAGAATCCTGCCGTATCTTCCGGCACGCGAATCTCCACCGTATCGGGCACGGTATGCTCGTAATGATGTTCCTTGTCTCCTTCATTTCCGCCGCAGACCACCACTGCCCGACTCCTGCGCCTGGCTACGCTGTTCAGATAAGAGGCCAGAGGCGATGTGCCGTTATGGCTTCCCAGATTGGTGCCAATCCCCAGCACGATCACCACCGGCCGATGCAATGCGATCGCCATCCGCTCCAGATACCTGACACCCTCCATGATATCATTTTCCTGGTAAGCCACTGCCCCATCCGCCACCAGATAGTAGTCCCGCAGATACTGCTTGGCATCTTTGACCTTGACTACCGCGATATCTGCCTGAGGCGCCGCCCCACGGAAAGCCAGTCCCTGATTCAGGATACTGCCCGCCGCAACAGAAGCCATCTGCGTGCCGTGCCCGTTGGTATCCGTAGAGGGAACCAGCAGTCTCGGCTCCTCTGTCTGCAGCGCGCGGTCAATGTCCGCCCCGGTATACTCTGTACCATACAGAAACCCCTCCGGCGGCTCCCCGTCCTGTATCGTCTGGTCCCAGAGCGACACGATACGACTGCTGCCATCCTCTCTGCGGAACACATCCAGTTCATAGCGGATACCGGTATCGATAAATCCCAGTACGACCCCGGCTCCCTGCAGAGACAGCGGCGGATTCTGCACCCGGATGCTGCCCGTCTGCGCAAGATTCTCCGGAGCGAAGACAGTACTTTCCGTCTGCATCAGCCCGTACAGCACCGGAATCGCCGAATACCCATAGTAACCGATCGACATAGGCGGAAACATGCTCCGATTGACATTGACCACTCCATAGCCGTCGTCTATCCCGTGAAAGCAGAAATCGATCGGCAGCGTCCCCGACAGTTCTTCCGCCACCACATAGTCCGTGATCAGGTCTGCATAGTCGTTTGATAAGATCTTTTCTTTACAAGTCATCTTCTAAAACAACAGCCGCCGTCTCCGGCGGTCTGTTCTCTCTTATCAGCTTTCCTACTATACTATGTCTGTGAAGGATGTCCTGACAATATACTGTTGTTGGTCGGAACCCTTTACTGTCCCGAACTCATCACTTCTCTTCTATAGTTAACGACATTAAAAATTTCATTTTCGGTCCTGCAAAAGCTTTCGTATATGGCTTTGGCAGGAACCGGAAGCAGAAATTTGTTATGTCGTTTACTATATCACATTCAACCGATCCGGATGCTCCAGCGAATTACTGCGGATATCGATGATCGGGCCTCCCGTTCCCTCGATATATTCTCGGGTGATCGTCACCCGGCCGATATTGTCGTCCTTGGGCACTTCATACATGATATCCAGCATGAAGTCTTCAATGATCGCCCGCAGCGCCCTGGCTCCGGTATCTTTCTCCATGGCCTTCTCTGCGATGGCCTCCAGTGCTTCCTGCTCGAACTCCAGCTTCACCTCATCCAGTTCCAACAGTTTCTGATACTGCTTCAAAATTGCATTCCGCGGCTCCGCCAGGATCTTGACCAGCATATCTTTGCCCAATCCCTCCAGTGTGAAGATCACCGGCAGACGGCCGATAAATTCCGGGATCATGCCGAACTTCTTGATATCTTCCACCGTAACCCGATTTAGGATATTCTTCTCCTTGTCATATTTATCCCGCAGCTCCGCGCCATACCCGATAGATGTCTTCTTGTTCAGCCGCTGCTTGATGATCTCTTCCAGATCCGGAAAAGCCCCTCCGCAGATAAACAGGATGTTCTTCGTATTGACCGTGGCAAGCGGCACCATGGCATTCTTGGAATTGGCTCCCACCGGCACCTCCACTTCGGCCCCTTCCAGCAGCTTTAACATTCCCTGCTGTACGGACTCCCCGCTCACATCCCGGGAGTTGGTATTCTTCTTCTTGGCGATCTTATCGATCTCGTCAATAAAGATGATGCCCTGTTCCGCCCGCTCCACGTCATTCTCGGCCGCCGCCAGGAGCTTGGAGACCACGCTCTCGATATCGTCGCCGATATACCCGGCTTCCGTCAGGGAAGTGGCGTCCGTGATCGCCAGCGGCACATCCAAAAGCCTTGCCAGGGTCTTCACCAGATATGTCTTACCGCATCCCGTGGGTCCGATCATCAGCATATTGGACTTCTCAATCTCAATCTCATCCATGGTGCCCGTAGCCACCCGCTTATAGTGGTTATAGACCGCCACGGACATGACCTTCTTGGCATGTTCCTGTCCCACCACATATTCGTCTAATTTGGCTTTGATCTTATGCGGGGGCATTATATTCTGAATGTCGATCTCCGGCTTGGCATCTTTCTTCTTTTTACGGAGCTTCTGCTTGTTGGGAATGCCTCCGTCTCCCTGCAGATCCGCCAGATTGACGAAACTGATCTTCGGGAAACCTTTGCCGTTATTAAGATCCGCCATGGTCGGATTATTCAACATCCCCTGATAATCAAACTGGCTCACCGTGTCCATGGTCTTGTGCATACAGTCATCGCAGACGCAGATATGATTCGGCAGCCGGAACATCCTGCCCGTCTTGCTCTCCGGCCTGCGGCAGATAAAACAGACATCCTCATAATCTTTGTCTGGGCCGTCATCCTCCTCGCTCTTCACATCCTGTCCCCTGTCCCCGTGATCACTCACCACAAGTTCTTCCCTGTCCTCAGCTTCCTCCTGCTGCCCAGTCTCCGGCAGCACTTTATCCTGATCTGTCTCGTCCACAGGCATAGTTCCCTCACTGCGCTCATTGCTTACATTCCGCTTCTGCCGCAGACGTTCTCTCTGCTCCTCGCCGTCCTCCAGCTCCCGGAAATCCCATGACTTTGATTCCAGCTTCTCATCCATCTTATCAAATCTGTCGTCTTTCATAATCGCTCCTGTCTATATTCTATATTCTTATCATTGATTCGATCGTCATATCATACTCATCTCTATCATAGTATAAAAACCTTTCCCCCACAAGCCAAAAAACGAGAAAGACAACCTTTCAGCTGTCTCTCTCCCTGTTTCCATATCTCTTTATCGCCTGCCGCCTGCCATTTCTTGCTTGCTGCTCCGGCATTCTGGCCGCCGCGATACCGGCCGGCATTACTGCGCCTTATTCCCCAGCGTCAGCTGCACCGTCCTGCTCTCATATCCGCCGATTCCGGGTGTCATCACGGTAACATCCACTACGTCTCCCTTGGCATAAAACTCCAGCGCCTTCTGCAGAATATCCATGGAAGAGATCTTGTCCCCGTCAAACTCCACGATGATATCCCCTTTACGGAGACCTGCTGTCGATGCTGCAGTATTCTCGTATACCTGTGAGATATACACGCCTTCCGGCATACCATACGCTTCGGAGACTTCCTGTGTGACACTGATACCGGAAATACCCAGATAACCTCTTTCCTCTTCCGCCACCTTATTCTTGGTCTCCTTTAACATCAGTTCCGCTATGATCGGGCTTGCCGCTGAAATGGGAATCGCATATCCCATGCCTTCCACGGCGCTGCCGCCGATCTTATTGGAGTTGATGCCTACCACTTCACCCTTTATATTCAAAAGCGCGCCGCCGGAATTACCCGGGTTGATAGCTGCATCTGTCTGTATGAACGTGCCGTCCGTTCCGTCTGAAAGCTCAATACTCCTGTTCAGCGCACTGATCACGCCTGTCGTTACCGACTGTCCGTATCCAAGAGAATTACCGATAGCGATAGCCGGTTCGCCCACCGTCAGAGAATCGGAATCACCCAGTGTAGCCACTGCGATCTCCTTCAGTGTCGTACCGCTGACATCACCGATCGGAACTGCGATCACTGCCAGATCCATATCGGGGTCCGTTCCTTTGATCGAAGCCTTCGCCTCACTGCCTTCCATGAACTGCACTGTCAGTTCATCCGAATCCGCGACCACATGATAATTCGATACGATCAGCAATTCCGTATCATTCTGCCCTACGATGATACCGGAGCCGCTGGCATCCGCTTCACTCGTCATAGTCTGTCCGAAATAGGACATTTTCTCGGTATAATGGTTATTGATCGACACGATGGCCGGCATCACTTCCTTGACGACTTCCGACACATCCGCGACAACGGTGCTGATACTGTCCGTCACGTGAACACCGCTCTCCGACTTCTCCTTGTCGGCTTTGGCAGTTTCCGTCTCCTCATTCTGTGCCGTTGCTTCTTCGTCTTCCAGTAAAATCCTGTCGCTTTCCGTTAACGTTGTCTCATCCTTACTGATCACCATTCCGGTAACGGCCTGCACTGCAAATATTCCGGCTCCTGCAAACACTCCGAACAAAAGCCCCAGGGACAGGCAGATCGCCGCCTTTTTCAGATAACCGTTCTGATGCGGCTTCTTCTCTTTCCTTTTCTTATCCTTATGCTTACCCTGCTCCATAGTCGTATAGTTCGGATAAGTGTTGCCATACTGATAATTGCCCGAGCCATAGGACACATTAGACGCGTTGTTCGATGCACTACCCGTGCTGCCGGCGCTTCTGTAATATCCCGTCTGCTGACTGCCGTAGGGACTTTGTGCCCCGTTATGCCCATAGCTGCTGTCACCATAAGTACTGCCGGAATAATTGCCGCTGCCGTATCCGCCGTACCTGTTCTGATACCCGGAAGAGGCGCCTGAATCCTGGTTCTGTGGCATCCCCTGATTGAGCCCCGTGTCCTGCGATCCTGAATTTTTGGCACTGTAATTGTTATCGTACATAGTTCCTGCCCCTTTCTTTCTATAACTCCGGTCCGATGATGCATCATCGTCCGCTTTATGACTGTTCACGGCCTTGCCGTTCAAAGCTCCGCGCTTTTTCTTTGTTATGAGGTCAGTATATCTTCTAATTGTGTTCAAAGTGTGACAAAATTTTATAAAAATTGTGTTTTTCAAAAGGCAGGATATATCATGGATTACTTCCTATTCCACGGTCACCGACTTAGCCAGGTTCCGTGGCTTATCTACATCGCATCCTTTGCCCACCGCCACATAATACCCGAACAGCTGCAGCGGTATGATGGCCAGCGAATTGGCAAAGAAAGGGTTGGTCTCCGGAATGTAGATCACATAATCCGCCGCCTTCTCGATCTCCTTGTTCTCCTCGCAGGTAACCGCCAGCACGAAAGCGCCTCTGGCCTTCACCTCCACCATATTGCTGATGGTCTTAGCATACAGATTCGGCTGGGTGGACACCGCCGCCACCAGTGTTCCCTCCTCGATCAAGGATATGGTACCGTGCTTCAACTCTCCGGCTGCATAGGCCTCGGAATGAATATAGGAGATTTCCTTTAATTTCAGGGAACCTTCCAGGGAGATCGCATAGTCGATGCCTCTCCCGATAAAGAACACATCCTTAGCACCTATGTAGCGATTGGCAAATTTCTGTATCTTGAATTTATTGTTCAACAGCAGTTCGATCTGATCCGGCAGGCATCGCAAGTCGCCCAGCATGGCGGCAAACTCCTTGTTCTTAATCTGTCCCCGTACTCTGCCCAGCTTCATGGCCAGCAGATATAACGCCACCAGCTGCGCGCTGTAGGCTTTGGTGGTCGCCACCGCGATCTCCGGCCCGGCCCAGGTGTACATCACATTATCCGCTTCTCTGGCGATAGAACTTCCTACCACATTGACGATACCCAGCACCTGAAAACCGCGCGCTTTTGCCTCCCGCAGTGCCGCCAGCGTATCCGCCGTCTCGCCGGACTGGCTGATCACCACCACCATGGCTCCTTCCTCCAGAATGGGGTTGCGGTAGCGGAATTCGGAAGCCAGATCCACTTCCACGGGAATCCGCGCCAGGCCCTCGATCACATACTTACCCGTCATCCCCGCATGGTATGCCGACCCGCAGGCCACGATATGGATCTTCCTGATTCCTCTAAGTTCCTCGTCCGTCATATTCAATTCTTCGATGACGATATCATTATCCTTGATCCTCGGTAAAAGGGTATCCGTCACGGTTTTGGGCTGCTCATACATCTCTTTTAACATGAAATGCTCATACCCGGCCTTCTCCGCCGCGTTGGCATCCCAGTCAATGGTCACGGACTCCTTCTGGATCTCCTCCTCGTCCACCGTGTAGAAATGCATATGATCCGCCCGCAGCCGCACGATCTCCTGATTGTCTACGTAATAGATCTTCCGCGTATATTTTAAGATGGCAGGCACATCGGAAGCGATAAAGCATCCGTCCTGATTCTGTCCCACTACCAGCGGAGAATCTTTCCTTGCCGCGAAGATCTGGTCCGGGCAGTCTGCAAACAGGATGCCCAGTGCATAGGATCCCTCCACGCGGTGCAGGACCTTCGTCACGGTCTCCATCGGATTGCCCTTGTAATAATAGTCAAGCAGGTGAGCCAGCACTTCCGTGTCCGTCTCTGACACGAACCGATATCCCTTGTCCGTCAACATCCGACGAAGCTGAATATAGTTCTCGATAATGCCGTTATGTACTACCGTGATGGTTCCGTCCGCATTAAAATGAGGGTGCGCGTTCACATTGCTGGGAACACCGTGGGTCGCCCATCTGGTATGCCCGATGCCGCAGATCCCAGCCATCGTCTCGCCGCCATGAGTCAGGTTCTCCAGGATCTTCAACCTGCCCACCGATTTGGTGATGTTGATCTTCTCCCCGTCATAGATAGCCATGCCCGCCGAGTCATAGCCCCGATACTCCAGCCTGGACAAGCCGTCCAGTATGATCGGTGCCGCCTGTTTTGTTCCGATATACCCTACGATTCCGCACATATTTTCCTCCGATCCGAAACGCTTTTTTCATGAATCAGTGTTAATTGACTGACATTTGCCGCACATAGTAACTTTTATGACCAATATTCTTTACTGTTTGACATTCTGACGACCATCCCTCTTGGCAGTCTCCGGTAATTCTTACCCAATAGATAGCCCATATATTTAAATCCGCTCTGTACCACCACATGCGGAATCTGCCGCTTTAGCCCCACTTCTCTGAGATGCCCGATCATCTGCCTGACGAACCTGATCCCTTCGGCTTCCGACGGATACGCCGCAAAGACCTCCGGATGCTCTGCCTGGGAAACACCCAGGTCGAAATTCCTGTGGAACTGCTCTATGTTTGTATAGTTATGAGAATGGAATACGCCGGCTTGTGCAGTATACGCTATACCATACCCTGCTTCTACAGCTTTAGCGGCATAGATCATATCCTCATTAAATATTGTATGTTTCACAAATCCGCCCAATTCATCGAATATCTGCCTGTTGTAGGCGGCACAGACATTGGAACAGAAGAATGTCTTAAGACCCAATCTCCCCAGATCTGCCTGTGTCTTGATGGCCGACTGTTCCGGATAATTGAAATTCCTTGTGTATTTCTCTATCTCACTGCTTCCTTCGGGTGCCAGCTGTCTTGCATACGCCACCGCAATCTTTTCTCCGCGCAGCTGTGCAAGCAGCCTTTCCACCAAATATCTGTCAACCGGAACCGCATCCTGCGTCATCATAATGAAATACGCCGCATCCGAATACTGTACACCGCGGTTCCTTGTTTTACCGTGATCGAACTCTCTCTTGGACAGATGCCGGACAAATACACTGTGATGATCTTTCTGGAATGAAGTTCCGTAGATCAACCGATCGAAATATTTCTGCTCCGTATTCATGACAATAATACGATTCACCGGAACACTCTGCTGCTCCAGTTTCTCGATCAAAGTAAGAAACGTATTGTCTGGCTTATAAACAGGAATGATTATATCTGTCTTTTCCACGCCTTTATCCTCCGCCGTCAATTCCTGACGCCAAAAGGGGCCGATTCTTCATAAGACCGGCCCCTTTGCTCTGCTTATTTACCTATATATCCATTTGTATCCTGATAAATCTTCTCACTGCACCTCTTAACATCGTCGGATGGCTCGTAGTTGCTGTCATCGAACAGGAACTGGTGCAGCCATCTTACATTATCTTCCAGGCTGACAGGGATAACACAAGACCCCTTTGAACCGATCCTTCCGGTAGCACGATTAGACTCCTGCGGGAAACCTGCCGTCTCCGAAATATAATAAGTCGTCACATTGCCCAGCATCTCTACGATCTCCGACAGATCCAATGAGGTATATACTTTATCAAATACCGCATTCGCCGTTTCCGTCAGCTGCGGCAGGGAAGCCTTCTTAGCCTGATCTGCCACTGCGGACAGTACTTCCCGTTGTCTCTCGGCACGTTTGAAATCGTCTCCGGCAGTATAACGGATACGGCAATAGCCTGTAGCCTGCAGGCCATCCAACAGCTGATACCCAGTAGACGAAACCGGTGTATAAGAACGCTTCAGATCTTCTGCAATACAGAGTTGGTAGTTATTCAAATGGCTGATCTCCGAATCATCCACATCGATATATACACCGCCCAGTGCATCGATGGTATCCGTCAACCCCGCAAAACCAACGGTAACAAAATCCGTGATGTTCAGATCAAGGTTCATATTCAGCATACTGATCGCCATCTCCGGGCCGCCCTTCGCATACGCCGCATTACATTTATTGTAAGAGTCGTTACTCAAATTCAGATAAGTATCACGGAATACCGATACCAGCCTGCACTCCCCTGTGTCCTGATTGATGGAAGCAATCATGATCGTATCGCTTCGTGTATTCTTCGTCAGTGCACCGGTGGTGGAATCCACACCGAACAAGGCTATATTGCGATAGCCCTTCATGGTAGTCTCTTCCGCCTCTTTAACCTTCGGGTTGATAATGATCTCATCATCATTCAGATCCAGCTTTCCGCTCTTCGTACCTGACAACACGGTATACAGAACGAACACCGCAATGACCAGTATGATGATCTCTATCACAAAAATAATGATTCTTCTACGCTGCTTCTTAGCCTGTGCTTTCTTGCTGGAGGCTTTCTTTCCGGATCCTTTCTTACCGGAAGGCTTCTTCCCGGACGGTTTCTTCCCTGAAGACGGCTTGCTGCCGCTTCCTTTGCTTCCTGATGCGGAAGATTTCTTTTTCTTCGGGGCTACCCGTTCCTCTTCATATGCCTCATCCCTATATTTAGCCATATATTGTACTCCTTAACAAAAACAATTTTCTGTTGCAAAAACTTCCAGCGCTTATTTTCTCACAATCTACGACAAAAGTCAACATCCCCGGCCAGCAGCAACCTTTAAATTAACAACAGTTCAGCCCTCATCATTCATAAAAGCGTCTGCTACGCAGCCGACGCCGCTTTGCGGCTCATCTTTTATATCAGATGAAGGCGCTCCGCTCATAAAATACTCTGCAGCCCGTGTTTTGTGTGCAAGCACCCACACACAGTCTGCAGAGTATTTCATGGCTGAACTGTTACTCAAATTAGTATAGCACTAATAGGCATTTTTATTTATGAACCCTTTAAAAATAGTTAAAAACATGATCTTGATATCAAAGGACATCGTCCAGTTTTCAATATAGAATATATCATATTCAATCCTCCGCTTAATAGAGGTATCTCCCCGGTAACCGTTGATCTGCGCCCAGCCCGTAAGTCCCGGTCTGACCTGATGTTTCACCATATAGCGGGGAATTTCTTCCTTAAACTTCTCCACAAACTGAGGTCTCTCAGGTCTTGGACCTACCACACTCATATCCCCTCTCAGGATATTGAAAAGCTGCGGCAATTCGTCAATGCTTGTCCTGCGCAGGAACCTGCCGACTTTGGTCACGCGGGGATCATCCTTCGTCGTCCACCCCTGTGCCTCCCTGGAAGGCTTCTGCACTTCCATCGTACGGAATTTATACATCTTAAAAGGCTTATTGTGCAGACCGATCCGTTCCTGCTTAAAGATAATAGGGCCTCTGGAGGTGCACCCCACCGCGATCGCTGCTCCCAGCATGACCGGTGAGGAGATCACCAGACCTACCAGTGCCGTGATCACATCCACCACCCGCTTGGCTATCCAGTTCAGCGTATTCGTCAGCGGCACATAACGGATATTGATCACCGGAAGTCCCATCAGATCTTCCGTGTAAGGCCTGCTTGGAAAAAGACTGTTATAATCCGGAATAAATTTCGTATGGACACCGGATTTCTCACACATATCCACAATATGTTCCAAATGGTCATAATCTTTCAGGGAAAGCGTGATAGCGATCTCATCCAGCTTATTCTGAGGCAGGATATAGAGCAGATTCTCTATTCTCCCCAATACTTTGACACCCTTATAGAGTGTTCCGCTGGGCACGCTGTCATCCAGGATCCCTCTTACCACATACCCCCACTGAGGATTGGTATTGATACGGTTGATATATTCCTCTGCCGCTCGCGAATACCCTACCAGAAGAATATATTTGAGATTATAGCCCTTTTCACGAAAATACTGTAGAAGAATACGGATCAGAGAGCGCCCGAGAGTTGTCAATATGATATTCAGAATATAGAAGTATCCCATCATAAGACGGGAGAAATGAATCTGGGAAACCATATACCAGCCGGCCATCAAAATAACCAGACCGACCGTATTCGCCTGGAAAACATTAAGGATCTCATACTTGTGGACAGTCGCCCGCTTCGGTGTGTAGAGGTTGAAAATGTAATAGAGGATCAGGCACCCAGGTACGATCAGGAGTAACATCTCAAAGTAGGTGCCCATAGAAAGAGCACCCACATTAGGATCACTGTTTGAAATGGGACTGGCAAATTTCAAATACCAGGCCAGCATATAAGACGCTGTCACGACAACAGCGTCGAATACTACATGTAATCTATTAAAATATTTCTGATTATCTTTAATCATATCGTTATCTGTCCTGATTTTATTTCCGCGAACAATGAGCCAAGTGCCATGCGTGCACAAGCATTTGGCGAATGCCGCGAGAGTCAAATACCCCGCTGCTCTGCAGCGCTGCAAGTTTGATATCCCGCAGCTTGCAGCGGGGTCTTTGATTTGTTACTATATTACAATAATCTTACCAAAAAAACAACCTGTTGTTCCTGCACCGTTGCGTTTGGAATCGAGCAAAAACGCTTCGGAATGGAGGTAAAAATGACAGGCACATCCGGCCAACTAACCGACAATGGTTCATGGCCTGGCCGGCCGCAGCTAATTCCCAAACGCTCACCGCAAGAATCTGTAACATATGTTACGCCATAATTCCAGCTGGATCACAATATAGTTCCCTAGATTTTCTCTCCGAAAGCGTACCTTATTTCTTCTGCCTTCCTGAGAGGCACACAGTCTGAAGCCTCTGCCCAACCCTCTGACATAATCTTTCCCCAGGCCCTTACGCATGAAGAAAAGCGTCTTCACCGCAAACCCTATAAAAAGCAACGGCATATTCAATATAATCTGCAACAACGGCATATTTTTATAGAGTAGATAGACACTGTTCCGAGATGTTAAATCTACCTTAAACTTATTGTGTCTCGAGCCGGAAACACCGCTTCCTGCATGGTATACGACCGCCTGCGGGATATACAGATTCACATAGCCATAGATACGCGCACGATAACCGAGGTCGACATCCTCCAGATACGCAAAATGATTCTCATCCAGCCCTCCGGTCTTATCAAGCATACTCCTTCGCAGAATAGCCGCCCCGCCACAGGCCGAGAAAATATGCCGCTCACCCTGATATGCCTGCACCGGTTTATCCTTCCCCAGCGCAAAAGCCCATCCCAATGCACAATAATAGTCCCCTGCATCATCGATCAATTCCGTTCGGTACAGGTTCCTGATCTGGGCCGCCCCGGAAAAGGCCCGCGGATTCCGGTCCATGGAGTGTTCCAATGCCTCTACAAATCCGGGCTGTATCTTCGTGTCATTGTTCAGCAAAATAACATATGTCGTTTTGCTGCTCTCGATCCCGGCATTGACCGCCTTGCAGAATCCGTAATTCTGCTCAAAACATTTCAACTCTATCTCAGGAAACTTCTCCTGCACCAGTTCTCTGCTGCCGTCCACAGAACCATTATCCACGACGATGACATGCGCAGCCTCTCCTGCCAGAGAGCGGAGACAGTCTTCAATGTATTGCATGCCATTGTAATTTGGAATGACTATGGTAGACCTGATCTTTTCTGCCATATCCGAAATCAGCTCCTTTATATCTAATGTAAATTTAATTTATCTAAATTCCCCTACGCTCCATGCCCGCCAACGCTTATCTGTCCAAAACCATGTCGGGCATTTCTGTTGCTCGTTACTTCTGCGGTAAATTCCCTGCTCCTGACAGATTTCCGGGCTGACTTTTCATGCATGATTTCCTTCATCTCCATCAAGACCTTCCCTTTTTTCTTCCATTCATACAACACATGTTATATTTGGATTCCATACCACCAGATATCCTTTCGCACGCGCCGCTCTTCCAAACTCCATGCTCAGCTTCCGGTATCCTGCCTCATCACAATTGAGTCCCGCAATATCCGCGATAGCTACCACTTCTTTCCCCTTGCCCTTCCCGCAGTATATCTTCCTCTCCCGATAAGGCAGGCCGATGATCTCCTCATACGCTTCTCTCAACGCCGGCGCCACCTGCATACAACGGATATCCACGGCATAGACATCCTGCTTTAACACCGCCCGGTGCGTACTCCCGCCGCTATACGCTTTCGGAAGTCCTTCATACATACAGACAGCATCTTCACGATATGCGCCGCCACATATCTTCCCTCGTCCATCCAGGATCCGTCCCCCCACGATCCCGACCTCTTTCCGTACCGACAGAAGATCCGGCAGATAAGTGATCTCATAGAACCCCAAGTGCAATCCGTGATTCACTTCCGCCTGCCAGCCCTGACTGCTGCAAAAATCCTCCAGCGCCCTCCGCCCCGCTTCATAGGCATAAGATTTGCTGTCCGTATTCTGCGCCGTAGACTGTTCATGGCATCTCCAATGATAAAGAACATGCGGTATATGGACCAGCCGGTGCATAAAATCTTGCACGGGAGTCATTTTATACACTTGATCCACCACCCGCAGCACCAGGTCATAATCCTGCGCACCGTCATATGTCTCACGCAGCTTTAATCGTTTGAACAACTCCGCCTTCACTGCCATGAAATGACATATATAATTATTTGACAAAATCAAATCCAAATTAAATTCTGTCTTTCTGTGCGGCTGCATATAACTGCCGTTATCAGCACGCCCGTATCCCGCAGCGGACTGATCACAGACACATCCCGCTTCATATTTATCTTCGTCAGAATACAGCAAGACGGGAACCTCTCCCGCTTTCTGAGCCTCGTACAATGCCAGTGCCATATGATAGAGTGCATCCGGTGTCAGGAGATCGTCATGATCAAGCAGTGCGATATAATCTCCCTCTGCCATCTCTATGCCCGCATTAGTATTCCCCGAGATACCCTTATTCTCCCGCAAATGCACATATTTGATGCGCTCTTCATCTGTCTGTGCCAGAATCTCTTGCACGATCCGCTCCACCAGATCGCTGGCGCTCGCATCTGCGATCACAAGTTCCCATTTCTCATAACTCTGCCTGCGCACAGAGTCGATCATCTCCCGCAGGAACTCCTCCTTCGTCTCGTAAGCCGGCACCACGATGCTGAACAGATAGGTATATCGGGCTGACTCCCTGCGCTGTGCTTCCAGCACGTCTCCGGCCGGCTCCACATAGCGATATGGTTCTCCCTTTTCTTCCTCGATCCGCTCCCTGACCGCATAATATGCATGACGGACTCCGTTCTTCTTTAAATAACGCACAGTTTTCTTTAGGTTGTTTAGATTGCATATCTTTTTAGCCATAGTCATGCTCAGACACTCCTGTTATTGACACCCTGATCCTATAAATAGCCATCGCCCTGCATCCTTCGCAGGGCGATGAAATTCTTCCTATCTTATAGTAAACGACATAACAAATTTCTGCTTCCGGTTCCTGCCAAAGCCATATACGGGAGCTTTTGCAGGACCGAAAACGAAATTTTTAATGTCGTTAACTATAACATTTCACAATTCTCTGGTCAACGGCATTTGCCGTGATCACAGATACGCTTTCAGATCCTCGGTCAACTTATCCAATCTGGCCTGCGCATCCTCCAGGCTCGTTCCTTTCACGCCCATATAGAACTTGATCTTCGGTTCCGTGCCGGACGGACGTGCGCAACACCAGGAATCATTGGTCAGATCAAAGTACAGTACATTGGACTGCGGCAATCCCGTCTCACCGTCTTCACCGCTCTCCAGATTCAGCGTCTTGCCTGTGTTGTAATCCCTGAATTCTTTCACTTTCAAATCTCCGAAGTTCTTCGGCGGATCATTCCTGAGCTTATCCATAATCTCCGCGATCTGCTTCGCGCCGTCGATTCCCTTCATGGTAATCGCATACTGGCTCTCTTTAAAGTAACCGTACTTCTCGTACAGGGTGATCATCTGATCCCATACGGTCTTGCCATTCTTCTTGCACCATGCAGCCATCTCACACAGGCACATAACAGCCACGATGGCGTCCTTATCTCTCGCATGGGTACCTGCCAGACAGCCATAACTCTCTTCCAGACCAAACACATAGTTGTTGGAAGCGTTCTGCTCGAAAAGCTTGATCTGTTCGCCGATATATTTAAATCCTGTCAGAACCTCGATAAACTTTACCTTATAGTCGTCCGCGATGGCACGTGCCATGTTCGTAGTAACGATGGTAGTGACAAGAGCAGGATTCTCAGGCATCTTGCCGGTCGCGGTTCTCTCCCTTAAGATATACTCAGCGATCAGCATTCCGGACATATTCCCGGTAAAAGGCACATACTCGCCGGACTTCGTATCTAATGCATAGATGCCCAGTCTGTCCGCATCCGGGTCTGTCGCCAGCACGATGTCCGCATTCTTCTCCTTCGCCAGCTTAAGTGCCAGTGTAAATGCCTTGGGATCTTCCGGATTCGGATAATCCAGTGTGGTAAAGTCAGGATCCGGCATCTCCTGTTCCGGCACGACATATACATTCTTGAAGCCCAGTTCCGAAAGAATCCTTCTCACCGGCACATTACCAGTACCGTTGAAAGGAGAGTAAACGATCTTCATATCTTCAGCCATCTCCTGGATCACTTCTGGATGGATGATCTGCTTCTTCAACTCTACCATGTACTTGTCGTCGATCTCCTTACCGATCACTACATAGAGGCCTGCCTTCTTCGCCTCCTCCTTGTCCATGGTCTTCACCGCATGATAGTCCGTTACGTTATTCACTTCCGTGATGATCTCTTTATCCCTGGGCGCCGCTACCTGCGCACCATCCTCCCAATAACACTTGTAACCATTGTACTCCGGCGGATTATGGCTGGCCGTGATCACGATACCGGAAATGCAGCCCAGCTCACGCAGCGCGAAAGAAAGTTCCGGCGTGGGCCGTAATGCATCGAACACATAAGCCCTGATCCCGTTGGCTGCCAGGCAAAGCGCCGCCTCATCCGCAAACTCGGGAGACATCCTTCTGGAATCGTAAGCGATCGCCACGCCTTTCTCCTCGCCGCCCTGTTTCTTTATGTAATTCGCAAGTCCCTGAGTCGCCTTCCGAACCGTGTAGATATTCATACGGTTCGTGCCTGCGCCGATCACACCGCGCAGACCGCCTGTGCCAAACTCAAGATCCTTGTAAAAACGCTCCTCGATCTCTTTCTCATCATTCTCGATCGCCAGAAGCTCCTGCTTCGTCGCATCGTCGAAATAAGAATCCTCCACCCAAAACTTAAATTGTTCCTGATATCCCATTTTTTCCTCCATTTCCGAAGCGTTCCCGTTCTTCTATTACGCTCCTACACAAATAAATGTTACATACTTCATAAAGTAACACTCTTATTCTAACACAAGGTCATTCCAGGAGTAAACCTCTTTTGGAAATCTGTGGCAGTCACTCGTAACTATTCAGCCTTCGGCTTCATAGTTACTGAATCCGGCCTATTCCAAATTTGCCTTCGGCAAAGAGGCCGGATCCTTCTCAACCTTTATGCGTTCTCACGGCCTTTGCAGTAAATGCAAAGACCTGGCTGAACTGTTACGATCACTCAATAAGTTTCAATGCAAAATCGCTCCTGTCAAGCGAGAAGTTCACATTGTAATAAGGGTCTCCCTTTACCAGCAATTCTTTCCACTTCGTCCGAAATGCCTCCGACTCTCTGTCATAGCGTGCCGCCTTCTCCCCGGAATCGTCCAGCCCGCGGGACACCGATTCATAGTGATACAATTCCGCAAAGGGCGTAAACACATTGACATAGCCTTCTTTCCAGGCACGTACGCACAAGTCCACATCATTTAAGGAAACGGCAAAGTTCTCATCCAGCCCGCCAAGTTCCGTATACAAGGATTTCTTCATCATCAGACAGGCACCGGTCACCGCCATCACGTTCTGCGCATAGCAAAGCCTGCCCATGTAGCCCAGATTGTTGCTGCTGACACGGTAATGGCTGTGACCGGCCGTCCTGTGCGCTCCCAGCCCCAGCACAACGCCTGCATGCTGGATCGTCATGTCCTCATAGTAGAGCTTCGCACCTACCGCGCCTACATCCTCACGCTGGGCATACATCAGCAGCTCCTCGATCCAGTCCAGTGTGATCACCTTCGTATCATTGTTGAGCAGCAGGATATACTCTCCCTGCGCATTTTCTACCCCCAGATTATTGATCTTGGAATAGTTGAAATCGTCCTCGTAAGTGATGACCCGGACATTATCATATTCCTGTATTTTCTTATAATATTCATAGATTTCATCAGTAGTACTGTTATTCTCCACCACGATGATCTCATAATTGTCGTAAGTAGTCTTATCCAGAATAGATGTGATACACCGCTGCAGATCCCCCAGATGATCCTTATTGGGGATCACGATACTCACCTTTGGATTCCCCAGAATCTCATACTTTATCCGGAAGATCGTCTCAAACGCCTTAGTCGAAGTGATCTCAAAATTCTCAAATCCCTGTTGTCTTAAGCTGTCCGCTACCGCCCCCTTAGCCGCCTCAATGGCATATCTCTTGGCATTGATATCGGATGCCACGCTGCCTGCATGGGAACGCCAGTAATAAAGAAGCTTCGGCACATGGGTCACACACTTGGCCTTCGCGGTCAGCCGCAGGATCATGTCATGGTCCTGACTGCCGTCAAATTCCGACCGGAACAGAGGCATGCATTCCAACAGCTTTCTGTCAAAAGCACTGAAATGACAGATATAGTTATTCGCCCGCAGATTATCCGGCGCATAATCCGGCTTAAAATGCAGCGTGATCATATCGTCAATGGTCTCTTTTCCCCGAAAGGTAGCCTCATCACAGTAAATATAATCGGCTCCCTGGTCACAGATTGCCTTCATATACTCAAACAGCACGCAGGGATGCAGCACATCATCATGGTCGAACAACGCGATAAAATCGCCGGCCGCCATATCCAGACAGGCATTGGTATTGCCTGAGATTCCCTCATTCTTCTTTAACTTCCGATAGCGGATCCGTCTGTCCCGTGCCATGTATTCCTTACAGATCTGTTCGACCTCGGCATGTTCCGCATCTGATCCGTCCGCCAGACACAACTCCCAACCCGGATATGTCTGCATTATCACCGACTCGATCGCCTGCCGCAGGAACTTCTCCGGCGTATTGTAGAGCGGCATCAGGATACTGAATATGATCGGCTTGCTAAATCTGGTATTCTGCTGCCGCTTTACCTCCTCCGGTTTCGGATAACTGTCCGTCCCATGCTGTTTCCGGGCCTTCCACTCAATATTCTTGGCACTCAATCTCTTCAGGAATCCTTTCACATTTCCGCATCTGGCCAGCCGCTCCTTCGTGCGATGTACCCAATGCACCATGCTCCTCAGCGGTTTGGACAGCCGCCAGAGCCGTGTTCCCTTGATATCCGCCAGATTCTTCTCCAGCTCTCTGTTCTTATGTTCCTCATCTGCCAGTCGGCCGCTTAAGAACTGGTTCTTCTTCCGCTCCCGCTCATAAGCATCCCGGTAAAACTGCAGGGATTCTTCCTCCGTCATCCGGCTCTGTTCTTTTTGTTCCATAATACTATCGTTTCCTTTCCAAGCTTCGTCCAGAAATACTCTTATCCGTCCGAATCACAATCCAAGACCCTGCTGCAAGCAACGGGGTATTTGACCCTCGCGGCAGCCGCCAAACGTCTGCAAGCAGCCACTTGGCTCGTTGCTCGCGGGAATAATGCCCAATGCGCGGCACGCTCTGCTTTCCTCTTATAAAGCAACCACTATCTCTTTCTCACTCCACGCCAGCGCCGTCTCTTCCGTCACCTGATTCTTACATACCATCCCGATCCGGTATGTCCCGGCTTCCAGATCCCTTTTCAAGACCCTCAGCACAAACCCGGCAAGTTCGATATGCTCTTCCCCACGCAGACTTTCCACCACATCCCTGCGATACCAATCCGCCGGAACTGCCATATATCCTGACACAGCCATGTCACCCGTACCGGCTTCGACCCTTTGCAGCAGCAATGTCTTATCATAATATGCGTTATCCTCTCCCGACACATAGCACCACCCCATGATCCAGACGATATCAGGCTCTTCTTCCCGTATCTTGTGCTGCATCTCCGCTCTGTCCACTATCAGCTTCAGACATTCCTCCCGGCTGCGCTTAAGGAGTTCACCTCGCAGCGGCATGACTTCCTGCGTGCAGAGAGAATCCTCATAGGCGAATTTATGATTACAGCGATAATCCGAAGCATTGTCGATCAGCGACTCGTGATAGAAGGGATCCTGGCCATTCATCTGTGGATGCCTGTCATAAAGATGCTGCTTTTCCTGCAGCAGCCGCTCCCACTTATGCTCGTCAAACTCGTCCAGCCCGCGGCTTAACGATTCGTGATGGTACAGCACGGCATCGTTTCTTTGCACGTTGTAGTATCCGGCCTCTGCCAGCTTAAAGCAAAATTCCACATCATTATAGGAAACGGCCATCGACTCATCGAATCCACCCACTTCTTCATACTTTGCCCGAGCCACCATCAGACACGCCGCCGTCACGCCGATCATGTTATAGGTCACCCTGTTATGCCCATAGTAGTAGTCCCTGTCGTCCTGGAAGGTCACCAGCTTATGGGACGGCCCGATCCGCAGGTTCGTGATACCCACATGCTGGATCTGTCTTGTACCGGCATACCATAATTTTGCTCCCACCGCTCCGGTATTGGACTGGATGGCCTGACCGACCATCCGTCCCAACCAACTCTTCTCTATAATCTCTATGTCATCATTCAGAAAAAGAAGAAGATCCCCCTGCGCCCGTGTCGCTCCCAGATTACACATTTTAGAAAAGTTGAAGGGCATTTCTTCGTATAGATAAAGGAAACGGTACTCTTTCTGCAGCTTCTGCAGTCGCATACGATTCTGCTCATTGCTACCGTTATCTACCACGATCCATTCATAACAGTCATACTGCGTCTTCTTCCGAAACGAGCTTAAGCATTGTTCCAGCACTTCCGGATGATCCTTCGACGGAATCACCACCGACACCAACGGATGAGGATGGATGTGCTTGTCAACGCTCTGCGCACGCGCACAGCGGTCTCTTCCGGATATGGACGTATCGTATACGATATGGTATATATCCGGCTCCTGCCCGCACTGCAGGCTCCCCCGCCTTCCGCGTCTGTACAGTGCCGCCTCTCTCACTGCCCTGTATTCCGCGCCGACTCCCGTCAGATGCAGTCCCTGCTCCAACTCCTGGATCAGACATTGTTCCGCCCGGATAAATCTCTCCTCTCTTTCCCCACAGGCCTCAATCTTCTCCCGCTCTCCGCCGTCCGGCTCGTATAACTGATGAAAAAGCACCCGTGGGATATGCCCGATGCTTTCGGAAAGCGGCACATTGCCGAACTGCTGCCGCCGCATGACAGCCTCCTCCAAATACAAGCAAAGATTATAGAACCTTACGCTCTGACCGATAGCTTCCGTCTGAAAATATTCCGGCCGGACACCGTCCTCCTGCAGCACTTCCGCCAATAGTTCCTCCCGCGCCGCCACCAGATGTCCCCAATAATTATATGACAGCAGCGTATCCGGTGAATAGCACGGCTTAAACCATGGCTGCATGCGCTGCGAAAGATTCTCCCAATAAAAATCTTCATCCGTATAGGCTATAATGCACGATCTGTTCTTATCGAAATAAGCTTTAATTTCCTCAAATGCACTCGGGCAGATGACGCCGCCACCGTAAGTCAGAAGTACGATATCCGTTCCCGGCACGCGAACGGCTTCCCAATCACTGACTGACAGCGCATGCTCTCCGGATGCCGCTTTCCCGTCCTGCGAAGACGACACATCGTCTGATCCGTTTCCCTGCCCGCTCTTTTCCTGCGACAGCCATAGCTGATAGGGCTGTTTCTGGCGCCGCACTTCCTGTATATAACGCAGAAAACAGGCGTTCTTTACAGAACCCCTGTTCTTTTCCTTATGCTGTTGCAGACGGTCGCACAGATTCTCGTACAGTTTCCGAAAAGGCACCGTTGCTTTCCAAAAGGGCGTCGCACAGATCCGTTCCAGATTATCGCTTAAGTCCGCCTGTCTTCTCTCCGCATCCGCAATATGCTCCGCCAGCACAATATTCTGTTTCCGTTCCTTCTCATAAGCCGCCGCATAATAAGCGGCCCAGCTGTACTTCTCTGTTCCTCTGCTCATACACCCCAAAAACCTCTTCTCTGCATATGCTTCGCCGTCTCTTCCGGCAGCCTCGTCACCGTCATCTTTACTTGCAGCAGATTGCGTTCCTCACCGGACATCCCCATCAGGGAGAACGTTATGTTCGGATCCTTTGTCGGGAAAACATAAGT
This sequence comes from uncultured Lachnospiraceae bacterium, assembly GCA_910588215.1. Taxonomy (GTDB): domain Bacteria; phylum Bacillota; class Clostridia; order Lachnospirales; family Lachnospiraceae; genus UBA3282. Next base: position 100,806 of record CAJUQJ010000006.1, read on the forward strand.
ATTCTCTCCGACCTTAACGCCGTTATTCTGAACTCGTCTGCCCTTTAAAGGTATCATCGCGCCGTTCCAACGAATCTCCTGCAGATAGACAAGGCAGCAATCACTGCAGGGATCGATTCGCAGAGCGCTCCGGCCTCTGGCGATGACCACCTCCAGTTCGGTCATGCCCTCCGGCGTGACTCTCAGCTGCTCTTCCGACGCTTCCTCTATAAAAAACGACTGTTCTTCTTGAAAGCCCCTGCCCGTATCCTCATAAATCTGAATCCGATCCCTGTTGTCCGCCTGCCTCTGCCCACGGCAGAAATCTTCCACTGTATAGACCGGATTTCCGATCGTCTCCCGAATCTGCGGCATGGACATCCTCTTGCACGTTACATACTGCTGGAACGCCATTTCCTGCCTACGGTACTGCTCCGCATCAGACTGTGTTATACCCAGCTTGTCCATAATTAATTCAAGATTTAATTTGTTCCGTTTCTCATTCTCCAGTATATAACAGTAAACTGCGCGGAACGCAATCTCCTTCGTCTCGATCTTCCTCTCGAAACTCCATTCATAATCTATCACATTCCAATCAGCTTCCAGATCTCTCGGCACGATGATATTCGCAAAGATCAGATCGTAGTCCGCGACCTGCTGCTCCTCCCCAAAGGAGATCCTACGCAGATATTCATCAAACAGACACTGAAATCCCTCTACATTATCCTTCTCCAGACAGGCATCCAACAATTCTTCCAGCCTGACACCGACAATATATTCCAGCTGAAGACAGGGCACATCCTCCGCCGTCCGCTCTAACTTGCAGTGGTTGACAGACAGTCCGCTGCCTGCAAACCGCTCCGACAGCTTCCCGGCCATAGCAGCGGTCCCCTCTATATGCTCCCATGCGGCTCTCGATAACGGGTGTTTCTCTATGATTTTCCCCTGGGCGGTCCTTTTCTGGACAGTCTTGATACAGAATTCCTCTTTCCTGTCATTGGAATATTTCACATACTGCTCTTCCAATGCAGGCCCCAGCAGGAGCATGTAAGAATTGGAAAACAGCGGAAACTGTTTTTCCTGCAAAATGGTATCGAAAACCTTTTTCTCATCGAACAACAGCAGTCTGTCCCTGTCGAAGTTGCGCAGATTGGAGGAAAGTTCTCCCTTCTGCGGCAGTCTCGCGTCAGAGTACAGGCTTGTCATAAACTTATAATCCGGATACGGGTAATACATCTGTGCCTGCGTAAACCCACAGTTCCTGGCGATTCCAAGCAGTCCGTCCCGTGTAAATGTTCTCACCACACCGCCCTCCGGATAATTCTCCAGTCCCGTGAAATAAGAGCCCAGATGGTCCTCCCGGCATCCTGCCCAATATTTCAGGCCAAACTTATTCTCTATGGCGATCGCGATATGTCCCTCCGGTTTTACATGTTTCCTGATGATATTCAGGAAACTCTCATAGGGTTTATCTGACTGAATATAAGCCTGTGCATATTCAAACACGCCGATCAGGCAGATATAATCATAATCGCAGGGCAACTCCGGCTCAATATCCTGAAAATTCCCCACATGGATCGTCACATTACCGGACTCCATATGTCGGTAGGCATTGATCCTGCTGCGCTTGCCGGACAGATCGATGCAAGTCACTTCCCCCGCCTTCCCGGCCAGGGTTCCTGTGATCGCTCCGCATCCCGATCCGACTTCCAGCACTTTCATATCCTTCGTGATCGGCAGCCACTCTACAATATTCCCCCGCAACGGCGACAGATGATAAAGGATTGGCCAGCTCCGCTTTTCCTCGATGATGCGCTGATATTCAACGGCGGAATAGCTGCGGGCGATCTCTAACAGCTCGTCCTCCACGTCCCCGTCGCAATAACGATCCTCTCCCGGATAGTGCGTCAGATCCAGTTTAATTTTTCCGATTTCCTCTATCCTTTTTTCCGGCATCCCTTTTTCCCTCACGTGCCTGTCCCTTCCTAACCTCTATCCTGGAATTCATATCATAGAATCCAACCGTGTTCTTATCTGAAATGACCGTCAGATTAAGTACATCATATAATCTGTGATAGACTGTAAAATCATCTTCCTCATAACCGGTCACGCCCAGAGAAAGCAGATACTCCCCGCCCTGCAGGTTCATCTCCTGGGTAAAATCCACCTCATACACTTCTCCTGCCTTCACCGGTTCCAGAAAAGCCTTCTCAAACATGGTATTCGTGCCGGTAATCTCTGTACCCCGCACATTCTTGATCGTAAATGCAAAGATCGGTGCCTGCAGGTCCTCCGTCATCTTCACTTTCATATGGATCGTAAAAGAATTGCCTTTCAAGATCGCAGACGTCGTAATGCCTTTATCGTCACGGATATAATATTCCGTGATCACGGCTTTCTTAGAGCCGTATTCCAGAAGTTCCGGATTCTCTGCAATGCCGCCGGATACACCATTTGCTCCGGACTTAGCCTCCGCTCCCGGGGACGTCTCTGCATCTTCCTGTCGGCCTGCCTCGGCAGCCGTCTTCGACGCGGTACCACTCCTTTTCTTTGCGGCGTTTCTCAGCTGCTCGTCATCGAGCAGCCGCGTCTGCTCTTCTTCCGCTGCCGGTGCGGCATACTGTCCGACCAATACCTGTTTATAGGTGTCGATCATCTCTTTCGCCGTCCCCTCGCCCAGCTTCGTTCCCTGGTTGAGCAGCACGACTCTGTCACAGTATTTGCTGATGCTGCTCAGATCATGGCTGACAAAGACAATGGTCTTGCCCATCTCCTTAAATTCCTCGAACTTATGATAGCATTTCGCCTGGAAAAAGACGTCTCCCACAGACAAAGCCTCATCCACGATCAGAATCTCCGGATCGATATTGATCGCCACCGCAAAAGCAAGGCGCACGAACATACCACTAGAATATGTCTTCACCGGCTGATAGACGTACTCTCCGATATCCGCAAATTCCAGAATAGAGTCCAGCTTCTCATCGATCTCCTTCTCTGTAAAGCCGATCATAGTGCCGTTCAAATAGATATTCTCAATTCCGTTATATTCATTATTAAAACCGGCACCAAGCTCCAGCAGAGCCGAAATCCGGCCATTCACGGTCACACTCCCTCTGCTGGGGTTCAAGACACCTGTGATGATCTTCAGGATCGTAGACTTCCCGGAACCGTTCGTGCCGATGATACCCACACACTCCCCCTGCCGGATAGTCAGGTCTATCCCCTTCAGGGCATGATGCTGTGTGTGATGCTTTCCACGTCCGATCCCCAACGTCTCTTTCAACCGGTCAGAAGGCTTGTCATACAATTTATAAATTTTCTCGAGACCCGTTACCTGTATCGCAATATTATCCATAATTTGTCCTATCTATCCCGTGCAGACTGCCGCGTGATCTGCCTTGCCGTAACACATATAACTCCCATGTCCTGCTATAGTACATCCGCAAAATGCACCCGCATCTTCCGGAAGATCAGCGTCCCGATACAGAACAAGCTGATCGTAAAGATCCAGAAATAAGTAGAAGAATAGAAATGCTCCCAAAACCACTCTTCCTCATAAATCGCGCTTCTGTATCCGTTCACAATATATACGAGCGGATTCAGCTTGAAAAGCATCTTCATATTATCTGTCTTAAGCATCGTAATGCTCCACAGAATTGGGGTCGCCCACATACCGATCTGCAGAGCGATAGAAATGATCTGCTGCAAATCCCTGATAAACACTACCAGCGCACAAGTCAGATAGCTCATGCCCAGCACCAACAGAAACATGCAGAAGCTGTAATAGACCAGCTGCAGCGTATACAGGTTCGGATAATAACCATATCCTATGGACACACACACAAGCACCACCACGAAGAAAATATGGATGAAAGTTGCCGATATCACCTTGATGATCGGCAAGATACTGATATTGAACACTACCTTTTTGACCAGATAATTATATTCGAGCAGTGCCATGGTACCCTGCGTGATCGCCTCCGAAAAATAGAACCATGGTACCAGGCCAGCCGTCAGATACAGAACATAAGGCACTTCCAAACCGCTTGCCACCATCTGACTTCTCGTATCAAACACTTTGTCGAAAACGATCCAGTACATTACAACCGTCACGATGGGCTGCGCCGTCGCCCAGATAATGCCCAGATAAGACCCGGCATAACGATTCTTAAAATCATTCTTCGACAACTTCCAGATCATCTTCCTGCTCTGAAAAAGTTCTGCCGGAATGGTCAGGATCCGCTCATAAAAAATCGTAAAAATAATACAGGTAAACGCGATCAGCACACACCCACTGACTTTCTTCATCTGCTCCGTCACCTGGTCTGCCAGCGGATTATGATGCCTGACCAGCACTGCAGCCAGAAGCAGGCCAAGCCCCCAGAAAATGGCAACCCCTATGGACTTTCTGGGTGTTCTTATTTTCTTGATAGAATGATTGATATACTCTGTCTTTTCCACGTTCCCTATTCCCTGCTCTTAATTTGTAACAGTTCAGCCCTCATCATTCATTAAAGAGTCTGCTGCGCATACAACGCCGCTTTGCGGCTCACATTTTATTTCATTTGCGGTACTGCTTGGTATATGCCGCAAGGCCTTCCCACTTCGTATCCTTCTCAGACATGACAGGCTGTGTCCCTTCCGCGATCGGCCAGTCAATACCAATAGCCGGATCGTTCCAGATGATCCCGCCCTCATCATTGGGATGGTAGAAATCCGTACATTTATAGGCAAACTCCGCATGATCGGACAGCACCAGAAAACCATGGGCAAAATTCTTCGGGATAAAAAACTGTTTCCTGTTTTCTGCCGAAAGGATCACGCCAAACCACTTCCCGTAAGTCGCAGAACCCGGTCTTAAGTCCACCGCCACGTCAAAAACCTCCCCGTTTACGACGCGCACCAGCTTGTCCTGCGGATACTGAATCTGAAAGTGCAGACCGCGGAGTACATTCTTCGTAGAAGACGACTGATTGTCCTGCACGAAGATCTGATCGATACCGGCCTCCTTAAAATCATTGTAATTATACGTCTCCATAAAATAGCCCCTGGAATCGCCGAACACGGTCGGTGTGATCACCTTAAGCCCTTCTATCTCACATGTCTCTACCGTTATTTTACCCATGATCTCTATTATCCTCTCTTCTTTATTCTCATGCCTCGTATCTTGTCTCGATCATACTTTTCTCTTATTCGTCTCCCACCGGCACATTACCGCTGTCACCGTTTACCACGCCGGAATATCCTCCTGCTCCCTTCGCGTGATTGATAGAAGTATCGATATTCATATAACACAGGTTAAGATCCACCCGTGTCTCGATTCCGTCTACCGTACCCTTGGAAGTATACTGCCACATATGGTAATACTCCTCGTAGGCAGGAATATCCGTATACTCTGCCAGCCAGGTCTTGTAGGAAGACAGTTCCTTCATGTTGACCTGCTCGTTCAGCCAATTCCTCGATCCATAGATACCTGTCTCATACCCAGCCGCAGCTATCGTCTCCAGAAAAGCCTTGTGGATCTTCGTTCGCTCGGCACTTTCCAATCCATCCGCGCGCCCGCTTCCCCCGGCACTCTCACTGTCCAGAAATACCGGATAATCCACATCATAATCCTCGATCAGTCGGATCACCATACTGGCTTCCTCCACGGCCTCCACTTCGTCAACTGCCTGCGTAAAGAAGTATACGCCCACCGGAATGTCCGCCTCTATAGCGCCCTTGATATTCTGCTCATACATAGGATCGAGAACAAGCGCTCCCGTGGATGCACCACGGTATCCGCAACGGATAATGGCAAATTCCACACCGGCATCCTTAACCTTCTCCCAGTCGATCTCCTTGTTCCATTTGGAAACGTCGATACCAATCCTGGCACTGCCGTGATCTAGTGCAAGATCCGTATTCTCACTGCCGTCCGCCGTTTCCTCCGCACCCTTCACTTCTTTATCTTCTCTCTCGGCGTCAATATCGTCTTCCGTCATGATCAGGTATTCGATATCATCCAGCACCTGGTATTCTATCTCCTGCTTAATCTGGATCGACGTGATCGTATTCGGAACCTGATATCCTTCCGCCTCTTTCAAGGATACGCTGTATTCCCCGGCACGCAGGCCGTCGATATAGATGATACCGTCCTCATCATGGTCCGTATACTCTCCCAATCCCCGCACTTCGACGACGAAAGGATTCCCGGTCACCAGCCTGCCTATGCTGTCTACGATCATAATGCGCAGATCCTTGGCCACAGAACTCATCATCAGAGAAACGCTTCTGCCGGAATAGGTCTCAATGCTCTTAAACTTGACTTCCTCATCAAAAAAGGTCTCATCCCGCAGAAACGCAGACAGATCACCACCTCTCTGTCCACTTGTCTCCTCAGCTTCTTCCAGTGCCGCAGTCTCCTGTGCCTGCCCATAAGCGGAAAATCCCAGCTTCTCTTTGACTGCATCCAGATTGACTACTGCGATCACCCCTGTCACCACAATAAAAACAAATATCACGGCAAACAGCATTCTTCTCATTCTCTTAGAGTCCATTTGCAACCTCTATCATATATTGGCCATAATTGGTCTTCATCAGCGGTTCCGCCAGCTTCAGCAGCTGTTCCTTCGTTATGAATCCCCGCTTGTATGCGATCTCCTCGATACAGGAGATATATAACCCTTGTCTCTTCTGAAAAGCGGCCACGAAATCCGCCGCATCCAGCAGCGAATCATGATTTCCCGTATCCAGCCATGCAAAACCACGCCCCAGCGTCTCCACACGTAGATCACCTCTGCGCAGATATTCATTGTTGATACTCGTGATCTCGATCTCTCCTCTGGCCGACGGCTTTACATTTGCCGCGATCTCCACCACGTCATTGTCATAGAAGTACAGGCCCGGCACCGCATAATTACTCCTCGGATGTTCCGGCTTCTCTTCGATGGAGAGCGCCTTCCCGTTATCGTCAAACTCCACTACACCATATTCCCTTGGGTCTCTGACATAATATCCGAAGATCGTCGCGCCCTTTTCCCTGGACGCCACTTCCCGCAATACCTTGGAAAAGCTCTGCCCATAGAAAATATTGTCGCCCAGTACCAGAGCTACCCTGTCATCCCCAATGAAATCAGCCCCGATGATAAAGGCATCCGCCAGCCCTCTCGGATATTCCTGCACCGCGTACTCCATCCGCAGTCCCAGCTGCTCTCCCGTTCCGAACAATTCCTGGAACGACGTAATATCCCTCGGTGTGGATATGATCAAAATCTCCCTGATCCCCGCCAACATCAATGTGGAAAGCGGATAGTAGATCATCGGTTTATCGTATATAGGCATAATCTGCTTGGAGACCGCCTTCGTCAGCGGATACAGTCTTGTACCCGAACCTCCCGCCAGAATGATTCCCTTCATCGAAGATACCTTTCCCTTCCTGTTTTCATAGTATAGATGGCCATGCGGCCCATTTTCCTTTCAGACCTTATACATCTCCGTATAATATTTCTGATAGTCGCCGCTGGTGACATTCTTCATCCATTCTTCATGTTCAAAGAACCACTGGATCGTACGTCTGATCCCCTCCTCGAACATCGTCTCCGGTTCCCAGCCGATCTCTTCCCTAATCTTATCCGGTGCGATGGCATACCTTCTGTCGTGTCCCTTACGGTCCTCCACATATGTGATCAGATCCTCGCTGACAAGTTCTCTGCGCGGATCATTCTCCGCCAGCATTTCCTGCAGCGTCTTGATGATGATCTTGATGATCTCAATATTCTGCTTCTCGTTATGGCCGCCCACATTGTAGGTCTCAAACAGCCTGCCCTGCTCCTGCACCATATCGATCGCCTTGGCATGATCCTCCACATACAACCAGTCGCGGACATTCTTCCCATCGCCATAGACAGGAAGCTTCTTCCCTTGCAGTGCGTTGTTGATGATCAGAGGAATCAGTTTCTCTGGAAATTGATATGGCCCGTAGTTGTTTGAGCAGTTGGTGATATTGGCCGGAAAATGATATGTGTCCATATAAGACCTCACCAACATGTCCGATCCGGCCTTGCTGGCGGAATACGGGCTGTGCGGCGCATAGGGCGTCGTCTCATAGAAGTACCCGCCGTCCTCCTCCAGCGAACCGTACACTTCATCCGTCGAGACATGCAGGAACTTCTTGTCCTCCTTAAAACTGCCGTCCGGCAGTTCCCATGCCGTCTTGGCACAATTTAACATGACCGCCGTACCGAGCACATTGGTCTGTATGAAAACCTCCGGATTCCTGATGCTCCTGTCCACATGACTCTCGGCTGCAAAATGCACCACCCTGTCAATCTCATTGTCCGCAAATATCGCAGCGATCGCTTCTTTATCACAGATATCCGCCTTGATAAACGTATAGTTCTCCTGTCCCTCGAATTCCTTCAGATTCTCCAGATTCCCCGCATAGGTCAACGCATCCACATTGATGATCCGGATATCCCCGCCGTATTTACGAAACATATAATGAATATAGTTGGACCCGATAAATCCGGCTCCTCCCGTTACAAGATAAGTCCTCATTCCTTAATTTCTCTCCTTTTAATTTGTTATATCGTTTACTGTAGTTAACGATACTAGAAATTTCACTTTCGATCCTGCAAAAGCTTTCGTATATGGCTTTGGCAGGCAGCGGAAGTTGAAATTTGTTATATCGTTCACTACTATGATACTGCCATTAAGCACTAAAATGCAACCCTTAATAGTGCAGATAGCTGATATTCATATCCACGTCCCCGTTGATACCGCTGACCCTTCCTTTGGCGGAGTACTGCCACATATCATATCTGGTAGCCGTATACGTCGGGGCACTGGCATACTGTGCCAACCAGATCTTATAATTTGTCAGACTGCCGGTATTGATCTTCTCGCTGAACCACGTCTTGTTTGCATAAATCCCCGCAGCATAACCCGAATTCTGTACGGTCGCACAGAAAGCCTTGCAGACCGCGGTTCTTACTTCTCTGCTGACGCCGTCTCCCCGTCCGCCGCTTGCCTCCACATCCAGGAAGATCGGATAGTTCAATCCATAACCATTGACCAGATTCAACGCCATGGACGCTTCCTCCACCGCTTCCACTTCATTGACCGCCTGACTGAAGAAATAGACGCCGACCTTCAGGCCTGCTGCTTTCGCTCCTTTGATATTACTCCTGAATTTCGGATCCTCGATCAGTGCGCCTGTAGAGGATCCTCTGTATCCGCAACGGATGATCGCATAGGATACGCCGGAATTTTTCACGGCATTCCAGTCAATACTTCCGTTCCACTTCGACACGTCGATCCCCATCGTTCCCGACGCAGACGACATCTTTCCGTCACTTCCGAAATGATATTTAGCGCCTTGGATGACCTGATCCCCTGTTACATAATTTCCGTTTTTATCATAAAAATATACACTGCCGTCTATGGTCTGCCAACCGGTATATTTGTATGCCGTGGCTTCCGCTGATTTCTTATAAAATTTCTCGTACTTCTTGTAATCATCATAGACTGCCTCCTGATATACACCGGCAGAATCCAGATAATACATCTGATTGCCGTCCTTGTCCTTCAGCTTGGCCTTGCCGTCTACTGCGCTCTCCTTCTTGACCGTTATCTTATGGACCGCCGAGATTTCTTCTGCCTCACTGCATACGGCCTTAATCTCCACTGTTCCCTCTGCTACGCCGGTGACAACGCCCTTATCGTCCACCTTGGCCTTCTTCTCGTCACTGCTGCTCCAGACGACCTTGCCGTCCTTCGGCTCTGTCTTGGCCGTAAGCGTGATCGTCTTACCGACGATGACTTCATTCTCGCCGCTTATACTGATCTTCGTATAAGTATCCTTTGGCGGCTCCTCCTCTGTCACCGTTACGCTGCAGACCAATTCCTGCTCTCCCTCCGCCGTCTTTACCTTCGCTGTAATTTTCGCACTACCCGTTCCTACCGCCGTAACAGTTCCCTTGTCTACTTTGGCTACTGCGGTATCACTGCTGGACCATTCCACAGACTGCATCTCGCCTGAGAGAACCTTCACCGTAAGGGACGATGAGGCTCCTTTCTTCAGTTTCAGGCTTGTAGTATTTAATTCGACCTTTGTCTTCGTCGGATTCTCCGGCTTTGACGGGTCTTCCGGTTTTGACGGATCCTCTGGTTTCGACGGTTCTTCCGGTTTCTCTCCCTCTCCTGTGACCTTAACGGAGCAGGAGGCCGTTTCTATCATATACCCTATCATCACTTCAACCTTGATGGTAGCTTCCCCTGCACCGACACCGCTGACATTACCGTTGCTGTCCACAGAGGCGATGCTCCCATCGCTGCTGGACCACGCGATAGACGGTGTAGCGTTGCTGCCGTTGACAGATACCTTAAGGGCTGCCGTTTCTCCCGGTTTCAATGACAGGCTGCTGCGATCCAATGTAACGGAAAACTCTATGATGTCCGGCGTGTCATCCGCTTCCACCAGCTTTCTGTAATTGCTGCCAAGTGTCCAGGGATCCGGTATATTTTTCTTATCGACTTCCGAATATACTGCCTGGCCTTCCCCGATCGGTGTCTTCGTAGACTCTACCCACTCTACCGTGTCCGTCAGTACGGATTCTACTGCCGTATTCTGTTTGGCAGTATCCTCCGCTGCCGCGTTTACCTCCGACTCACTCTTCACCTCATCTGCAACATCTACTTTCTTATAAGCGATCTTATCCGTTACCTTGACACTGCTGGCAGAAGACGGAAGACGATAAGCCGCATACTTATCGTCCGTAAGCGGCAGTATCTTTACACTGTAATCTCCTGACGCAACACCGGTCTGGTAGATGATGCCGTCCTTATCCTCATCCTTCAAGGTAAAGTTCTTAGCGCCTGAAGCTTCCACCTCAAAGGGAACGCCGCCAATCAGCTTACCTGTGGCCTTATTGACAAATTTAATCTTCAGATCCGATTGTATCGAAGTAAGATTCAATCCTACCTCTATCATCTTATCCTGCTTATCTGTCACCTCTTCTTCATTCGCTTCCGTCTCTTCCTGCTCCGTTTCAAGATCGATCATATCCGACAGTTTGGCCGATTCTGTTACAGCCACCAGCCCACTCTCACCGATCACAGAAATCCCGGACATCTCTTCCCCCACCAAAGCGAAAGCTTCCACCTGCTTCTCAACAGATTTGGCATTGACATACAATCCGCCTGCCAGCAGGGAACCGGCCAGCACAACGATACCGAGCATGGCCACTACCATATCAAGCGTATTCATATGAGTCAGAAAATATTTCAGGCGCACAATGATGCCGTCTTCTTCATACGCATCATACTCGTATTCCCCGTCATATTCCTCGTCTTCGTACTCATCGTCCGCATATTCGTCGTCTTCATACTCATCGTCCGCATATTCGTCGTCTTCATACTCATTGTCCGCATATTCGTCGTCTTCGTACTCATCGTCTGCATATTCGTCGTCTTCATACTCATCTTCCGCATATTCGTCGTCTTCGTACTCATCGTCTGCATATTCGTCGTCTTCGTACTCATCGTCCGCATATTCGTCGTCTTCATACTCTTCGTCCGCATATTCGTCGTCTTCGTACTCGGCTTCCGCATATTCGTCGTCTTCGTACTCGGCTTCCGCATAGCTTCCCGTCAGCGGCCTTTTCGATGCCGCTGTACGTCCATGTTTCCGATTGTATGCATCTATCATCTCATCGTCAAGACACAGGAACTCCAAAGTATCTTCCGTGACACAGTCTTCATCCTCTTCATCAAATCTTTCATCACCCTCGTTAAAAAAATCTTCTATGACTGTATCTTTACGTTTTTCTCTGTAGATCATGTTCTTTTTATTGTTTCTTACTCTGCTTTTCCTGTTCTGCATTTTTCCTCCATTCTGAAGAGTCTCTTGTTAGTTCTATATTGTTCTATCACTTTTTGTTTTTACGCATATTTCACCAGTCAGAAATGTGTATCTTATGTAAACTCTCTTCGTTAACAAATCTGTAATATTATAGCATAGAAGCACATTACATTCAAGATTTTTTAGTATTATGCCATTTTTAAGTGTATTTTGGAGAGATTTACATAATATCCGTGCATTCCGCGATGGTTTACACCATTAAATACGCTATTTTACGGTATATCCGCTTGACTTTATCGGCTATAACTGACACAATACAAGAGCAACCTGTAAATTTCAGCATTCATTTCACATGAGGGAGGGAAGTTTTAATATGATGTATATGCATTATTGTAAAAGTTGTCACCGAGTATATATGCTCAACGGACACAAACAGATCTGTCCAAAATGCCACCTGGAAATCAGTGAACTGAAGATCTCCTACATGGATTATGTAACCATGAATCAGGAAGCACGACAGCAGTTCTGCCATTGCTGCTCAGATGATGAACAATTGCAAACACTGAGCACTACATATCGTATGTACAAATATAGTAAATGGTATAAAGAACTGCATGCCCAGCTGCCACAGACCACGATCATTACCTATCCGTTAACCGACAGCGTGGTGCGCGATAAAAAGAAAGATGAACATTACATGATCACCCTCTCATAGCGCCTCTGATTCAGGCGAACCGTCAAAGAGCGTTCTGCAACCTTACAGGGTTTGGATACGCTCTTTTTTATTACTAAGATTTTATTAAAAAATTGAGAAATCATAGATTTTTAAAGTGTTTCATAGTAAACTGTAACTATATGCCATGCGGCCCGCCCAAAAGTAGGCGGTGCTTGATGGGAGTAAAGTATGGAAAAGAAATAACTGGCAATCAGAACCGCGCACATGCTGCGCTGTTCGTGCAGCATGGAGGTAATTATGAAGCAAACACCAAACAGAAATCACAAAGGCACCGCACCGCACAAAAAACAGAGTCAATTTCCGATAAACATACACATGATCTTTCTGGCTGTCATCGTACTGATCGCCGGTTTTTCCGCTTACAGATTGTATAAGTGGAATAAAGGAGTACCTTCCGATTATGATCCGAACTATCAGACTACTGATTTTGACACGGAAGCGATGGATAACATTATCCCTCTGGCTCCGGACAAGCTGGAAGGACGCGAGGACGACGGGGTCACAGAAATCCTCTGTCTCGGCAACGATCCTTTTTCCCTGAACCGCGGCGATACCGGACTTTCAGAACAGATTGCAGCAAAGACAGGCGCTACCGTCCATAACGGCGCCTTCACCGGCACAACCATAGCAGCCCAGCTCGAAGAATACAATGACGGCTATATCATGGATGCCTTTTCCTTTTCCTATGTGGCAGAAAGTCTGGCATCAGGCAATTTCGATCTGATGACCAAGGCCGCGACTTACAGTTATGACGAATCTTTTGCCGAAAACACGGCTATGCTGGCAGCCTTGGATATGAACGCCATTGATCTGATCTGTATCATGTATGACGGCATTGATTATATCAACAAAAGACCTTGTGAGGATCCCAACGATGATAACTCGATCGTCACATACACCGGTGCCCTGAGAGCCGGCATCAACGCGATCCAGCAGGCATATCCCCACATCCGCATCGTAGTCATGTCTCACACCTTCTGCCACAACATTAACGAGGAAGGCAACTTCGAGAACGGAGACCGGGTCGATCTGGGCAACGGCACATTGAGTCACTATTTACAGAAAGAGTTGGATACCGCCAGCGACTGCGGTGTATCTTTTATCGATAATTTCTACGGTTCCATCAACGAAGATAATTATCTGGATTATATGACAGACTATATTCACTTCAATGATTCCGGCCATGCACTGCTGGCGGACAGATTCGTGCAGTGTATCTTCCCGAATCTGAAGGAGGCCGAGTAGCGGGCACTTGCCTGCACTCGGCCTTATCGTCTTATCCGTCACGTCAGTATTCCACCGAAAACAACTCCTCAAAATCAAAGCGTTCGATCACGTCGCGCATCTTCGCAAGTTCTCCTGCCATCTGCGCACTGTCTTTCACCTCACACTCACCGTTCGCAAAGCACTCGGTCATGTAATAGTTGATATCACTGTGATAATGGATCTCATCGGCATAATTGTTCAGATCCGTCACGATCCATTCCTGATTCGGAAAGAAAAACACCCTCACATTGTCATAGGAAAGCAGCCTGTCAACAATATATTGATGCTCCGCCAGCGTCGCTTCCAGATGATTCTCCCGCATGACGTCATTCCAAAACAGGATGCTGCCGGGCGGAAAGAAAACATAGAAGACCGTATCCGGATTCTGTTCAATATACGGACAGATATTCACGTCAAGATTCCTCCCGGTGCTTTCAAGATAGGCGTCTGCAGGCGTCTCCTCCTCCACCGCCTCCGGCTGTTCGTAATTGTGCATCACCCACTGGATATTATAGTACTCATCAGTCCACCAACTCTGATAGACCGTGGCCAGGTCTGTCTTATCCGGATCTGCGATCGGCCTTAAGATATAATTCAGCAGCACATCCTTATTAAACAGATACTGCACATCATTGATCAAGTTATCGTCATACAAGTAATATGGAACCGGATATTTGGTCTCCTCCACACCGCCTGTATAAGCCGTCACGTCAATACCCAGGAATACCTTGTTCACCTGATTCCCGCTCTCGAAAATAAGCTGCATGATATTCGACTGGTCTTTGGGAAAAGCACCGCTGTAATTCAGCTTGATCGTATTTAAATCCATCAACTCCGAAAACCAGTTCGTATTAAAGTTGACTGTCATGGAGGATCCCAGTATCACACTGTCATATTCCATATGTTTCGCCATCCCCGGATTCTGGCTGAGCTGATTGTCTACCAGATAGGGGAAATTCTCAAGCGGTGCATGGTACTGGAAAAAGGGATCCACGTAGACGACCAGCGCCGCCACGGAAATAAAAAATATGCAGATGACGGACAAGATGGACCAAATCCATTTCTTATGTCTATTCATTACCACACCTCTGTCCTTTACTATGAAAGTCTTCGACTTTCACAGCATGGATGGCCATGCGGCCCGCCAAGCGGCAGGCTAAGCATGATGTAAGTTTACTGTAGAAGTAACCTGTCAATCAGGAGTCCGCATGATACTGCAGACTCCACAAATTTCTGCTTTCGGTTCCTGCCAAAGCCATATACAGGAGCTTTTGCAGGATCGAAAACGAAATTTATAATGTCGTTAACTATCGGATATGGGTGTTTAGAAATTATAGTACAGGAAAGTACTCACCTCCGAGAACGTAAGCACACTCCAGACAGCCAGCACTGCAAACACCACCGCTGATCCGGCACGGTAGCGCACATGCCGCATGCGCTCTGCAGCATCCCGCCCGATCATCGTCAGATAGAGTCCTGCCGCCAAGATCAGCCACATCAGGATATATCTGCTGTAAGCCAGATTATCCAGCTTAAGCACCTTGAGCACATACCAGAACTCGTCCAGCCGGAAACAGTCCGCAAGTTCCATAGAAATCTTCTGCACCGGTCCTTTCAGTGCGGTAAGAAGCAGCTGATTGGCCTGAGCAACGCTTTCGGCCCGGAAATACACCTCCGCCGCCGCCACGTAAGTGATCAGCAGGATACGCGATACGATCGTCTTAAGTCTATGCCCCGGCTTCTTATCGCCGCCTGCTCCCTCTTCTGTCTGCCTATTTATTCTGCCGCCCTTCTTCTGTACCCGGTATTGCTGCCAGAATCTTGTCAATATATACAGAACTCCCTGCGTGAGTGCCCAGACCAGATAATGCCATCCGGCGCCGTGCCATAATCCACTGAGCAGAAAGACGATCATCAGATTCCCGTACATCCTTGCCTGCCCTTTACGATTACCGCCCAGAGGTATGTACACATATTTCGTGAAGAAACGACTCAGCGTCATATGCCATCTTTTCCAGAAATCCACGATATTTACCGCTTTGTATGGCTCATTGAAATTGGCCGGGATCTCCATCCCAAGCATCTTGCCGATCCCTCTGGCCATATCGCAGTAGCCGCTGAAATCGAAATACAGCTGCAGAATATAGAATAGCGCCACAAGCACCGCATCCGCCCGTCCCAGGGAGGCCAGATTCGCATAGCCGTAATCTACCCCTGCCCCGAAAGTATCCGCCAGCAGTACCTTCTTCGCCAATCCCAGAATAAAAAGCCCGCACCCCTGCGCGATATCCTCCCACGCCGCAGTGCGCTTTCCGATCTGCGCGAACTGCGGAAGCATCTCGTTATGATTGACGATGGGCCCTGCGATCAGCTGCGGGAAGAAGGACACAAACAACGCATAATCGACGAAGGGACAGTCCTTAACCTCTCCTCGCCAGGTATCTATCACAAAAGAAATCTGCTGAAACGTGAAGAAGCTGATCCCCAGCGGCAGCAATATATTGCGCAGTGCGACAGAGCTGCCAAACACGGTGTTCACGGTAGAAAGAAAGAAATCAAAATATTTGAAGTAAAACAATACACCCAGGTTTGCCGTTACGGCTGCGATCATCAGCCACCTGTCGCGGCTGCGCGACAGCAGACGATGAAACAGATAATTGCCCGCAATACTGCAGATCATGATCAGCAGATAGGAAACATTAAAATAGCCGTAGAACCAAAAGGACATACCGACCAGGAAGACTTTAGCCAACCAGTCTTTGTGCCAGTGCAGAAGTCCATAATACCCGAGCAGACAGACCGGAAAAAACAAAAATATAAAAATATAAGAATTAAACAGCATTTCTCTACTCCATATCCCGGTAGATCACAAATTCCCCAACCTGCCCATACCGTTCAAATCCGTACTCTGTCAGCGGCTGTGTCATCTCCCGATCCTCTTTCAGTACAATATAGGCGCAGGGATACTCTCTGGCCAGCTCCACGAAGGTCTTAGTCTCGATCACCTCCGCCTCCTCCATCGCCTCATACATGGGATGATGGTAATCCCATCTGGCGATCAGCATCTCCCGCCCGTAGGGAAGCTCTATATTCGTACTGTACTGTCTGATATAATAGATCAAGTCTGCCGGAACCAGCACTGTGATCCGTCCGTCCTCCGGCTCGATCAGATCCACGATGTCTATCGTCTCCTGGGGAAGGTGGTAAGCGTTCTCCGCCCGGGATATATTCTCACTGTCATAGACGTAATCACCGCACAGGATAATAACACCACAGGCAAGCGCCGTCCCGATCCTGCGGTGCCTCGCACACAGCCTGATCACACCATAGGCGCTGACCAGACTCATCTGCAGCAGCCACAGCAGCCTGTAGTACGTCTCCGAATCATCCAGCAGCCGCACGAACAGCTTGCGGAACAGCGGACAGAAAAAAAGCAGAAGAAGAAGCGTTGGTGCATAGACAAAGACTACCCGCTTGTGCCTGTCCTTCTCCGCGAACCACAGATACAGCAGAATACCCAGATAGAGAAAAGCCAGGTATCTGTGCTGGTGAAACCCCATATAATTCTTGAATATTACAACACTCTCTAAAAAAATGCCCCACATAACTATTCTCCGATACTCTCGTGTATACCCCATGGCAGCCACAGCACAAACGCTCCCTGCAAAAGGCTGCGTCTATTTCAACAGATAACCATATCCTACAATCAGATAGGCCAATACATAGACCGCACTCGGGATGCACACCGCCCCCATTTTAAACAGGATCTTGATATCCCGTTCAACGAAAGCCAGACACACTGCAGTCACCGCCATCAGGATGGACACCAGGAACACGGCTATGGAGCTGCAGATCCCCGCCGTGATATTGACACAGACAAGCATAAGCCACAGACCCTGGTTTCTCTGCCGCTTCTTGCCGATGACCTCTCTCTGTTCCCTGCTCCTTTGGAGCAGCAAGAAAAGCCACAACAATGCCGGTATCACCAGGCTGCCCGCAACAGCCTTCCCCTGCCAGGTTCTGGTCAGGAAAAAAGTTTCATTCGTATAGATCGATACATTTCCGAAGATCTGGAACACTGCCATTAAGAGCATAAAAAGCGGCAGGTTTTCTCTGCTGGCTGCTGCATCTGTGTTATCTGCCGCCCTGCCCTCTCTTGTACGGACTACACCGCTTGTCCTGCGGGCAACTATCTCCCGCCGCTTCCCCTGCCTGTCAAAAAGCAGTTTCCCCATCTCAAAGTATACGAGATACGTAAGCGGGATCAACAAAAACGGCAGTACCGTATGGGACAGGATCGTCGCATGGATATGGCTCTTCTTGGCAACAAATGCGGTCCACATGGGAAATACCGCCATCGCATGCCGGATATCCAGTCCTGTATGCCGCCCCGTCAAAGGCAGGATCGTGTACATCGTATCCGCCTGCTGGGCGATCAGCGACGCCACCACATAGTAGGCATCATCCCCGTCAAAGGAGGCATACGCGGCCGCCTTATACAACTGGAAGCTAAGCAAGAGCAGGAATAACGACCACTCGATCCGCTCCGCCCAGGACATTTCCGTCACAGACTGCTTCAGGCCGCTCCACGAAACATGCCTGAACCTTACGAACTCCTTTATGCTTCCCGCTCTGCGGTATGCAAAGTACACCCCTGCTGCGGCACACAGAATGCTGATCGCCATAAAACAGTTGGATGCCAAAATAAAATTATCATATCTTACAAATAATACTACCGGGATCGTCACCACCCCGAACAACGCCCACATCATGAAATAGCCCATCAGGAAGATCAGTCCGGGATTCCTCTTGTCTTCCGCCATAAGACCGGCCGGAAGCAGACCGATGCAATACGGTATGATGACAAGCCATAGAAGTATGCCTGCAATTTGAAACATGTGTAACCCCCATGATTCCGCCCCGCGGAATCTCAAATCGTTAATTCATCTCACGTCAATACATCGAATGTTAAATTCCCGATACGTTGACGCAGTTATCATTCGTTGTACCAGTCCTGAATCATGTTCTCACGGAATGCGCAGTTTGGCGCATTCCTGACCCGTGAGTAGCAACTACCAGTATACCATTTCATCGAGAATGGGGCAAGATGTCACTGTACAATCCTACCTGAATATGGTAGACTGAAGTTACTATTCACGGTGCCCTGCACCTTGCTGCAGGGCATCCGGCCGATAACTTTACGGTTTCAGGCATCCAGCCTCTCGCCGAAGGCGACTTGGAATGGGCTGGATGCGTTACAGTTTGCGGCCGGTTAGGCCGTGAACTGTAACAGACTGAAGATATTGTTTACGGGCAATATCAGTTAGCTAAGACAGTGCACGGCATCTGCGCACCCGGTTAACTTATTTCAAACAGATTTACGCGTGAAAATCCATGGAACCGTCTCTTTCTGCGACGGTTGCAATTTTTGATACAAATGTGAGGTATTCCATGAAGAAAGTATACGTTATCGGCGCTGGGCCAGCGGGTCTGACCGCCGCTTATGAACTGTTAAAGCAAAGCAATGCGTATGAAGTTACCGTCCTGGAAGAGAGCAGTTCCATGGGCGGTATCTCCAAGACCGTCAATTATAAAGGCAACCGCATGGATATGGGCGGCCATCGTTTCTTCTCCAAGGTACCGGAAGTCAACGAGTGGTGGAACAACATGCTGCCCCTGCAGGGTGCCCCCACCTATGACGATATCGTTCTACAGCGCGAGATGACGCTCACGCCCGGCGGCCCCGACCCCGAGAAAGAAGACCGTGTCATGCTGCGCCGCCACAGAGTGTCTCGTATTTATTTTAAACAGAAATTTTTTGATTATCCCATATCCTTTAAACCGGAAACTTTCATCAACATGGGATTTATCAACACGATCCAGGCCGGCTGCAGTTATCTCGCCTCCGTGATCCACAAGCGTAAGGAGCACTCATTGGAGGATTTCTACATCAACCGCTTTGGCCGAAAGCTGTATTCCATGTTCTTTGAATATTACACCGAGAATCTGTGGGGACGCCACCCCAGCGAGATTGCCCCGGATTGGGGAGCACAGCGCGCCAAGGGACTGTCCATTGCCGCTATCGTGAAAGATATCTTCTCCAAGATGATCCCCGGCAAGAAGAATCGGGCCGTGGAGACTTCGCTGATCGAAGAATTCAGCTATCCGAAACTGGGCCCCGGCCAGCTGTGGGACGTGACCGCGGATGAGATCCGCAAACTGGGCGGCACGATCCTCACCGATTGTCTTGTGACCAAGCTTCACAAAGATGCGGACAACCGTATTACCTCCCTGACCTATGTCAATGACGGCAGGGAAGTTACCGTGGAAGGTGATATCTTTATCTCTTCCATGCCCGTCAAGGATCTGATCGCCGGTATGAACGATGTACCGAAGCGGCCTGCCGAAATCGCCGCCGGCCTGCCCTATCGCGATTACATGACAGTGGGACTCCTGCTGCCGAAGCTGAACTTGAAGAATAAGACGAAATTAAAGACCATCGGCAATATAGTTCCCGACTGCTGGGTCTATGTCCATGACCGTGACGTGATGCTGGGCCGTTTCCAGATCTACAACAACTGGTCTCCTTACATGATCAAAGATCTGGAGCATACCATATGGATCGGTCTGGAATATTTCTGTTTTGAAGGGGATAAATACTGGACCATGTCCGATGAGGACTTTACGAAATTCGCGGTTGATGAGATCGTGCGCATGGGACTGATCGACTCTCCTGCAGACGTGATGGATTCCCATGTAGAGCGCGTTAAGAAAGCTTATCCCGCCTACTTTGACACCTACAAAGATATCGATACACTGGTGGACTACTTAAAGACTATCGACAATCTTTATTGTGTGGGCCGCAACGGCCAGCACCGCTATAACAACATCGATCATTCCATGGTCACATCCTTCGAGACAGTTAAGAATATCATTAACGGTGTTAAGAGCAAAGATAATATCTGGAATGTCAATACGGAGAAAGTTTACCACGAGGAGAAGTCATAAGCGACTTCTCCTTCGCATATATAGTTGGTTTGCCGCCACCACTGCCAGACTGACCACCAGCACGAAATAGAAATTGATCCCTCTGGTCACATAGAGTGACGGCATCAGATATTCTCCCGTAAAAATACCGGCGAACACACTTCTGTACATGACCTCCGTGATCCCCTGTGCCCCCGGCACCGGCAGCATATCCACGGCGATATAGACCGAAGCCTGCAGCAGCATGACCGTCAGGGCATCCTTCCCCTCCAGAGAAAATCCAAGATAAATGATCCATGTCAGCACAAATACACTGGCTCTTTGCACGAACGTAAAGACGCAGACCATAAGCACTTTTCCCTTGTGCTGCAGAAGAAAGCGCACTGCGCCCTGGTAACCGTCTATGAATTGTTGTATCTTCACCTGCCTTGTCCCGGATCTTTTCAGGATCCTGACACGTACAAGCAGTTTCTCGATCCCGGAAAGCAACCGCTTCATGGTCTCCGGCGCCAGCATCACTGCCAGCAGCATCAGCACCAGGATCGTATTCAAGGCAAGTCCCAGCAAAAAGAGCGGAAAATATTCCTCCAGGTACCCCCGCAGCGGCCTGTAGCAGAACACCAGCGTTCCGATGCCGATCAGCACCAGGACCAGCTTATAGATCAGTGCCACCGTCATCAGCACCACCGATGATTCCGAAAGGCGATTGCCATCCTTACTCATATAATAAAGCTGCATCGGCTGGCCGCCCGTGGCCGAGGGCGTGATACCCGAATAGAAAAATCCGATAAAGGAATAACAGATACACCGCCCAAGACTGCTGTGCCCGTTCAGGGAACGCAGCAGATAGAAGATCATGATCCCCTCGGCGCTGACGAAAAACAGAGCCACCGCCATCGCTGCACACAAGGACAACGGTGAAAGCCTCAAAAGCGCATGTTTGATCTGCCCCATATCCTGTCCATGGAAGATCGTATAGAAGGACAATGCCATCACCGCCAGGAAAAAAGCCCCCTCCAGGACTCTTTTCCTGCTGATCGTTATTCCTTTTGTCCGGTTCTGGCTAACCTCCATATGCCACCACCCTTTCCGCTGCTCCCGTACCATACAATATGCGCAGCCTTCTCTCCATATCCGCATCTACCTGAGCAGCGCAAGCCGGCAGTACCGGCATATGCTGTCCGTCTGTCTCCGTTCGTCCTTGCATCTTGGCTGCCATCGCTACCGTTTCTGCCGCCTCTCCGGCCACAAACTCCGCCAGACTTCCCTCATAGACTACCCTTTTATATGGATACTGACAGAAATCCTTCGGCGTCACCAGCGAAAAATGTTTATCCGCGATCCTGATCTTATACTCTTCCAGGAGCCGTGCTATATACGAAGAACAGGTATACTGATCCTTCAGATAAAACGGCCGGCCAAGGGCAATGAACGGCAGCCCCGGCACCGCATAATGGTAATGGAATCTCCTGGCATAATCCCGCCGCAGCCGTTCCCTGATCCCTGCTTTCTGCGCCGCACTGCACTCCAGTTCGCAGACCTGGTACACCGCCGTCGGAAAAGCCCGCAAGATCTTCTGCTTGTCTTCTCTCTCAAATCCGGCAAACCAGGGCACCCGCGGATTGCGCCGTCCGAAACTGTAAGCTTCCTCCAATCCTGCGTCCATGCCAAGTACCACATGAATATATCTCTGTCTCAGGAACCGCCTGATCACCGCCGCGAAGATTCCCGGCGTATCCACCATGGCAATATATATATGCTCCATATACCCATCCCTTCTATCCTTGTTGCTGTCTTTGATACTTTTTTATTGCTTTCTTATCGCTTTCCTTGTCACTGTCCATGCCGCTCTTCTCATTCTTCCGGTCGCTCTCCCGTTATTGGAACTGGTAGATTTTCCTCGCCGCCCTATACCCGCTTTTGGTGAGCATGCCGCCCACTTTTCCCGGCAGATAAGTCAATCCGCTCAGGGTGGTATATTTCAGGCGAAAATATAGCCTGGCATTTTCTTCCTTGATCCCTCTCCAAAGCTGTCTCCTCTTACTATATGCCTCCTGCGAATTGATCAGGAGCAAATGGATGGACGAGATCGCCATCATGATCGATATATTCCGGCACATATATTCCGCCAGTTTCGGATAGATTTCCTTTACCTCGTTTAAGTCCACACATTTAGAGACGATCTCCGTCACCAGGATCTGCTGATCTATCCTGCTCATCAATACCTTCTCATTGACAGACTGGTCCTCTCTGCCGATATAGTAATGATACAGATCTATATTCATATAATAGATATGTTGCACGAACGGCAGCGGCTGGTAAGCAAAGATATTATCCACATAAAAAGTGTGCTCCGGCAGGACAACTCCGCTCCTCCGCAATACCTCCGTCCGAAAGATCAGTGCGTGCATGATCAAATACTGCGATGCATGGAATCTGCCAATCTCATTCCAGTCACACATCTGCTCGACCGGGAAAACATTTGTATAGTGCATCACCCGACTGGTCCCTTCATCCAAATGATCGTACAGATAATTGCACACAAACAGATCAGGCACCTCACCGATCAGGCGGGTTTCCTTCTTACCATAGAAATCTTTGATCCTGCCAAGCAGCTTCGCGTATGCCGTCTCATCCAACCAGTCGTCCGAGTCTACCACCTTAAAATACATTCCGGAAGCCCGTTTCAGACCGGCATTGACTCCTGATCCATGTCCGCCGTTTTCCTTATGGACTGCCTTGACGATACTGGGATACTGCCGCTCATAATAATCTGCGATCTCCCCTGTAGCATCCTTCGACCCGTCATCCACGATAATGATCTCAACGTCCTCTCCGCCCGGAAGCAGAGACTCGATACATCTTTCCATATAGTCCTGTGAATTATAGCAGGGTACCGTAAATGTTATGTACTTCATTTTGTCCTCCATATTTTGATTCATTTCTCAAAAATACTTTTTGTTCCATCCTTCATAAATTTTGAGTTATCATCTGCGCAGTATGAACTCTCGATCATAGCCGTTTGATCCTCGGCTCTTATTGTTTACTCTATATATCATAACGATAAAAACTTCCAGTTTTCTTCAAGTTTTTATTAAGATATTCTTAAAAAGGCTTTCCGTTTCCTTAAACCAGACAAATCTTTCTATAAACCATAAAATCCGGTATAGCTCAAAAAGTTTACTTTACTCACAAAGTTCTTCCTGAGATACACCGGAGTGAATCTTACATTTTTCCTCTGTATTTGCCGTCTGTCTGGCTTTACCCTTCTCCTTCCTGTTGAGCCAGGCTCTTCTTGACCGTGTCGGCGATCAGCCGCATCCCGGCCGGTGTGGGGTGCACACCATCAGCAGTCATTTCTGCCATATTTTCCAAGGTGATACCGCATTTCTCCAGATCGATGACCGGAAGTGCCCTGTTCTTGGCAATCAGTCGAATCTGTTCGGAGTATGCCTCGGAAGTCACTTTCTGTCCGTTGACGAAGGGGACGAATGGTTGAGATTCCGTCGTTCCCCAATCGCCCACCGGGAGCAGAGTACAGCAATAAACCTGTGCCGTCGGACACTGCTCCTTAATCTTATCCAGGATCATGGTGTAGCCGTCACTAAAGCTTTCCACCACCCCCTCCTTTACAGCGCGCAGTCCGTCATTGTCCCCGACCGGCGCATTCCCCAACACATCATTGGTTCCCATATAGACGAGAATGATATCCGGCTCTTCTTCGCCAACTCCCACCAGCTGCGCGATCCTGTGATCACTGCAGCCGAATCCCGGGTCAGCCTCCCTGGAATCTCCGAAACATGTACTTCCGCTGCTGGATCCGTTAGCGCACAGTTCCAATCCCATCTCATCCAGCACCATCTTCCACCAGGTCTGCGATACGTCCTGCACCAATCCGTTCTGAGGATAGAAAACAATGTTCCCTTCCGGGATCCATCCGTCAAACGTAGATATACTGTCTCCTAGGATAGAGATCTCCATCCCTTCCTCCACCGGCTCCGTGTGCTCCTGTCCCACTGAACCTTCTTCTTTCCTGTCGGTTTCCTCACGCGCCGGCTGCCCTGCCGCCGTACACGCCGACATTGCCAGCAGCGACAGTCCCAGCAGCAGCCCGGTCTGTCTCTTACCTCTATTCCTCATCTGCCTCCACGCATCCTTCCTGCTCTATTGTTCCTGCCTGCTCGTGCTTCCTGCATAACCCCGCTTCCCTAAGCCGATTCCATCCAAAGAACGCCCGGATCGTCACTTCCTGAACACTGACTGTCTGGCGCCATGCATCTTGTCGTGGTGTTTCAGCACATCATTCACCGCATCCATTCGCAGCCCTGCATCGATGAAATCGCAATACTTACAGAAAGGATAGTTGTGCCGGCCATCCCTCACCGCGTCACGCAGTTCCCGGTATTTTACGCTGTTCCAGCCCTCTTGCAGAGAAACCTTATTCAAATCCGCCAGCTCCGTAGTCTCAAAATTATCGCAGCAGCAGATTCCCATCTTACCGTTGGGCATGATCCACATATCCGTGTAGGGCATCAGACATGTCTCCTTGATCACTTTGCCCTTAGACTGTTTATTTGGCGCACTGCCCGCGCGGTTCGTCAGTACTTCCTTCAGATACCGGATCTGTATCAGGATATCCACATCCTTGAACTCTTGCGGATGCGCTTTTACATATTCGTATATGACCCGCACGTTGTCATGCATTTTCATATCCAGGCAGTAATTGTTGATGATCAGCTGGTCAAGATAGGGCACGATAGCCTTCACCTTGTCCACATTCAGCAAAAGTCCGTTGGTGGACATGAAGATAAAAGCCTCCGGCAGCTGCTTCCTGGCATATTCGTGGAATTCCACGATACGCTTGTCCAGCCAAGGCTCGTTATTGCCATACAGCGTCAGATGCCCCTTGTATCCCCAGTCCCGCAGCTGATCGATAATAGAATAGTACAGAGCATCGTCTATCTTCTTATAGGGGCGTTTCTCCGCATTGATATTAGCGGTGCAAAACTCACAGGTGCTGTTGCAGCGGTTCACCGTCTCCAGATTTACCACCACCGGGTGGGGTGCCTCCTTCTGGTCATAAAAATAATCTATATACTTGCGCTGCTGCCGCCTTCTCGATACAAACTGCAGCTTTAAATAGCTTTCACTGGATAATCTGGGCAGGTACTTTCTGGCATTCCAGCCCAACACGCCCGCAAAATTGTGTACTCTAATCGCCATGTCATTCTCCATTTCCGCACGATTTCCTCATGCTCCACTATCTGTCACTACCCATTGTCAAATCCGGCTGCTCCGCGGCCCTGTACACATAGACCGTACAGCTACCGTCCTCGGACGTATCGCTTTCTATCAACTCCAGACCGATCTCCCCGGCATTCGTCAGTTCCAGCCTGGAAAAAATATATTCTCCTCCCAATTCCCGGAAGGCATCCACATCAATGTAAATATCATAATCTGTAGCATACACCGTTTTCGTCGCACTGACAATACTTAGATCCGTTCCCGAATACAGGTAAGCTCTGGCTCCCCAGTCATCATAGTAGATCCTCGTCGGCTCCACTCTCTCTAGCGCCGGCGCAATGACCCTGCGGAAATCTTCCTTATACTGCTGGGTATAGAACCCCAGATAACCGTCCAACGTGGCAATCCCATTGTACTCCAGCACTGCCGGATGAAGTCCATAGGCCGCTGACCACTCTCCCTGATAGCCGATCCTTTCCTTTAACCGCTCAAAAAGCGCCTGGGCATAGAACTGCTCATAATCAAACTCGTCCACTTCCGTCCCCTGAAAATATTCATAGGCCCTGTTATGGCAGGTGGCATACAGATCGTTATACCGGTTAGGCGTCAGAATCACCGCCAGTGCCGCCGCACAGACCAGTCCGTTGGCTACCCACATCGTCCAGACGCCTCTATCGTAGAGCCTGGTCAGGATCAGAAAAAACGCGGCATACCACAAAAATGGATTGAAAAAGATCGTCCTGTTAAATTGCCACCCTTTCAGCGGCGGGATGAGCGCTTCCACCAGCCTCCGCAGCGGCCCGAAATCATACAGGCCATACACCACACTGTTAAACAGCAGAAAGAGCATAACAAAATTAAACGGATCGTGAACGATCTGCCGCCACTTTCTTCTGTACAGATACAGACCGTTGTTGCCGACAAAATAGAGCACACAGACCGGCAGTACCACCTTCCCGTGTACCCCGTCAGCGTGAAAAATGCCGTCTTTCCAGACTGTACCGATCTCCCTCAGGATCTCCCGCAACGAAAGATCCGCATTGACGATGCTGGAGCGGATCGTTTCTTCCTCCCCGAAAAGCATCTGCCCAAACAGTCTATATTCACATCCCACATACCCGGCCGCCAGGACAAACACGGCGGCGATCAGCGGCCACGCCGGTTTCCGGTCCCGAATCGACAACCATACGATGGCAATGACCAGATACCCCAGGATAAAGATCCCATGATAAGAAAAATAGGACACCAGAGGATAGACAAACAGCCCCAGATACCACCACATCCCTGCGCGTCTGTAAATCTTGATCAGAAGATAGACACACAGCGGAATGGATGCAAACGCGAAGCCGAACGCCGGAAAAAACCACACGATACCATAAACAAACCCTGTCATGTAGATGGCCGGCCTGTACAAGAGACACTTGTCAGGAAACATCTCCCCCATAAGCAGCCGGAAGGAAAATATCCCCAGCAGTATTTTTCCCAAAATTCCGAGCACATACGCAGTGTATGTAGGAAAAAGCATATACAGCAGCGTATACAGCGACAGTTCCGACGGGAGATTGTCTCTGCTGAGCCCGCCCAGAAAGGGCACATCCACACCATGTTGCAGAAAACTGTTCGTGTTCTTCAGCATCTGAAACTGCGCCAGAAACAGATCCATATTGTCGTGCACCGCAATGTAACTTCTCTCCCCGTATCCGAAGAACACCCCCGCCGTCAGGAGCACAAAGCCCACGATCGGGAACAGAAACCAGTATTTCGTTATCCACAGAAACCACCTTTGCTGCGCCAATCTCCTCATATTTCCTCCGCTGCTCCTTACACTTGTTTATGGTGTATCTTTCTGAATACGAAAATCTTCTGCCCGAAGAAATTCATCACGATAAACATGCACATCCCCAGAAACATGGCTACGTTGTCTACGATCACCTTCGGCTGCGCCGCCAGTATCTTCTCCATAAGCGGCTGTGCCACACTGAATGCGATCAGATAGCACACGATGATATTGACAGCAAACCGCCAGGGCAGTCCTCTGTCCTTATTCTCTACTTTGAAAGTCACCCTGCTGTTGGCATGGTAGGAGAAGACACTGCCGATAAAATAAGAGATGCCGCTGGAAAGCCAGTAGTTCATATGCACCAGATTGTAGAGCACTGCCATGATGACCCACCCCATCAGAGTATTGATCACACCTACCAGCCCAAAGTGGATCACCTCCATAATAAAATCCTTATATTTTAAGAATAAAGCTTTCATCCTAATTATATCCTTATATCCTGTTTTCCTTCACGCGCAATTAAATTTGCATTTATATGTCTTGTCCTCTATACTATAAATTGATAGATCATAAAGCAAAAGGAGACCTCGATGAACCCATTAAACATACATCATATCGGATATTTAGTCAAAAAAATAGAAAAGGCCAAACAGACCTTTCTGGCTCTGGGCTATTGTGTTGAGCAGGATACCGTCCATGACGATATCCGCAAGGTCGATATCTGCTTCCTGATCAAAGACGGATACCGCATTGAACTTGTCTCTCCTGCCGGGGAAGACTCCGTAGTCTCCGGATTGATCAAAAGGTATAAGAACAGCCCCTATCACGTCTGTTACGAGACCGATGATTTCGAGACAGCCGTAGACTGGCTGACTGCAAACGGCTTCATCGCTGTCGACACGCCAACTCCTGCCCCCGCCTTAGGAGGCCGTGAAGTCATATTTCTATCAAATGCCTCGATCGGCATGATCGAACTGATACGTTGAACTCATACCTCTCCCCCAACGTCCATAGGACTTGGGGGTTCATGTTGCTGCCGTCTTATCCGATCTGGCTTATGATGATATCCGCCATCTCTCCTACATTTTTCATGGACACAACCTGGCCCATATTGAATTTCATGCCAAACTCCTGTTCCACTGCCGCCAGCAGATTGATATGCTCCAGAGAGTCCCAGTCTTCGATATCATCTGCCGTCGTCGCATCCGTCACCGTGATCTCCTCATCATCGAACACATCCCTGAATACCTCGTTTAATCTTTCAAATACTTCTTCTCTGCCCATATTTACCTCCATTCCGAAGCTTCACAAACTCCAGATCTTCAATCCTATAGCCCTGTTCTTTCACATTTTCCTATTTAGTACTATAATATTATTTCCGTTATTTGGCAACCTTATAATCAGCCGTCATTCCCTTCCAGAACATCAATGACCGTATTCTTCTTCTCATAGGATTGCGGGATATCGAATCTCCATACGCTGTTTCCTTCCTCATCTTCTTCGATTTTCGTAAATCCCATCGTCCCATAGAATTCCTTTACCATGCCATTCTTCGCAGTCGGATAATAGCAGCCTATGATCGTGTCTATGCCGCAGTCCCGGCACGCCTCTACCATGCTGTCCATCATGGCATACTCCATGTCCCGCTTCAGTACGCGGCAGCTCATCAGCCACAGTCTGATCTGCAGCACCTGCTCTCCTTCCCCTGTATCCGCGGCGGTCTGTTCCCATCTTTCTTTCTTTCCGATCACGACAGAAACGACACCATTGTCACCAAACCTGTCCTCCAGTTTTCCGTAACGAGTGACATAAGTGTCATCTGCAGCAAATCCTTCAATATCCTTCTGCGTATAACGTCTGGTCGTCAGATTGAACTGGTTGCTCTTATTGGTCAGCTGCGCGATCCTCGCCATATATATCGGCTCAAACGGCCTGATCGTCCCCTTCATCTCCAGAGAGAGCAAGTACTCCCTGTAATCTCCAAAGCTCTGCTGTTGCTGCTTTCTTGCCAGATTGGCCTTATACATCTCATTGCGCTTCCGGTCATCATCTGACAATTGTGTCACTTCAAAGAAGCCGGCATGATCCAGTACGCGTATATATTGTTCCGGTGTGCCGATGGCAGGAACCGCCACGCCTTTCACCTGCGCTTCCACGATCTCCCGCTCCGCCGGATTGTCATCCACAAATACGAGACTTTCCGGCAGAATATTCATCTCATCGGCTATCGATGCGATATTTCTGCTCTTAGGTTCCCAGTTCGCCTTGATCACGATAAAGTCCTCGGGCCTCAGAATGCCGTCCGGGTGCCCCAATCCCGCGATGGCATTGTCATATTCATTCTTGGAATTGATATTGAGCATGACACCGATCTCTTTCTGCGCCTTCACATAGCTCTGAAATTCCGCATAGACCTGCCCCATAGAAGTCTCCGGCCCGATCTCCAGATTCTCCACGCCGTCATCTCCTACGATCCCTCCCCAGAGAGTATTATCCAGATCCAGTACCAGCGCCTTCTTGTTCCTGCCAAAGACAGCCTTGATGATGTTCGCCAGGTTATAGGCAAATTCCGGTATCGCCTGCATGCACATGGCATACTTATACATATGCCAGTAGAAGGGATCTGCAAAGCGGTCGAGGCCATACGAAGCCGCCATGTAGTTGATATCGTTGATATAGAAGCCGGTATGGTCTAATGCATACTGGTAAAATTTCTCATTCATCCTGTTCAGAAAGCTGATGCGCCCCTGCCGGTACACCGCCTCCTGATTGCCAAGGATACGATAAAAGGGGTACTCAAAATTATTCTGGATCACGGGGCAATGATATTTGTCCTCGATCTTCTCCCACATAACGCGGAAATGTTCGTACTGTTCCTCCAGCATCTCCTCGATATGTTCCGCCGAGTCCGATACTGCAGGATAGGAAGTGATATTCCGGTTAGACGTATGAATGTAGATCAGATCCGGCGCAAACTCCACAAGCTCCGGATTGTCAAACATCACATCCTGCCAATACTGCGCATACTCCGACTCATAGAACTGCGGCTGTATTCCCTGCTCCAGCAGAAACAATTCCAGCACCCTGATGATGTCATGTGTCGTGCTGCCCCCTAAAACCGCGATTCTCTTCAAGAGGAAGTCCGTCCTGCCCTCGAGAAGCTGTCGTTTGATCTTCCTGGATTTCTTCAGAATATATTCACTGTCAAAAGGATATGCCAATTCCTTCATGATTTCCTCCGTTCCGGAGCATTTTAAACTCCGTCATATAAATGCCTGTCAATACATCATAACACACCCCCGGCACTGCCTGCAAACAATTACTGCTTTGTATTAATCCAATGATAGGAAATTCCTTATATGATAAAAAGGCCTATCTTCCGAAACAGACAGGCCTCTCCAATATTCAATCACACTGTAATGATTCCCTACTCCTGCGGATAAAAGGCAGAATTGATCAATCTGATCGGCAGCTCAGCATACCGTCTGCGGCCTTCCTCCGTCAGATGGACACCGTCCTCCAGACATATCTCCGCACTGTACGCATCGATCCCGCTTTCCTCCATGGCGTTGTAGAACATGACTCCCTGGTCTTTATACTGCTCAGCCACGTACCCTGCACATCTTGCGTATTCCACCATTGTCCCGCATCCATAATCCAGACTGTAGGAATCTCCTATATATTTTTCACCTTCAAAGATCTGGCAGTAATGCGGTGCGATCAGCAGGATTCCGGCATCGGGAAATCTTTCTTTCAGCAATTTGACCGCCGTCTCCAATGCGCCCGTGTAAGTATACACACCGGCTTCATCCAGCGTTTCCCCATTCTCCAGGTATTTGCTCTGTGCGATCTTGCGGCTGAGGAAATCATTGACGCCGTACTCGATCACAAAGAAATCCGTCTTATCGAAATCACATTCCTTTAAGAATTTACCCGCTTTATACCCTTCAAAAATGTCCGGGCTGATATTGCCCAAAATAGCATTCACCACGCCTAACAGCGATCTGGATTGCCACGCCTCAAAGCTGTACTGTTCTCCCGGTAACAGCGCCGCAGTGGTCCCTCCCATTGCCATATTGTATACATTGGCGTTACAGCCCTCCGAGATCAACGATGCAACCCCATGATTCTCGCGGTCACTGTCCAGTATGCTGTCCCCCATAAACACGATCTGCATATCGTATTCCTTTGTCTGCGCCACATCTGTTGTATCTGTCTCGTCAGATGGAGCCGGCTGCTGCGCGGTATTGTCCGCTTCCGGCTGCTGCGTTTCGCTCGGCTGCTGTGTATTGGTCAAGGTCTTCTCTGTTTCATTCGTGTCCGTTTTCCCTTCTCCAACCTCCACAGTGGCTTCCGTGCCCACATTCGGGTCACCTTTCAGCTGATCCCACTCTGCCTTCAATTCCTGTACTGTGCGATGATTCTCTTCCTCCAGTGCCATTCTTTCCTTCTGCATCCTGATCTGAACCTGTCCGTAGATGATCTCGATCAGCGCCAGAATACAGAAACCGATCATCACCAGGATAAGCAGCGTATTCCCGTTCGTTCTCCCTTTTCTCATATTATCTCTACGATTCATCCTTATCCCTGTCCTTTCCTATGTAAATCCGTATATTGATAATCCATGCAAAAATCTTTCAACCTTTTCATACTCTATCACTTTTTGTTTTCTTTGAGTAGTCCTATTTCTATTTATTAAAAAATACTTCCATAAATCTTAAGAATTGTATTTCATTTCTATTTGTAACTGACCCTTACTATAGTATATAATAAAAATTCAAGATTATTCTTCTAAACACACATATCTTACATTATGATACCACCATGAATAGAAGTGGGTGTTTAGAGAATTATGCACACAAAATCGGAGATTTTGGCGCGTTCACGGAGTCCGCAGTGTAATGCGTACTCCTGATTGACAGGTTACTTCTACAATAAAATTTATTCCACCTGTGCGGTTGGACGCTCCAAGGAGCATCCAACCCGACTTCCACATTCACAAAAGAAAGGATCAAGACTATGCCATTTGTCGCACAAGGTTCACAGCCATCCGCTCCATCTCCATTTATACCTGACGGACATCGCCGCAGAACTGTTCCGTCTACATCTCCTTTATGGTCATGGCGGCTCTTCTTCTTTGTTTTTGTGGTGCTGTTCTACTGTATTGAACTTCTATGGATAGGGCCGGTGGACGGCATCAATGATGACTGGGGCATGTACAGCACTTTATCCGGCGCTTATCTCGGCTATCCGGATGCTCACGTGCTCTTCTTTCTGTACCCACTGTCGTGGCTTCTGTCCAAGCTGTATACACTGTGCAGTTTCATTCCATGGTTCGGATTATTCCTGCACGGAGTACAGATTGCCTGTATCTATGCGGTCTATCGCCGCTGTATGCAGTTATGGTATCGTCATGGCAGTCCCGATGCGTTCTGGAAACCCGCATTGACGATCCTCTGTATTCTTTTCTTTATTGTAGATCTCAATGTACTCTCCGAAGCACAATACACCACGGTTGCAGGTGTGGCCGCGGCAACCGCTCTTTTCTGCTTTGCGACGACAAGAATCGATAATCCGGTATCCGATTTTCTGAAAGGTAATATATCCACCTATATTTTTGCATGGATTGCCTACAGCATGCGACAGAATATTCTCTATCTGATGCTTCCCATGGCGGGCATGCTCTGGCTTGCCAAGTGGGTTCGTTCCCTCAGGAGCGGCTGCAGCAAGACTGCACTTAAACTCCTGGGCTTCGCATGCATTCTGCTGGCCGGCATGGGAATTTTGTATGGCGCACACATTGCCGCCTATTCCGAACCGGAATGGGCCGACTTTATACAGATCAATCACTATCGGGAGCGGGTAGGCGATTTCTACACATGGCCGGAATATGAAGAATGCGAAGAATCCCTTTCTCAACTCGGAATCACGGAAGAAGAATATGGGTATCGCCGTTACGGCGCCCCTTATATCGGTCACGGCATGTCCGTAGAGGATTGGAAACAAATGCACGATATTGCCAGAGAATGTTATCTGGCCCGCACCGACTTCACCGACCGGTTGAAGAACATCTTCGTGGGCGCGTTTACTGTCTTCTTCTATGAAGACGGTATGCAGCCGGCGAATCTGCTTGCCGGCCTGCTGCTCATCATAACACCGGTCCTGATCCTGTTACAGCACAATCACAGCGCATTGTCCGTCTATCTGTTCTATCTGATCGGCCGTGCGGTAAGCTGGGGATATGTCCTGTATGAAGGGCGTTTTCCAAAGCGTATCATCCAACCGCTCATCACCGTTGATTATGCTGTGCTGTTTGGCATTGTGCTGGCGTTTAATCTGCTCCGCCTGGAGAATGCCAAGCGGTACGTTATCATACTTCCTGTCGTGATCCTGTTTGGCACCGCTTCTTTGATCATCACAAAGAATAACGTAGATGCCAATTACCGTTCCCATCAGGAAACATGGGATCAGCTAAAAAGCTACTGCCATTCCAACCCGGATAACCTCTATATCTGGACGCACAGTTCCGGCACCCTGGATCATTACTGCGAATCGTCCTTCGATCTTACTCTGGATACGTATAATAACTTTGTGTACACGAACTGGGGAGTGATCCTGAACCCTAACAGCAAGATAAAGCTGAGACAATATGGTGTAGAAGATTTCGGTCAGGACTTGATCGGTAATGACCGGATCTATTTCATCTTACAGGATGCTCCCCATAACAAAGAACATCCCGTCATCATGTATCTGCGCCATACTTATGATGCAGAGCTGCAAGTGGCAGATACCTTCACCGCAGGCAATACCGATTATGCGGTATACCGCCTGCGTTAGTGCGGCACGCTGTCTGTTCGACCATGAACGCGTCAGTGCATCGGCTTTACTGCGCCGCTTCGTCTCCCTCATCGTAGTTCTTCGGAAGTTTACGTGTCACAAGTGTCAGCCGGTATTCAAAATCTCTCCGGTTCTTCAGCGCCATATTTGCCAGCATCAGACCGGCAAACAACGACTGAACCGCCGCAAGACCGATAAAGCCACACACGAATAAGGTCGGAAATCTGAGCACAAGCCCGGTCTCTACGTATGAGATCAGGATCGGAATAAACATCAGCACCGCTATCACCGCAAGTACAGCGGCACACATCCCGAAAAACCCAAAAGGTTTGTAATCCCTGTACAGCTTAACGATCGTCCTGATCACCTTGAAGCCGTCAGAAAATGTATTCAACTTCGACTCACTGCCCTCCGGCCTGTCGCGGTAATCCACGATCACATTCTCGATCTGCAAATTATTGTAGACCGCATGGATCGTCATCTCTGTCTCAATCTCAAAACCGGTAGACAAGACCGGAAATGTCTTCACGAATCCGTAGCTGAAAGCCCGGTAGCCGGTCATGATATCCTTGATCTCGCAGTCAAACAGCCTGTTGATGCTGCTGCGTACGATGGTATTACCAAAATTATGGAACGGACGCTTATTCTCCGTGAAATACGTGGAGGAAAGCCTGTCCCCCACCACCATATCCGCATTGCGGTGAAGTACTTTATCGACCATCTCGCCTGCATATTCCATCGGATAAGTGTCATCGCCGTCTACCATAATATAACACTCCGCCTCAATCTCCCGGAACATGCGCCGGATCACATTACCCTTGCCCTGCATATATTCATGGCGTATTACGGCTCCCGCCTCTCTGGCCAGTTCTACCGTACGGTCACTGGAATTATTATCATACACATACACCACCGCCTCCGGCAGCGCTGCCTTTGCATCCCTCACCACCTTGGCGATCGTCTTTTCCTCGTTATAGCACGGGATCAATACTGCTATCTTATCCATTCTCTTATGTCTCAGCCTTTCTTTTCTCTTTGTTCTATCCGCTCTGTTATCTATAATCTCTTCTATTCTATCATATTATCCCACATAGTAAACCTTTTTCTGTTGTTGTCCCGCTATCATTGACTCAAAGACCGCGGGCCGCATTAAAACCCCTGGTAGATAAATTCCCCGGCGCTGTATCCCGGGCCATAACATCCGAACAGGATAACGCCAAAGAGCAGTGCATACCACAGAATCCATCGGACCGGCAGGATCCTTCTGCCGATCCGGTCCCTGACAGAACCCTTCTGCTGCAGCAAAGATACCACATATAGAAGCGCCAGCGCCAGGAATACGATGATCATCTCGATTCCCTCCAATCCCAGCTCCAGCAGGGCGCCATTCCAGAGTACCGACGGATTCCATACGGACACCGCCCGGCCCAGCATCGCAAACGCATCTTGCACCGATGCCGCACGGAAGAAAAGATCTCCGATACACACAAGCAGAAATGTTCTTAAGATGCGCAGCAAGTTAACCGCCCTTCCCTCCGGGTCTATCCGCATCCTGCTCATAACACGGTCAAAGAACGGCGCCGTCAACTCCTCCATCACGATATAGACCCAGTGCAGCAGCCCGGAGCCAATGACAAATTTCCAGTCGCCCCCATGCCAGATTCCCACCGTCAGCCAGAGGATAAACATTGCCGCAAAAGTGGCATACTGCTTTCCCTTCTTCTTACCGAATCTCTCTCTCCAGTCTTTGTTCAGTTTCGTAAAGAACGGCGTGCGAAGCACCGGATAGAAGACATATTCCTTCATCCATACACCCAGCGTGATATGCCACCTGCGCCAGTATTCCGCCACACTCTTCGCAAAAAACGGGGTCTGAAAGTTTTCCGGCAGCAAGATCCCCAGGCTTTCCGACATGCCCAGCACAATATCCATACATCCGGCAAAGTCCGTGTAAAGCTGAAATGCATAGCAGGCCGTGGCAAACCAGATATACGCTCCCGGATACGATGCATATTCTCCATACACGGTATCCACTAACACCCCCAGCCGCTCCGCGATCACCAGCTTCTTAAAGAACCCCCACAGCATCCGCTGCAGCCCTCTGGCCACCTGCCTGTAATCAAACCGGTGCGGTTCAAAAAACTGCTCTCCGTGTTCTCTGTACTTCAGGATCGGTCCCGACAAGATCACCGGAAAATACATGCCATACAGCATCAGCTTCCCATAATTCCCCTGCGGTTTCGCTATCCCATAATACACATCTATCACATAACCGAGCAGCGAAAAGGTATAGAAAGAAACACCCAATGGCACAAGAAAATCCACACTCCGGATCAAAGTCTTCGAGCTGCCAAACATTCTTGCGATACCATCGATCGTATAAATACCGAAATTCACATATTTGAGCACGACCAATATGCCGATATTGACCAGGATCGTTGCTGCCAGGATCCATCTGCGCCGCTTCTGATCCTCTGTGCCGGCCGTACCCAGCATCCGGATCCCGGCATAGCAGGCTGTCACCGACACAAACGGATACAAGATCAACATGCCGTTGCCACTGAGCAGATAATACGCCACACTGCACAGCAGCAATAATCCCCACTGTAGCTTCCGCGGGATACTATAGTACAATATTAAGATTACGCCAAAGAAGCATAAAAAATAAAATGATGTGATACCCATCTATATCTCCAAACAACATGATTCTCAGATGCGCTTCGGAGCATATGCCCCAAAAGCATTGTACAATAATATCTTCATCAACTCTCCGTTTCCTTTCCAGAAACTGATCTTCGTCGGGGTCTTTCCGTGTCTGGGATAGGCTCTTGCTACGGGAATCTCACAAGCCTTCATTCCAAGCTGCGTCGCACGCACGGATAAGTATGCCAGCAGTTCATATGTCATAAAGATATCTCGGAGTGGCTGCACACGCCTGTCCGTTAAATATCCCACGGAATACGCCCGGTAGGCATTCGTCGTATCTGTAAATCTATGCCGTGCCGTCAGGGAAATGATCGGTGCGTGTATTAATCTCACAGAAACCAGCCTTAAGAGCGGGGTATTGATCGCTTTTCCGCCTTTAACAAATCTTGATCCCTGTACGAAATCATATCCTTCTTTCAGTTTGTCAATAAACCGCGGTATATCTTCGATACTGTCCTTATTATTGCCGTCAATCGTAATAATGCCTTTATATCCCCGTTCAAGCGCCCACCATATGCCCATACGCAGCTGCGCTCCCTGTTTCCCGGCATCCATCTTTACCAGCAGCGTATTCACCTTTCTCTTTCTAAGTTTCTCTTCCTCTGTGCAGCCATCCGTGGATCCTCCGTCACAGATCACAATATCTGCGCAATCCGCCACACCGGCCCTGCAGGCTCTTGAAAGTTCCCTGGCGATCCTGTCCCCTTCGTTAATAATAGGAATCAGGACCACATAGTCTTTGGACTTCTCCTGGTACTCCGTACATGCAAATCGGGGAACCCCCTTCTTCTTCTCATAAATCATTGAAATACACTCCTGACATACCTCATTGCCTCCTCTATTACAGAAAGCTCCTCAACCTTGCCCATCTCAATTGACACAAACCCTTCATAAGAACCATCCGTGAGAATCCGCTTCAAATCCTGATGGATTTCTCTTTGCTCTATCGGTTTTAATCCCGGTTCGCTGATATGCACGTGATTGATCAGATTTACATTTCCCTCAAGACCTGCCGGATCTTCCTCATTCTGGATCATGGTTCCCACATCCAGATTCAGCAAAAACCCTCTTGATCCCACCGCTCTGATCAAGTCCAATGCTTCCGACGTGCTGTTGATATAATTCGTATTGTATATGGCCGGGTTTGCTTCCATCCCGATCACAGTTCCTCTCTGCGCGGCATAATTCCCAATCTCCGCAAAGAATCGAAGCCCGGCCTCCGGATCCGTACCATCCGGGCAGACCCGGTTCCTCGGACAGCCGAAAACCAGATTTCGGCTGCCGACAGCAGACGAAAAATCTATGGCCTGCCTGGTATACTCCGCAAGAACCTCTCTCTCTTCTTCCGTTCCAAACAGTCTTTCCTGTCTGCCAAACCAGATCGACTGTAAGGACGTAACCGTAAAGCCATGCTTCTTTGCCAGATTCCTGCTCCACAGGGCCGCCTCCTCCAACCGCTCATACGGCTTCTCCGGAAATATCCTGGTCGGCGCGATTTCCAGACCGGTAAACTGATATTTCTTCATTAAAGCATAGGCTTCTTCGTCCTGCTCAGCATTCCAGCCTATATTAGAGACAGCCAATTTCAACATCTATTCTCTCCTTTCGTCCTGCCGGAAACATTTCTGAATAATTCCCTGACTTTGTTGATCACAATATAGAAACAGATCTGGATATATCCAAAATACCACAATACAAAATTCATGTGTGTATGCTGATAGGAATGTGCCTTTGCCAGGCAGAACCAGGATACCGATGTAAGGAAAAATACAAGGTACATAACCGGCAGTTCCGGATTCAGTTTCCTGTCTTTCCATTCACAACCGAAAATAAACAGCGGTACAAGACATAACAACGGAAAAAAGTTCCCTGCTATTCCTGTTATGATCTCTGTCGAAAAATGGAAATATTCACAGTACACTTCCCACACGGAAGCATTAAAGGAATCCCAATAACTGGAATGAAACGCATTCAGATCGGCTCCGCTTGTCCTTCTTAAGACATCCTGTTCAATGATACTCCTCACTCCCGCAAGAATATCCCCCTGTCCTCTTAACGAAGCATGGATTATGATAGCCATCACAAATCCTGCCACCGCGGCAATACTAATGAATACGATCGTCCAAAACAACCGCCCTGCTTTCCTCTTATCCCTTCTTACTGCCGCCATGACAAAGTCAACCAGAAGAAAGGCCACCATTCCCATCATGATCACCGATATATATTCATATCCGCACAGGCATTTTCCGGCTATTGAAATAAACGCCATGCAATAGCTGATAATCCGGCACCGCCTGTCATCAACCTTCCACGCACAGAATAGCCCGACTGCCATCGGGATAAACCAGGTAAACTCCACCCAATAGAGATTCCTTGCAAAATTTACGATCCACGGAGACAGCCAGAAAGTAACATAAAAACACCCAGCCAGTACCGTATCATACTTTACCAGGATCAACTGCACGATCAGGACAAACACCACTGCCGCCGCCAAAGAACACAGCAGATAGAGATTGTCGATGGTCTGCCCGTCTTCCATAAATCTCGCCAGTCGTTTGAATAATTTTCCCTGCAGTCCATACTGGCTCTCATATGCCGTGATCCAATTCGCTGCTATCTGTTGTCCTTCGAAATCATAGAACACCGCCTCATCAAGACTTCCGTATCCCGCCGGCGTAAGCACGCCGTCACTGTCCAAATGGATCACAAGATTACCATCCTTCTCTTCGGTATACGTGATCTGAAGCTCCTGCCCATTG
This sequence comes from uncultured Lachnospiraceae bacterium, assembly GCA_910588215.1. Taxonomy (GTDB): domain Bacteria; phylum Bacillota; class Clostridia; order Lachnospirales; family Lachnospiraceae; genus UBA3282. Next base: position 140,942 of record CAJUQJ010000006.1, read on the forward strand.
TCAAACACCATATAGTTACCGGCTGTCGCCGCGCTTCGTGTATGCTCACTGACCGTAACTATAACTGCCGCCTCCGTTCTGGAATATCCGGCCAGCCAGTTATCATCCGACAAATAGGAGGTTCCATATAAATTGCCGCGCAAATAATGATATTTCCCCAATCCATAGCCCTGTTCATCGTCATGCAAAAACCAGATATCATCCTGATCGGCATATACCGTTCCCGTAACAAGAGCCTCACTATCCGCTTGAAATTTCAGGAATTCACTGTTCTGTTCATCCATGGAATTATACATATAATTCCATGTCAGTACTGCTGTCATGAGTATGGCCATCGCCACGCGCCGCATGACCGCCCGATATTTCTCCCCGATAAAAAAGGTACAGGCAAATACCCATGCTGCAACAAGGAACATTGCCATAATGACTTTATTCTGCACGGTAAATACAGGTTTTGCATAGGCATATCCCATAAGGAGACTGCCGGTCTGCGTCTCCTTTGGAAGATACATGTTATCCACGGCCTTCAGCGCCGGAGCCGTAACATAATCCTCCGCCGAAACTCTGAGTGTATACACTTCCTGCTTTTTTAAGCTGGCTTTGATATAAACTTTATACCAGAGCGCCGGATCGACTCCGTTCAGATCGGCACGGACGGTTTCGAGATGTTTTCCTTTTTCATCCAGAATATCTAACCGTAAAGTTCCGCCCATACCTTCCGGCTGTTCCTCCAGTCTGAACTCAAATCCTGCCAGATGCGCTTTCCTGGGCGAAAATTTCATTTCAAAAACCGTATTGTCCAACCGGATACTTTCCTGAAAATCTTCCGACGGAATCTGCCAATACTCTATCTCCTCGCAATAGTATCCGTGCACAAACGGATCCATGACCCCCATGCCAATGATCACCGCCAGCGTCATGCACGTAAGCAGCAACAGCATAATCTTATTCGTTCTCACCGGCAATCTCCTTCTCAACAAATACTTTGATGTCCCTTAAAACCTGCTGCCTGTCTGCAATATATCCGTTTCCGCCGCAAAAGACCGTGTCATAAACCGTCCTGTAATTATATTCTGCAGGCTTTCCCTTCAACTCATTTACAAACTTTCTTCCGGTAAGATATTCATAAATTTCAGCTGCGGATACCGGCTCCGTCGCCGGATGCCACAACAAAATCCCTTCCTGCAGCGCTGTCTGTATATCCTTCCACAAATAAGCCAGATTATAGAATTGATAAACGCTTCTGCTGTCCGTAAAGTGAAGTGCACAAAACCCCAGATTCCGAAATCTGCTCTTTAATTCTTTCCTGTCCTGATCGGATACCGTTACTTTATAAAATCCGTTAGGCTGCCGGTGATAATACCTGCCGATCTCCGGATCCTTCGCCGCCAGTTCCTCAAATTTCGTATCCTTCAGCATCGAAGGGATCTCATGAATGAAATCATAGATAAAATTCTTCTTGATATTCCGTCCGAAAAGCCCCGGAAGCCTGATGATCAGCGCGTCAGGAAACTGTTCCCTCGCCCATGTTTCAAGCAGGTAACGGTTATAACCGTATGCGTGCAGATTCTCCAGATCCACCGCAGAATTTTCATCTACATTGTCAGGCATCTTAAAGACGTCAATGGTCGATATAAGCACCAGCTTCTTCGGACCGATCTTCCTGATATTGTCTTCGGCCTGTCTGATCAGTTCCAGATCCTTTTCCGGTGCATTATTTGCAAGATACTTCTCTGCTCTTATCCCCGCATAGACAAGAAGATCCGGATTCGTTCCATATGCCTCCTCAATATTCTTCGAATTATAAACGGCGTCAAATTTTCCTTCCGCATAAAGATTACTTCCAACAAATCCCGTATAACCAACCAGTGCTTTCATCCTTTCAATCTTTCCTCCATAATAACTATTTCTTCGTTAATTTCTCTATACTTTCAAAACTGTATTGTTGTCTCTTAAACACAAGTCCCACTATCAGCTGCAGATATTTAATGATCACAGTCAGCACGCCAAACAATCCGAAGAAAGCTACTGACAGGAACAGAATCGTTGTAGTCCAGCCTTCGACCGGATGAAAAGAAGTGTAGATGATAATAGAATAGGCAACCATAAATATGGACACCAGCATCATCAAAACCGTCATTCCCTTCGAAAACCTATAGCCAACCTCCGTGAAGAGAATCAGAGAATCTACCGCCAAACCAAGGCGATAGTCCTTCTCCTTCTTATCTGTTCTGACGGCATTGCTCCTCTTCACCTCATATCTGAGCGTGTCTGTTTTCAATCCGCAGTTCGCGTACACCGCCTTTCTGTAGGGAACCGTTTTGTTCATCGAACTGATCCGGTTAATGACCCTGCGGCTTAAGATCCTGAAACTTTCCGTCCTCATCTTATAGGAAAGTTCGGTAGAATGGTCAAACACCCAATAAAATATTCTGGATGTTATTTTCTCTCTTCTGTCGGGCGCAGCACTCACAATATCATACCCTTCGAGCATCCTGTTGTAGATCTCCATGATCTTCGCCGGTTCAAAATCTAAAAACGTATTGTCAAACTCAAAAACAAAATCACCGATAGTCAGATCTGTTCCTGCATTCATTGCCCCTTCCACTCCATGAAAGTAACTCATGTTTAAGACAGTCACGTTGATACTGCCGGCCGTTTCACTGATCTCTCTGACCACCTGCACACTGTTATCTTCAGAATGGTCATTGACGCAGATAATCTCGGCATATTCAAAATTCTCTTCCAGAACCGTCATAACCGTTCTCAGAAATCCGCCTATACGCGCCTCGGCATTATGCACATAAATCACAGCCGACACAAAATTTTTTGCTTTACTCACCATCGCTCAATACCTCGTCCAGATCGTAAACGGTATTTATCTTGCCTGACAAAACACCGACGAAAGCAGGTTTCTCAGAATATGTCCTGATCACAGTGGGTCTGGAGTCATCTATTTCCGAACTCATGAGGATCGGTTTCATCGAAAACAGAGATTCCCTGTATACAAATCCATATTCCTCCCGCAGATACTTTCCGGCCAGACTGGCCATATAGGGAAATGCCGTAGCCGGCCTGGCCGGACAATCGTTGCAGTTTCCCAGTCTTTGTGCCGAACAGTATCCTCCGCTTTCTTTCTGGCATGCAAAGACAGGCAGTCTGTCATAACTAGCAGCATGCGGTGTAAAAGTAACCGAGGTGAGAGAGTGCAGACCGGTCTTCCCAAATGGCATAATAGAGAAAAACGGCCCGTCCATCACCGTAAAACCGTACTGCCGAAGCTGATCGTTCCCCTCACACAGTATAATTTCACACAGTTCATATTTCACTGCAAATTTCTCATACCCGGCTATTGCCAGAATCTGATTTGATCCGGCATAAGAAGCGTTCAGAACAAATCCGGCCCTGTATACGCCGCCGTCTCTCGTTCTGATTACGTAATGGTCTGCCGCTTTCCCTATTTCTGTAATGTAAGCCCCATATTGTATTTCAAACGAGGAAAACTCTGACAGTTTATCAAGATAATATGCCTTCAGGATCATTGCGTCATAAGTAAATTCCCGGGTACGGAAAGCGCCGTCGCACATTCCCTTCCGGAAAAATCTTTCAGGGTGCAGTTCCTCACACGGAATGCCTGCCGCCGCACAAAACGCCTTAAACTGTTGTCCGTCAGACCACGAAAACCGGCTGGAAGTGGCGTATATCTTATCAAACTCTTTGTTGATGCAGAAAGCAAAATCTTTGTTAAACCGGTCAAAATACCCTGCCGACTTCATTGCGGTAGACATGGACCTCGGATAGTGATACCCTTGATGTACCCTTGCCTGATTGATATAAGTCGCTCTTCCGAATGCTGCCTGGTCACACTCAAGCACCAGCACATGCTGCCCCCTTTGACAGCAGAAAAGAGCGGCGTACAGCCCGTAGATCCCTGCACCTATGATAATTCTGTCATAATGTCCTGTCACCCGTCCAACCTCTTCACGATCTCTTTCCCAAACAGTGCCCGCATGAACCGTCCACCCTGCTTTCACTGTACCAAATATCATAGCCGATATACTTTACTAATATTAATATATTGTCAAATATAATTCAAGCAAAACACAATTGCATAATCCGTGAAATTGCAGTAGAATATATAAGTTAAAAGGGACGTGCGGTCTTTTGTCATCCGCATTACACAATCTGGAGGTTAATAATGTTATTTAATTCCGTGCAATTTGCCATATTCTTACCGATCGTATTTATTCTGTATTACCTGGTTCCGCACAGATACCGCTGGGTATTCCTGCTGATCGCCAGCTATGCTTTCTACATGAATCTGCACCCGGGTTACGGGCTGCTGCTTCTCTTCACGACCGTACTCACCTACACTCTGGCTATCAGATTGGAAACAGCTCCCTCCTTCTCCAGAAGAAAACTCTGCCTTTTTGGCGGTGTTCTTCCGCTGGTAATGATACTGGTCCTCTATAAGACATGCAATCCTCTGGTTGCCCGGCTTAACGAAATGATCGCTGCCGGAAAGCTTTCCCTGCAGCCGCTGACGCTTTCCCTTATTCTTCCGGCCGGCGTTTCCTTCTATTTCTTCCAGTCCATGGGGTATCTGATCGACGTATACCGCGGCAAGAGCAAGGCGGAGCATCACTTTGGTTACTATGCATTGTTTGTATCCTTTTTCCCGCAGCTTCTGGCCGGTCCCATCGGCAGGGCGGACAGCCTTCTGCCCCAATATAAGAAGGAGCGTCCTTTTGTCTACGACAATGTTACCTACGGTCTGAAGCTGATGGTCTGGGGGTATTTCAAGAAGCTGGTCATCGCCGATGTCTTTGCTTCTACCGTCAATGATGTTTATAATAATGCCCAGTCTTATGTCGGACTTGCCTTCATCATTGCCACTCTCATGTTCGCCATCGAAATATATTGTGATTTCTCAGGATATTCAGATATCGCCATCGGCTGTGCCCGATTATTTGGCATCGATCTGATGACAAACTTCAAAAGTCCCTACTTTTCTTTCTCGATCAGAGAATTCTGGAGCCGCTGGCATATATCTCTCTCCACATGGTTCCGGGATTATGTTTACATTCCGCTTGGAGGCAACAGAGTCGCAAAATGGCGACACTGCCTGAATCTGCTCATCACCTTTCTGGTCAGCGGTTTCTGGCATGGCAGCAGCCTGACCTTTATTGTCTGGGGTGGTATTCACGGTCTGCTGCAGGTGATCGAGACCCTGCTCTTCCCCAAGAAGAGAAAAGGCGTAGAGATCAAACGGCGCAAACACTGGTGGCAGCTTCCGATTACCTTCCTCTTGCTATGCTTTACCTGGATCTTCTTCCGTGCAAACAGTATGGAGGACGCAGTCTGGATCCTCTCCCGGCTGTTCTGGGATATCGAACGGCCGCTCAATTATCTGCAGACAGGAATTGTATGTCTGGGTATTACGCCGATCGCCGCTATCGGCATGGGATTGTCCGTACTTGTACTTGCCATCTATGATCTGGCATCTCTGAAAGGAGACGTGATCGCCGGCTTCTCTAAGCAGAAGTTCTTCATCCGGTGGCCGGTATATGTACTGTTTTTGGTAATAATCGCCTTATTTTCACCGAAAGGTGTGGCAAATGAATTTATCTATCTCCGATTTTAACAGAAAGGAAAAGGCATATCTATCATGAAAAAGAAATTTGACGTTATACGTTTTGTTTTGAAGTGCATCCTGATCCCGGCGGCTGCCGTTTTTGTGATCGCATTGATCAATAAGCCCTACAAGAAGATCGACGAACAAAAATATCTGGATATCGCCAGATTTGGCCTGGTGGGAACATCTTTCTGTGAGATCCACATCGGCAATCTGGGCAGTTCTCATGGCGCCTACGATTTCGATTACCAGGAGATCATGGACACAAGAGGATTGATCTGCTTCAATTTTGCCAATCCCAGTCAAAGCTTCGATTATGACTATGCTATCCTCCAGGAAAAGGGACAATATATGGAGACCAACAGCGTGCTTTTGATTCCCGTCTCCTACTTCTCCTTTAACAACGAAGTGGTCAACGCCGCGGAAGCAGAGGCCATGAGCCTGCGCTATTATCACTTCTTATCCCCGGAGAACATACCGAATTATGATCCATATATTGATCTCATTGCCAATAGACTTCCCGTCCTGTCTGCCGGCGAAGATATCTTGAAGCTGTTCCCCAATATCAATCCGGCGCTGATCGCCCACGCGTCAAACGACGGCATAGATATGGAAGAGTTCACCAGAAGAGCACAAGAACGTTACAGCAGACATTTTGATAACAAAGAAGAATATTTTCTGCCGGAGCGCATCGAGGAATTGTATGATATCATTGCGTACTGCTATGACCACGATATCACACCGGTCCTGATCACGACACCGTTTTCCGAATACTACATGAACCTTATCTCGGAAGATTTCCTGCAGGAATTTAATGAAACGGTGACGACAATAGCCTCCGAGACCGGTACCAACTACTATGACTATTCCTGTGACAGCAGGTTTCGGGGGAGTCTGCAGTATTTCTCTGATTCCGATCATCTGAATGAAGAGGGCGCAGCCTACTTTACAAGTATTATCTGGAAGGAAATCGATGAATTCAGGCGCTTCTAGTACTCCGTACTTGAAGTTCCTGTGCAAATTTTCGAGGATATTTTTTCGAGTGTACAAGTTCAGAAACGGAGGCGTAGCGGGCTACGTTGAGTATTCTGGGCTTGTGCAATCGGGAAAATAGACCGAAATATTTGCACAAGGGTTTTCAGTACGGAGTACTAGTATTCCGTACCTGAAGCTCCTGACATATTTATATGGAACCAAATTGACGAATCAGTTCCCTGATACGTCCCAGAGCTTCCATCTCAACATGACGATCCGGCCGCAGATAGAAATCCGCAGCAGCACTTCTTCCAATCTCTTCCGTCACTTCCTCCGGTAAAGTAAGACCGGGATGGAACAAGATCTCCAGCGTCCGGCCGTCTTTCCTGGCTTTCGCTGCTATGGCAGGATACAGCGTCTTTATCCTGTCATAGTCCATATGGCCGCTCATGATCAGCCCCCAAAGATACATCTGCTCTCTGTCATGAATCCTTGTATAGCGCTCTACCTTATGTGAATACAGCGCCAGCAGCCTATTCTTTACAAAATTGACTGCTCTGTATGTCTTCCACAGATCGATCCTTATAACAAATTTCCACAGAATCTCTCTCGAATTCCGGATATATTCCACTGCATACCCTTCCTCCTCGATCACTTCGGTCAAAGCATCCCACACGATAGGAATCATATGAGCATGTTGGTGAGAATCAATCCGCATCCCTCTCTGCCTGTTGGGAACCCCTGCTTCCTTTGCTGTCTCAACGGCACGGTCTATGACCGCATTCACCTCCTTAAGCTGCTCCCTGATCTCCAGTTTAAGCTGGGTTTTCACGGTTCTTTTCTTCCACGGCATGTAGGACAGAAGAAACAACTTTCCCCAGGACAATCCCATGACTGTCTCTTCCCGGCCGACAAGAACCGGCGCTTTCTCTTTACCAGCAAGACACCGCCCTTCTACGAAGTCCAAGTGGACAGACATTTTGGGCAGAAAGGGCAATTCCGGAATCTTCTGATACAGTAATTCCATACATTCCTCAAAGCATGACATATTCGGCACGATACTGATACTGTCCAACAGCCCCTTCTCCATGCAGGCAAGCATATCTCTGGATGTATTGGGTGTCAGCGCATAGTCATCCGCATGTATATCAATGTTATCCATTCTTCATTATCCTCTCCATTCTGAAGCGCCTTACGCTGGGACATGGGTAAAATTTCAGATTCTGCTCTGCAGTCAATGCTTCAGTTTGTTGAACAACACATCATCGTGATGTTTCACGCTTCTCCTGCTTCACGGCATCTTCCGCCAGATCCTCAGTCTCTTTCCATACAAATGTATCCACGATATATCTGGGTCTGTGTTTCGTCTCCATATAGATCTTACCGATATATTCCCCGATGATCCCCAGCGAAAGAAGCGTAATCCCTCCGATCAGCAGAGAAACCGTCAGCGTTGTGGTGTAGCCCGGCACATTATTCCCCCTGGTCCAGTCCACCAGGTTAATGACCAGCATAACACAGCTGAACAGACAGACAAGCATGCCTAGAACGCTGATCATCCGCAGGGGTCTGGTACTCATGGACGTGATACCGTCCATCGCCAGAGTAAGCATTTTACTTATTGTGTATTTAGAATGTCCTGCTTCCCTGGCTTTCACATCGAAATACACCACATCCGACGGAAATCCCATGGTCGGGATCAACCCCCGGAGAAACAGGTTCGTCTCCTCATATTGCGACAGCGCATCCAGCGCTTTCTTAGACATCAGACGGTAATCCGCATGATTGGTTATCACTCTGCTGCCAAGAAGATGCATCAGATTATAGTACAACGTCGCGCTACCCTTCTTAAAGATACCATCGGAATGCCTGTCATTGCGCACGCCATATACTACTTCGCTGCCCGCCATATAACTGTCCAGGAACCTGTCTAACGCCTCAATATCCTGCTGCAGGTCTGCGTCAACTGTCACCACGGCATCGGCATACTGTTTCGCGGTCATCATCCCTGCCAGGATCGCGCTCTGATGCCCGTAGTTACCGGCCAGGCTGATCACGGAGAACAAGGCGTCCCTGGCGGCGGCCGCGTGCAGCAGCTGCAGCGTGCGGTCCTTACTGCCGTCATTGACGAACATGACCTTACTGCCCCCGGCAATGCGTCCTGCCTGCTGCAGCCGGCGTATCTTATCTCCCAGCACCCTGGCGGATTTCTCTATGATCTCTTCTTCATTGTAGCAGGGAACTACCAGATATAGCACCGGTATGGCTCTCTCTGCCTTACTGCTTTTGTCCATAAGCTGCCGTTTCCTTCTTTAAATATGATAGTATTCACGATACCACGCCACGAATCTGCCAAGCCCCTCCTCTATGGAAGTGTCCGGTTTAAAGTCATAATCCCGCATCAAATCCGTGACATCCGCATAAGTCTGATACACATCGCCCGGCTGCATCGGCAGATACTCCTTCACCGCCGTCTTACCCAGACATTTCTCCAGAGCCTCTATATAATCCATCAGCTTCTCCGGTTTATGATTGCCGATATTGTACAGTTTATATCGAACGCCCTTCTCATTTTGTTCTGGCGGATTACAGAGAATATTCTCCACCCCTCTGACAATATCGTCAATGTAGGTAAAGTCCCTGTACATATCCCCATTGTTATAGATCTGGATCGGCTGTCCCGCCAGAATCTTCTGCGTAAACTTGTAATACGCCATATCCGGCCTTCCAAAAGGCCCGTATACCGTAAAAAATCTCAGTCCGGTCACCGGAATACGATATAGCTTACTATAGGCATGCGCCAGCAGCTCATTGGATTTCTTCGTTGCCGCATACAGGCTCACCGGTTCATCCACCTTGTCCTGCGTCGAAAATGGGGTCTTCTCATTCCCGCCATACACCGAACTGGAAGAGGCATACACCAGATGCTCCACCGGAAAATATCGGCATCCCTCCAGTACATGGAAAAATCCCATCATATTGGAGCGCATATAGGCGTCCGGATTGTCTATACTGTAACGCACACCGGCCTGCGCTCCCAGATTGACCACCACCTGGGGCGCATATTCTTGGAACAGGCGGAATACATCCCCTTTATCACCCAGATCCCCCTTGATAAAAGTATAGTTCTCATATTCTCTCAGAATAGCCAGCCGGTCTTCTTTCAACCTGACATCATAATATTCATTCATATTATCGAAGCCAATGACCCGCGCTCCCTTCTCCAGAAGGCTTTTAGACAGATGGAATCCGATAAATCCGGCGCCGCCTGTCACTAAATAAGTTTTATTATTGTCTAATAGATTCATAGTTTTCTCCATTACGAAACATTTCTGCCGCTTTCTGGCAGTCATTACCGCCCGATACTATAATACTCCACACCCGCATTCTTCATTGCATCCAACTCATATACATTACGTCCGTCATATACAAGCGGAATCCGCATTTTCTCCTGAAAAGTCTCAGGTTTGATCATTCTGATCTCTCTCCATTCCGTAAAGATAAAACAGATATTCGCATCCTGAAGCGCTTCCTCCGGTGTCTTCACATATTGGATGGTCCCCGCTTCATTCCTGCCTTCCGGATATCTTCTTCTGAAATTATCCGCCGCTACCGGATCATAGGCATAAATATCCGCTCCGCTTTCCAGCAGAAGCTGCACGTTATCTAACGATGGCGCTTCCCGCAGATCATCAGTTCCCGCCTTAAACGCAAGGCCAAGCACCGCCACTTTCAGTTTCTGGAAGGTGATCATCCGATTGCTCGCTTTATGGAACAGCCTCGTCTTCTGCTCCTCGTTCACATCTACCGCCGCCTCGACCGTGCGCAGCTTATACCCGTTCTGTCTGGCCAGATATTTAAGCGCCTTGGTGTCTTTCGGGAAGCAGCTTCCGCCATAACCCACCCCGGCATTTAAGAACCGGGAACCGATCCTTGCGTCGTAACTCATACCCTCCGCCACGGCGTCTATGTCGGCCCCTACCAGCTCACACAGATTCGCGATATCATTCATATAGGAGATCTTAAGCGCCAGGAAATCATTGCAGGCGTACTTGATCATCTCTGCGGAGCGTCTGTTCACCGACACGATCGGTAACCCGAACGGCTCATAGATCTTCTTCAGCACTTCCTCCGCCTCTTTGCTCTCCGTACCGATGATGATCCTGGCGGCATGCAGCGTGTCATGTACCGCGGAACCCTGCGCCAGGAACTCCGGATTGGAAGCCACCTCGATCCGGACATCCCTTATGAGGAAATCTCTGATGAACTGCTCTACCTTATCGTTGGTTCCCACCGGCACGGTAGACTTGACGACTACCAGACAGTCCCGCTCCACGGACTCTGCAATCTGCCTGGATACCGTCGCAATATAGCTTAGATTGGCAGATCCATCCGGCTGTTCCGGTGTACCCACCCCTATAAAAATAGCATCCACATCTCTGTAAGCATTCTGATAATCCGTCGTATAATGCAGTCTGCCAGTGGCATTATTCTTCTGCATCAGTTCCTGCAGCCCCTCCTCGTAAATAGGAGAAATACCTGATTCCATCAGCCTGACCTTATTCTCATCCACATCAACACAGGTTACATCGTGTCCCTTCTCTGCAAAGCATACGCCCGCAACAAGACCAACATATCCTGTCCCAGCAACTGCAATCTTCATTCTTCCTGCCCTCTTTCTTTCCTCATGTTCAAAATCTTCTTCACCTTCCGCACGCCCCTGTCCCAGAGTGTATGCCCGTGGCAGCGTCTCGCCGCTTTCTCGTCGAACAGATCCTGCAGCTCCGGCTGGCTGTTAACGTAATCCCACCAGAGGTATCCCAGATTCGTATCATAGCGCTTCCATGGCTTATCTCCGGCATAGTGAATGATCACGGGACACCTCTTTGCCTGCTCACATTCTTCTGCCGAATGAACCCCCTCCTTGATGCACCTGCCGTAATCTTCCTCCGTCATGTACGCAAGGCAGTTATAGATTGGGGGCAGATAAGCGATAAATCCCTGGCAGGTAATGTTCAGAATGTCCTGATCCTGATAATATAGCTTCTCCTTCGTCCACTCTCTCCACTGCGCCTGCAGATTCCCGGCGCGTATCTCGGCCAGATGCATGAGCGTCACCCCTGCGTTAATATAGTTTCCCCTCATTTTCTCCAGATGATGCCAGTATGGCAGCCTGCTGTTCCTTTCCCATTGGTCGGAAAGGTTCGCGCCGCCCCGCACCGCTGCCAGCAGTTTCCCTTCCATCGGTGTCTGCCACAGTTCTTCCAGACCGCCCCGAAACAGAATATCTACATCCGTATACAGGATCTTGTCCACGTCCGGCAAAAGGCCAGGCAGTTCCAGCCTTAGATAAGTTGCCGTGGAAATGCCTCTGACCTCATAGGCATCCTGGTAAGGATTGTCCACCACTTTCATCGTGAGACGCGACTCTTTATCACGTACCTCCAGGATCTGCCTCAACTTCTGTTCGACGCCGGCCGCCTCCCTGGTACAGATACAATAGACATGGTAATGCGTCTGTCCTTTACTGCAACTGTCCAGCAAAGACGAAAGCGCCACCTGAACCTGCCTGCACAGATTATGATCAAAACAAAATGCAATATTTATCTGCATGCATACTCCCTGTATTTACAGTCACTAAATTCCTAATGCCGTTACCTATAACTGTTTTATTATACCAAATTATTCTAATGACCGCGACATAAAAATGCGATGTCTGATTCAAGTAGTAACAGTTCGTTACTATTCACGGTGCAATGTCATTAAGTTAATATGAACTGCCTAAAATGGCTA
>CAJUQJ010000007.1 GCA_910588215.1 uncultured Lachnospiraceae bacterium
AATTAAAAAATCCTTGAAAAATAAAGAAAAAAGACTTGACTAAATAGGGAGGATTAGTGTGAAAGAAAGTAAATTAAGCCAAAAACGTGAAATAGATACAAAAACAAGGCTCACACCGTGAACCTGAATAAGAGTATTCCCACCTTGATAAAAGAGGCGTACCTGCACATCAACAACAAATGGGTGGGTGCATCTGACATTGATGCCGGGAATGCCTTATAAAATCAAGTCTATTGTAACACGAAAACTTGAAGGTGTGAACCACTTTCATTACTATTTGTGCCGCCAACTGAAAGGCGGCGGAATGGAGATTTTTATGCAAATGGGATTTCGCTGGTATGGCGCAGGAAACGACAGTATTAAGCTGTCAGATATTAAGCAGATCCCGGGCGTTACAAGTATCGTTTGGGCACTGCATGATAAAATGCCGGGAGAGGTCTGGGAAACGGAGGAAATCTCAGAAGTGCAGAAACAGCTGATTCCATATGGTTTTAATATGGATGTGGTGGAGTCGGTTAATGTCCATGATGATATTAAGATTGGGCTGCCTTCCCGTGACCAGTACATTGAAAATTATATTCAGACAATCCGGAATCTGTCAAAGTTCGGGGTAAAAGTCATCTGCTATAACTTTATGCCTGTGTTCGACTGGACGCGTACCGATTTGTTTCATCCGGTGGGTGATGAATCCACGGCGCTGTATTATGAGGCGGACAAGGTTTTGGATGATTCGAGGAAGATGGCGGATTATATTCTGAATAATCTCCATGGTCTTACTTTTCCGGGGTGGGAGCCGGAACGTATGGCGAGGCTGGATGAGTTGTTCGAGGCATATAAGCCGGTTACAAAAGAAAAACTGTGGGAAAATTTAAAGTATTTTCTGGAGAAACTGATGCCGGTCTGCCATGAATGTGATACTAAGATGGCAATCCATATGGACGATCCTCCATGGGATATTTTTGGTCTGCCGCGTCTGTTGGTAGATGCGGAATCTATAGATAAGTTCCTTGCAATGGTGGATGATCCATATAATTGCCTTACTTTATGTTCGGGAAGCCTGAATGCCAATCCGAAAAATAATGTGGCTGAAATTATATACAAACATTGTGACAGAATCGCTTTTGCACATATCAGGAATGTGAAACATTTTCCTAATGGTGACTTTTCCGAAGCCAGCCATCGTGACTGTGATGGTGATACTGGTATTTTGGATATTGTGAAGGCGTATCACGACTGTGGATTTCAGGGTTATATACGTCCCGACCATGGACGCCATTTATGGAACGAGGGGCCGGGGAATGTGCGCCCCGGTTATGGGCTATATGACCGTGCCATGGGCATTATGTATATGCTGGGTATCTGGGATATGTTAGACAAACTGGAGGAGACGGAACAAATTGCCGTAAGCGGAAATTTTGAATAAAAACAGTCTCGGGACTGGATAGGAGGCAGAAACAGATATGGAATTGAATGAGCAGGGTCTGAAGGATAGAGCTGTATGGGAAGCGGCAGGTTTTTCACTTCCCAAATTTGACCGTGAAAGAGTAATGGAAAATACTAAAGAAAATCCATTCTGGATCCATTTTGGGGCGGGGAATATTTTTCGTGCTTTCCAGGCAAATGTTGTGCAGAATCTCCTGAATGACGGGGAACTGGACAAAGGTTTGGTAGTGGCAGAAGGATTTGATTATGAAATCATTGAAAGGATGTACCGTCCTCATGATAACTATGGGATTGCTGTGACCTTGAAAGCAGATGGAACCATTGACAAGACAGTAGTTGGCAGTGTAGTGGAATCCTGTATTTTGGATGCTGAAAATGACAGAGAATATGGACGTTTAAAAGAAATCTTTGGAAAAGACTCCCTTCAGATCGCCAGTTTTACCATTACAGAAAAAGGTTATAGTCTTGTAGACGGGAAAGGCGAGGTCATTCCTGATGTAGCGGCAGATTATAGCGCAGGTCCTGGCAAGACAAAAAGTTATATAGGAAAAGTTGCCGCTCTGCTGTATTTCCGTTATATGGCGGGAGCAAAACCAATTGCCATGGTAAGCATGGACAATTGTTCCCATAATGGGGATAAGTTGTATGCCGCAATCAACGCATTTGCAGAGAAATGGGTAGAAAACAGTCTGGTTGACGCAGGTTTTAAAACCTATATCTGTGATAAGACGAAAGTTTCATTCCCCTGGACGATGATAGATAAGATTACGCCCCGTCCGGATGCTTCTGTAGAAAAGATTTTGCGGGAGGACGGAGTAGAAGGGCTGGAATCGGTGATCACCACAAAAAATACTTATGTGGCGCCTTTCGTAAATGCGGAGGAATGCGAATATCTGGTGATTGAGGATGCATTCCCTAATGGGAGGCCTAAACTGGAGAAAGGTGGATTCATATTTACCGGGCGGAAGACCGTGGATAAGGTCGAAAAGATGAAAGTGTGTACGTGTCTGAATCCATTGCATAGCTGCCTGGCAATATTCGGCTGTATCCTTGGATATCAGAAAATTTCCGAGGAAATGAAGGATGTGGAGTTAAAAAAATTGATAGAGACAGTTGGATATCGGGAAGGTTTGCCTGTAGTTACTAATCCGGGTATTTTAGACCCGAAAGAATTTATTGATAAAGTGATCAATGTCCGATTCCCTAATCCGTTTATGCCGGATACCCCACAGCGAATTGCGACCGATACTTCGCAGAAGCTGGCTATCCGCTTTGGGGAGACTATCAAGGCATATCAGGCATCTTATGATAAAGATGTGAAAGATCTGAAAATGATTCCTTTTGTATTTGCCGGATGGCTACGTTACTTAATGGGGATTGATGATGCAGGCAGAACTTATGAATTAAGCCCGGATCCGCAGCTTGATACTGTAAGTACATATGTTTCAAATTTGAAACTGGGTGGCTCCGCTGACGGTGAAACATTGAAGCCAATTCTGGAAAATGACAAGATATTTGGTGTTAATCTGTATGATGCAGGTATGGCGGAAATGGTGGTTGGATATTTAAATGAGATGATTGCTGGTGTCGGCGCGGTAAGGGCAACTTTAAAAAAATACGTATTGTAACAGTCGGCAATAAGTCTTTATAGTAACAAAAACCGTTTCGGAACGGAAGTAAAAACCGTTCCGAAGCGGCAAAAGTTGCTGCATGCAGAAACTGAATAAGAGGATATATCATTCTATAGTTTCATATTCTGTTCCCGGTATTCACTGGGAGACATGCCTGTTTCTTTCTGGAAGGACGAAGAAAAGTAACTCCTGGAGCCGAATGACAGTTTATCACTGATTTCCTGAATGCTCATGTTCGTTCCGGCAAGCAGAAGCTTTGCCTGACGAATTTTTTCGTGCTTTATATAATCTGCCACGCTGCAGCCCATCTCATTTTTAAATTTGTGGGAAAAATAGTATTCTGTGTAGCCGGCCTGTTCGGCCAGCTGAGGGATGGATAGTTTTTCTTTGATGTGTATGGCAATGTAATCACAGGCACTTCTAATCTGCCCTGAGATGTCGTTTTTTGCTTTTTCCTGCTGTACCCGCTGCACATAATCTTCCATCAGGGTGCTGCAGACGGTTGATGTTTCTGCAATGTTTTTACAGTCTTCAATCATCTGCATATAGTAGTCGTTTAGGGTATAGGCAACAGAAGGATTCACTCCGCCCTCAATGGCGGCTCTGGAGCAGAGGGTGAGAAGGACAATGGCTGTTGACTTTGCTCTGCGCAGGGAATCGCCTACGTCAAAACGTGGTCCATCGCTTAAGCTGTTGGAGTGTGCAAGGGCATCTAAATAGTTAGGATTACCTTCGCGTAGCATGTTCATGAATTCCTGTTCCGCAATCCAAATTCCCCGGTGTTCTTCTGTAATCAGGTTTATTTCAGAGGAAGATGGCTTCTCCGATACGTTTTCTGAAAAATGAAGGTCATTGGTAGTAATTTGTCTGCCGGTGACACAGTAATGCAGCATGACGGCATACTGGAAAAGCTGGTTGGTGGGGATGATCGGAATATGGTCAAACAATTTAAATACCTTGATCCGGTTGCTTACGGAGAGGTCACGCTTATCCAGCTCCTTTTTGATGTTCTGGTAAGAATTTCTGCCGGAATAAGCAGGTCCCAGCGTATGAATGCCCTGCAGGGTATTTTCTTCATATTCAAATGCAACGATCCAGATCAGGCCCAGATGATCGTCTATGAACAGGGGGTTCCGCTTTTGGTTTTGTAAATGTCTTTTGATCGGTTCCAGCAGGCTTAAAAGAACCAGGGTATCATCATCGCTTAAAGAAGCATCCTGTTGAATACCGGAACGAGCCAGAATAAGTTCAGGTTTGTAGCTATGAAGGGGAAGATTATGGTTACATTTGATCAGATGACTGAAAAAATCCAGTTTTTCTTTTATATTCATATTTGTTCTCCTATCCGCATGTGCGGGGCTTTGGCTGTTAAAAGCAGCTCCCAAAGCTCAACTTTAGAAATCAGTCGTCCAGAAAATCTTCCAGAAGCATTTTATCTTCATCCTGCTCAAAGCGGATCGTTCCGCTTTGGATCAGTTCCGCATTGGAAGCCAGGGTGCAGAAAATGTACTGGCTTAAAGTGGATTTGAGGGCGAGACGGTCGCCCTCGGGAGTTTCAAACAGAACCTCGCCGCAACATTTCTGAATCTGTCTCAAAAAATATACTACATCAATATTCGTTTTTATACGCATAAATAACCTCCTGATGTTTCTGATATCAATGTGTCCGGTGCTGGGTTTACTGATGGCATCATTTTAAGTATACACGAAATATGGAA
The DNA here is from genome assembly GCA_910588215.1 of uncultured Lachnospiraceae bacterium. Lineage (GTDB taxonomy): Bacteria > Bacillota > Clostridia > Lachnospirales > Lachnospiraceae > UBA3282. Next base: position 4,793 of record CAJUQJ010000007.1, read on the forward strand.
GGATGTGTTAAGAAATATGACTTCTTACAACCTGTTAAACGGAATCTGGAGGGGCTGCTGTACTGGTTCTCAGCGTGGCAGCCTTGCACAATTTCAGAAAACAATCCCACAGGTGGAAATAATCATTTAGGGTATTTTATCTGCAGGAATCTGTTATATTCTTTTTGAATCAGTTGTTCATCATGTATACCGATTGCATACAAAAAGGTATAAATGTAAGAGGATATCATTGATTTATTGGTAATGGATGAGTTTGCGTTGTTGATATAATATTCGGCAAGCGTCATTGACATATTGGCATACAGCATGGCTTCTAAATCCAGGTTTTCATGATTCGGAAATCTGGATTTATAATTCTGTGCTAAAAAGGTTTTCAGGCGTCCGGAAAAATCAATTGTTTCTGTGTGGATATTGATAATGGATTGCGTCTGGGCGGCGTGTTTTCTGTAGAATTCAAAAATGGCGACCTCTAGCGTTTGCTGGTAATCTGGAGCAGTAGATTTTGTGGCATCAATGGCAGGTATTTCCTTTTGGATAAGATGGATGAATTCCTGATATAAGTCATCCTGGATTCTTTCAGCTACTTCGTATTTATCGTGAAAATGCATATAAAACGTATATCTGCTAATTAAAGCAGCATCGGTGATTTTCTGCACGGTAATGCTTTCAAATGGAATCTCTTGAGAAACTTCTATAAAAGCATTCAAAATAACTTTGTCCATTCTTCGATATGTAGGTGTGTTTTTATCCATAAGAATTTCTCCATTGTCCAGTCAATTTGTATATATATATTAGTATACCAAACAGAGTGTTAGTTTATCAATCATAATAACAGTAATTGGATGAGATAGAAATGTCCAGATATTGTACAATGATTCATGCGTATATGTGGTTTCGGTTTGCAGGCAATACGGAACGGCAAGCTGTGGTATTGGGGTGAGCGATTGCAGATTGCATGGCGCATCCGGCATGAAAATCAGAGTTATGGAATTTTATGAAGGAAAAGGAGAGTGTGGCTATGGAAACGGTAAAGAGATTTCCTGTTGATGAGGTGTCAGAAATTCAGATTAAAAGCAGTCTGTCTCAAGTGAATATGATAGCTGGCAGTGGCTCGGATATTGTATTGCGCTGGACAGATACAAAACGCCGGACAACAGAGGCTGCTTTGGATAGTAAAAAATTGTCTGTAAAGGATCATGGCGCTATAACTTTGTATGGCATAATTGGTTTGATTCAGTTAAAAGCGGATAAAGAACTTACTGTGGAACTGCCATCTGAATTTGGAGGAAATATACAGATTGAAAGCCGGGATGAAAGCGTGAGGATAGTCGGGGTAACAGGTTCCAGTTCCTTGCGGGTAAAAACTATCACTGGTGCAATTGATATTTCTGTAACAGATATTCAGCATTATGATTTGAACAGTCAGAGCGGAGCGGTTATCATGCATAGTGTGAAGAGTGGAAAGGGTATCAAAGTTTCTACGGGCAATGGAAATATTGACTGTTTTTGTGCAGAGGATGTGAGTGCTTATTTATTGGATTGTCATACAGAGCATGGTAAATGTTCTTTACCTTCCTTAGTCCATCGTGGTGGTAAAATGATAAACATTCACTCCCAGACAGGCAATATTACAGTAGGTTTTATAGATGAAAAGAGAGAGAATTAAGGCTTGCGATGCTCCAGATGGGGATTTGCATGGGAATACAGCCGTTGCTGGCATATAATTATGGTGCAGAAGATATTCCGCGCCTGAAAGAAGTGATACAAAAGGTTGTGGTTCTGACCACTGGCGTTGGAACGATAACAGGAGGGTTTTGCTATCTATGCTGTCATCAGATTATTGGTATGTTCATTAAAGATGTTGCTGTTGCCCGCATGGGGGAGGATCTGGTGCTGTTTCTTGTGATTGCGAGTCCGATTATCGGCATTTATTATCTGGGAACTAATTTTATGCAGGCTTCTGGCAAGGCGCTTTTGGCAACATTCATGTCCCTGCTGAGGCAAGGGGCGCTGCTGATACCGTTTTTGTATCTGCTCCATGCTTTTATAGGGATGCCTGGTATTGCGGCAGCTCATATGGCGGCAGACTTATTGTCTGTGGCAATCGGGGGAGTCCTTTTGCTCCGTCAATATAATCATTTGGTGAAGGGAAGAAAAACTTAATGGCCTGTTAAGAAATTTTTTATTTTCCCTAAAAAATGAATTTAATAATGAATTGGTGAACATGCGCAAGAATCCTTTTTTATATAATGAATGCAGAAAAGTACAAAGTATTTTACTAAATTCGAAGGAGGATTTTTGTAATGGCTGAAAAAAGGTCAAGTCAGAGTGTCGTTGACGACGTGCAGTACCGCCGGGCCAAATTGTGGCAGATCATTATGGTGGCATCCAGCGGTCTTGTGGGTATGGGGTTTTATAGTTTGCTGGGCATGGCAAGCTATAGCGCCAGCATTGGTTTTGGCATCGCAACGGTGACAGTGGGAGGAATCCTGACCTTCACCCGTATCTTTGATGCGATTACGGATCCGCTGCTTGCCTTTGTGTATGATAAGGTGAATACCCGTTTCGGCAAGGTTCGCATTTTGTTAGTCAGCGGCTGGCTGATCATGGCTCTTGCCACGCTGATGATGTATAACTGGGCGGCGGGTAAAGGACATGGTGTTGTGGTCTTTGTGCTGCTGTATGTCATCTACATTATTGGCTACACACTTTACAACATGACAGGCCAGACGTTGTTTGCCCTCATGACGAATGATCCCAAGCAGCGTCCGATGGTTGGCGTATGGAGCACTATCTTTAACTATGTGGTGCCCATTACATTGAGCATGATTAACTTTGTTGTTCTTTTGCCTAAATATGGCAGCTATAACCTGGAATTCCTGGCATCTGTCTGCTGGGTGACTATTGCGGCATCCGCTGTCGGCCTTGTGTTTACCTGCATTGGTATTTCGGAATTTGACAAACCGGAAAACTTTGTGGGCACTTCCGCAAAGAGGGAAAAACTTAAGCTGAAAGACATGATAGAAGTATTGAAAAATAACCGGCCGCTGCAGTGCTACATTGCTTCCGGCGCTTCGGATAAGATCGCACAGCAGGTGGGCAGCCAAACTATCATTACCACGATGTTAGGCGGCATTATTATTGGGGATATGTCAATCAATACTACGCTGACAACAGTGAGTATCATACCTTCTATTTTGTTTGCGGTTGTCGGGGCAAAATATGCCGGAAAGCATGGCAATAAAAAGACGATTGTTACCTGGACTTATATGTGTATTTATGTGACCTGCGCAACGATTCTTTTCTTTGTTTTTTTACATATGGGAGGGAATACTCGCAGTATTTCGTCCGCCATGCCGCTGATGGTAGTTTATGTTATTTTGACACTGGCGTTGAACGGCACGAAAATGTGTGTTACTACCGGCAACAATGCCTTTATGGCCGATGTGATTGATTATGAGCTGGACCGTGGTGGAAAATATGTTCCTGCAGTGGTATCAGGTGTCTATAGTTTGATTGACAAACTTGTATCTTCCGTCAGCGCCCTCATTGCCACCAGCGCGGTTGCCCTGATTGGTTACCGGGAGACGATGCCGCAGCCTACGGATGAATTGACGGGCGGTATCTTCTGGATGACCATGGTGCTTATGTATGGACTTCCTCTTCTGGGATGGGTTGTCACATTGATTGCAATGCGTCTATGTTCCCTGAGCAAGGAAGAAATGGTTGTGGTTCAGAAACGCATTGCGGATAAGAAAGCGGCTCAGAAAAACGCATAGCGCTTGGTGTGTAATTGGATAATTCAGCAGCGTCTTTTGCAAGTGAAAATTACTCCCCCTACACAAGGGCACCTAAGTGTAGAGACGGAACTTAAAATAGGAGGAGACATGATATGAAAGCAATTCATCTGAGGACAGAACATATGGAAAATCCGCTGGGACTTGACATCCGGGAGCCCTTTTTATCCTGGAACTGTGACGGGGGGAAGAAGCAGACTGCCTATGAGATTGAGGCTATGTCAGAAGGGCGGGTCATCTGGAACAGCGGAAAGGTAGTTTCAGGCAGGATGAACACCATTTTGGGTACGGCTGCAGAGAGCAGGCAGTGCGTTGCCTGGAAGGTGCGGCTTTGGGATGAAGAGGACAGGGCAGGGGAATGGAGCCAGGAAGCCTGTTTTGAGATGGGGATTCTGGAGAAGGAGCAGTTTGCGGCAAAGTGGATCAATCCAGAGCTTTCCTGTGATCCAAAGCTGCATAAGCCCGCAAGCTATCTGAAAACCGTATTTACAGCGGAAAAGGCAGAAAGAGCCAGATTATACATCACCTGCCATGGCCTGTATGAAGCTTATATCAATGGGAAGAGAGCGGGAGACTTCGTGCTGGCCCCCGGTTCCTACACATATGATAAAAGGCTGGCTTACCAGACCATAGACGTGACGGAACTGGTGAAAGAGGGGGAGAATGAGGTACAGGTCATCCTGGGAGACGGCTGGTATCGAAGCTGCTCTGGCGTTGATGGCGACAGGAATCTGTACGGGGAGGATATTGCCTTATATTTTCAGCTGGAAATAGATGGGAAAGTAGTCTGCATTTCTGATGAAAGCTGGGAAGCTTCTCAGTCTGGCTCGATTCGGGAAAACGACATGCAGCAGGGCGAGGTGGTTGATGCGCGGATGGAGGAGATTGCCGATTATCACGTGGTAAAGATAGAGGATTTCGGTGTGGAGACCCTTTGCTGCTCCAACTGTGTACCAATTGCGGAGATGGAGCGCTTTGAGGGAAAAATCTTTAAGACGCCCAATGGGGAGACGGTCATTGACTATGGGCAGAATTTGGCCGGATATGTGGAATTCAAGGTAAACGCCCATGCCGGGGACAGAATTATCCTGACTCATGGGGAATCTTTGGATGAAAACGGTAATTTCACTGCTGAGAATTTTCAGGACAGGAGTCGTCACAAGGAGGGCGGAACAAACCAAAGAGTGACTTATTTCTGTAAGGAAGGGGAGAATCATTATAAATCCAGGTTTACGATCTGGGGTTTCCGGTATGCAAAGGTGGAGACGGATGTGGATTTATCCGGCGCAAGCTTTACTTCCATAGCGGTTTATTCCAGGATGGAGCAGTTAGGAAGCTTTACCTGCTCTGACAGCGATGTGAACCGGCTGGTGGAGAATAGCATCTGGAGTCAGAAATCCAATTTCTGCGATGTCCCCACGGATTGTCCGACCAGGGAGCGTGCGGCCTGGACAGGGGATATGGGAGTGTTTGCGGACACCGGGCTTTTTTTAGAGGACTGTTATCCGGTCATCCGCAAATGGTTGGGAGAATGCAGGCTGAATCAGCATCCGGACGGCAAAGTAGCCAATATTGCCCCCAGGAACAATGTGCCCAGCTTCTTTTCCGGATTGTTGGCCGGTTCTGTGGGATGGGGAGATGCAAGCATAATCGTGCCCTATGCTCTGTATGAACGGTATGGCGATAAGCGCATTCTGGAAGAAAACTATGAGATGATGCAGAAATGGTATCAGTACCTGGAGAGCAGAGCGGGCCAGGGAGGCGGACCGAAGCTGCCGGAGGTCATGGAGAAGTTACCGGAGAACCTGCAGAAATACATGGGCAATACGCAAGGCGTGCCTGAGAATCTGCAGAAATACCAGAACGATGCGCAAGGTTCGCCAGAGAATTTACAGAAGTTCCTGAAAGATCCGGAGAAGCTTCGCAAGTATCGGGAAATGATGGGAAAAGCAGACGAAAAGCCTGCCGAAGATAACCCATACAGCGCATATACTATAGAGACAGGGGTTGACTATGGTGAGTGGTGTGAGCCGGATATGGAGAGCACTACAGCAATGGGGAAGCCCCAGCCGAAGGTAGCCACTGCCTATTTTGCCAGGTCAGGGTATCTGCTTGCTGAGATTGCGGATATCTTGGGCAGGAAAGAAGATGCCGCACGGTACAGGAAGACGGCAGGGCAGGCAAAGAAAGCATTCCGGCAGATTGCAACCGAGAATGGCAGAATCCGCTCCGACAGACAGGCGGAATATGTGAGGGCAATTTCCTTTGATCTGCTTTCGGAAGAGGAGAAAAAGCAGGTGGCTGCGGATTTAAATGAGCTGGTGATAAGAAATAGTTATCACCTGAATACAGGGTTTCTCTCCACTCCATCCTTGTGTCCTGTGTTGGCAGAGCATGGTTATCCAGAAACTGCTTATAAGCTGTTGCTGCAAGACACTTTGCCAGGCTGGCTCTATGAAGTAAAGAAGGGAGCCACCACCATCTGGGAAAACTGGGACGGCATCAATGAGAAGGGAGAGGTAAAGGCTTCTCTGAACCACTATTCCTACGGAGCTATATGTGGATGGCTGTTCGGGGGTGTCTGCGGCATTCGTTTAAAGAACGGAAAAATCACCATTGCCCCACAGCCCCATAAGCTCCTGCAACATGTTAAAGCGGTGTACAATTCTCCAGTGGGAGAGATTGTAAGCGGATGGAGATATGAGGAAGATAAGGTGATTTATGAGATTCAGATTCCTTCCAATGGGGAAGCAGAGGTCATCCTGCCGGATGGAAGAAGAGAGATTCTGACGGCAGGCAATTATCGGCTGTAAGATGATGTTTTGAGGAATAAAATCGTAAAAGAATAACAGATAATGGACAGAAAGAAAGGCTCCCGATGATCTGCAAACACGAGAGCCTTTGCTGTTTTTCATACAAGAACATAAGGTACTAAAGACGCTTCTTTGGTATATTGCATGCTATCAGAGATAGCTTCCGAGGTATGCAAGGCTTGCCTTGGGCTTGCGGGTCTGGGTTGTTCTGTCAACGGCTATCAGTCCGAAGGTCATGGAATAGCCCTTTTGCCACTCAAAATTATCCAGAAGGCTCCAGTGGAAGTAGCCCTTTACCGGAAGCCCGTCGCGGATACAGTTCTGTACGCCTGAAAGGGCCTGCTCAATAAATGCAATACGCCTTTTGTCATCAGCTGTGGCAATACCATTTTCCGTCACGATCAGATCTCCCTTGAAATCCTCAGCAACTTTCCGGATGACATGTTCCAACGCTTCCGGGTAGAATTCATAATTCATCTGGGTGAGTTCCGCTCCGTCAGGTGCGGGGAGGGAACCATCCGGGCCCATGAGAGAACGGGTATAATTCTGCACACCAAGAAAATCATCATTCTGAATATAGGGGAGATAGTGGGTGAACTCATCACCCCATTCGCTCAGAGCCTTTTCCTCTCCGCCAGTGACGGGCTGGATATCGTGGAGGCTTAAGGAAAGTCCTATCTTGATATCGGGGCAGAATTCTTTAATTACGGTCCTGGCTGCCTCATGGGCACGGCATACAATATTATCGCCTTCGGGTGTACGCATGGAGGTGAAATTTTCCACCTTTTCTACGCCGAATACTTTCAGGTTTTCTTCCGCGGCAGCTTTCTGGCCCGCCATCATTTTCTCCAGATTGATGCCGACCTGGACGGTACCGTCAGATGTTTGCGCCTTTGCGGCCTGTGCCTGCATCTGCTGCATATACCGTCTGGCAATGGCAGCCACCTGAATGCCCATATTTGCTTCGTTAATTGTGCAGATATAGTGGAGCTCGTTTCCAAGTTTTCCAATGATGTAGCGGGTATAACGTGCAAAGTCGTCTATGGTGGATTCTGCCTCCCAGCCGCCCTTTTTGATCAACCATTTGGGGCTGGAAAAGTGATGCAGGGTCACGATGGGTTCCAGTCCATGCTCCTTGCAGCAGTGGATGACATCCAGATAATGTGCCGCCTCAGCCTCGTCAAAGCGGCCTTCTTCCGGTTCAATACGAGCCCACTCTACAGAAAAACGGTAGGCGTTCAGGCCGGCGTCTGCCATGAGACGGATATCCTCACGATAGCGGTGGTAATGGTCAACCGCGTCTAAGGACGGCTCTGCATAACTGGTATGTTCCATCTGTTCCATTGCCCAGCAGTCGCTGTTTGTGTTGTTTCCCTCAACTTGATGCGCAGCGGTTGCGGCTCCTAAAAGAAAATCAGGTAAAAATCTGTCCATTGAAATTCCTCCTATTCATGAAATATTATGCTTCGGTTCATGCTTTTTCCGGGGATCCTTTTTTATATAATAAAAACTGCTTCGCAATTTTTATTATCCAAATTCTATTATAATGGAAGAAGAAATGTTGGGTGTAAAATAATTCATGTTGATGTTATTAATTTAACTATTTTTATGTATTTCCTTAATTCGAAAACAGATTATGTAAAAAATGAACACACAAAAGAAGATGGAGCGGTAAAATCTAATGTATAAAAAAAGGGAAGGAGTCATGCAATGAGAAAGGTAACGGAACTGAAAAATAATTGGTTTTTTGTAAAAAGCGCAGAGAACGCATCGGAAGCCGTTGCGGCAGAGGGCGTTCCGGTGTCCCTGCCCCATACATGGAATGCGGAAGACGGGCAGGACGGAGGAAATGATTACCACAGGGGAACCTGCTGGTACTGCCGTCTTCTGGAAAAGCCGGAAATGGAAGTAGGAGAGAAGGCATATCTGGAATTTGACGGCGCTGCCATGACTGCGGATGTATACTTAAACGGGGAAAAACTGGCTCATCATGAAGGCGGATATTCCCGGTTTCGTGTGGATCTTACGAAAAAACTTACGGAAGGGGAAAATCAACTGGCGGTTGCTGTTGATAATTCGGATAATGGTACTGTATATCCGCAGAAAGCCGACTTTACATTTTATGGAGGGCTGTACCGCATGGTGCGTCTTGTCATAGTGCCCGAAAGTCATTTTGCCATGGAGTACCATGGTGGAAATGGACTCAAAGTGACTCCTGTGGTTACACTTGGCGATGAAAGTAAAAGAGAGGCAAGTGCGGCAGTGACTGTGGAAGTATATACGGAAGGCAGTACAGACAGGGTTACGGTAACGGTTGCGGATGAGACAAAACAGGTTCCGGTTACAGAGGGGTATGCAAAAGCAGAATTTGAATTGCCCAAAGTGCACTTGTGGGATGGTGTGGATGATCCATATCTTTATACAGCCAAAGCGGAACTGGAAAGCGGAGATGCGGTCACTGCAAGGTTTGGATGCCGCCATTTTTCTATTGACCCCCAGAAGGGCTTCTTCCTGAACGGGCGATTCTATCCTCTGCGGGGGGTAAGCCGGCATCAGGATTGTAAGGGAGCGGGAAATGCCCTTAACCGGGAGCATCACGAGCATGACATGGAGATGATCAGGGAGATTGGGGCAAATACCATCCGTCTTGCCCACTATCAGCATGCACAGGAATTTTATGATCTCTGTGATGAGAACGGGATCATTGTGTGGGCGGAAATTCCTTATATTACCATGCATATGAGTGGTGGAAAGGAAAACACGCTGAGTCAGATGCGGGAGCTGGTCATCCAGAATTATAATCATCCTTCCATTGTCTGCTGGGGACTTTCCAATGAGATCACGGCGGCAAGTGCAGTAAATGAAGAACTGTTAGAGAATCACAGGGAACTGAATCGGTTATGCCATGAACTGGACCAGACAAGGAAAACCGTAATGGCAAATGTATTTATGCTGGAAAAGGAGAGCCCTTTGCTGGAGATACCGGATATCAACAGTTATAACCTTTATTTTGGTTGGTATGTGGGAGAGATGATTCAGACGGATGAATTCTTTGACGAGTACCACAGCACTTATCCTGACCGCTGCATCGGATTTTCCGAATACGGGGCGGATGCAAATCCCGCCTACCATTCGTCTGCACCTGACAGGGGGGACTATACGGAGGAATACCAGTGTCTGTATCATGAGCATGTGCTGCGTATGATAGAGGAACGTCCATGGCTCTGGGCGACCCATGTGTGGAATATGTTTGATTTTGCCGCAGACGGAAGAGATGAGGGTGGTAAGCATGGTGAAAATCAAAAAGGACTGGTGACCATAGACCGTAAGCTCAAAAAAGATGCATTTTATCTGTACAAGGCATACTGGAGCGGGGAAGCCTTTGTTCATCTGTGCGGCCGCCGGTATGTGGACCGGGCGGAGGAAGTGACAAAGATAAAGGTGTATTCCAACCAGCCGTCTGTGGCATTGTATGTGGACGGAAAGCTGGTGGAAGAGCAGCAGGGCAGCAGGGTATTCTGCTTTGAAGTTCCGATTTCAGGTGTTCACACAGTTGCTGCGCAGGTCGGAGAATACAGGGATGAAATTACGATCAAAAAGGTTGCCGAAGTAAACAAAGATTATCTCTTTGTGAAAGAAGGAGATATCGTCAACTGGTTTGACAAGGAAGATCTGCGTAAGGACTGTTATTCTATTGGGGACACCCTTGGCGAGATTGCTAAAAGCCCGGAGGCAAATGCGATTGTACAGAGGCTGACGGCTAAAGCGTCGGCAAGCCGGGGAGATGTGGCAGAGAGTGTGAAGGATAACCCGGCCCTGCAACGCATGATGCAGAGGATGACCTTGCAGAGTATGCTGAAGCAGGCGGGAGATGTGATCAAGCCGGAAGATATCAAGGCATTGAACGATGCCCTGCAGAAGATTAAGAAAGTGGTTGAGTAGTGACGTCGCGCAGCGACTTTTAAATAGTCCAGCAAGAAATGTCAATAGAAAATTTAAACAGCATCTGCCCGTACAGTGCCCAGTGCATTACTGGCCCTATATTTGGAACAGAAATTGTTCTGCCACGCCTTGGTGCTGGGAGGGCAGATGCGGAACAAATTGCCGCTTGCGGCAGTTTTGAATAGGAGGATATTGCGATGCCGATGAGAGCAGTACAGCAGATCATGCTTGGGACAGTGACAGCAAAGGAAGAACAGGCAGTGGAAACACTTTCTGCTATCAAACAAGCCGGGTATGACGGAATTGAACTAAACGGATTTATGATTCGTCCCACCTCATTTATGGTACGCATAATGACAAAGATGGCGGGGATGCCGGTGGGAAAGGGCGGCAATCTGGACTGGGCAGGGCTGGTAAAGGCAGCGGGATTGTCAGTGGCCAGTGTGCATGAAGATCTCGGAAGCATCCAGAGAGAGCCACAGACTGTGATAGAAGAAGCGAAGAAGTTTGGGACAAAGTATGTGGTCATAACAGGGATGTATCGTTTTGATTATTCAGATGAAAAGGCGGTTCAGAAACTTGCAGAGGATTTAAACAAGGCTGGAAAAGAGTTAAAACAGGGTGGTGTTTCTCTGTTATATCATAACCATAATTGTGAATTCCGTAAGGTATCAAAGGGAAAGACGGCATACAGGCTGTTGATGGAAGAGACGGATCCGGCATATCTGAATTTTGAATTTGATTCCTACTGGGCTACGGAGGCGGGTGTGGATGCATTGTCCCTCATGCAGCAGTTGGGAAACAGGCTTAAGCTTTACCATATCAATGACAGGGGAAGCAGAGTATCGGGACCGTCCATGACGCCTATTTTAAAATCGGACAGCATGGAGTTAGGGTATGGGAATATGAACCTGGAAGCCCTTGTGGAGCAGGCGAAGGCGGCGGGAGTGGATGCGGTGGTACTGGAGAGCCACAAGAACTGGGTGGATAAATCTCCGGTGAAATCCATACAGGTTTCGGCGGAATTCATGAAAAAGTATGTTTGACGCTCAGAAATGTGGAAAGGAGATTATAAAACATGAAAACGCAGGCATTTAATCCATTTCTGCCCAGCTATGAATATATACCGGATGCTGAGCCTTATGTATTCGGAAACAGGGTGTATATTTATGGAAGCCATGACAGGTTTAACGGGGAAGACTTTTGTATGAATGATTATGTATGCTGGTCAGCGCCGGTTGACAATCTGGGGGCATGGAGAAAGGAAGGTGTTATTTACCGTTCCGTGCAGGATCCGATGAATGGAGACGGTTCACAGCATCTTTTCGCACCGGATGTGCAGGTGGGCGAAGATGGCAGGTACTATCTGTTTTACTGCCTTCACCGTTCCCCTACTGTTTCCGTGGCAGTCTGTGACGAGCCGGCGGGGGAATATCAATTTTATGGGCATATCCATTATGCGGATGGCAGCTTGTACGGGCAGAAAGCAGGGGATGTATTTAATTTTGACCCCGGAGTGTTTCGGGATGATGATGGGAAAATCTATCTGTATACGGGGTTATCTTATCTGAAAGATGCTCCCATGAGAAAGTTTCTTGCCAGGAAGTTCCAGATAGACGGTTCCTACTGTGTAGAGCTGGAAAAAGATATGTTGACATTAAAGGATAAGCCTGTGCTTGCGGTTCCCGGGGAGGTTCTGGCGGAGGGAACCGATTTTGAAGGGCATGGATTTTTTGAGGCGAGCAGCCTGAGAAAGATAAATGGGCGGTATTATCTGGTCTATTCTTCTGTCAAAAGCCATGATTTGTGCTATGCAGTCAGCGAATCTCCTGTGGGAGAGTTCCGGTATGGTGGTGTTATTGTCAGTATCGGGGATATTGGTATCGTGGAAGAAGGGCAGGCTGTAAATTATCTGAGTAATACCCATGGAGGACTGGTGGAAATTGAGGGACAGTGGTATGTTTTTTATCACCGGCATACCAACCGCCACCGTAATTCCCGGCAGATGTGCGCAGAGCAGATAAAGATTACGGAGGATGGAAAGATTGCACAGGCAGAAGTTACCAGCTGCGGTTTAAATGGAGGACCGCTGCAGGGCAAAGGAAGGTATGAAGCCAGGATTGCCTGCAATTTATCAAGTGCCGGAGGAACTTTCATGTACCAGAAAGAAAAAAAGGCAGGAGAAGAGATGCATCCTTATTTTACACAGGATGGAGAGGACAGGGAGGACGATCCGAATCAATATATCGCTAATCTGCGGGATGGCGCATGGGCAGGATTTAAATATTTTGATATCAGGAAGAGTGACCGAATCAAAGTCTGTATGAGGGGGAATGCGGAAGGTGAACTGTTGGTACAGGATGATAGAGATGGGGAAATCAGGGCGGTTATTCCGATACATTCATCGGCAGACTGGCAGGAAGAATCCGGGGAGTTTCGGATAGAGCCTGGAGTACATGCTTTATATTTTACATATAGAGGGAGCGGCAGCATGGACTGGCAGTGGTTTGAGTTCTGTGAAAATTAAAACAGTCTCAAGGCGGTAGACTAACTTGCACTTGGACATATTGGAGAAGTTTTTAGATACGCTTTTTGCAGCTGAAAATTTCTCCCCCATAAGGGGGTCTGAAGTGGAGAGACGGAACAAATTGCTGAAAGCAGCAATTAAAATAGCGAGGAGAAATAGTTTATGGGAAAAGAGTATTTTTGTAATCCGCTAAATGTGCCTTACCGGTATCAGTTTAATAAGCTGCAGGTGCAGGGAATGTCCGGTGACGCACCGGTACAGGTGGCGAGAGAAGCGGCAGATCCTTCTATGATTCAATTTCAGGGGAAATATTATATTTTTGCATCCATGACGCTCAGCGTATGGATGTCCGAGGACATGGTACACTGGGAGTGCCACCGTCTGCCGGAATCACTTCCGCTGTATGATTATGCGCCGGATGCGAGAGTGGCAGGGGATTATGTATATTTCTGCGCTTCAAAAAAGGAGGAACCATGTAACTTCTATCGGACGAAGGATATTATACATGGACCTTATGAGGAAATAAAGGGAACATTTCCTTTTTGGGATCCGAATCTTTTTGTAGATGATGACGGCAGAATGTATTTTTATTGGGGCTGCTCCAATCTGACACCTCTATGGGGCGTGGAACTTGACCCTGAAACCATGAAACCTTTGACGGAGAAGAAAGAATTGATATGGGGTGATGCATGGACAAAGGGGTATGAAAGAAACGGGGAGGATCACTGTGCGCCTCCTTTTTCAGAAGAAGAAACTGAGATGCGGTACCAGGAGTTCCTAAAGTCATATCACATAGAGGAAGCGTCATTGCCGGAAAGTATGGTCGTGCAATTGCATGGTCATGTGAGCTGCAAACCGTTTATTGAAGGTGCATGGATGAGTAAATATCAGGGCAGGTACTATCTTCAGTATGCCTGTACAGGTGCGGAGTACAATGTATATAGCGATGGGGTATATGTGAGTAATTCTCCCCTTGGTCCCTTTATATTGGCGGATAATAATCCATATTCCTACAAGCCGGGAGGCTTTCTGCCGGGGGCAGGCCATGGCTCTACAATGCGGGACAGGCAGGGAAATCTATGGCATGCATCCACCATGCGGATCAGCATGAACCATGTATTTGAGCGGCGTGTAGGAATCTGGCCGGCAGGATTTGATGCAGATGGAGAGCTTTTCTGCAACCAGCGTTATGGGGACTGGCCAATAAAGGTGGAAGATGGAAAGATGGATCCCTGGAAGAATCCCCAGTGGTATCTTTTAAGTTATGGGAAACCGGCAAAGGCTTCTTCGTTTACAGAAGGAAAAGAACCAAAGTCTGTCACGGATGAAAATGTGCGGACCTGGTGGCGGTCTGCAACAGCCAAGAGCGGCGAGTGGATTCAGGTAGACCTGGAAAATAGTTATACGGTAAATGCTGTCCAGATTAATTTTGCGGATGATGGCATTTCTATTCCGGTGCCGGGGAAAATCCGCGGAACTACACAGGCCCGTTATATTGAGGAGAAAGACCATGTGACCCGCTGGAAACTGGAAGGCTCCCTGGACGGCGAAGAATATTTTATGATAGAGGACAAGTCGGAAGCAGACACGGACTTACCACATGACTTGGTCGTAAGGGAAGATGGGTTTCAGGCACGTTTCCTGAAACTGACGGTGATGGAGGTGCCTTATGGACAGCCGCCCTGCATTTCAGGGTTTCGCATATTCGGCGTGGGAGACGGAAAAAAGCCGGCAATACCGGAGTTTAAAGCATACCGGGAAAATGATCTGGATATGATGGTGAAAATAAAAGGAACAGATGCGGTAGGGTATAATATTTTGTGGGGCAGTAAGCCTGATAAACTCTATCATAGCTATATGATCTTCGGAAAAGAGCAGCTTATTGGCGCACTGGTTAAGGGGAAAGAATATTTTGTGCGCGTGGATGCATTTAATGAAAATGGGATTACCGGGGGAAATGTTGTGAGGATTCCGGAGGCAGGGAACTTTGAGCCGGAAGTAAAAGTATAACAGGCTCGAAAAAGCCCTCCTGTTTCAAATGAAGTTGAATCTTTGGGAATAAAGATGAATAAAAATTTTTGTTTAGAACAAAAGCAGGATACTTTGGTATATTAGGTTCTTTCTGATGTTTGGGTAATTTCGTCATTCTCATTTGGCTTTGCTAAGTCGATTGGGTGACTTAGAACAAATTCGGAGAATATACGGATACCCAAAGTGCAGAAAGAACCGTATATTAGATGTCCTGCTTATATTTTTAGAAGGTAGTTTTTTAATATAATTATGCCAGTTGCAGGCCAGCCAGTTCCTCTACTTCTTCTATAGAAAGACCAGAACCCATCGCTATTTCCTCAAAGGATAATTTTCCCATGGACAAATATCTTTTTGCTGTTTCAACTTTTGTATCATGCTCTTTGCTTTTGACATAAGATCGCATCACTTCTTCTTGATCATATAACTCCATCATCATGTTGACAACCTCCTTTTCCTTACTTTCAAGATGTAGATGTCATCAACGAGTACATTGTTGATGGTGATATCTTTTATGTCATTTTGCTAATACGACTATGGGAATCATACCGTTATGAGGAGGACGTAGGTGCTCTTAGGTGGAAATGAAAGGTTCAAAAGTGTTGATTTTTCAAGGTTTTCGGCGTTTCTCATTTTCCAAATAAATTTGAACTCGTAGCAATGTGCGATTAGCAGGAGCGATTTTTGCTAATCAGATTTGACCACAGAGAAATTGAACTATTAATTAGTGTCTGCTGATTAATTCTACAACGCTTTATTTTACTGATTTGTGCCCTGATATCTGATATAATATCTACAAAGGTTTCAATGAAACAGGCTCATTTTTCTTGCAGCTTTTTATGGATAACGGGGTGAAACACATGTATAGACCGCTTGATAAGTTACAGCATTCGTTCCTTGATTTCAACCAGCCCATGGGGCTTAAAATGAATCCGGATAACCGGTGGGTCAAAATGGCTGACTGTATCCCATGGGATGAATTCGAAATAAAATATGCAGAGCTTTTCCCAAGTGGCACCGGCAATGTTGCCAAACCGCTGCGCATGGCGCTGGGAGCCCTGATCATCCAGACAAAATTTCCAATAGGAAATCGGCAGCGTATATTGAGCGTAAGATATTTCCATATGCTGCAGAAGAAGATTTGTGTATGGATTTGGTCGGTAAAGCCCGGCAGATGGCGGTCAATAAATTTAAAGATCATCCTTGGGGCAATATGACGGATATGGAGCTGTTACGAAGTGCCGGACTTTATGAAAAAGACATGGAAAGCGGGAAAGAAGGCTTTAACATGGCGTGTATTCTCTTGTTTGGAAAGCCGGAAACCATTCAGTCCTGTGTGCCGGGATACAAAACAGATGCCATATACCGTGTAGAGAATTTAGACCGTTATGATGACCGCCTGATTGTGGAAAGCAATTTGCTGGAGAGCTATAACCTGTTAATTGACTTTATTAAGAAACACACGGATGATAAGTTTTTCCTGATTGACGGTGTCAATGTAAGCGTAAGGACTGCGATAGCCAGAGAGATTGTCAGCAATTTGCTTGTGCATAGGGAATTTAAGAGTGCATTTCCGGCGAAGCTGATTATTGAAAAGGACAGGATATGGACGGAGAACTGGAGCAGGACACAGTGGAAGGGGAGAATCAGTCTTGAGAATTTCACTCCTTATCCGAAAAATCCCATAATAGCGAAATTTTTTGTAAACATTGGATATGCGGATTCACTTGGTTCCGGTGTTCGGAATTTGTATAAATACACGAAAATTTATTCTGATGCAGAACCGAATTTTGAGGAAGGCGATGTCTTTAGGTTAATCGTGCCTATGCGACCTGCAGGAGCAACGCTGACAGGCAGAAGAAAAAACAATGAGGTTACAAGAGTCACAGAAAAGGTTACAGATGTTACAGAAAAAAGGATTATTGAATTATTAAAAGATAACTCAAAATATAAAACTGCTGAACTTGCTGAAATGCTTGATATAAGCAGAAAAACTGTATCCATTAAGCTTAAAAACCTAAAAGAAAAGGGCATTGTAGAAAGAGTGGGGTCTGATAGAAAGGGATATTGGAATATTTATCTGTAACGCGTAGGGTTACAGAACTATACATATGATAGAAAAATGCGTAGGGAATATAAAAATCGTAAAGGTGATAGGAAATGAAACACAGCAGAAGCATGTCACAGAAGCTTACAATGGAAGAGATTAGGGAAAATGTCGTAATTATCAAAATCAACAAGTCGTTTCGAGACGGAATGAGCGAAACCGAATTGTATGACGTGACGCGGGGATGTTGGAAGAGGAAGTTTGCCAGTACACGATGACCCGGCGTTTGTCAAAATGCTCTGCGGAAGGAACATTCACTG
Source organism: uncultured Lachnospiraceae bacterium (assembly GCA_910588215.1). GTDB lineage: Bacteria > Bacillota > Clostridia > Lachnospirales > Lachnospiraceae > UBA3282. The sequence continues at coordinate 22,267 of CAJUQJ010000007.1, forward strand.
AGCCAAAGGGTGCTTTAGGAAAATACAGATGTGGACGCAAGACATTGGCACAATGTCCTGCGAACTGAAACAGGAAAGCATGAAGAAATATTAAAAAGGGAAAGGCGGTAGGAATTTATGGCAAAAAAGCAGACAGCAGGAAGGGACAGACTGGGAGATTTGGCACCTAAATTTGCGGAATTAAATGATGATATTTTATTTGGGGAGGTATGGTCGAGGGAGGAACAGCTTTCAGCAAGGGACCGGAGTATGATCACTATTGCGGCGCTCTTTTCGGCGGGACTGTACCCACAGCTAAAATCCCATCTGGTACTTGGAAAGGAACATGGGATTACAAAAGAGGAAGCGGTCGAAATCGTGACACAGCTTGCGTTTTACTGCGGCTGGCCGAAAGCATGGAGTACATTTGAACTGATTCGGGAAGTTTATGACACGGAGAACTGATATTTGCGAACAATGAATAAAACAGCTGTTTGGTTTTAACCTCCAAGTATATACTGCAATACCAATCGGAACTTCCAGACAGGTTATAAATCGCCTACAATGATTCCTGCGCGATAACTTCCAAGGTTTGAACTGGAGTAAATTTTTACGGATTTGTCCCCAGTTCCACAAGAAAACGATTGATATTATTCTCGCTTTCTGCCCATATTTTTCCTTTGTGTTGTGCAATAATAGTCTCGGCAATGGAAAGGCCGAGGCCGAAGCTGCCTGATTGGCCCATGTCAACATTCCGGCTTCTTGCTTTGTCAGCGCGATAAAAGCGTTTGAAGAGATGGTTCAGATCGCTGGCGGGTATTTCAGCACCTTCATTCGCCACCGTCAATAAACAATGTCCTTTGCTATGTTTTTTCAAAGTCACCCATGTAGTTCCTTTTTCCCATGAATACTTTTGTGCATTGTCCAAAAGGATATCCAGAACTTGACGTAATTGTGCAGGGTCGCCGTTTACTGTAATACCATCCTGGATTTCTGTGTGCAGTGTAAGTCCTTTTTCAAAGAATATAGGTTCAAATGGAAGCGTTGCATCGGAAATAAGCCGGCTGAAATCTACGGAAGAAAAGACAGTATTGCACTGCACATTATCGGCTCTGGCGAGTTCCAGCATCTGTTCTACCAGATTTCGCATTTGTTTAGACATAACCAGAATACTTGAACTGAATTTTATGCGGCTGGTTTCGTCGTAATCCGGATTTTGCATAAGTTCTGCATTCGTCATGATTACTGTCAGGGGAGTTTTCAATTCATGGGAGGCATCGGCAATAAACTGCTGTTGCTGGTTCCATGCCCTGTCAATGGGTTTTACTACCCAGTTTGCCAGAAGAAAACTGATACAAAGAAAAGCAAGAAAACAGGCCAGACCAACAAGAATACAGTTCCTGATCAGGTTATTTAGAATGGCCAATTCGTTGGAGATGTCGGCATAGACAAGAATCTGGCTGACAGAGGTGCTTGCATGGTAAAAGCGGAGATTGTATTCCTCTATGATGCCAACGCGTTCAGAACTGGAAAAGGTTGCATTGATCAAATCTTTCAGAAAGTCTTCATCCGAAAGATCATAGTATCCTCCGCCTGTTGCAATTAAATCGCCCTGTATGCTTAGTTGGAGGGTAAAGTATGGCAGACGTATATCTTCCTGCAGTTCATTGGGAAGATGGAGCAGGAAGGGATGGCTGGCAATATTCTGCATCATATTGATGCTGTTAGTTTCCAGATTCATCTTTGTAAAAAAATAGATCAGGAACATAATGACGCAGAGCATAACCGTTACAATGCTCATGGTGATGGTCACAAATTGACAGCGGAGTTTTTTGGTCATATTTACCTCTATGCCGGAGCAGTTTTTTGCGAAGGCTGTGAGTCAAATTTTAAATTTGGCTCTACAATTTCGAGTTTGTGGCTCCGGCACAAACTCACGGTTGAAAAATCAGCATATCAGTGTGATTTTTCAACCTTTTACCTCCAGATGGTAGCCCATTTTACGGATAGCCGCGATATGGATGTTGGATTCTATACTGGCTAATTTTTTGCGCAAAAAGCCAACATATACTTCTACATGATTTTCAACCGCGTCGGAGTCATACCCCCATACTCTTGCAAGAATGACTTCTTTGGAGAGATTGTGGCTGCCGGATTGGAGCAGAAACCGCATGATATCAAACTCTTTGGCGGATAAGCGCACTGTGTTTGTGCCGCATATCAACATGCCCGAAGATAAATCAAGAGAGGTGTTGCCGAAGGCAACCTCATCTACCTGTGTTCCCTGTCGTCTCAGCAGTGCGTTGATACAAGCCAGCAGTTCCCGCGTGTCAAACGGTTTGGTTAAATAGTAATCGGCTCCGGAGTTCAGCCCAGTAATGCGATCCTCCAATCCGGATTTGGCCGTCAGCATTAAAATAGGTGTTCCGCATTTTTTGGAACGGACCTTCTTGGCAACTTCATATCCGTTCATTTTCGGCATCATCACATCCAAAATCAGCAGGTCGTAAATTCCAAGTTCGGCATATTCTTCGCCAGTTTCGCCATCGTAGGCAACTTCGACTTCAAATCCCTTATTGATCAATAATGTCTGAATGGAATCAGCCAGCAGTTTTTCGTCTTCAATCACTAGTATTTTCATCATGATTTCTCCGATCAATTCTTTTTCATTATAGTACAATCCAATGCTGAAATAAAACTGAAAAAGGTGCAGTTTTAAAAAAGTTAGTATGTTTTTCAGTATGATTTCAGTAAGGATTGCTATGATGCTTTTCAAAGGAACAGAATCTAAGGGTTAGAACAAAGCGCGCTGAGATGCCTTGTTGAGACTGGAGGAGATTATGAGATTATTATTAGCGGAAGATTTCAGAGCAGAATCTGAAATTCTGCTTGCGTCCTCAGCACAAAGCGCTTCGGAATGGAGGAAAAATGATAACAGTTGAACATTTGGCAAAGCGTTACGGAGATTTTGCGGCGGTAAACGACTTGTCCTTTGAGATTGAGGATGGGCATGTATATGGTTTCTTAGGACCTAACGGCGCAGGAAAATCCACTACGATGAACATTATGACGGGTTGTTTGTCTGCAACGGAAGGGCATGTCAGGATTGACGGGTATGATATTTTTGAAGAACCGGAACGTGCAAAGAAACTCATGGGGTATCTTCCGGAGCAGCCGCCGCTCTATATGAATGAGACGCCTATGGAATATCTGAAATTTGTGGGAGAGGCCAAAGGTGTGAAAGGCAGGGAACTGGATAGACAGATTGAAAGCGTCATCTCTCAGACCAGATTGGAGAATGTGAAAAATCGCCTGATTTCAAATCTTTCAAAGGGATATCGGCAGAGGGTGGGCATTGCACAGGCACTGTTGGGGAATCCCGGGGTTATCATCCTTGATGAACCCACAGTGGGACTCGACCCGATTCAGATCATAGAGATCAGAGACTTGATCAAACAGCTCGGACAGGAGCATACGGTCATATTAAGCTCCCATATTCTTTCAGAGGTCCAGACGATCTGTGAAAAGGTCCTCATTATTGACAAAGGAAAACTGGTGGCATTTGATGAACCGGAAAATCTGGAAAAACTCCTGATGGCATCCAATGCTGTTTCTTTCATCGCAGAAGCAGAAATTGATGAAATAAATGAAGTCATGGAAGAAATGGAAGCGGCTGTAGACTGGCAGATGGAAAAACAGGAGAATGGAAGTGTTCGCGTAGATATAAAAATTGAGTCTGGAGAAGTATCGGATGTATGCCGTCATATCTTCTTTGCTTTTGCTCAAAGGGAAAAAGCCCTGTTGGAACTGACATCAAAGAAAGCAAATCTGGAAGATGTCTTTTTGGAGCTGACAGAGAGCGGCATGGATACGGTAGCTGCGGATAAGAACGGAAAGGTTAATAAATTAGATATAAAACCTACAGAAAACAACGATGCGGAATGGATGGAAAGGCAGGTGGATGACAAATGACTGCAGTATTAAAACATGAACTTCGAAATTATTTCCACTCGCTGACAGCCTATGTTTTTGGAGCTTTCTTGCTGGCCTTTGTGGGAATTGGAGCAATGCTGTATAACATACAGGCGGCGGTCAGCAACTTTGAGTTTGTCTTAAGTTTTGGGTGCCTTGTGTTTGTGGTCATTGTACCGATTTTAACCATGCGTGTGATTGCAGAGGAACGGAAGCAGAGGACGGATCAGCTCCTGCATGCTCTCCCTATCACTACGACACAGGTAATTATCGGAAAATATCTGGCGCTGTTGGCAGTATACCTGATTCCGATGTGTCTGATCTGTCTGTATCCGTTGATTTTTTCACAGTATGGCGATGTTTATCTGCTGACATCCTATGGATCTATTCTGGCATTTTTTATCATGGGAGCCGCACTGATTGCCCTGGGAGTGTTTATCTCTTCTCTAACGGACAATCAGGGATTTGCCGCAGGAATCGGCATTGCGGTCATTCTGCTGAATTATTACAGCGTCAGTCTTTCAGAATATGTATCTTCCACGGCAGAGGGATCGGCGGTTGTCCTGTGTGTACTCATCCTTATTCTGGGGGCAGTGATACGTCATCTGACAAAAAACAGCATATTTACCTATATCGTCTGCATTGCTTTGACTGCCGCAGTAGTGATCACTTACGTTGTGGATGCGGCAAAATTTGAAGGGCTTCTGCCGGGCATTATGGCAAAGTTGTCTTTGTTTGAGCGTTTTTACGGGTTTGTGAACGGGAATTTTGATCTGACTTCTATTGTGTATTATATTACGGTTGCCATTTTTTCCCTGTTCCTGTCGGTACAGTCCATGGAGAAAAGGAGGTATAACTGATGAACAAAATAGAGTTTCTGAAATTTTCCGGACGGGGACAAAGAAATGCAAATGCTTTTCGTGGCGGTTCCTATTCGCTGATGATCACCGTTGTGGTGTTGGCTGTTTTAGTTGCAGTGAATATTTTTGCTTCTGCGCTGCCTGCTGCATCAACCCAATATGATATCAGTTCTACGAAACTTTACTCCATTACCAGTAATACAAAAGTGGTGGTAAATGCATTGGAGAAAGATGTGACCATCTACTGGGTGGTACAGGCAGATCAGGAAGATGCCGTCATTGAAAATCTGCTGAATAAATACGACAGCCTTTCGGAACATATTGAAGTTGTGAAAAAGAATCCGGATATATTCCCTACATTTGCGCAGCAGTATACAGACCAGACAGTCCAGAACAACAGTCTGATCGTGGAATGCGGGGACCGCAGCCGGTTCATAAGCTATAGTGACATTTACCTTGTGGAATCAGAGAACATGTATTCTTACAGCTACACTACATCCTTTGACGGCGAAGGGGCGATCACTTCTGCAATAGATTATGTGGTCAGTGAGGATCTTCCTCAGTTATATGTTCTGGAAGGGCATGGGGAAACGGAACTCCCTTCTACATTCAGTGGGCAGCTGGGTAAAGAAAACATGGAGGTATCGCAGCTTTCCCTGTTGACTGTTGATGCCATTCCGGAGGATGCCGACTGTATCGTCGTTTACAGTCCGGCCAGTGATATTTCCACAGAGGAGAAGAATATGCTGGCAGATTATGTGGCAGAGGGCGGAAAGCTTTTGGTCATGGCCGGGCCAACAAAAGATGACGGGTTGGTAAATTTGTACAGTCTGCTTTCAGATTACGGGGTGGAGGCCAAGGAGGGTATTGTTGTGGAGGCAGACCGGATGCACTATGCGTTCCAGCGTTCCTATATTCTTCTGCCGGATATGTCCAGCCATGCCATAACGGATTCCCTGATAGAAGAGAATTATTATCCGATCATGCCCACATCCAGAGGCTTAGTGGTAAATGATACCTCCGATAACGGAACAGTGACGGAGCTGCTCACTACGTCAAATGATTCTTTCAGCAAAATCGCCGGTTATGATCTGTCTACTTATGATAAGGAAGAGGGCGATATTGACGGACCGTTTGCCGTGGCAGTTTCCGTAGAAAGCAGCAATAATGGAAAAATTGTCTGGTTTGCCTCATCAGGTTTTCTGGATGATATGTATAATGCGTATTCTTCCGGCGCAAATGTGGACATGACAATGAATGCTCTGTCATCGTTGATTGGAGAGAGGGAAGCCATAGCCATCCGCAGTAAGTCTCTGAATTATAATTATCTGACCATCAGTGAATCCACAGGTTCCCTGTTGAAAGTTATCATGATCGGCGTATTTCCGCTGTGCTATTTGGGAATTGGAATCTATGTGGTTCTGAGAAGAAGGAGGATGCAGAATGAAGCGGTTTAAGAAGATATATCTGTTATTGGGAATCCTGGCAGTAGTGTGTGCTGCCACAATCGGAGTCATGCAGATGGAGGAACATAAGGAGAAGATTAAAAATACGGATGAGATCATTTTGTCCGTACCAGCGGATTCCGTAAAGTCATTGTCATGGGAACATGAGTCGGAAAAATTTGCATTCCACAGGGATGAAAAGTGGTTTTATGATGAGGATGAAGCTTTTCCGGTAGAGGAAGAAGAAATAAATGGAATGTTGGAACAGTTTCAGGAGTTTGGAGCTTCGTTCATTATTGAAGAGGCAGAAGACCTCGAACAGTATGGATTGGATGAGCCGGTCTGCACTATACAAATGGCTACAGAGGAACAATCCTATGAAGTACAGTTGGGTGGCTACAGCAGCATGGATTCCCAGAGATATGTTTCCATTGGAGATGGAAATGTATATCTGGTCAAGAATGATCCACTGGATTATTTCGATGTGGATATCAGTGACCTGATTGACCATGATGAGATTCCTTCTTTTGAGCAGACAACAGGTATTGGGTTCACGGGCACCGAAAATTATGACATTACTTATGAAGAAGACAGTTCAAATACTTATTGCGCGGATGATATTTATTTTATCAGCAAAGATGAGAAAACGCTGCCTCTTGATACGTCCAGAGTAGAGGAATATCTTCAGAATATCAGCAGTCTGAATCTGACAGATTATGTAACTTATCATGTGACCGATGAAGAACTTACGGCCTATGGACTGGATGAACCGGAACTGACAGTGACTGTTACATATCTGTCTGAGGAGGAAAGCGGCGAAGAAATTTCAAATACATTTGTAATGAATATCAGCCGCAGCCCGGAAGAGAGAGCAGCTGACAGGGAGACGGAGGAAGAAGAAATTACTTCCTATGTAAGAGTTGGTGAGTCGCAGATTGTTTATCGGATTTCCGGAGACAGCTATGAGAACCTGATGGCAGCATCCTATAATTCCCTTCGGCATCAGGAGGTATTCTCCGCCGATACAATGGATATTCGTCAAATTGATATTACTTTGGAAGGATTAGATTATACGATTACTTCCGAAGAAGATGAGAAGGAAGGTAAGCGAATCTACTATTATCAGGGTGAAGATGTGGATATGGAGAGCTTTAAGAGCAGTCTGAAGAATCTGAATGCTGTCAGCTTTACAAAAGAACAGCCAACACAAAAGGAGGAAATAAAACTGGTAGTATACTTGGACAATGTAAATTTCCCGGAAGTTGAGATTGCATTGTACCGGTATGACGGGAATGAATGTCTTGCAGTCGTGGATGGGGAACCGGTATCATTTGTGCAGCGCTCGGCAGCAGTGGATTTAATAGAGGCAGTTCACGGGATTGTGTTGAATGAATGAAAATATATTTTATAAAATGCAGCAGTCATTCTGTAATGCAATTTCACCGAATGGGGAAACTCTTTCCATCAGTAAAGCGGGAAAACGAAATGCGCGGGATTAGGAATATGTTTTAATGATCTCCTCAGCAATCTCACGTTTGGAAACACAGCGATCCATTGCCTGTTTTTCTATGTAATGATGTGCGTTTGGTTCGTCCATTTTTATCTCGCTTATAAGAAGCCACTTTGCACGGTTGACAATGCGGATTTCTTCCATTTTATCTTCGATAGAAAGGGTTTTTTTCTCTGTTTTGCGGAGTCGTTCTCTTGCACTTGACATCCAACTGAGAGCTGTAGTGATCGTCTGTTTGGAGGTTGGCCTTGGGAGAGTGAAAACACCGTGTTCGGCCACCTTATCGTATAGGTCCGCGTGAAGTTCTGCGCGGACCATCAGCAGGACGACGGTTCCACTGGAATTACAGGCATCTATGGCGAATCTTGTTCCTATATCGTCTGGTAAGGGTGAGTTGATGATCACATAGTCGTATGTCCGCTCGGCAAAGGTTCTTTTTGCAGCACTGATGCCTGATACGATATGAACAGGTGCGTACTGAGATTCGGGGAGCAGTGCGGTGAGAGCAGTATTTAGTTTCTCTGCCGCAGAAACGATCAGAACACTGTATATCCGTTCCTTAAGACTCATTTGGTACGCCTCCTTTTTCGGCCGGTTAATTTGACTGCTTGCAGTAGATGTCCAGGACTGGTGCAGGGACATAGGCCTTGATAAATTCACTTTCCGCTGCAATTTTGCATGCCGAATTCAAATCTTCAGGTAGTTTCCTGAACTTTGCCAGAGTGACAGGGTCGGCTTTATACAGATTGATGTTTGCAGCGTCCGGCATGTCCGGTTTGGTTTGGAGTCCGTAAAGACCGGCGTAGATCATAAGCGTAAATGCCAGATAAGGATTTGCAGCAGGATCGGGAGAACGAAGTTCAGCCCTGTGGTATTCTCCTATGGCGGCCGGAATACGGATCAATTGAGAGCGGTTTTCATTTGACCATGTAATAAAGCCAGGGGCTTTATTATGCCCGAAGCGTTTATAGGAATTTTCGTTTGGGTTAAAGAACGCGGTCATTTCTTCAATTTTCTCAAGAATACCGGCGATCACATAGTAAAGGTTGTTCGGATTTTCATCGGGTCTTACAGATATATTAATATGAAATCCGTTTCCCGGTTCGTTATCTAGAGGTTTGGCAGAAAAATCTGCGCACAGGCCGTTCCGGTGGGCAACGGTTTTTACCACTGTTTGAAATGTCATGGCATTGTCTGCCGCTGTAATGGCATCGGAATAGCGAAAATCGATTTCATTCTGTCCCGGCCCTTCTTCATGATGTGAGCTTTCGGGGCGAATGCCCATCTGCTCCAAAGTAAGACATATTTCGCGACGGATATTTTCTCCTCGGTCTTCAGGTGCTATATCCATATATCCTGCTTCATCATATGGGACTTGGGTTGGTTTGCCGTACTCATCTAACAGAAAAAGATAAAACTCCTGTTCGGCACCGAACATAAATTCGTAACCTGCCTTTTTGGCCTCGTCCATTGCTTTTTTCAATAAACTGCGGGTGTCGCATTCAAATGGTGTGCCATCAGGATAAGAAATACTGCAAAACATTCGCACAACTCGTCCATGTTCCGGACGCCACGGAAGCGGCATTAAGGTTTCCGCATCGGGATGGAGCAGCAGATCGCACTTTGTTTCATCGCCGAATCCAGTGATGGCAGAGGCATCAAAGGCAATTCCGTATTCAAAGGCACGGGGAAGTTCTTCTGCCATAATGGATACATTTTTTTGTCTGCCAAACACATCACAAAAGGCAAGGCGGATAAATTTAACATCTTCCTCTTTAACGTACTGGATTATCTCTTCCTTTGAATACTTCATATTTTACTCCATTTCTGCACTGCTTTTTGACTCAAATCATTGAGTCCGCGCATTTATAATTTTCAATCTTTTATCTCTTTCTTTTCGTGATCATTTACAGGATCATATTTGGTGATGCCTGCGTTAACAGGCATGTCGATTTAGTTTGCCACATACATCTGTTTGTACGGGTTTTTGCTGTCAGGAGTAATGACAGTAAAGGGTGAGGACAATACCGCATGAATATCATGACCGAATAAGTCGCAGTATTCGGACACATATATCTTTAATTCTTCCATATCGGTTTCATCTGCAGTGCGGGCAGTAACCTGACTTGGAAATCTCACATTCCTGCAGTCAGAACGCAGGAACATTTTACCGCCGTGCATCCCTGTGCAGGGAAAGAAACCTACGATTTCCTTATCATTCGCTCCAAGACCAAGAACAACTATAACGCCGCCTGCCTGATATTCACCGAGAAAACTCCCGGCTGTACCGCCAATCACCATAACGGGCTTCTTTTCTTCATAAGCTTTCATATGGATACCTGCGCGGTAGCCGGCATTTCCTTTGACAAAGATTTTGCCGCCTCTCATGGCGTAACCGGCGGCATCGCCAATATTGCCATGAACCACGATCTTACCTGCATTCATGGTATCACCTACTGCTTCCTGTGCATTTGCATTGACTGTGATCGTAGCACCGTTTAGATAAGCTCCGAGGGCATTGCCGGGAATACCGTTGATCGTAATGTTTCTATCGGACATGCCGGCTGCGATATAGCGTTGCCCGCAGCATTCGGTGATATTGCAGTCATCGGTGGCTTTGCGGAGCATTTCATTTAATACTTTGTAATTGAGATCTTTTGCATTCAATAGCATAACATTATACCACACCTTTAAAGTTTTTTCTGCGATTTTCTTTTCCTTTATGATCACTCCCCTGCATGAGAGATGCCAAGGATCTGAAGTTCTTTATCTGTCATGCCAATCCCGCGGAGCATCAGGCGATTGCCGCACAGAGATTCGATGGAGTTGATCCCCATACCGCCCATGAGTTCTTTGATTTCATGCCGCCAAGCGTTCATCAGGTTGATAAGACGCCTACTGCCCGTATCGGGATCAAGGCGGTCTACAAGTTCGGGACGTTGGGTTGCGATTCCCCAGTTACATTTACCGCTTTGGCAAGTGCGGCAGAGATGACAGCCGAGAGCGAGCAGGGCTGCCGTTGCAATATAGCAGGCATCAGCACCCAGAGCGATCGCTTTTACCACATCCGCAGCACTGCGGACAGATCCGCCTACAACAAGGGAAACATTGTTCCGGATGCCTTCCTCACGAAGCCGGCTGTCCACAGCCGCTAATGCAAGTTCAACCGGAATTCCTACATTGTCTCTGATACGGGTAGGTGCGGCGCCGGTACCGCCACGGAAACCGTCGATGGCGATAATATCCGCTCCGCTTCTGGCAATACCGCTGGCGATCGCCGCGATATTATGGACGGCAGCAATCTTTACGATAACGGGCTTTCTATATTCGGTGGCCTCTTTTAACGAGAATACAAGCTGGCCAAGGTCTTCAATAGAATAAATATCGTGATGGGGAGCCGGAGATATCGCATCCGAGCCTTCGGGAATCATACGGGTGCGTGAAACGTCACCGACGATCTTAGCACCAGGCAGGTGTCCGCCAATACCGGGCTTTGCACCTTGGCCCATTTTAATCTCAATCGCAGCGCCGGCCTTCAGATAGTCTTCATAAACACCGAAGCGACCAGACGCTACCTGAACAATGGTGTTCTCACCGTAACAATAAAAGTCTTCATGCAGCCCGCCTTCGCCTGTATTATAGAAAATACCGAGATCCTTTGCCGCACGGGCAAGGGATGCGTGTGCATTGTAGCTGATAGAGCCGTAACTCATTGCCGAAAACATGATCGGCATAGAAAGTTCAATTTGAGGCGGCAATTCACATTTTAATTTACCGTTTTCATCACGTTGAACTTTCTCAGGTCTTTTCCCCAAAAACACACGTGTTTCCATCGGTTCTCTAAGTGGATCGATGGGCGGATTGGTTACTTGAGAGGCATTGATCAAAATCTTATCCCAATAAACAGGCAGAGGTTTCGGATTGCCCATAGAGGACAGCAGCACACCGCCGCTGTTAGCCTGCTTATAGATTTCTTTGATAGTATCGTTTTGCCAGTTTGCATTTTCTCGAAAGGTACAATCACTCTTTATGATCTTCAATGCTCTTGTGGGACAGAGTGATACACACCGCTGGCAATTTACACACTTGGTTTCATCAGCCGCCATCACCCCTTTTTCTTTATGAAAGGAATGTACTTCGTTTGCACATTGTCGTTCACACACACGGCAGGCGATACAGCGGTCTGCATTTCTGATCACTTCAAATTCCGGATATATAAATTCCACACTCATCAAAACGCACCGTCCTTTACTTTGATGATCACAGGTTCTCCTCCTGCAGGAGCCCAAATATTTTCTGCGTTGGGTTCCATAGTTCGGATAGCGGCTTCTTCGCTGGCGATAAATACCTTATTGTCCTTTTCGCCGACTACCATAGAACGCAGCTTCAGGCGGTCATTGAGCGCCATGAGTCCGCCGTTGAATCCAAGAACAATGGAAAAAGGTCCTGTGATCAGCAGACTCGGAAATACTGTCCGAAGATATGTATGCTTATGCCTGTCTTCAAGATCTGCTTTACCATCGATCGTACTCCAGAAAGGTGCGGCTATCACACTTGCCGCTTCGCTGAGGGTGAGCCCCTGAACGCGAAGCAGATAATCCATTATATAGGTGATGACTTCAGTATCTGTCTGCAGAGTGCATTTATATCCGAACATTTCTATAAAACGGCGGTTGGCATCATAGGAAGAGATTTCCCCGTTGTGAACAACAGACCAGTCAAGCAGCGTGAATGGATGAGCGCCGCCCCACCATCCGGGAGTGTTGGTGGGATAGCGTCCATGTGCTGTCCAGGAATAACCCTCATAATCTTCTAAATTATAAAATATGCCCACGTCTTCCGGAAAACCAACGGCTTTGAAAGTACCCATGTTTTTACCGCTGGAGAAAACATATGCTCCTTTCATTTCGGTATTTATCTTCATAGCGGTGCGGGCAACAAATTCTTTTTCGGAAAGCTGCAGATCGGCAAGTACAGATTTCAGAGGTGCAGCAAAGTACCTCCATATAATGGGTTCATCGGTGATCGCCGGAATCTTTCGTGTAGGTATCCTTTCCGATTTTACAATCTCGAATCTTTCTTTTAAGAATGCTTCACAGCTTTTTCTTGTGGCACGTTCGTCAAAGAACATGTGTAATGCATAAAAATCCTTATATTCAGGATAAATGCCGTAACCGGCAAAACCGCCGCCGAGTCCGTTGGAACGGTCGTGCATCGGTTTCATGGCATTGGTGATCATCTCGCCGGACATTCTGCTTCCATCTCGGGAAATGACAGCAGCGATCGCACATCCGGAGGGGATTCGTACCTGGCCTTCCACTTTCATATCGGTACCCTGCCTTTCGGAAAAATAAGATAAAACAAAGACGCTCATTTCAGCACAGATACTCGTCTGTACTAAAATGAACGCCTTTGCTCATTTGTCAGTATCATACTCTGAAACCTTTACTTTGTCAAGGTGAAACATTAAAGTTTTAAATTTATTATAACGACTCCGAAGACGATTTTTGATGTAAAACAGTACTGCAAATTACAAAAAGGGGTTGACAAAGAAAATTTGCAGGTGTATAACATGAGCGTAAAGGCAACGGCGTCTTTGAGTGTAAATGCTCGAAGATGCCGTTTTTTTTATTATTTATTAGTGGTCAAAATCAATCTTAAACAAGAACAGCAAAGGAGAGTAAGTTATGGGAACAATAAAAGATTATTTTGGAAGTCAGGTATTTGATGACAGAGTCATGAAAGCTACTTTGTCCGATCAGGTTTATGCATCCCTCAAAAAGACCATTGACGAGGGTACCGAGCTTGATATCGGTGTTGCCCATGCGGTGGCCATAGCAATGAAAGACTGGGCGGTGTCTAAAGGCGCTACTCATTTCACGCACTGGTTTCAGCCGTTGACCGGTATTACAGCCGAAAAACATGACAGTTTTATCACGCCGTCCCCTGACGGCGGTGTGATCATGGAATTCTCGGGCAAGGAGTTGATCAAAGGGGAACCGGATGCATCTTCTTTCCCAAGCGGCGGACTGAGAGCTACTTTTGAAGCGAGAGGGTATACTGCCTGGGATCCTACCTCTTATGCATTTATCAAAGGCAAAACGCTTTGCATTCCTACGGCATTCTGTTCTTACGGCGGGCATGCATTAGATAAGAAAACGCCGCTTCTCCGTTCTATGGAAGCGCTGAATAAACAGGCCATTCGTATCCTCCATTTATTCGGCAACGACACCGTAAAGAGAGTGACCAGTTCTGTCGGCCCCGAACAGGAATATTTCCTTATCACTAAGGATATGTATGATCAGCGCCCTGACCTTCGCTTTACGGGCCGCACTCTGTTTGGTGCAAAACCGCCGAAAGGCCAGGAAATGGATGACCATTACTTCGGTGTAATCAAGCCTCGTGTTGCCGCTTATATGGAAGAATTAAACGATGAACTCTGGAAACTGGGGATTCTGGCAAAAACTGAGCATAACGAGGTCGCCCCTGCCCAGCATGAGCTGGCGCCGATCCATACCACCACCAATATTGCCACGGACCACAATCAGCTTACGATGGAAATCATGCAGAAAGTAGCTGCAAAGCACGGCCTTGTCTGTCTGCTTCACGAAAAGCCGTTTGCAGGTGTAAACGGCAGCGGCAAACATAACAACTGGTCGATTGTGACAGATAGCGGACAGAATCTGCTTTCTCCCGGCGCCACACCTTATGAGAACGCTCAGTTCCTGTTGTTCCTCTGTGCTGTAATGAAAGCGGTGGACGATTATCAGGATCTGCTTCGGATTTCGGTGGCTACTGCCGGTAACGATCACCGGCTCGGTGCAAACGAAGCGCCTCCTGCCGTTGTTTCCATATTCCTCGGTGATGAACTCAATGCAGTTCTGGAGGCGATTGAAAACAACACACCCTATGAGGGAACTGAAAAAACACAAATGAAGCTCGGCGCAGATGTTTTGCCGAAATTCAACCGCGATACCACCGACCGTAACAGGACATCTCCTTTTGCATTTACCGGCAATAAGTTTGAATTCCGTATGCTCGGTTCTTCAAACAGTATTGCCTGTGCCAACATTATGCTGAATACTGCGGTTGCCGAAAGTCTCAGAATCTATGCCGACCGTCTTGAATGTGCAGAAGATTTTGAAACTACGCTTCATGAAATGATAAGAAAAACAATTAAAGATCATAAACATATCATTTTCAACGGAAACGGCTATGATGAAAGTTGGATCAGAGAGGCGACGGAAAGGCGCGGACTTCTCAACTACCGCACGACCGCAGACGCAGTGCCTCATATTCTTGACAAAAAGAATGTGGATATGCTGACCTCTCATGGTGTATTTACAGAGGCTGAGATCAGATCAAGGTATGAGATCACGCTTGAAAACTACTGTAAAACCATTGTCATTGAAGCAAATACAATGGTGGATATGGCAAAAACGCAGATCGTGCCAGCTGTCAGCGCTTATGCATTAGAACTTGCAAGAACGTCGGCAGCAAAGAAGGCTTTGGATTCCACCCTGGCATGCGGTTATGAAACGGATCTTGTCCGTCAGCTTTCAATCTTGACAGACAGAATCTATGCCGGTGCGGCGGCTGTTGAAAATTCGGTCTTGTCGCTTACAGACGCTGAAGATATCGGCGCGGAAGCCGCCCTGATCCGTGATAAAGTTCTGGCCAGGATGAGCGAATTAAGGGTGGCCTGCGATGAGGCCGAAACCTTGACCGCCAAAAGTTATTGGCCTTATCCCACATATGCTGATCTGCTTTTCAGCGTTCAATAAAGGAGGAAGTTTATTATGTCATATAGTTCAGTAAACACAATTTGGGTACTTATAGGCGCTGCACTTGTATTCTTTATGCAGGCCGGATTTTCGCTCTGCGAAGCCGGATTTACAAGAGCAAAGAATACAGGTAACATTTTGATGAAAAATCTTATGGATTTCAGTATCGGAACCCCGGCTTTTTGGCTGGTAGGGTTTGGCCTGATGTTTGGCAGCAAAACTGCCTTATTCGGAACGATCGACCCGTTTATTACGGGAGATTACAGCCATATTCTGCCGGAGGGTGTTCCGCTTTGGGCATTTGCCATCTTCCAGACGGTGTTCTGTGCAACATCCGCAACCATCGTGTCGGGTGCAATGGCAGAAAGAACAAAGTTCAGCGCTTACTGTATTTATTCAGCATCTATTTCGCTGCTTATTTATCCGATTTCCGGTCATTGGATCTGGGGAGGAGGTTGGTTAGGCCAGCTTGGTTTCCATGATTTTGCCGGTTCGGTAGCGGTACATATGGTGGGAGGTGTCTGCGCAATGATCGGTGCCGCGATTCTTGGGCCGCGCATCGGTAAGTATGACAGGAACGGAAAACCCCAAGCGATCCTTGGTCATAATATTACATTTGCCGCTCTCGGCGTGTTTATCCTTTGGTTTTGCTGGTTTGGATTTAACGGAGCCTCTACCGTGGGTATGGACAGCGATGCTTTGATGGAAACTGCAGGACGTGTATTCTTTAATACAAATCTCTCTGCCGCGGTTGCCTGCTGTACGACTCTGGCCGTTACCTGGATCCGTTATAAAAAGCCGGATGTATCTATGACCTACAATGCGGCGCTTGCCGGTTTAGTGGGCATTACCGCAGGTTGTGATGCGGTAAACCCGTTGGGTGCAGCCATTATCGGTCTTATCTGTGGAGTGGTGATCGTATTTTCAGTTGAGTTTTTCGATAAGGTTGCAAAGATTGACGATCCGGTTGGAGCCATATCCGTTCATTGTGTATGTGGTGCGCTTGGTACTGTTCTTACCGGTTTCTTTGCCACCGGCGTTACGACCGAAAAAGGTTTGTTCTACGGAGGCGGATTTCATTTTCTTGGCATTCAGTGTCTGGGTGTCCTCTCTGTAGCAGCCTATGTCGCCGTTGTTATGACGATTGTGTTCCTGGCTATTAAGCATACCATCGGTCTGCGTGCCGATAAGGAAGATGAACTGGCCGGACTTGATGTTTCAGAGCATGGTCTGCTGACTGCTTATGCAGGATTTGCCATGCTCCCAGATACAATTGCAGAAGAGGAAGACAGGTGTGTGGCAGTTTTGGGGGATGTTCCCGTAGCAGAAGCTGTCCCTGTAAAGAAGATGCCGGCCTTTGATGATGGTACTCATAAATTTACAAAGGTTGAGATTATCTGTAAAGAATCTCGGTTTGAGGCGCTGAAAAACGCGATGATGGATATTGGTATTACGGGTATGACGGTTTCACACGTTCTTGGCTGTGGTGTGCAAAAGGGTAAGCCGGAATACTACCGTGGTGTTCGGGTAGAAGCAAACCTGCTGCCTAAAATACAAGTTGATATCGTTGTAAGTGCGGTTCCCGTCCGCAGTATAATAGAAACTGCAAAAAAGGTTCTCTACACCGGCCATATCGGTGACGGAAAGATTTTTGTTTACGATGTTGAAAATGTTGTGAAGATCCGTACGGGCGAAGAGGGCTATGATGCTTTGCAGGATGTGGAATAAGTACGATCACTTTTCAAACTGCGATCCGGAAAGAGACTGCCTTGGCAGTATTTGAAAAGTATGGGAGGTAAGGTATGGGTGTCCATGAAGAATGCGGTGTATTTGGTGTAATGGCTCCTGAGGTCTGTGATGTTGCAACTTTATCTTATTACGGTCTTTATGCACTCCAGCACAGAGGGCAGGAGAGCTGTGGAATCGTAGTCAATGATGACGGTCTGTTCGTATCCCATAAGGATCTGGGGCTGGTCAGCGAAGTTTTTTCAGGCGAAGTTTTGTCCCGTTTCCCAAGAGGAAGAATGGCGGCAGCACACGTGCGTTATGGTACCACCGGAGGAACGAATCGAAATAATTGCCAGCCTATCGAGGTCAACCATCAAAAGGGCAGAATGGCATTGGCGCACAATGGAAATCTTTCAAATGCCGCAGAATTGCGCAACAAGCTTGAACTGTCCGGTGCTATTTTTCATACTACAAGCGATACCGAGACCATTGCCTATATCATTACGAAAGAACGCCTTAAAACAGCCTCGATAGAGGATGCCGTAAGCAGTGCTATGAATATACTTGACGGTGCCTATTCCTTAATAGTGATGTCTCCACAAAAGCTGATCTGCGCCAGAGATCCTTATGGATTCCGTCCTCTCTGTTACGGAAAAACAAGTGACGGACTGTATGTGGCAGCCTCTGAGAGCTGTGCCATTAAAGCGGTCGGCGGCGAGGTTATCCGTGATGTGGAACCCGGCGAGATTCTTGTTTTCGGCAAAAACGGTGTTATTTCCCGAAAAGAGCACTGTGGCAAAAAGCAGAAAAATATTTGTGTTTTCGAGTATATTTATTTTGCCCGTGCCGATTCTTTGATCGACGGTGTTTCGGTCCATGCCGCAAGAGTCAGGGCTGGTTCTGTTCTTGCAAAAACACATCCGGTAGAGGCGGATCTTGTAATCGGTGTGCCGGATTCCGGACTTGACGCAGCACTGGGTTATAGCCAGATGTCAGGTATTCCTTATGGCATGGGACTTATGAAAAACAAATATATCGGTAGAACCTTTATAGCGCCGGGAGACCGGCTTGATAAAGTGAAGATCAAACTTTCTGCGATCGAGGATGTCGTTAAAGGTAAACGAATGGTGCTGATCGATGATTCTATCGTACGTGGGACCACCAGCGGGCGAATCGTAAAATTATTGAGAGAAGCGGGTGCGAAAGAGATACATATGAGGGTCTCTTCGCCGCCGTTTCTGCATCCCTGCCATTACGGAACGGATATTGACTCTGAAGAACACCTGATAGCCTGTAAATATACGGCTGCCGATATTGCCGATCGGATCGGTGCTGATTCCTTGGGCTATCTTCCGGTAGAAAAGCTTTCGGTGCTTACCGGTAACTGCAATTACTGTAGTGCCTGTTTCAGCGGGGATTATCCGACAAAAATACCTACCGACACAAGAAAGGATCGGTTTGAACAGCGATTATCAGATAATTTTGAATCATGAATATCCATTCATATTGTCAGCCGGTTTGGGCTGTGGTAAAATAATACTATCTGGTGATAATTTGCTTAGATTAGTATAAAGATCAAATAGTGATTCTGTTAATTTATTCCCGCGAGCAACGAGCCAAGTGGCTGCTTGCAGACATTTGGCGACTGCCGCGAGGGTCAAATACCCCGCTGCTCTGCAGCGCTGCAAGTTTGATACCCCGTTGCTTGCAGCGGGGTCTTTGATTGCTATAAGCGAAAAGGCATTGAAAGCATTGGATTTTTCAATGCTTTTTTATTGAAGTTACAAAATGTCAGTGGGAAAATAATTGAGAAATTGTCCCGGAAGGAATTTTTTGTTATAATATAAAACAGGGTTTATGTCTGGACTGACAGCAGATTGATAGGAAGGATTGTTGACGACAGGTCGCAGATCATAGTAAGTAGACCGCTGAAACTGTCTGGCGAGGAATAGCAGGAATGAAAGGAAACGGAAACTATGGAAAAAATATTGATCATTGACGACAGCCCGCTGCAAACAGCACAGCTGAACGACATTTTGAGTGACGAATATGAGATTACCATTGAACAGACAGCGGAGGACGGATTTGATCGCGCACGTGCCGGGAATTATTCCTTGATTCTGCTGGACGTGGTGCTGCCAGCGATGGACGGTTTTACGCTGTTGAAGATCCTGCAGGAAGAGAATAATACGAAGACAGTTCCTGTTATCATGATCACGGCACTTTCGGATATTGAGCATGAACAGCGAGGTCTTACGTTAGGCGCGGTCGATTATATCAGTAAACCTTTTAGTCCTCTGATCGTCAAAGCGAGGGTGGATACCCATATTAAATTGTATAATTACCGCAGGCAGGTTGAACTGCAGTCTAAGACGGATCAGATGACCGGAATTGCCAACAGGCGGCGACATGACGAATACAGCATAGATAAGTGGAATGATGCGGTCCGCTTGCGGATTCCTTTTTCCATCTGTATGTTTGATATTGATCATTTTAAAGCGTTTAATGATACCTTTGGGCATCCGGCGGGTGATAAGGTCATTGCATCTGTGGCTAAAGCGATAGCTTCTTATCTGAACCGCAGCACTGATTTCTTTGCGCGTTATGGAGGTGAAGAGTTTGTAGCGATCTTGCTTGGGGATGATTCGGAGAAGGTGTTTGAATATATCAAAAGGATTCGGCAGGCGGTGGAGGATCTTCATATACCGCATGATCCGTCCGTATCGGAGTGGGTGACAGTCAGTATCGGCGGCATTACCATGATCCCCAAAGCCGATAAGTCCTACGAATTCTACCTTAAGATGGCGGATGCCATGTTGTATGATGCGAAGAAGATGGGACGTAACAGAGTAGTCTGGGCAGACGAGAATATCAAACAGTTGTACGAAAAGTAATAGAAATTGTGAATAATTGCAGATCATGACGGCGTCAGACCACTGAAGGGTGGACTGGCGCCGTTATAATGGATAGTTTTATTGAAAAGCAGGGGAGCGTATGCTACAATGGAACGAACGACAGTATTACGATAAATATGGAAGGAACAGACGATATATGAAGAATACAGGCAGAATAACGACATCATTATGTCTGGTAGGAATTTTGGCGGCTTCTTTGACAGGATGCGGGAGTAAAAATCCATTGGATCCGGATAACCCGGTGTCTTTGACAGTTTGGCATTATTATAATGGATCGCAGCAGGCGGCATTTGATGCGTTGGTGGAGGAATTTAATGATTCGGTGGGCCGGGAGAAGGGAATTTATGTGCAGAGTTATAGCCAAGGTTCTGTTTCCGATCTTGAGACGGCGGTGCGGGATTCCATCAGCGGTGCAGTGGGAGCGGAAGAAATGCCGGATATCTTTTCCTCCTATGCAGACACGGCTTATGAGGTAGAGCAGGCGGGTGCATTGGCCAATCTGTCAGAATATATGGATGAGGAAGAGTTGCAGAAGTATATAGATTCGTATATCGCGGAGGGTTGTATTGCTGCAGACGGTACGTTGCGAATCTTTCCGACGGCCAAGTCTACGGAGATCATGATGATCAACAAGACAGACTGGGAACCTTTTGCGGCGGCTACAGGTGCGTCTCTGGAGGACCTTAAGACTATTGAGGGTGTGGTCTCCACGGCGCAGATGTATTACGAATGGACGGATGACCAGACACCGGATGTGGCAGGTGACGGTATGGCCTTTTACGGGAGGGATGCGGTAGCGAATTATTTCATTATCGGGATGCAGCAGCTGGGTGTGGAGATTTTCCAGGTAGAGAACGGTAAGTTGACTCTGAATACGCCGAAGGAAGAGCTGCGGCGTCTCTGGGAGAACTATTATGTGCCCATGGTCAAGGGATATTTCGGGGCTTATGGATCTTTCCGTTCCGATGATGTGAAGACCGGGGATCTTCTGGCCTATACAGGTTCCACCACGTCGGCCATGTATTTTCCGGACCAGGTGGAGTTAGATGAGGGCAGCTATGCCATTGAGTATATTGTGATGATGGCGCCGATCTTTGAAGGCGGTGAGCATTATGCAGTACAGCAGGGGGCCGGTATGGTGGTCAGTAAATCCGACGAGCAGCATGAATATGCGGCGGTGGAATTCCTGAAATGGTTTACGGAGGCGGAGAATAATCTGCAGTTTGGCTGCGTTTCCGGTTATCTGCCGGTGATGAAAGAAGCAAACAGTGCGGAAAAGCTGGATCAGGTGATCGCAGATCATCAGCTGGAGGTGGCACCCAAGACTTATGATTGTCTGACCATGGTTTTTCAGGAAATGGAGAGTGTGAAGCGTTACACGAACAAGAGTTTTGAGAATGGTTCTGCGGCGCGCAAGGTTCTGGAATATCATCTTGCAGATCAGGTAGCTGCAGACCATGAAGCCGTGGAAGCAGCGGTTGCGGAAGGCAAAAGTCTGGAAGAGGCAGCAGGTCCTTATGTGACGGAGGAGGCCTTTGAGAATTGGTATACTGCTTTTTGTGATGCATTGAACAGTGCAGTCGGAGAATGATCAGGACTTATTATAGGATAGTCGGTAAGGGAAGCATGGGAGACAGAAGTCGTAAAAAGAAAAAAAACAGTATATTCAGGATCTTTCTGATCCCTCTGATCGTGATCATGTTAGTGCAGAGTATGATCACGATCGGTACTCTGATCGTACGAAGGACAGCGGGAATGCTGCAGGAGTATTCCGGTGGTATGATGAATCGTCTTGTGGAGAACAGAAAGGTGATCCTGCAGAATGACATGATTCAGCGCTGGGCCGCTGTCTGCGATCAGGAAGAGGTGCTTGATGAAATACTAGAGCAGTTTTTAACTGATAAGAATGCGCAGGTCGCCGATGTTCTGGTTTCCGGTGAGATGCAGAGCGAACTGTTGGAACAGTTTTTTCCGGAGTGTCTCAATATGCTGCAGGGAAGTACTACCACAGGTATTTTTGTGATCCTGACAGGGGAAGATATGCAGGCGAAGGCGGACTATGACGGGTTCTTCATCAGAGATTCCGATCCTGATATCAATCCGGCTAATTATACTGATCTTCTGTTAGAGCGGGGCAGCAAGCATCTGTCCAGAGAATGGAGTATTCCGCTTGATACGGCTTGGACGACTCGTTTTCATATGGATGGCGAAGGTGTTAATGAAGCCGACAGATTTTTCTATGAACCGTGGAAGGCGGGAGCAGCATATCCGGATACCAGGACTGATAATCTGGGTTATTGGTCTATGCCTTTTTCTCTGGAAAAGAAGATGGCGGACTCCTATCGGATGATCACTTACTCTCTGCCACTGCGTCATGAAGGCGAGGTATATGGTGTGTTGGGCGTGGAGATTTCCGAAAAGCGGTTTGCGAATTATTTCCCGGTAGCGGAATTAAACGCAACCCAGCAGTCGGGATATATGCTGGCGGTGAAGCATGGCGACGATAGTTATATTCCTTTGATGGGTAAGGGAGTTCTGTATGATCTGGTCCGCTCTATGGGGGATACTTTTGATCTGAGGGAAACACGGCATGATTATCTGTCACTGGTGCATGAAGCCAAGCTGAATAAGCAGAAAATCCACGCGGTAGCCTGTCCGCTTAAATTGTACAGTAACAATGTGCCCTATGAGCATACGGAATGGGTGCTTATGGGATTGAATACAGAAGAGGAATTGTTCGGTATAAGCCGTCAGCTTTATCTGTGGATGGTGGCGGCGGTTCTGATCGGTCTGGTCTTTGGCGTGGTCGGTATCTATTTCCTGGTGAAGTATCTGACCAGGCCGGTACAGTATTTGATGCAATGTATCAGCAGGGGAAATGAGGGACTGCAGGAATTTAGGCCGTCCAATATCTTAGAGGTGGATGCACTTTATGATGTGGTGAAAGAGCTGACAGACAGTCAGAAAGAAGTGGAGAATATTCTTCTGGAGGAAAAGGAGCGGTACCGGGTAGCTTTGGAATCCAGTAAGGATGTGTTCTTTTCCTATGATATAGAGAACCATATGCTGGACATTGTCAATCATGAGAAGATGAGCGGACACTGGCAGTGTGAGGAGTTTGAGAGTGGATTTATCAATCCGGATTGTATCTACGATATGGACCGCGAATCCGTTTTTCGTGCTCTGCGGAGTAAAGAGGATAAGCTGTTTGTGGAATTTCGGTTAAAGTGGCCGGCCGATGCGGAATATGTATGGGTGGCGCTCTTTGGAAAGACTGTTTATGATACCGACGGTGCACGTCGTAAGATCGTGGGCAGTATCCGCGATATACAGGAACAGAAGGAGCGGGAAGCGAAGCAGCTAAGGAAGAATGCGACAGATGTGATCACAGGGCTCTATTGTTTCAGCGCCGGCATCAAATATATACAGGAATGCCGGAAGGTGCAGCCTGGAGGTGCCATGATCAATCTGGTCTTGAAGAGATTGAAGGAGACTAATGAGAAAAACGGCATCGTATTCGGCGATATGATCCTGGAGGAGCTGGGCGGCTTGACGATGAGCAGCTGCAGGGAGTTGGAAGAACAGGATGACAGACGGGTCGTAGCCATGCGTCTTGACGGCGATGAATTTACGGTGTGGATGGCAGGGCGATCGAGAGTAGAGGTTACGGTTTTCCTGGAGAAGCTGCTCGATAAGATCGCGGTCAGTTTTAAGGGCGGGATGTTCGATGTGGACGTGCGTGCGGGTATTGTTTGTGAGCAAATGGAGGAGAACAGTGAGAGATTGATCTGTATGGCCAAGCTGGCGCAGGATTTCGTGGTTCCGGGTGTGACGAAGCAGTATCTGTTCTATGAAGATATTCCGGAGGAGCGGCGCCAGATCCTGCCGCCGCTGTTAGGACGGGACATCAGTACGACGGACTACGGTGAGGATGTCAGTCTGGGATCTCTTGCGCTTAATCTGTTTGGTAAAGGAGCCGATTTCCCGGCTCAGATGATGTTGATCATCTGTAAGGTCGGTAGATTCTATCGGGCGGACGATGTACTGATCTCCATACTGCGGGATGATTTCAATTCTAACTATTTGGATTATCAGTGGCACAACAACGGCGGGACGGTAACAGAGAATGTCAGACAGTATAAACCGGAAGAACGGGAGGCATTCTTCCAGTGGCTGGGGCAGAAGGAGCTGCGATATCTGTCGGAAGACGACAGCCGCAATGAAGTGATCTGCCGGTTCCTTAGTATTTCTCCGGGAAAGCATGGCATCGTGCTGCCCATGTATGATAATGGGGATTATATGGGAAATATCTGTATTCTTGGGATTGGGCAGGAAGTGCTGGAGAATACGGAAGAGTATCAGAACCTGGCAGAATTGGGGAGAGTCATTCAGAGTCAGCTGACACAGCAGCAGCATGATATTGCCAGCAAGGCAAAGTCCGATTTCTTGTCTCGTATGAGCCATGAGATCCGTACCCCTATGAACGGTATCATTGGTATGACGGCTATCGCGTTGCAGAAGGAACAGAGTCAGGACAGAATCATGGACTGTCTGCAGAAAATACAGTCATCTTCAAACTATCTCCTTGGGTTGATCAATGATATTTTGGATATGTCCAAGATCGAGAGCGGTAAGATGAAGCTTGAGCCGTATAATTTTGACTTGCGTGAGATGCTGGATACGATCAAGGAGCTGATCATGACGCAGGCGGCCGCCAAAGAAATTGATTTTGTACAGGATATAGAAGTGGAACATTACTGGTTTGTGGCAGATAAGATGCGTATCAGCCAAGTATTGATCAATCTGCTTGGCAATGCAGTGAAATTTACCCCTAGAAGGGGCAAGGTGACGCTGACTGTGCGGGAAGTTGAGTCGAAGGACAGAGAGGCGACAGTTTATTTCGCGGTGCGAGATACAGGTGTCGGTATTGCTAAAGAGGATCAGAAGCGAGTCTTCCGTTCTTTCGAGCAGGCAGTAGACAAAAATCCATCTAAGCAGCAGGGCACGGGGCTGGGACTTTCCATCAGCAGCCGTCTGGTTCAGATGATGGGTAATAGTATCGCATTGGAAAGTGAGCTTGGGGAAGGCAGTATCTTCAGCTTCTCCATTCCGTTGGAGCTCGGTGAGAACATGGAGGCGCAGGTACAGGAAGAGGAGATCTCTTTCGAGGGATGCCGGATTCTGGTAGTAGAAGACAATGAGCTTAATGCGGAGATCGCCTTGACGCTGTTAGAAGACAGAGGATTTGTGGTTGATTGTGTCTATGACGGTTCCGAAGCCGTAGAACGCATCCGCACGACAGAACCTGGTACTTACGATGTGATCTTGATGGATATCATGATGCCGGTGATGGACGGCCTAGAGGCTACGCGTACAATCCGTAGTATGGAGCGGGAGGACTGCCGCACTATACCGATTGTGGCTATGTCCGCCAACGCTTTCGACGATGATCTGAAGAAGTCTGTGGAATGTGGCATGAACGGGCACTTGTCTAAGCCGGTGGAAGTAGATAAATTGTACCGGACACTGGGAGAGATCATCCACGGCAGTAAGATAGAGTCATAAAAGTATAGAATATAGTAAACAATTAGGAAGTAATATATGAATTATATTATATTGGATTTGGAATGGAACCAGAGCAGCGACGGTAAGGAGGAAGAATCGAAAGTTCTTCCTTTCGAGATCGTTGAGATTGGTGCGATCAAATTAAACAGCGCGCGACAGATGATCGATGAGTTTTCGGAGTTGGTAAAGCCGCAGGTATATCACGAGATGCATCATATCACAAGGAAGCTGATTCACCTGCAGATGGAGCAGTTGGAGCATGGGCGGCCATTTACGGAAGTGGCAAAGGAGTTTTTCGAGTGGTGTGGGGAAGACTATATCTATTGTACCTGGGGCGCCATGGATCTGACAGAGCTGCAGAGGAATCTCAGATATTATGGGATGAAACCGCTGGCGGATGGGCCTTTTCGTTTTCTGGATGTGCAGAAGCTGTTTAGTATCGGTTTCGAGGATCGGAAGTCAAGAAGGACGTTGGAGCATGCCATCGATCATCTCGCGATCGAGAAGGATATTCCTTTTCACCGTGCCTTCAGTGACGCCTACTACACCGCGAAAGTGCTGGCATTAATCGAGGAAGATGTGCTGAAGAATTATTCTTTTGATGTCTTTCATATACCGAAGGATAAGCAGTCGGAGATCCACGTACAGTTTGATACGTATGCCAAGTACATTTCCAGAGGATTTGCCGACAAGGCGCAGGCTATGGCGGATAGGACGGTAAACAGCACCAGATGCTATCTGTGCCGAAGGAGTCTGCGCAGGAAGATCCGTTGGTTTACACCCAACGGCAAACATTATTATTGTGTGTCCTATTGTGACAGGCACGGTTATATGAAGTCTAAAGTACGGATGCGCAAATCAGAGGAGAAAAAGGTGTACGTCGTGAAGACGGAGAAATTTATCACGGAAGCTGAAGTGGAAGCCATCCGTGATAAACAGAAGAAATCAAAAGTCAAAATCATCTAATTCGGAGCGGATTCGCTCCCTGCGCCGCTGCTTTCTCTTCACACGGTTTTTGCGGCGTTTGGCATTCTGGTTGTTGATGGCAAGCGCGCGCAGGACGAAGAGCAGGATAACGGCAGCGGCAACGGCAAGAATACAGATCAGGACTGTCTTTACGTTAATGAAGATAGTGTTGTCTGTCTCTGACTGCTGTTCTTGACCGTCTATTTTCTTTGTACTCACACTGGTAGAGTCCGGATTCGTGTCGAATTCATAAGGAGAGGTATTGTCGGCTGCCAGTTCCAGGTAGGCGTTTCCCACATAAGTGTCATGATAAGAATATTTGATCTGTGCAATGTGATTGCCGTCCGATACGTTGTAGTCGATGGCAGACTCCAGGTCGTCGAAGGTGATCGTATTCGGAACGATCACACTGCTCCTGTCGTCGATGGACAGGAACGGCTTGGAACTACCGAAGATATCATTACCGGTCTGCAAGAACCCGGAGGGTTCGATCTGATATTTCTTCTCATTCTCAGCAATATTCATGATCTGGAAATTGTTGAAGCCATAGTCAAATAACTCCATTGTATCCGTAAATTGATTGGGTGTTTCCTCACGAAAGACAACACAGACGAGCCGCATACCATTTCTCTCCGCACAGGTGACGAGAGTCTGTCGGGAGTTGTCTGTATATCCTGTCTTTCCGCCCAGGACACCATCATAAGCTACTTCACCGGTGATCATCTTGTGTTTGTTGAGCAGCACGAAGTCATCAGGCTGTGTGGGAGTCGCCGTAAATTCATAGCGGGCAGTGTTACCGATCTTACAGAGCATGTCGTTCCTGAAAAAGGCGGCGGCGATCAGCGCAAGGTCATGAGCGGAGGTGTAGTGGTCTTCATCATGTAGACCGTTCGTATTCATAAAATGGCTGTCTGTGCATCCGAGCTCAGCGGCGCGCTCATTCATCCTGGCAACGAAACCGTCTATGGAACCGGAGATATGTTCACCCACTGCATTGGCAGCCTCGTTGGCGGAACCCACCAGGATACCGTATAGACATTGTTCGAGGGTTATCTCCTCCCCCACATCCATGCCCATGTTGGAGCCGTCAGTAGGCACGGAGAATACCGCTTCGGTGGAAAAGGAAACGATATCGTCCAGATTGCCTTCTTCCATGGCTATCAGACAGGTGAGTATCTTGGTGGTACTGGCAGGGAAAGATTTCCTATGGATATCTTTGGCATACAGAATGGAGCCGGTATCTACATCCATAAGAATTGCAGATTGTGCGCTAGTCACAGGGCCGGCCGGCCAGTTATCGATTTCGTTGGATTCGACAGGGATAGCCCTCTGTGCTTCCTGCTCCTGTTCTATTTCGTCAAGGGAGGCAGCATATGCCGTAATCCGACAACTGCACGCACTGCAGCTGAAAATGACTGATGCAAGCAGAATGGTGGCGGCTTTTGCCGCTCCTGCTTTGATATATGAAAACATGAACGTCAAACCTTTCTATAATATATCCCCATGATACACAGTTTGCTATAGTTAACGACATTAGAAATTTCGTTTACTATAACTATCAGTATCTGCAAAATGGTATAATTTATGATACACTATTTTAGAAAAAAACAGTAGCCCTTTCACAAAAAATACAAAATCTTGATGCAGCGAGGAAATTTGTGTATAATCTTGTTATGTGGCGAAAGGAATTTACGAAAGGCATTCATAAGGACATGAGACTGAGGAATATAACCGGTTCAAGAGAAATGATCGCAGAGAGCAGATTTGTAATACACGAACCGAAGGAATATAAAGGAAAATGGAGAGAGCTGTTTGGCAACAGCCATCCGTTGCGGATTGAGATCGGTATGGGCAAGGGCAGATTTATAATGGATCTGGCAAGAATGAATCCGGATATCAATTACCTTGGTATTGAGAAATACTCCAGCGTGTTGTTGCGGGGTATACAGAAGATGGAGACGGATCCATTGCCAAATCTCTATTTTATCCGTATGGAAGCCGAAGAGATCACGGATGTTTTCGATAGAGAGGAAGTGGACAGGATCTACCTGAATTTTTCCGATCCATGGCCGAAAGACAGACATGCCAAAAGAAGATTGCCGTCACGTGAATTTTTGAGACGGTATGATGAGATACTGATAAAGGATGGCGTGATCGAGTTTAAGACAGATAATCACGATCTGTTCCGATTTGCATTGGAAGAGTTGGATCTTGCGGGCTGGAAGCTTCTGCAGATGACGGAGGATCTGCATCATGATGAGGAGATGCTTTCCGGCAATGTGATGACAGAATATGAGGAGAAGTTTTCCGCACTTGGTAACCCGATCTATAAGTATGTGGTCGGAAGATAAACAATGTGTACTCCTGATTGACAGGTTACTTCTGCAGTAATATAGATAGAAT
Organism: uncultured Lachnospiraceae bacterium; assembly: GCA_910588215.1. Classification (GTDB taxonomy): domain Bacteria; phylum Bacillota; class Clostridia; order Lachnospirales; family Lachnospiraceae; genus UBA3282. The sequence goes on from CAJUQJ010000007.1 coordinate 51,394, forward strand.
TTTCAATAGATACTTTAATAAGGAGGAAGAGAACTATGGAACACAAATTTACAACAGCTGATTTTGAGAAAGAAGTATTGGAGGCCGATATTCCGGTGCTGGTGGACTTCTATGCAGACTGGTGCGGCCCCTGCAAGATGATGGCGCCAATCGTAGCGCAGCTGGCGGAGGAGTATGACGGCAAGATCAAAGTCGGCAAGTGTAATATTGACGACGAGGACGGACTCGCAAGGATGTACAGGGTAATGTCTATTCCCACATTCAAGATTTTTGTAGATGGCAAGGACGTTGCTACGATCGTAGGCGCCGTACAGAAAGAACAGCTGGTGGAAGAGCTTAAGAAGGTGTCAGTATCATAGTGTACGAAACGGTTGTTTAAGAAAAGGGATTCAGTACCGGCAGATCATCGCAGGTTCTGAACCCCTTTTGTTTTATGGGAAATTTTATGTATGTACGATTCCTTTCTTCTCGTCACTGGAATAGAGCAGTTTGAGAACGATCGGTGTCGCGATCGAGGAAACAAGGATCAGCAGGATGACTGCCGTAAAGTAGTCGGCTGTCAGTAATCCGGCGGCCAGACCTTTCTGTGCCACGATCAGAGCAACCTCGCCCCGGGTCATCATGCCGACGCCGATCTTCAGGCAGTCCGGTACGCTGTATCTGCAGAGTTTGCTGACCAGTCCGCAGCCGATGACTTTGGCGAGCAAAGCCACGATCACAAAACAGATACAGAAGGCGAAAAGCTTGCCGTTCATACTGTTAAATGTCGTTTTGAGGCCGATGCTCGCGAAGAAGACAGGGCCGAAGAACATGTAGGAACTGACATCCACTTTACGCTTTATGTATTCGTTGTCACTTAAACTGCAGAGGATCACGCCGGCCACATAGGCGCCTGTGATGTCCGCGATACCAAAGTATCGTTCCGCGACATAGGATAGAGCAAAACAGAATGCTACGCCGATGATGGGTACACGTCTTGTGTGTGGATAGCGGTTATCCAATGTCAGGAAAATCTTATAGAAAAGAAATCCACCGATGATCGCTACGGCAAAGAAAGCGACAGTTTTCACAACGACCATTAACGGGTTAGAATCCGGGCTCTTAAAACCGATCACGAAGGTCAGGACGATGATACCGATCACATCATCGATAATAGCGGCGCTGACGATGGTCGTACCGACCTTGCTCTTGATCTTTCCCAATTCCTGCAGTGATGCGACGGTAATGCTGACGCTGGTGGCAGTCATGATCGTACCGATGAAGACAGCTTTATAGAAATTCTCACTGCCCCATGGCGCTACACCGTAGAAACCCATGTAGAGAAGTGCACCGAAAACAAGAGGGACAAACACGCCAGCGCAGGCAATCAGGAAAGCAACCGGCCCGGTTTTGATCAGTTCTTTCAGGTCGGATTCCAACCCTACAGAGAACATCAATATGATAACGCCGACCTCAGCCATCTGTGTGATAAAATCAGTCTGTGTGATCCAGCCGAACACACATGGGCCTACCAACAACCCGGCAATGATCTGACCAACAACCTGGGGCGCTTTAAATTTCCTCGCAAGAATGCCAAAGCACTTGGCAAAGAGCAGAATGATCGCAAGGTCCCTTAAAATCTCATATGATTCCATAATATCTCCTCCTTTTCCATACAAAAACGGAGACTAAACAAGTCTCCGTCAATAGTCGAAGCGACAGGATTTGAACCTGCGACCTCTGCGTCCCGAACGCAGCGCTCTACCAAGCTGAGCCACGCTTCGATTTGCGAACAACTAAAATAATACATCATCCGCAGGGGTGTTGTCAATGTTTTCTGTGAAATATTTTTAAGTTTATATTTGCAAGTTTATAATCGTATGGCATATGTCTCTCCACTCCGGATCTTATTTCCCTTTCAGATTATCGACACGCTCCTGAATAGTGGCCTCGAACTGCTGCTCGGAAAGACTTGGATCTTTTGTTGCACGCCAGACATCGCAGGGCAGGCTGTCACAGGCTAGACAGTTGGCGAATTTATGCTTCTGGACGCAACAGTTGTAGATGGCACAGGTTTTGCCGGCCGGGGCGTGGAAGACCTTACCATTTGTGGCATTACAGCCCTTGCACATGGAACCGTAACAGCTGCATTTCTCGCAGTCTGTCCCGCAGCAGCTGAGCCCAAGGATTTCCCGCTGTCTTTTGCCGCTGAAGCTTTTTAACACAAGGTCATAAGACTTATCCAACAGATCTTTTAACAGATCGTCGGAGACTTTACCGTCCGGTTTGATGGAATTCCAGTGCATTTTGTTCATATAGTAACCGGGCACGATGTCCTCATATTGTGTGCGCAGGAAACTGCCCTCTTCGGGATCCAGTTTCAAGGTAATATAATATGGTTTATCCTCGGGATCCAGGCAGACTGCGGCGAACATCTTACCGCCGATGTGGTAGCGGATCCAGTTCCAGTCGCTTTGCAGATCTTTCGTGACACTTCGCTTGTTTAACAGGTATTCATCGATCCATGGGTATTTCATAAGAGATTCTCCTTTGTGGGTATTTTACTGTATTCTATAGTTAACGGCATTAGAAATTACGTTTACTATAACATAGAGAACATGACAGCAGTGTGTCGTGTTGGTAATATGTGTTGGTAATATTTAAGATACATTTGTATTACTGAAGTTATGTTGTATGCTTGCACCTCAAGTCAGTTGTCGATGGCACTGCGGATCAGTTCGATCCGGGGAGCAAGAGCGTCCTTGTACCAGGAGGACAGGTCGATGAGCACAGACTGGCCGCCGGACAGGAAATCTGACGAGCCGGCGGAAAGCTTTTCCATAAGCTGACCGTAGCGGTTGGTGCCGTTGATGCTATCGAGACTACGCAGCCCGGCCAGGATGTCCTGCATCTCCCGGGTGGTCAGTAGAGTGCGCTCCATGCGATAATCTGCCATGATGGAGATGCCGCCTCCCGCCCCCTGTCTTGTCACGACAGGAATGCCTGCCTTGCACAGATCTTCAATGTCACGGTTGATGGTGCGCCTGGAGACTTCAAAATGGCTGGCCAGATAAGGTGCGGTGACTGTGTCTTTTTGTAAAAGAATAGATAGGATACCGATGAGTCTGTCTATTTTCATATAAGATTCCAGCTTTCTTGTCAGTCTGTATCCATCAGCATGACTTTGGCGTGTTCGATATCCTGACTGGTCAGGCCGACAGTTTGATCTGTTTTAATCTGGTGTTGACGGATGATATCATTGTGCAGGTCAAGATCGTCGATTACGATCCACCGCCCTGCTTCCGGATGATGTTTCAGCCAGGATAGTATTTCATTTGCCTTGACAAGACTGAATTTCTTCGTATACTTGATCTTGTCTGTAGAAAGATCAGGCGTTATACTATATAAGCTGAGGCCTTCGCAGTGAAGCATTTCTAGAAGCCGAAAAGCTTCTTTTCTGACAGGCTTTAAATCTTTGTCAAACCAGAACCGCCAGCCGGAATGTAACACAAGGGCAGCGGTTGTTTCTTTAACGAGTTTGGCTAATAAACATATTTTGTCCTTGTCGACTAAAGTTCCGTCACAAATTTCCATTTGATGCACGGCATTCCAGGAACTGGAATTCAACACACCATCAATATCAAGAAAAATAATTTTCTGAGAAATAGTTTTCTCATAAGCAGGCTTATCCATAGTTACCTCCATTCCGAAGCGTTTAATGCTAAGGTTACGAACAGAATTATGATGATACGTGACATGAATGTTTAGAAAATAGTATCATAATCAGATTAAAAAATCCATCTGTGCAGCAGGCACATCCGGCTAAATTAATGATATGATGCTGGGGTCATCTTGCATATTCGAGCGACTCGTCTATCGCCAGAGCATTTAAGGCACATTCAGAGCAGGGAGTAGTTTTTAATCCTTCTTCTGCCTTGTTGCAGTCTATCAGCAAGAAATAACCTGCATAGGTGTATACGTCAATGCTGTTATGGTGGATATTGTATGTTGCGTAAATTATATTCATTTTATCTGTCCTCTTTTCGTAGATTTTTTGAAAGCATTTCAATCAGTTCACAATCCCCGTATATTTTGTGTTATAATGTTTTATATGATTTTGTTTCCCTCATTTTTTCCCTTATCAGAGTTTATAATGACCTGTGGGAAGATATAACGCAAGGGAAACTTTAAGGGAAAGCTCACCTGCGATAAACTTAGTGTTTTCAAGAGTTAGCGGGTTTTTTAATAACAAAATATCACAGCTAATATTTCCCTTAAAAATCATCAAATCACAATCGGGATTTGTAAGTGAGGTGTGTTATGGCAAAATTACTTTGTATATGTGGAAAGATTGGTTGTGGTAAAACATATTATGCTAATCGATTAAAAGAACAAGAGCATGCTGTGATTTTATCTACAGATGAAGTAACCTATGATTTAACAAATAATCAACAAGGTGAAGGTTATGATGAATTTGCTAGAAGAGTTAATTTATATTTAAGAAAAAAAGCAGTGGAAATTGTAAATGCAGGATGCACTGTAATTTTAGATTGGGGATTTTGGACAAAAGAAAATAGGAAAGAAATAAAAAGATATGGAGAAAATAATGGGGTTTTGGTAGAAATGCATTATATTGATATTGATGATAAGACTTGGTATGAAAATATTGAAAAAAGAAATAATGAAGTCATATCTGGAAATGGCGGATCAAGTTTTTATGTTGATGAGGGATTACTAAATAAAGTTTCTTCTCTGTTTGAAATTCCAGAAAAAGAAGAAATAGATATTTGGTATAAACCACACCAATAAATTACAATTTATCTATCCGATTCTCTGAAAACCCTTGATTTTCCTGCATTTCCCGCGGGTCTGCTACCATAAAAAGCTCCGTTTTCCCTTGTTGAGTGAGCGTAGATGATCATGGTGGTACTAACGTCGGCGTGTCCCAAAAGCTCCTGCACATCCTTCGGTGCTGCCCCATTTGAGAGCAGGTTGCTTGTGAACGTGTGGCGAAGCTGATGGAAGTGGAAGCCTTCAAGCCTCGGACCACTTTTTGCCTTTAGGGAAGAAACCTTCTCAATCAGGCAGACGTCCGGGAGGTGCGCTGACGATGAACACAGCAGGAAAAATGCCAGCGCATTTTTCTGGCGCTGCTCTGCCGACCGGTATCGGCAGCGCAGCTATGACTATGACAGAGGACGCTAAGATAGAAAAATACACCGCAGGAAGCCCTGCGGTGCATACATAGAAAGCATAAAAGGTGAAAACCACCAAATCTATTTGTAAGAATCTGTAAGAGCCGGTATAAATTATTGTGTCATCTCGTCATCGCCCGTTTCATACACCCTGCGCACGTCCTTACGCCTGCCCCAGATCAAAAGCCAACTGGCAAGCATGGCGATGGCACCACCGATCGTGACACACCAACGATAGTCGAGAATTTCCCCAAGAAAGCCCATCATCAGGGAAAAAACGCTGGCTCCGGCGGTGATCAGTACGTCGTCAAAAGCATTGATACGAGACCGAAGTTTTTCGGGAATATAGCGCTGCACAGCTGCGCTTCGCAGAATTGCGCTGTTGCTCCCGAGGAATCCACAGATCCCACGGTTGACCAGCATCAGCGGATAGGGCAGCCAAAGCAGGCACATGTCCATAGATTCATAAACCTGATAGACAAAAAACGCGAGGCCGTACTTCTTCTTATCAGGGATCTTGATTCGGTATTGCAGCGCACTGCCAATTGTCCGTCCGGCGAATTCTACCACGGAAAATGCTGAGTACATAGCGGCAGTGAAACCCGGAAAAGTGCGAAAGAATGCCACCAAAATGGGTGAAAAACCACTGGCAACACCGTTTGTAACTGCCATATATTCGTAGATACTGCGAAGACCACGCTCCTCCTTTAAGTACTGCACTGCCTCCCGTATATCACCAGCCCAAGCCTGTAGAGAGTATGGTGTACGGTGTTGTCGTTCTGTTTCGTCCAGATGGATAAAGCTCTCTGTGATGGCTGCTGCAAAAGAGAGACCACTTTGAGCAATCAAAATCCATGCGACGCCGAGCGTGTCCAGAAGAACAGCAGCCAACGGCGTCATGATGACCTTCAAAACCGGATAGAGCATGGAGGACACCGCGTAGCCTTTTTGCTCTGCGCCTTCCGGAATCAGTTCCGGATAGATGCTGGTGAATGCCAACTCATCCACCGCGCCAATGCAAGCCAGCAGCAAAGACACCGCAAGATAACCTACATAGGAAAAATTAAAAAATAGCAGCCACAGACCCATTCCGGCCAGCAATACAGCGTTTGCGATATCGCCTGCTATCAGAAATGATTTGCGGGGTAGCCGGTCCATGAACGGCGCAATCAAAACCGGGAGTAAAAGATGCGGAAGGAGCTGGATTGCTACAATCAGAGCCGAGGCCAATGTACTGCCAGTTTCATCAAACACCAAGAATGCTAATGCAAAACCGCCTGCGATTGCACCAACTGTGCCAATAGCTGATGCAAGAATCACTAAGCAGAAGTTCCGCGTCCATAGTTTCGCTTCTTTCATATGTATCACCTCTGCAAATAGTGTAGCAGTTCGGTGAGATAAATAATAGCCCGCATATTTGGGAAAGTTCCTCTGAATATGCGGGCTAAATTATGCTTTATAATGTTTTTTCAGGAAACTCCTCCAGCAGTTCGCAGGCTTTCTTATATTGCCTGGTTGCTTTATACCATTCCAGCACCCAAGGCAAGTGGAAGATTGCACAGCCAGAGGGCAGTTCTCTTCGGAGGCGGGTAAAGCTTTCCAAAAGCAGCGTGCCATAATCCTCTCGTGAGAGATAGTCCGGGTGCTCCACGCGATACCGAACGAGAGAAAGAAGCTGCATGGCAAGGGAGCGATCCATCTCGTCGGTATCCATGCCTTCGGCCCGTTTCAATGTGCTGAGGGCCATCTCCCGCCGTCCGGTCTTTTCACAGCAGATCGCCAGCTTGTGCAGTGACATCAGTGAAGGCTGTTCCTGCCGGGAGAACCATGTGTAGGCATCCTCATAGCGTCCTGTCTCAATCCACGCCGATGCTGTGTTATAGCCAATGGCCCCAAGGGCTCTCTGATCTTGCAAATCCTCAGCCAGCCGCTGCGCCACCCGATATTGACGCTCCATGTTGGGAAGATCCTGCCGATTGCAATATGCGTTGCCGAGGAAGAGCTTCGCCTCCAGCATGATCCGCACCGCACCTTCCCTGCTTGCTAAGTCATAAGCAGTCTGCAGCGCGTCCACTGCGGATGAGTAGTTTCCGGCTTTATAGTCGGCCATGCCCAGCGTCAGGTAGGTATATGCGTTAGGCATGAGTTGCACCGCCTCAATTTCCCGCCCTTGTAATATCCGTTGCAGGGCTAATTGCCGTGTATCCATGCATGCTTGCAATGCAGTATCCAACGGCTTTTCGGAAGAAAGCAACGTCAGATCCAGCCACGCAGGAACAGCTCGATAGCGTTCTATGTCCTTTTCATGTAGCAGATGTCGTAGCTGATTAAACCTACCGTCAAACAGCAGCTCCCAACCCTGCATTGCTAATTCAGCAGCTTCTTTCTCAATTCTTTGATCGCTTTTTAACTCAAGCCGCTCCAGGAGGAGACGCAAAACCTCTTCTGACGGATCTGCTTTGCCGGTTTCAATCTTGGACAGATACGATACTGTACAAATTCCTTTGCACAGCCCCGATTGACTCCAATTTCGCCGAAGCCGCTCACGATAAATGATATAGCCTAGGTAATTCATATAATTATAAACACCTTTCTTTGGAAGATTGATTATTTCAGCACTTTCCATCTCGGCTCCTGCTTGGAGCCGACACGCTGGATATATCCTTTGTCTCTTAAGGAATTCAACGCCCTCTGTACCGTTCTGACCGTTTTGGATATCTTGTCAGCGATTTCGCCGCGTGAAGAATCTGGCTTTTGCTTTAGAATAGCAAGAACAGCCATTTCTGTTCCGTTCAAAGTGACATCCAAAGTGACGCTGGGAATGTCACTTTGACGCTGCGGCCTATACAGGGTGAACTTGAAGCCAAGCTCATCGCTCTCGTAGGAAAAGCGGATTCCGGCATCCTTGCACAAACTGTTGATACGCTTAAAACCACTTCCGAACTGTTCGATCGACTTATTGAGATAAAGGATTTTGGCAATCGTGGCGTTTCGGATCACGGATTCGTAATTGCCCTTCATATAGTCTTCCGGCTTGTGATTGCTGGCATATTCGCCGGGTCTGTATATGGTGATCATTCCGGGATGAATACAAATCTCGTGATTCGTGCGGCTATTGTAAACCGCATGGGCAAAGCTGTTGGCCAAAACTTCTCTGATGACCGCCACGGGGATTTCCGGTATCTCAGTTCTCTCTGTGCCGATGATTTCGCTTCTCCACCGGATGTTTTTCAGTATGTAATCCTCAGCCGTTCCGAGAAGATTATAGATGTTATCCTCAAACAGCTTCATATCAAGGAAAGTGAGCTTTTCGTCCGTCGCAAATATGGCGGCTTTCAGCGTGACGGGATGCGTGCTTCCGAAAAGGTACTCACCCGCATTGTTGAGGTTGTCGCCATTGACAAGCCCATACCGCTTCAGGATGACCGGGCAAGTATATCTTCCCTCAGGTATTCTTCCGACGGAAACGGCTTTTTGCCAAAACGATTTGACAGTATTCTTATCGACCTGTTTCGCCGATGCGGTAGAGGGAGATTTTTCCCACTTTTCACGGTATTCGTTTGAAACGAAGAAGTTTTTCAGTTCTTCTGGCGTCACCTCTCGATCCTCGTCGGAGGTCCGAAGATAATACCTTCCAGCGGCGGAATACGGTGTATTATTACCGTTGAATTCTACCTTAATCAAATGTTTTCCGTCCAGAACGACTTCCTCAATGGCAGGATAGATCTGTGGCCGTATGCTTTCATATACGGATCGTGACACATCTCTGAGTGAGGATTCGGACACATCCTGACCGCAGATGTCACCATTAGGCTTTACACCAAAATAGAGCGTTCCGATCCCATGCTTATTCAGGATGGACGAAATAGAGATCATCGCCTCTTTCATTTCTCCTGTTGTCTTCTTGAATTCAAGTGTTTCTGTTTCTTTTCCTAAGTTCATATCCTGCCCTTCGCTTTCCGAAGTGACATTATCATACCACGTAGTGACATATTTGTCACTATAAAAATGTCAGTTCGATCGCAAAAATGGACAGCGGGGATTGCTCCCCGCAGCTCTGCTGCGTTGCAAGTTGGATGCCCCGTCAGCTTGCTGCGGGGTATTTGACTATGCGTAGATCAGACTGTGATTTACGATCTCTATTGCCCTGTCCCGGATGTTGTTCATCCGTTGCACCCACAGCATCTGATCCTGCGCCTTGAGCTGTTCGGTGACGCCCTCACGCTCTGCCATCTGTTTTATCAGCAGGAGCATTTGCTCCGTCGCCTGCTCGTTGATGTCGTCAAAGTAGGTATTCAGCCTGCCGCTGGTCAGCAGTTTCGTGTACAGGGTTTTGCGCTCTGTTTTGATGTATTGCAGGTGCCGCCGGCCCCAAATACCGATAGGTTTTTGCTCTTGAGCCGGTACTGTCAGATAGGGGAAACAATAGTCGCCCCGCAGTTCGTACCATCATAAATGGTCTTTTCCATTGTGAAATCCTCCTGTATAATAACTCCGTTGATGTATTCGCACATATGTCACAGGCTCCCGATCGCCACACCTTGTTATATCCTGTTATGGGATTTTCTTGCTCTTGCTTTTGCCCTTATGAGCTGCACGGGCGTCGTTGAAATGGTGTAACGTTTAATAAAGGGATTCGGTGAGCAGATTGCGAAAAATCCTTTGTTTTCAAAGGCTTCAGAGGATTTCATAAAAGCCCTATAATCACTGGCGGATGCCTATGATTTCGGGGATTTCAAATTCCCATTTGTCTAAACAACCATTACCACAAACACAACTGAATAAGTAATATAAAACACAGCGTCAGAGCGTATAGAAACAGTCTATGCGCTCTATTTTATTGTAAAGGAGCAGATTTATGAGCAAAGACAGCAGTACACAGCAAAGAGCCACCCGACAGCACCCACCCACAAAAATAATCGTGGAAAGACACTATGTAGGCACTGAAAAAATGGAAGCGGTATTTAAGCGGATAGCCGAGGAACAGATAATAAAGAAAGCGGAACAATGTACTGGATAAGACTTTCTACTGCTGTACTAAATACCGCAAGTTTGGGAAAGAGGGTTGTTCATCACACACCATTGAGGCGAGGACGGTTCACGAAGTTGTGCCTGCGGACATTCAGAAACACACAGAGAAAACCTGTATGCCAAGCTGTACGAGGATTTGACAAGGGAACTGATAACGGAAAAGCGTTTCCAAATGCTGTCGGCACGATTTGACAGCGAGCAGGGGGCAAAAACCTTTTGACCCCAGCATCATGACATTGGGCCATGAATAGTAACGAACTGTCACAAAAGATGAGACTGACAAGGAAGAATCCTTGTTTATATATTGGGGTAGAGTTATAATAATAAAAAATATGATTTGCGGTCGTTTCGACCAGACAGGTTCAGTTCTTTGAGCAAAAGCAGTAAACGAAAGCGAAAGAAAACAGGAGGGTGTGGCTATGGTATACAAATGCAGTGTGTGCGGTTATGTGTTTGATGAGGAGGCGGAGGGCAGAGCTTTTGTGGAATTGACAGAGTGTCCCATGTGTAAGCAGCCGGTAGACAAATTTGAGATGGTCTCATCGGGTGGAGAAGAACAGGGTGCAGCAGAGACAGGAGCAGAAGGAATGGTATCAGGAGCATCCGGAGAGGGTCCGGACTTAAGCTATCCGAAGGAGACCAGGAAAACGGACAGCAGCTATCGTTATTTTAAGGAGATCCATGAGATGGCCGTCACAGGGAAATCGGCGATCGAAGCGATGGGAACACAGATGAAGATGCCTAACTGGGACGACATTCTTGTGCTGGGGGCGCAGCTGAACCCGCCGCCATTAGAGGAGCATGCGGAGGTATCCCTGCAGACAGTGATTGGCAGACACGCCAAAAAACCTATGGTCCTTGATATGCCGGTGTATATCTCACATATGTCTTTCGGGGCACTTTCGAAGGAGACGAAGATCGCTCTGGCGAAGGGCAGCGCTATGGCTGGAACGGCAATGTGCAGCGGTGAGGGCGGAATCCTGCCGGAAGAGAAAGCAGCGGCACACAAGTACATATTTGAGTATGTTCCGAACCTATACAGTGTAACGACAGAGAATCTGATGACTTCCGATGCTATTGAGATCAAGATTGGACAGGGTACGAAACCGGGTATGGGCGGTCATCTGCCGGGCAGCAAAGTGACGCCGGAGATTGCCGAGATCCGTAATAAACCGTTGGGCGAGGATGTGATCAGTCCGTCCAAATTTCCGGGTATCAATACGAAAGAAGATTTAAGGACGTTGGTAAGAAATCTGCGTGACTGCAGCGGTGGCAGGCCGATTGGTATCAAGATTGCGGCCGGAAAGATTGAGAAAGATCTGGCATATTGTGTATTTGCGGAGCCGGATTTTATTACCATCGATGGAAGAGGCGGGGCTACCGGAGCATCGCCGTCGATCATACGGGATTCCACGAGCGTGCCGACGATCTATGCCCTGTACCGTGCCCGGAAGTATCTTGACAGTGTACATGCGGATATTGATCTGGTAATAACAGGCGGACTCAGGGTGTCTTCCGACTTTGCGAAAGCGATCGCTATGGGAGCGGATGCAGTGGCCATTGCCTCAGCAGCTATGGTTGCGGCGGCATGTCAGCAATACCGCATCTGTGGCACAGGCATGTGTCCGGTGGGTATGGCGACGCAGGATCCGGAGCTGAGAAAACGTCTGCACGGGGAAGCGGCGGCTCAGAGAGTGGCTAATTTCCTGAATTGCTCCGCACAGGAACTGCGGACTTTCGCAAGGATCACAGGACATGAAGATATTCACGGATTGTCGGTGGAAGATCTGTGTACCATTAGCAGGGAGATTTCAGAATATACGAATATTGTACATGCATAGCGTGAGAAGAAGTTCTGGATCTACGGAATTTACGGTATAAAGGTTGCATAAATTCTCTGATGAGCAATTTAGTTAAATAAACTAAACAAATTCAGTTTATTGTGACGAAAGATATCCCTGATAACGTGGTGGCATATGGGAATCCATGTCGGGTGATGCGTCCCAACAAATAGCAGACTAAACAGCAGGAGAAGTATAGGAAAATGGATCACAGGACAGAAATCGTGCACAGAATTGATGATATTATCGATCACTATATGGTGATCAGTATCTTTATGGCTTTGTTTATTCTGACGTGGGTTGGAGTAGGGGATGTGCCGATCGTCTGTGTCCTTGGTCTGATCCTCTGCGCGGCAGGCTGTTCCGGACGATGCGGGCAGACAGATCTCCGGGTGCTGATCCCGCTTGTTGTTTATGACCTAGCGAACATGGCGTCTTCTTATGCCGCTTACGGGAATATTACAGACGGCTATGGGGCATTGCATCTGATCTTCCCGGTCCTGTATCTGCTGATGTCATGTCTGGAGAAAGGGGAGCTGTTGCTGTTGCGCCGGCTGTGTGTCGTCTGGGCAGGGATAACAGCGGCCGCCGGAATCATCAGCTTTGTCTTTCGCGCCGTGACCCGGGGCAGTGCGGCAAGGCTGGGCGGTTTCCTGGGGAATCCGAATGCGCTGGGGATCTTTCTTGTTGTGGGCTGGTTTCTGTTGATGAACTGTCTGGAGGAACAGCACAAACAGGAAGAGCAGAGGACTGGCTGGTATTCTGCTTTGCCGTATGCAGAGCCAGTCCTGCTGATCGGCCTGGCACTGACCCTGTCGATGGGCAGTTTTGTCGCCATGGCTGCCGGAATAAGCGCTGTTTTGATCATGAAGTGTACCGGAAAGAAAGCAGAGCTTTCTGTTCGGGAAACAGCCCGGTTTGCCTGCCGCATCCTGGCCAGAGCCAGTCTGGGAGTGGGGACGGGCATATTGTTCTATCTTGCGGCATCCCGCACGAGTGTGCCGCAGATCTGCCTGCTGCTGTTTGTGTATGCGGCTGCCGTAGTTATTTTGTGGAGAAAATATGATCTGTTTTTGCAGGTATATCCGAAGATGGCAGCAGGTATTTCGGCCGTCGGTATTCTGGTGGCGGGGGCAGCAGTCGTGGTTCGTCCCAGCAGCGTGGCGACCTTTTCGGAAAGACTTCAGATGATGCGCAACGGTATTGGGTATCTGACAGCTAATCCGCTTCTGGGTGTCGGGCCTTATCGGTGGAGGATTTTGAATCTGCAGGACGGAGATATCTATTTCAACACCTGGCATATTCACAATGTGCCGATCCATGTGGGAGTTGAATTTGGATGGATCGCAATGGGGATGCTGATCCTGGTGGCGGCCGGATTTTTCAGGAAGAAGGCGGAGCCTTGGAGAAAGGCCGGATTTACGGCATTTTGTATTCATAATATGATGGATACAGGGTTTTTCTATTTGGGGATCACTACACTGGTAATGCTGGCATTTGGCAATCCCAGTGAGAGAGGAAAAGGGCTTAAGAGCGGGGCGCTGAAGATTTGCTTTGGGGTCTTTGCAGCCTTTTTTGCCTTTCATCTATGTTTCTATGCGGTGCATTTTAATAGGTAGACCGGTAGATTGTCCATGAGACAGAAAATGCCTTTAGTCTTGGACAAGATGGCATTGAGAGAGTGTGACCGGAATAAGTCGGAACAGGATTGGATTTAGGAGAAACGGCAATGAAGACTGAAAGCAGAGGCAGAGAATTTCGCAGTATATGGTTTCTCCTGCTGGGATTTTGTGTGGCGGCAGCAGGTGTCTTGATCTTATGTATTAATTTTTCTGCGGCGCTGCCCGATACGATAGGGCGAAAGCTGACGGAAGAAGAGAAGACAGAAGTAATCGGTAATAACAGCAGCCTGATCGATTATATTTATCTCTCTCCCAATGCAGATTTTCCCAGGGGAAGCGAGATCAGGAAGATTACCATTCATCATATGGCGGGCGATCTTGCCCTGGAGGATCTGGGGGAGACCTTTTCCAGAAGGGACAGGCGGGCATCCTCCAATTATGCCATTGATACGAAGGGCAGAGTGGCGCTGTATGTGGAGGAGGAAAATCGTGCCTGGACTTCCAGCAGCAGGGAAAATGATGATCAGGCAGTGACCATCGAGGTTGCCAATGATGAGCTGGGCGGAGACTGGCATGTGAGTGAGGAAGCATATGAGGCGCTTCTTGATCTGGTGGTGGATATCTGCAGCCGCAATGGCATCGATCAGTTGCGGTTTACCGGTGATGCGGACGGAAACCTCACGATCCATAAGATGTTTTCCGATGAAACGGAGTGTCCGGGGCCGTATCTGGAGGAACGGATGGAAGAGATCTCCGATGAGGTGAACAAGAGACTTAAGGACAGTCCCTAAGGCTGTTTTCTGACGGCAACGACTACAAACCGCCCCTCATCGGTATGATAGCTGCAGGTAGAGAGTGTCAGGAGCCTGTCTCCCTCGACGGCCTGGATATCGGTATCATAGAGGGAAAGCTTCTTGATCTGTCGGATGTAGGCGGCGAAATCCTCCGGGTCGGACAGGTCAGTATACTTATAATATTGGAAAGTGTCGTCCGCCGGCGCAGGATCTATCTTTGTATAGAAAGCTGCCAGAAGTTCGTAATATCCTTCTTCATCGGGCGTATCAAAACGGATGACAGAGTGTTCGCCGGCAAATTCCTGGTCCTGATATTGCGGCAGTGTGCCGAACATACTCCCGTCTTTCATATGATGGCCGTGGATCAGGATATGATCTGATTCCGGCAGGCAGGAGGCATCGATGAAAAGGGTGCCGCTCTGGGCATAAGAGCCGTCAAAGGCTCTGTGCAGATAATGTTCAGGGTCATCAGGGGTGTACATGACGGGATAGTCTATGGCGGTATTTTCGATGAAGAGCCAGCCGGCGAAGTCTTCATTCTGCCGCTTGAGTCCGGTGTACTGGGAGGGCAGTGCGGAATGAGAATTCTGGTCGATGGCGTCAGCTTCCCGCGCCTGTTTGATCTGGCTGGACAGGTTCTGATTGGCGACCCGTTCCCGGTGGTAACGGTTCAAGTCACGAAACAGCATAGTGCCTGCGGTCAGCAGGACAACGATACAGAGAAGTTGAAGCGGCAGCAGCCGGTTTTTAAGTTTCTTTTTCATGTTGATACGTACCTCCTTACGGTACTTCCATCATACCAGACGGGTTTAGATCAAGTCAAACAGAGAGGGGATTGCAGAGCCAAATTTGAGATTTGGCTCGCAGCCTTCGCAAAAAATTGCTTCGGAATGGAGGAAAAAAATGGGAGATTTAAAGTTAGTGAAAAGATTTGAAGTGACGGATGGTTTTTTCGGCAGATACAGAGAGCTGGTCAAGGATGTAGTGCTCCCTTATCAGGAGAATGCGCTGAATGACAGGATTGAGGGAGCGGAGAAAAGTCATTGTATCGAAAACTTCCGCATGGCGGCGCAGAAGCTGCGCACAGGTAAGTGTGACGGTGAATTTTATGGCATGGTTTTTCAGGACAGTGACGTGGCAAAGTGGCTGGAAGGCGCGGCCTACTGCCTTGCGCAGAATCCTGATCCGGAATTGGAGAAGCGTTGTGATGAGATCATTGAGCTGATCGGCAGTGCACAGCATGAGGACGGATATTTAAATACCTATTTTACGGTTAAAGAGCCGGATAAGAGATGGACGAATCTTCATGAGGCCCATGAACTTTACTGTGCAGGGCATATGATCGAGGCTGCGGTAGCTTATGCAGAATGTACCGGTAAGAACAGGCTTCTGGAGATCATGTGCGGCATGGCGGATCATATTTATAGACATTTTATTGAGGAAGGCGCAGAGGGCTATCCCGGACATCCGGAGATCGAGCTGGCGTTGATGCGTCTGTTCCGCTGTACAAAGGAAGAGAAGTATAAGGAGCTGGCGCTTCATTTCATCAATGTGAGAGGCGCAGACAGCGCTTATTATGAGAAGGAGAAGAGCCGGAACAATTGGACGGTCTGGGGGAACAGAACCGTTGATACCGAGTATAACCAGTGCACGGAACCGGTCAGAATGCAGAAGAAAGCAGTGGGACATGCGGTGAGGGCGGTCTATCTCTATACCGGTATGGCGGATGCCGCCATGGAGACGGGAGACGATACATTGGCAGAGGCGTGTAAAACCCTCTGGGACAATATTACCGGAAGCAGGATGTATGTGACGGGCGCCATCGGTTCTGCGTATGAGGGGGAGGCTTTCACGAAGGATCATCACCTTCCTAATGATACGGCGTATGCGGAGACTTGTGCGGCCATCGGTCTGATCTTCTTTGCCAATAAAATGCTTTATTTGGAAAGAGACCGCAAATATGCGGATGAGATGGAGCGTGCCCTGTACAACTGTGTTCTAGCGGGAATGCAGTTGGATGGAACGAGGTTTTTCTATGTAAATCCGCTGGAAGCGTTGCCGGGAATTTCCGGGGAAGCGCAGACTCATAGGCATGCGCTGCCTGTGAGGCCAAAATGGTTTGCCTGTGCGTGTTGTCCGCCGAATGTGGCAAGGCTATTGGCTTCCTTGTCAGAGTATGCATGGCATATACTGCCTGACAGGTTGTTCTGCAACTTATTTGTCGGCGGGACGCTGGATCTTAATGACAGCTTCGGCGGCAGGATCAGACTGGAGACAAACTATCCGTACGATAATAAGATCACTTATCGGTTTGAGCCACAGGGAGAGTCAATGTCCGTGCCCTTGGCGATCCGTATTCCGGCATGGAGCGATGATACAGTGATCTGTCTGAACGGCAGGCCTTTGCAATATGAGGAAGTTTGGACCGGTGATGACAGAGAGTACAAGTATGTGATGGAGGAGAGTGGCTACGCATTTCTGCACAGAGATTTCAAGGCAGATGACGTATTGACGGTGGAGCTGGATATGTCTGCCAGAAAGGTATATACTTGCAATAAGGTGTCTGCCAATACCGGGAAAGCAGCCATTCAGAGAGGGCCATTGATCTACTGCGCGGAAGGTGTCGATAATGATGGAGATGTGCTGTCCCTTTCTTTGAAAAAGGGCGGTGCAGTCACGGTTGGTGAGTATCTGCCGGATAAACTATACGGAATACAGGAATTGTATGCGGATGGATATAGGGAGACTGTAAGTGATAAACTTTACAGCTATGAGGCCCCGATAGAGGAGGATTGTCAGATCACGCTGATTCCTTACTATGCGTGGGGGAACCGTGGCTTAAATCAGATGAGAGTCTGGCTGCCGGAGAAGAGATAGGGAGCGGAGCTTTTCAGATTTTATCGTATAATTTTCATTTTTTTGTCACATCATAATCATGAACTATGGCAAATGGCAGATGAGCCTGCCGTTTGTCACAGTCTTTCAGACAAGGATAAATTTGTCAGTTTGTTTATGTGACAGGAGGATGAAAATAAAATGGATTATAATAATCTACCATTGGATCTGGGATTTGCGATCACGACAAACCGTGCGGCGATGGATCGGTTTGTGGATATGACGGATGATGAGAAGGAAGAATTTATCGAGAGAAGCCGTGGTGCGATGTCCGGAAAAGAGATAGAGAAACTGGTCAATTCTCTGGCCAAAGAGGAGGAAGAGCCGAATCTTCATCTTGAGGATGTCAATGACATTTTCAAGGGGCCGGGTATTGGCTGAGTCCGTGCGGTTCTGCGCATATGTGGGGCAGATGACCGGCGGTCGGAGGAAGAAGACTGGAGTGGGGAATATGATGAGAATACAGCTGCCTGATAAAGTGCATAGGATCATTGAAACGTTGACTGCAGCGGGATATGAGGCATATGCTGTGGGCGGCTGTGTCCGTGATTCCGTGTTGGGCAGGACGCCGAACGACTGGGATATTACCACATCTGCGAAGCCGGATGATGTAAAGAGACTTTTTACAAGAACCATCGATACCGGGATCAAACATGGTACGGTGACGGTAATGATGGATCATGAGGCTTTTGAGGTGACCACATATCGTATTGACGGTGTGTATGATGACGGGAGACATCCGAGAGAGGTAACTTTCACCGTGAGCCTGGCGGAAGACTTAAGGCGGCGGGATTTTACCATTAATGCCATGGCATACAATGAGGAAACCGGGTTGGTGGATCTGTTTGACGGTATGCAGGATATTCAGGCGGGTATGATCCGCTGTGTGGGCAATGCCGAAGAGCGCTTTACGGAGGATGCGCTTCGTATGCTGCGGGCAGTGCGTTTTTCCGCGCAGCTGGGATATGAGATCGCGGAGGATACAAAGAATGCTGTCAGGAAGCTCGCGCCGAATCTTAGAAAGATCAGTGCGGAGCGCATTCAGGCGGAGTTAGTCAAGCTGGTGGTCTCCGATCATCCGGATTATATGCGTACCGCATATGAGACGGGAATTACGGGACAGATCCTTCCGGAGTTTGATCTGTGTATGGAAACTGTGCAAAATAACCCGCATCACTGTTATAACGTGGGGGAACATATCTTGCATGCCATGCTGGAGGTGGAGCCGGATAAGGTACTGCGGCTGGGGATGCTTTTTCATGATATCGGAAAGCCTCAGACGCTGACGATAGATGAGAAAGGGATCACGCATAATAAGGGGCATGCGGTCGTTGGGGAAAAGATGACGATGCAGATTCTGCGCCGCCTGAAATTTGACAATGATACAATACAGAAAGTGACGAAGATCGTACGCTGCCACGACCAGGAAGTGGGAGCTGCGCCTGCCGGAGTAAGACGGGCGGTGCACAGGATCGGGGAGGATATCTTCAGGATGCTTTATGCCGTGAAACGCGCGGATATTCTGGCACAGAGTGACTATCAGCGGGAGGAGAAACTTGCCAGACTGGCATACATATATGAACTCTATGAGGAGATCTGCAGAAAGCAGGAATGTGTAAGCCTGAAAGACCTGGCCGTTACGGGAAGCGACCTGATCGCGCTTGGAATGCAGCCGGGCCGGGAGATCGGGGTGGTTCTGAATGAACTTCTGGAGATCGTATTGGAAGATCCGGCACGCAACACAAAAGAAGAGCTGCTGCGCGTGTGCGGGCA
This sequence comes from uncultured Lachnospiraceae bacterium, assembly GCA_910588215.1. Classification (GTDB taxonomy): domain Bacteria; phylum Bacillota; class Clostridia; order Lachnospirales; family Lachnospiraceae; genus UBA3282. Next base: position 70,524 of record CAJUQJ010000007.1, read on the forward strand.
GCGGGAGCGTTTTCTGATACCTTAGAAAATCTTCACCTGTGCGGTTGAATGCTCCAAAGAGCATCCAACCTGACTTCCGCATTCGTAAAACCCGTGCTTAAGCACTCCTGCGTCTGCTTACGCATCCGCGTTTTACTCATTTGGAAGTGGGTTGCTAATCCAATTGCCTGTCTGCATTGCCATAAATGGCATACAGACAGATTATTGGATTGCAACCGCACAGTTGGGAAAATCTTCATCTCTTTTTCATACTTTCGATTCCGCTTTCATAAGATAAGATAGACGAGAAAGCGGGGGGTATTCGTGTGAATGACAGAGCTGTCAGTTTATTGGACCATTATGATATAGAGGTAAGCCGTACCTGGAAGGGGCGGGGAGCGATTCTGTGCGAATCAAATAAAGGACTGCTGATCTTAAAAGAATATGGCGGGCCGATTGATAAGGTGAAGTTTCAGGATCTTTTGTTAAGACATATCAACGAAAGCGGTATGGTGCAGGTGGAGTCTATCCTGCGGACGAAAGAAGAAGAACTGATCGTCTCCGACTTGGACGGAACCCCCTATATCGTAAAATCTTACTTTGAGGGAAAAGAGTGTAATTACAGGGACATCGAGGAGTGCAGGCAGGCAGTGTGTACGTTGGCAAGGCTGCATAATGCGGCCGATTTGTCGGGGTATGAGGAACTGCTAAGTCAGCCTGTTTATCGGATTGAAAGTGAATATGAGAAGCATAACCGGGAATTAAAGAAAGTAAAAAAGTTCCTTCAGGAAAAGAGCCAGAAAACGGACTTTGAGATTTATTTGATGAAGCATTATGATTATTTCATGAATAATGCCTTGCAAATTACCGATGAATTGCGGTATTATGCCTATGAGGAAGATGAATATGAATTTCCAGTAGTGTGTCATGGAGATTACCAGTATCATAACATTCTGCGGACCGATACAGGCAATGTACTGATCAATTTCGAGAAATGTGTACGGGATTATCCGGTACGGGATCTGTATCTCTATCTTCGGAAACTGTTGGAAAAAAATAACTGGTCGCAAACACTTGGGAATTTGCTTCTGGAGAGTTATAATGGAGTAAGGAATTTGACAGACAGGGATTACAGGCAGTTATATTACCGACTGGCATATCCCGAGAAATTCTGGAAGATCGTTAATTTCTATTATAATACGGGTAAGGCATGGATTCCCGGCAGAAATATGGAGAAAATAGAGAAATTATTCGCTCAGGAGCGGGAGAAGCAGCTTTTTCTGGAATATATTTTTAAAGGCGGACAGAAATAGAAAGGATAAGGATTCAGGATGCACGGAAGAATTTCACAGGTGGTAACGGTCGTTATGATCATGGTATTGTTGATTACCGGATGTACATCACAGGCTTTTAATATCGGCATGGCCAAGGATAAAGAGCATAATGTGGTGGACACCGGTTTCAGCGTGAGTTCAGTCGGCAGCTACGATTCGGCGGATACGGCAGTTGTAATGGCTGTGGATCAGGAGAACAGTAGTGTAATTTTCATGAATATGGATACCGGCAGGCAGTATACCCTGTATTATGACGGGACTACTTATGTGACGGACAAATATGATGGCCCAATGACGATCTCCCAGATCAGGGCAGGGGACGTGGTCGATGTCAACTTTCTAAAAGGAAAGCGGCAGATTGCGAATATCAAGGAATCTCCCAGTGCATGGGTCTATGAAGATATAGAGAATTATGACCTGGGTGGCATCAATAAGACGGCCAGTATCGGTTCCAGTACCTATTCGCTGCCGGATGAGGCGGTTGTCCTTTCGGAGGGAAAGCGTGTTGAAGTGATGGATGTAGTGGCAAAAGATCGAGTCACGATCCGCGGCATTGATCATAAGATTTACAGCATCAATGTAGAGAGAGGTCATGGTTATCTGCGGTTGCGGAATGAACAGGCTCTGATCGGGGGCTGGATTGAAGTGGGCAATACGGTGATCAGAGAGATTACGGAAGATATGCTTCTGGTCGTACCGGAAGGCAGTTATCAGGTGGCATTGTCTAACGGCGGCGTCAGCAGCATTAAGGATATCGTGATCGAGAGAGATAAGGAAACGGTATTGGACGTAGGGGATATTGAGATCGTCCAGGATAAGGTCGGCAGAATCCTCTTTTCTGTTAATCCGGCGGACGCAGAGGTTACCATAGATGGCGAATCCGTGGATATCAGCAGCGCGGTTGAACTGCCTTACGGGATTCATCAGGTTCATTTGGAAGCGGAAGGATACGATTCCCTTACCAAATATATCCAGGTCGGTTCAGAGTACGCTAAGCTCTCCTTTACATTGGAGGAGAAGAAGGAAGATACACCCACCGTCAGTGAAAACAGCCCGGAAGTGAAGGAACCGGAAGATAAGCCTTCGGATTCTGTCAGTGAGAATACCATATCGCCGACGCAGGGCAACAAAGTATATATTGATGCGCCTAAGAATGTGGAAGTGTACGTAGACAGCAATTACGTCGGTATAGCGCCGGTCAGCTTTAGGAAGAATATAGGCAGCCATACGGTAACACTGCGCAAGAGCGGCTATAAGACCAAGAGTTATACGATCTATTTATATAATGACGGAGAGGATATCACATATTCTTTCGCAGATCTGGAGAAGGAGACGGAATCTTCGAGTGGAAATTCAAGTTCCAAAAATCCATCGGGCAGCAGTACAGAGAATCCGTCAAGCAGTAGCAGCAGTACGGAAACCCCGTCATCGGGCAGCAGTACAGAGAACCCGTCGTCAGGCAGCAGCACGGAGAACCCGTCATCAGGCAGTAGTACGGAGAATCCGTCTTCAAGCGGCAGTACAGAAAGTGTTTCAGACAATATTGTTGAGCCCCCTCCAAGTGGCGACGGGGATGATGCACCTAGATTTCCTTATTAAAGAATACTTTAAATTAAAGGTGGCCGTAAATGCTATTATATAAGATAAATAAGGAAGTAAAGACTAGTACTCCGTACTGAAAACCCTTGTGCAAATATTTCGGTCTATTTTCCCGATTGCACAAGCCCAGAATACTCAACGTAGCCCGCTACGCCTCCGTTTCTGAACTTGTACACTCGAAAAAATATCCTCGAAAATTTGCACAGGAACTTCAAGTACGGAGTACTAGAAGTGGAATATATGGATAAGAAATATACATACGAAGATTTTCTTGAAATTATTAAGACGCTGAGGGGAGAGAACGGCTGCCCCTGGGACAGAGTACAGACGCATGAGAGTTTGAAACCTTGTATGATGGAGGAGGCGGCAGAACTGCTTGCCTCCATCCGTATCTATGACCAGACGGGTGACCCTGATAATATGCGGGAAGAACTTGGCGATGTACTTCTTCAGGTCGCAATGCATGCAGAGATCGCATCGGAAGAAGGCCTGTTTACGATGGAGGATGTTGTGGATGAAGTCAGCCGTAAGATGATCCGCAGACATCCGCACGTATTTGGGACATGCAGTGCGGATAATTCTGAAGAAGCGCTTGCTAATTGGGAGGAGATCAAGAAAGAAGAGAAGAAGAATAAAGAATGGATCGTTTCTCCTCTGCGGGAAGTTCCCCAGGAATTGCCGGCACTGACCAGAGCCGTTAAAGTGTTAAAGAAAATAGACAAAAATTATGAAAAAGGCAGTTCTTATGAGCAGGATGTGGAAGCGCTGCAAGAGGCAGTGGGTGCGCTTTGGACCTGCAGCCATGAGCCGTACAGCAGAGAGCTTGAGAAGATCATGGGAGATATCCTAATGAGGTTATCGGATATTGCCAGGATTGCCAAGATTGCGCAGGAGCAGGTGCTTGTGGACAGGATAGAAGATCTGATCGACAAATATGAAAAGGACGAAAACGATATGGGTCTGCAGGGGTGATCAGTGTTATGACCGGCATGAAGACGCGGGCAGCGATTGCTGGCTGAACTGTAACAAAATGCCTTAAAATGGCGAAAAAAAAGCCATCTTTCTGCTTGACAACAGCGATAAAAGCGTATATAAATAGGTGTAGGCGTTTCAAAAGAGGAACATCTAATAATAAAATGAAGACTCATTTAAGGAGGAGTTTAAGATGAACAAAACAGAGTTAGTTGCAGCTATGGCTGATCAGGCAGGATTATCCAAAAAAGACGCGGAGAAGGCATTAAAGGCTTTTACAGATGTTATTGCTGACGAGTTAAAGAAGGGCGGCAAAGTACAGTTAGTTGGTTTTGGTACTTTCGAGGTTTCCGAGAGAGCAGCAAGAGAAGGCAGAAACCCTCAGAGCGGTGAGGTTATGAAGATCGCAGCTTCCAAGGCTCCTAAGTTCAAAGCCGGCAAGGCATTAAAGGACATGCTTAACGCATAAGTCATATGAGCGAAAGTAAAGGCCTGTATGCAAACGCATATGGGCTTTTTTGTCATATAGGATTTTTTTCGCTTCAGAATGGGAGGTAGAGTTTGTGGCGCTTCAAAATAGGAGGTAAAAATGAGACTTGATAAATATCTTAAGGTTTCCCGGCTGATCAAACGGCGTACCGTGGCAAATGAGGCATGTGACGCGGGCAGAGTGTTGGTGAACGATAGACCGGCGAAGGCTTCCGTCAATGTCAAAGTGGGAGACGTTATCACGATCCAGTTTGGCAATAAAGAGGTAAAGGTAGAGGTCCTGGATGTGCAGGAGACCGTCCGCAAGGAGGAAGCCAAAGAATTGTTCCGGTATCTGCCCTGAACAATGTGGGAATGCCCGGCAACAGAGTATTCTCTGAAGGGATTCCCGATTGTGTAAAGCAGACATATTTGTTCATGGTCTGACATACATTTAATTAATAAGTCTTTGCCTTATGGGAGGTATGTATGGAAGATTTGAACAGTGTGAACAGAAAACCGCACAAGCTGCTGCTTACCAATAGAAGGACATGTAACATAAGCGGTGTCAATGATGTATTATCGTTTGATGTCAATGAGATCCTGCTTGAGACAGAGCAGGGGATGCTGATGATCAAAGGTAATGAACTGCATGTCAGCAGACTATCCCTGGATAAGGGAGAGGTAGATGTAGACGGACGGATCGATAGTTTTACCTATTCGGAAAATGCGGGCTATGGGACTAAGGGAGAATCACTGCTTGCGAGACTGTTTAAGTAAAGTGGGGGATTTGCCGGATATGAGTCAGGACATTGTGCAGGAAGTTGTTTTTTTTCTACATTCTATTCTCATGGGCCTGGTGATCACATTTGCCTATGACTGGATACTGATCTTCAGAGAACTCGTTGCGCACGGCAGATTTTTAATGTCCATAGAAGATTTCATTTATTGGTTTATGTGCGGGATCAGTGTTTTTTATGTACTTTACAAGGAGAACAATGGCGTTCTGAGATGGTTTGCCGTGGTGGGGGCTGCTCTTGGAATGCTTTTTTATAAATTGACAATTAAATATCGATTTATAAATATTATGGCCAAATGCATACACAAGATAATGTGGTTTGTTTTTCGCATCATACAAGTTATGCTAAGACCTTTGAAATGCTTATTTTTAGCGGGTCGAAGGTGTGTTCGATACGCGATGAGAAAACTGAAAAAAGTGAAGGAGTTTATACAAAAACGGTTGACGGCCTGTATAAAAACAATTAGAATGATTTTAAGTAAAAAGTAAGGTCAGAAAAGGAGTATCGGTAGCAACATGGCAAGAAAAGCAGCATATCGTAAGAAGCGCCAGAATAAGACGGGCATGCTTTTGGTTACCATGGTTGTTATCATGATGCTGATAGTAGTTTCGGTCAAGAGCGTGGAACTGCGTGAGAAGCGCGCAGCTTATATGGAGAGGGTGCAGGCTCTTACAGAACAGATCGAGGGAGAGCAGGCGAGAGCAGAAGCGATCGAGGAATACGAGAAATATACACAGACCAAGAGATACGTGGAAGAGATCGCGAAGAACAAGCTAGGTCTTGTGTATGAAGGTGAGATCATATTTAAGGATGAGAATTAAGCAGGTTTTGGAGCAGACTCCGGGATTTGCTTTTTTCTGTTAGAGTGAATTATGATAAATCCCCATCCATGCTATGGAAGTCGAAGACTTTCAAAGTACCTCCCATTATGAATAGCCTGCCGCTTAACGGGCCGCATGGCCATTATGATATGAAAGTCGAAGACTTTCATATCAACGACGAATAATCCGGACATCCCCCACATATATTGATAAAGACAAATTAAACTGGGGAGGTGTGTCATGAGGAGACAGGCAGAGATCAGGGATGATAATAAGATTACGATCATACCGGAATATGGAAGACAGAAACTTTTGACTTATGCGGAATCTTTCAGAGATCTGGCAGATCTGTTTGAAGGAGAGAATATAGAGGCGGAGACAGTGGACGACCACGATCCGGAAGACCGCAGGGATTACCTTTGGCACCGTAAGCTGCAGGAGAATCAGGGGCTTTTGGCGGAGCATTTGAAAGAAATGGCACATATCATGGCGGAGGTAGCCAGAGAGACATGCCTCTATCGGCCAATGGGAGAGAGAAAGTATAGGCAGATTTCGAAGCTGCTCCGGGAATCAGGGATCCTGCTGCGGAATTTCTTTGAATTGGAGAGGGAAGACGGACATATTGAGATCAGCCTGACGATGAAGACAATCTCAGAAAAGTATACGAAGCTGGGTGAGCATATCTGCGTGGAAGATGTGTCGGATTTTATTTCGGTGGCGCTGAATACGAGGCTGCGCGCGGCCAGAAGCACGCCGCAGTATCTGACGCCGGATTGGAGTACTTACTATTTTGTGCAGGAGCCGGATTATTATTTACTGACCGGTGTCGCAAAGGCGATCAAGGAATCGGAAACGGTATCGGGAGATAACTATTCTTTCTATGAGGTGGAAAACGGCAGAATGGTGGCAGCCCTGTCAGACGGTATGGGATCCGGGGAAAAGGCCTGCAATGATTCGGGACGGGTGATCGAGAAGATGGAGCGTCTGTTGGAAGCCGGATTCCGCAAGGAGCCGGCCGTGCAGATGATCAATGGCGCGCTGGTGGCAGCAGGACAGGAAGAGAATATGTCAACCCTGGATCTGTGCGATATCAATCTGTATACCGGTGAATGTGAGTTTATGAAGGTCGGCGCCGCGTGCAGCTATATCAAGAGAGGAAGGCTTGTGGACAGGCTGTCGGCACTTAATTTTCCGTTGGGGGTTTTCGGGCAGATCGAGCCGGAGACAATACAAAGGGTACTGCAGAGCGGCGATTATGTGATCATGTTGTCGGATGGTATCCTGGATGCGCTTTCTCAGGGGATTGGCGAGGAGGTATTGCCGGAGATCATCGGCAGAACAGAATATACGAATCCTAATGAGATCGCGAACCAGATATTGGCCTGCTGTCTGAAACAGAGTTGTGGACAGATACGGGATGATATGACGGTGCTGGTGATCGGCATGTGGAAGAAGGATACGGAAGAAAGTGATGAGTACTATCTACAATAAAGTGAAAAGGTTTCTGGATAAATACCGAATGATAGACAGAGATGATCTGGTGGCTGTGGGCGTATCGGGCGGAGCCGATTCCGTATGCCTGCTGCATCTTCTGTGTCTGCTGCGGGAAGAGGCAGATTTCCGGATGCTGGTGGTGCATGTGGATCATGGAGTGCGGGCTGATTCGGCGGAAGATGCTTCGTACGTGGAGGCGCTCTGTGAAAAGCTGGGAGTTCCTTTTTATCTGCGGAAAGTAGACATGGACGGTTATGCGGCGGTGCATAAGCTTTCTTCCGAGGAGGCAGGGCGGGTGCTGCGTTATACGGCATTTGAAGAAGTGCTGAGGGAGCAGAGTAAGGAAGGCCAGTCCTGTAAGATTGCGGTGGCTCATAATTGCAATGACCGGGCAGAGACAATGTTGTTCCATATGTTCCGGGGCAGCGGTATTAGAGGGCTTGCTTCGATCCGGCCGGTGAATGGAGCGGTGATCCGGCCGCTGTTGTGTCTGGAACGGAAGGAGATCGAGGAGTATCTTGCGTTAAACGGACTGCGTTACTGTCATGACAGTACCAATGAGGAAGACAGTTATACACGTAACCGTATACGGCATCATATCCTTCCTTATGCAGAGAAGGAGATCTGTACCAGTGCGATAACGCATATGGGAGAACTGGCGGAGATCCTTTCAGAGACGGAATGTTATCTGGAAGGGCAGACGAGACGACTGTATACGATTTATGTGAAAGAGAACACAGACGGTCAAGAGCATAATGCCGATAAACAGCCAGGTGAGACGGTAAGTTTGTGCATTGACAAGGGACTTCTGGTCGAGGATCCGGTCCTGTATAAGCGGGTACTGCTTACCTGCCTGGAACGTCTGACACCATACAGGAAAGATATTACCGGACGCCATATTGCCAGTCTGGTACAACTTTTGGAGAAAGACGGCAGTAAGGAGATACGACTTCCCTATGGGATCAGAGCATATAAAGAATATGACAGGTTGTATCTGGGCAGGGATACGAAGGAAACAGCGGAGCCTGTAAAGTCAGGAAAACCGGAAGGCGCAAGCGCAGTACACAGGATGACGAGCCGCGAAGTAGTTTCGGATTCGTGCCAGGTATATGAAATAGTGCCACCTATGGAGATCCGACTGCCGGAAGAAGGAAGATTCAGCTTTCATTTGATTGAAAAAGGGGCCGGAATCTTACAAAAAGAGCAAAATATTCCACAAAATAGATATACGAAATGGTTCGATTATGATAAAATAACTACGTCTTTGTTACTTCGCAAGCGGCAGCCGGGAGATTATCTGACGATAGACGCTGCCATGCATACGAAGTCGGTCAAACAATACATGATCAATGAGAAAATTCCTAAAATGCGGCGGGACAGCATGCATTTGCTGGCTGACGGTTCCCATGTCCTGTGGATACCGGGTTATCGGATCAGCCAAAAGTACAAAGTGGAAGAAAATACGGAGCGTATTCTGGAAGTACGGCTCGAAGGAGGAAGCGATGGCGGAACGAATCGAAGTGTTGTTGAGTGAAGAGGAAGTGGATAAGAGGATCCAGGAGATCGGGGATCAGATTTCCAAAGATTATGCGGGGAAACAGGTACATTTGGTCTGCGTGCTCAAGGGCGGCAGCTTTTTTATGTGTGAGCTTGCCAAGAGGATCACGGTGCCGGTATCTTTGGATTTCATGTCAGTATCCAGCTACGGCGGGGATACGAAATCGAGCGGTGTAGTGAAGATCGTGAAGGATCTGGACGAGTCGCTGCTAAATAAGCATGTGCTGGTGGTGGAGGATATCGTGGACTCCGGAAGGACACTCAGCTATCTGTTGGAGATGCTGAAGGACAGAGGGCCGGTGGACGTGAAGTTGTGTACACTTTTGGACAAGCCGGAGAGAAGAGTGGTAGATGTGAAAGTGGATTATACGGGATTCGAGATTCCCGATGAGTTTGTGGTAGGATATGGGTTGGATTACGATCAGAAATACCGGAATCTGCCTTATATCGGAATCGTGAAATTTGATTGATCATAGCGGACGTGTATGATCGCGTCCGTTTTATAATAAGAAAGAATATATTTTATGAAAGAGGTTTATTTTGAACAGGAATAATAAGAGTTTCTACATGTATTTTGTGATCATCATGGGATTGCTGTTGTTTACCGTGTGGATCGGAACGATCAGAATCCAGGACAGCAGTTATACGAAAGGCGAATTTATCAGGCAGATGGAGAACAATGAGGTCGCCATTGTCAAGATCTGTCCTAACAAGAATACCGATGCCGGTGCGCTTGAAGTGACGCTGCATAGTGGTGAGGAGAGACGGTTGAACGTGACGAATATCTCCGAGGCAGAAGAGCTGGTGCGCAGCTATAAGCTGGATCCGGTGGTGGAGAGTGTGCCGGAGGAGAGCTGGTTTCTTAACAGTGTATTTCCGATCCTGATCGTGGTAGTGATCTGCGTCTTCTTTTTCGTGATGATGAATGCGCAGAATGCGGCCAGTGGCGGCGGCAACGGCAAGATGATGAATTTCGGCAGGAGCCGGGCCAAACTGACGCTGGGCGGTGAGAATAAGATCAAATTGGACGGCGTGGCAGGCCTGAAGGAAGAGAAGGAAGAACTGCAGGAGATCGTAGAGTTCCTGCGGGAGCCGGGCAAATTTACGAAGGTAGGGGCACGTATTCCCAAAGGCGTTCTGCTGGAAGGCGCGCCGGGTACGGGTAAGACGCTGCTTGCCAAGGCGATCGCGGGAGAGGCCAACGTACCATTCTTCAGCATTTCCGGTTCGGATTTCGTGGAGATGTTTGTCGGTGTAGGCGCTTCCCGTGTGCGTGATATGTTTGCGGAGGCGAAGCGGCATGCGCCCTGTATTATTTTTATCGATGAGATCGACGCCGTGGCGAGACGACGCGGTACCGGAATGGGCGGCGGCCATGACGAGCGTGAGCAGACACTGAATCAGCTGCTGGTGGAGATGGACGGTTTCGGCGTCAACGAAGGTATTATCGTGATGGCGGCCACCAACCGTGTGGACATCCTGGATCCGGCGATCCTAAGGCCGGGACGTTTCGACCGTAAGATCACGGTGGCTGCGCCGGATGTGCGGGGCCGGGAAGATATTCTGAAAGTCCATGCCCAGAGCAAACCGCTGGGAGATGATGTGGATCTTACCCAGATCGCGCAGACGACGGCGGGCTTTACGGGGGCGGATCTGGAGAATCTGCTCAATGAAGCGGCGATCAATGCGGCTATGGAGAAAAGGGTCTTTGTCAAGCAGGATGACATCAAGCGGGCCTTTGTCAAAGTGGGGATCGGTGCGGAGAAGAAGAGCCGCATCATTTCCGATAAGGAGAAGCGGATCACGGCGTATCATGAGGCGGGACATGCGATCTTGTTCCACGTACTCCCTGATGTGGGGCCGGTGTACACGGTATCCATCATTCCCACTGGTATCGGTGCGGCGGGCTATACCATGCCCCTTCCGGAAAAAGATGAGATGTTCCTGACCAAGGGCAAAATGCTTCAGGATATCATGGTTTCTCTGGGCGGACGTATCGCGGAGGAGATCATTTTTGACGATATCACGACAGGGGCATCCAGTGATATCAAGAAAGCTACCAAGGTAGCACGCAGAATGGTGACTCGTTACGGGATGTCGGATAATATTGGTGTGATCAATTATGACGATGACGATGATGAGGTGTTCATCGGCAGGGATCTGGCGCATGCCAAAGGTCACAGCGAGGTGGTCTCCGGGGAGATCGACCGTGAGGTGAAAGCGATCATCGATGACTGTTATGAGAAAGCGAAGGCTATGATCTTAGAGCAGGAGGATGTGCTGCATAGATGTGCCGAGCTGCTGCTGCAGAAGGAGAAGATCAACCGCGCTGAGTTTGAAGCGCTTTTTGATACTATGTACCCGCAGCCGGAAGAGCCTGAAATGAAGCTGTAGCAAGTGTCATTCGCTCCACAGGCAGGGAGGTTTACTCGCCGTGATGACCGGTCAAAGCAGTGCTGAGAACGGAAATAGAGAGGTTATAAGGCATAAAAGAGCCTGAAAACGCGGCAGTTTAGAAGTAAAGCAAATGGGGTTGTGCAATTTTCACAAAAATGGATAGTCAAATTTGTAATATTTGTGAATCCTTAGTATTGTGGACAGGTACATGCTATGCTATTATACTACTTGTAACCCCCCAATACATTATATAGTTTTTGCTATACCCCATAAGAAAGAAATACCTTCTCTAAAAAAGGCAGCGACCGAAAAGCTGCCTTTTTTACTTTGCAGGAAATTGTTCCTGACTTAACTAAGTTGCAAAGCAGAACATGCAAACAGGCTTTGCCCGTTTTATTACCGGGAAACGCAGTTTGTTTTTTGCTTGAACATCTACCCTATATAGTATAAAATAATCTATATATTTATCGGACTTATTGTAGAAAGGCATAAAGCATGGATATAAGCCAATTTCAGAGAGCAGAGAAGAATCAGCAGTATATAGCAGGCATGCGTCCGGTCATCAATAAAGAAGCGTTATTTTCAGACACTACGGAGGATTATGCATATCCGCCGGAGCCAAGCGCCTACGGGGAGGTCACGATTCGTTTTCGTTCGGCCAGAAATAATATTGACAGAGTGTTTTTCGTGTGTAAGGATGAGAAACACATTATGTTAAAGACGGAGACCGATAATTATTTTGACTATTATTCCTATTCTGTACAGCTTGACAATGAGAAGCTGGTCTATTATTTTGAAATACGCGTAGGCAGGATCGACTGCTTCTATGACACGCGGGGCATCTGCAAAGACATTAATGAGTATTACCATTTCCAGATCATTCCGGGATTCAAGACGCCGGAATGGGCGAAGGGGGCCGTATTTTATCAGATCTATGTGGATCGGTTCTACAACGGCGATCCTTCTAATGACGTACTGACGAATGAATATCAGTATATCGGAGATAAGACGGTCAGGGTGGAAGATTGGAATAAATATCCGGCGGCCATGGGTGTGAGAGAATTCTATGGCGGCGATCTGCAGGGTGTGCTGGATAAGATGGACTATCTACAGGACCTGGGCGTGGATGTGATCTATTTCAACCCGCTGTTCGTGTCGCCCTCCAATCATAAGTATGATATTCAGGATTATGACTATATCGATCCGCACGTAGGTAAGATCGTTCACGACGAGGGTGAGTTGTTGCAGCACGATCAGCATGAGAACCGGTTTGCCACCAGATATATCGACCGGGTGTCTAACAAGGAGAATCTGCAGGCCAGCAATGCTCTTTTTGCCGAGGTGGTGCGGGAAGCCCACAGAAGAGGCATGAAGGTGATTCTGGACGGGGTGTTCAACCACTGCGGGTCTTTTAACAAATGGATGGACAGGGAGCGCATTTATGAACATGCTTCCGGGTATGAGAAGGGCGCCTATGTGGCACAGGATAGTCCGTATCACACCTATTTCCAATTTCATGATAATCACAAATGGCCCTACAATGGCTCCTATGACGGTTGGTGGGGACATGACACGCTGCCCAAACTCAATTATGAGAATTCCCAGCAGTTGGAGGACTATATCCTCTATGTTGCCAGAAAGTGGATCTCCGATCCTTATCATGTAGATGGCTGGCGGCTGGATGTGGCGGCGGATCTGGGGCATACGCCGCAGTACAATCATTATTTCTGGAAAGAATTCCGTAAGGCGGTGAAGATGGTGAACCCGGAGGCTATCGTGCTTGCGGAGCATTACGGAAGTCCGAAGGACTGGCTGCAGGGCGATGAGTGGGATACGGTGATGAACTACGATGCCTTTATGGAGCCGGTGACCTGGTTTTTGACCGGTATGCAGAAGCACAGCGACGACTACCGGGAGGATCTGCGGGGGAATGCCGACAGTTTCTGGGGTGCCATGATGCATCACAGCGCCAGCTTTACGACGCCGTCCCTGCAGGTGGCGATGAATGAATTGTCCAACCATGACCATTCCCGCTTCCTGACCCGAACAAACAGGAAAGTGGGCAGGACGAATACCCTGGGGCCGGAAGCGGCGAATACGGGTGTGAATAAGGCGGTCATGCGGGAGGCTGTCGTGATCCAGATGACCTGGCCGGGAGCGCCTACCATCTATTACGGCGATGAGGCAGGTGTGTGCGGATTCACCGATCCGGACAACAGGCGTACTTATCCGTGGGGACATGAGGATCAGGAGCTGATCGCGTTTCATAAAGAGATCATCCGCATTCACAAGCGATACAGAGAGTTCCTTACAGGTTCTATCAAGCAGATGGAAAGCGATTACAATGTGATCGGTTACGGCAGGTTCACCAGAGAGGGGCAGTCGGTGATTCTGGTCAACAATAATGATCATGAGATCACGAAAGAACTGTTCGTGTGGTATCTGGGCGTTCCCAAGGAGTGCATGATCAAACAGCTGCTGCTGACCACTGCGGAGGGATTCACTACGGAAGAGAAAGAATATCCGGTGAGAGCCGGTAAAGTCTCCATAACACTTCCGCCCACATCCGCCATCATCCTGCGGTATGAGGATGAAGAGATCAGCAGTTTTATGGAATACAGATAATCCGATGAAAGACCGGAGGGATGCATGAATGTATCCTGCCGGTCTTTATTCTCGCGAGCAACGAGCCAAGTGGCTGCTTGCAGACATTTGGCGACTGCCGCGAGGGTCAAATACCCCGCTGCTTGCAGAGGGGTATTTGATTATGAAATATAAGGATATTGCAACCGGAAAGATTTTGGCACATTTACAGTATATGCTTGACAGAATGATAAATGAAATGTATAATTTAATCGTGTTACAAGTGTAACACGGCTGAAGAGAGGAAGATGACAATGCGCACAATAAGCTTTAAGATTTCTGATGCTGAACTTGAGGTAATGAGAATACTCTGGCGAGAGAAACAGGCTGTAACGTTTAGTGATATTCGTACAGAATTAAGTGATAAAATGAGTTGGGAGAAGTCTACGATTGCGACACTTTTAAGAAGGTTGCAGAAAAAAGGTGCTATTTCGATACAGGAAAAAGAAGTTCATTACTATATGCCGAATATAACCAAAGAAGAATATATCATGTTCAGGAAGAAAAGTTTGATAGATAAATTTTTTGATGGTAGTGCTAAGAGTTTTGTTGCAGCTCTATGCCAGAATGGGGAACTCACAGAAGCGGATATTGATGAGCTAAAGAAATATTTCCGAATGGGGGACGAGAATAAATGAGTGTTGTTGGAGAATTCTCTGTAGAGATGATCAAGGTAATTCTTTCGATGACATTTACTGGTAGTATAATTTCACTTTTTCTATTTATTTTAAAACCGGTCATAAAAGATAAACTTCCTAAATCATTTCAATATTATATGTGGATTTCAGTAGTGATAGCTTTGATGCTGCCTATATCCAAGATCATTGTTATTCCTGTATCGGATAGTTCGGTAATGCCAATAAAGAACGAACAAATAATCTCGCAAATCACTCATTCGTCAGACACTGCAGTGAATTTATTTGTTTTCTGGCAAATAGGAATGATTTTAGTTCTTGGTTTTCATATATTATGTTATGTGCTATATGTACGAAGGCTGCGCAAACATAATATAAGTGCAGACCGGCAGGAAGCAGAGTTGCTGAATGACCTGTTAAAAGGAAAAGGTGCTTTGCAGTTATATAAAAACTTAATTTTGGAAACACCAATTCTAATCGGTTTCTTCCGTCCTGCAGTTATTTTGCCTGATAAAAAATATGAAGATGTGCAACTTCGTAATATTTTGATGCATGAAATTACACATAGGAAAAAGCAGGACATTTTCGTAAAGTGGCTGTTGATTTTTGTCGGAGCAGTTCACTGGTTTAATCCAATGATTTATTTTGTACGTCGAGAGATGAATCAAGCTTGTGAATTAGCGTGTGATGAATCTGTTATAAAACGCTTTGATATTAGTGAAATGCAACAATACGGAAACACTTTAATTGCAGTTGCGGCTGATTCAATAAGAAGGACACCCTTTTCGGTCACTATGTTTGAAGATAAAAAAATTTTGAAAGAAAGGTTAGCTGCTATTATGAAACATAAAAAGTATTCAAAAAGAACAGTTGTTACGGCAAGCATTATTCTGACTATTATTGTCTGCGGTATTTTGGGGTTTAGTACATTGAGCGGTGTAGGAAACGGACAAAAAAGTAGTAGTTATGCGGATAATTATCTTTTGCCTTCGGATCAAAAGCGTATTAAAGAGATTGAACTAAAGAAATCTTTACGGGATTATTATAAAAACAAAATTACCGAAGCCTATGTATTTTTAAGTGATTCAGATGATGTGATCACGGATGCTTATATCACTGTTGTCGGCAAAGAGGAGAAACCCGATTCTGAAATGCAGAGAGGAATACAATCTCTTGCATCTGAAGAACTTAAATTGGATGTTGAAAGTATTTACATTGATTATATAGATTTCGAGTCATTTACTTCAAACTAAATAGAATATGAGATAATGTATTGGATAATGACACAACTTTGACACATCTATAGTATATACTGTTGCAAGTAAAATTTTGTAACAAGGGCAGTCATACGGCATATCGCTTCGGCTGTATGGTGCGGGTTTATTATATAGATGAGGAGTGGTTAGCAATGCAGAAAATCCTGATCGTCGAAGACGATGCGGCCATCGCTAATTTGATCAAGATCAATCTGGAGACGGAGGGCTACAGATGTACCTGTGCTTTTGACGGCAAAGCCGGGGCAGATCTGATCGAGGAGGAACACTTTGACTTGATCCTGTTAGACATTATGCTGCCGGAGATTGACGGTTATGAACTGCTCGAATATATAAAGCCGATGGGAACACCGGTGATCTTCCTGACGGCGAGGGGCAATGTCGATGACCGTATTAAGGGATTAAAACTAGGAGCGGATGATTATATCGTCAAGCCGTTTCAGGTGGGAGAACTGATCGCGCGGGTGGAGGCTGTATTGCGGCGATATGGGAAGGCGGGCCAGAAGCTGGCTTTTGCGGATGTGGAGATTGACGTGGTCTCCCGGACTGTAACACAGGCGGGCGTCCCGGTTGAACTGACGATCAAGGAGTTTGACTTGCTGGTAGAGCTAATGCAGAACAAGAATGTAGCGTTGTACCGGGAGCGTATCTACGAGAAGGTTTGGGGTGGGTCTTTTATGGGAGACACCCGTACATTGGATTCTCATATCCAGCGTCTGAGGAAGAAGCTGGGCTGGGAGAACTATATCAGGACGGTGTTTCGGATCGGATACCGCCTGGAGGATGATACATGAAACTTTTTCATAAAATATTTCTCTGCTTCGTGGTGATCTTCGGGATTGCTTTTCAGGCCGCAGGCGTACTGTTGATCGATCATGTCTATGAAAACGCCCTTGAGCAGGAAAAGAAGTATGCGCTGCAGGAGTTCCAATATAATAAGTATATTCTACAGTCTATTCTCTACTCCGGGCAGGACTTTCTGTGGACACAGGAAGGAGATCTGGAGATCCGGGATTCTTTCACAGCGCCGGTCGCGCTCTATGACCAGGAGAAAAATTGCATCTATTCCAATATGTCGATGATGCCGAATGTGTCAGACCTCCGGGAAAGTGGGGAAGGACGGCTGGCTTTTCGCATTTATCAGAAGGAAGGGGAAAGTTATATTTACGTATATGATCATGTGCGGCAGGGGGAGAGCGGGGTTTATCTGGTGACGCAGACGGATATCAGTTCGGTGGTGGATACTCAGAAGAGCATGACGGCATATTTCCAGAGGATCTACCTGATCATTTTGTGTATTGGATTCCCGCTGATCTTTTTGCTGACCAATCTGCTCACCGGTTCCATCAAGAAGGTGAGCAAGGCGGCCAGAAGGATTGCCAGAGGGAAGTATTCTGAGAGGATCTATGTGGGTACTAAGGATGAGATTGGCCAGCTGGCAGCGGATTTCAATCAGATGGCGGAGAAGATAGAAGAGAAGGTAAGGGAGTTATCCGAGGCGGCCAGAGCGAAGGAAGACTTTACGGCCAATTTTGCCCATGAGTTGAAGACACCGCTGACGTCGGTGATCGGATATGCGGATATGCTGTATCAGCGAGAGCTGCCAAGGAAGCAGGTCAAGGAGGCGGCGGGCTATATCCTGCATGAGGGTATGCGCCTGGAAGCACTTTCTTTGAAGCTGATGGATCTGTTCGTTATGGACAGGCAGGATTTTTTATTGGAAAAACTGGATACGGGAAGGCTGTTTGAAAACATACGGCCGGGCATACTGCCCGTGTGCGGCAAGCATGGCGTGAAGCTGCATATGGACATAGAGGAGGCCGAGATCGCGGTGGAGTTCGATCTTTTCAAGACGATGCTACTCAACATTATTGATAATGCTGTCAAGGCGGAGTGCAGTGATATCCGGATCACCGGGAAGAGACAGCAGACCTGTTACCGGATCTGTGTGGAAGATAACGGAAAAGGTATTCCACCGGCTGAGCTGGGGCGGATCACGGAAGCCTTCTATATGGTGGATAAGTCACGCTCGCGGAAGCAGCACGGAGCAGGGCTTGGTATGGCGTTGGTGGCTAAGATCGCACAGCTTCACAGGGCAGGGATGCGGGTGGAGAGTGACGGTAAGTCCGGCACTACGGTTCGCATCACGTTCGGCCTGCCGGAAGGAGGGCATAGTGAAGAGAGTGTCTAAATATACATGGGTCTGTCTGCTGTTTGCGGCAGTCTTTGCCCTGGGAAGTACGGCAGGGATGAATGTGATCTTGCAGATGCGGGAGCGGCAGCGGCTGAAGGAGAGCGGTACCGTGGTGATGGAATCTCCCGTGCTGGCATGGCAGGATCCGGCTGCAGAGGATACTGCCACGGGAGAGGATGATGAGACGGGGGAGACGAAGGAAGATGCAGAGCGCGTTTTGACTGTGGAGCAGATGGAACAGGTGATCAAGTACAGGAATCACTGTGAAGGGGAGATCCTGCATGAACCGGCAGTTGGACAGATCACGATGGAGGAGGCCATTGCTTCCGGAGAAAACTGGCTTGTGGAGATGGATTTTTGGAAAAGACAGAATCCGGAGTTTTTATCCCGAAGGGCATCTTTAGGGGTAAAAGCAGATCTGAGTACGCTGGAAGTACCGATGGAATCCTGGTACAGTTTTTGGACGGTGCGCTTTTCCAATGAGTATCTTTATGCAGATCTGTCTATCAATGCAGTCACGGGTAAAGTGTGGGATGCGGAGATATCGTTGTACGGGAATATGGCGCACAGGCAGTCATTTGATAAGCTGGAGCTTTTTGTCCGGCTGGCAGGCGTGCAGGGGGAAGTGGAGAAGTTTGCACAGACAAATCAAAGCGGATCGTTGGTGTATATAGCGGTAAAAGGGAGTCAGTTGTACGCGGAGCAGGGCTATTATACTGCGAATACGACCCGGACCAATGAGTTTATTGAAGATGGAAGGAGTACAATAGTTGAGCTGCATGACCAGCGGGTGATAGAGTATCGTCTGAGAGTAGAGGAAAAAGAATCCTGATCTTTTTTACATGTATGACACAATTTCAACGAAAGTATGACGCAACACTCTGATAGGATGAAAGTATCTATCCTGTCAGAGTGTTTTTATGAGATAGAATATGGACTAGAAAATTGCTCCGGATCTTACGAAGCCGCGTGGCGGCGGGGTCAGAGAGATCAGGATGACATTGGGGGAAAGAGGAATGAGGAATTATATGGAGAATGACAGAGAAATGGAGCGGCAGATGGAATACAGGAGAAGGAAGCAGCTGAAAAAGTTACAGAGAAATATTTTTTTCATTATTTTGGGTATGATCCTGGCCTTGTATGGAATACGGATCCGGCAGTTAGGCGTATCTCTGACGAAGGTACAGACAACTTTGAAACAGATAGAAGTCTTACAACAGAAAGCGACTGAGAACGGGAGCAGTTCGGATGCAGAGGATATATTTGGAGAACGGCAGGCCGGCGGACAGCAGACAGCGGATTTTATCAGCAGTATCAAAGCAGTGCATTTGGACAAACCCATCAAACGGACACGGGAGGAAGCCGTGAAGCGACTGGAAGAGTTGGGGCAGTCGAATCCGGTTATCGCACAGATTGGGCGCAATAGTTCTCTTTATCCGGAAAATATGCTGACGGCATTGGCCAATAATCCTGAAATGGCGGATTTTGCAGCGGGATATTTAGAAAGGGACAAGGTGGCAGCAGGGGAACTGACGGAGGAGGAAAAGAGGCAGGATTTTCCGCTTTTTCTCCAATGGGATCCACGGTGGGGCTATGCTTCCTATGGGATTGACAGTAATATTGGTCTGTCGGGGTGCGGCCCGACCTGTATGTCGATGGTGCTGTACTATCTGACAAGGGATGAGACACTGACACCGGACCGGATTGCCAATCATGCCATGGAAAATGGCTACTATGTGGAAGGAACAGGAACTGCCTGGGCTTTGATGCAGGATATGCCGGGGCTGTATGGAGTGAGAGTGAGTGAACCGGAGGTTTCCGAGTTTGGTTTCCGGAATGCCTTGTCGAAGGGGCGTGTGCTGATCTGTGCCATGGGTGCGGGGGATTTTACGGCAGCCGGGCACTTTATCGTGATCTATGGGTACGATCAGGACGGTTTTATGGTAAATGATTCTAATTGTGTTGCGAGAAGCAAGAAGAGGTGGACTTTCGACGAAATCCGCGGACAGATCAAAATGGTATGGGCCTATGAGCCGCAGAAGAAACAGTTCGAGGAAGAGCAGGTGATCACTTTTGTGGATTATGCAGGGTAAGTTGAATATAGTATTCGATTTTGACGGGGTATTTGACTTGAAACGGCAGTCTGTCATTTAAAACCGAAGGAAAAGGAGACAATTCAGGTATCCGGGTGGGATTATATCAAGAATGCGCCGAAAACGTGGTCCAGCAGCGATACGAAAGTTGCAAAGGTTGACAATAACGGCAAGGTCACAGCGGTTGCGCCGGGGAAGGCTACCATTACAATGGCGGCGTTAACGCTCCGGCAACAACGATAAAGCTTGGCAAGAAAACACTCAGGATGAATACAGATTATACAATCTTGTATAACGGAAGAGAGAGGGAGATCATTCCCGCAGGTACCTATACAATTTCAATTCGGGGAAAGGGAAATTACGCAGGGACAGCGGCTCTGACACAACTCTATACGGTAAAGCAGAATACCATTGCCAAAGTCGCGGCTTCATGTCCACGTACGGTAAAGTATACAGGTAAAGCACAGAATCCGGTGACGGTAAAGATTGGCAAGAATGTTCTGCCGGAAAGCGACTATACGGTTGTCTATCATATAGGAAGTTCAAAGAGCGGCAAAGAGATCAGATACCCTCTTGCAAAAGGAAAATACACGGCTGTCATTACCGTCAAAGGTAACAATCTGACAACGACATCAAAGAAAACAGAGATCGTAAAGCGATTTACGGTGAAATAGAAGGTGAACCGCCAGGCGGCGTCGGATGCGCAGCAGACGCTTTTATGAAGGATAAGCGTTGAACTGCTATAAATAAAGAGTGAAGTTTAGCTGTTGATAACTAAACTTACACTCTTTATTTTATACACTCTTTACTTCACTTCGATCTTCCGCACTTCTTCCTTCGCGGCAATCTCCTTCTTCGGGAACTTCACTTCCAGAATACCGTTGTTGTAGGAAGCGTCGATATCGCCGGGCTCCACGTCGTTCACGCGGAAACTTCTGGAATATGAGCTGTAATAACGCTCCCGGCGGATATATTTGCTCTTGTCCTCTTCGTTCTTTTCTTCCTTGTGGGAAGCGGAGATGGTGAGCAGATTGTCCTTCAGGTCAATGTTGATATCGGACTTGTCGAAGCCGGGCAGTTCCGCCTGCAGCAGGTAGCTGTCGCCCTGGTCGATCACGTCCGTCTTGAAGGCGTCGAAGGTAGCAAGTTCATTGTTGCCCCAGAAGTTCTTGAAGGCGTTGTCAAACATCTGATCGAAGGAATCATCAAAAAACATGGGTTTGTAGGTACGATTGTTGAATAATGCTGGTCTTAACATATAAGTCACTCCTCTTTTCTTATACTATGCGGTCTGCGCTCCGGCGGTGTGCCGCATGTGTTATCTGTTATCAGTATGACCTGATTTCGAGTTCCGATGCATGTCTGATAACTTGTTTGCTGTTTATAATTGTTATACAACATATATAACATAAAATCAATTATGGAAATCTAAAGCATTTCTTAATAAAAAATAAAGCATGATCTGTAAAAATTATATAGGAAGCAGGCTGAGAATATGGTAGCATAGAGGAAGAAAAGAAGAGCCTCGCATGGGGAAATAAAACGCGCGCAAGGCAGCGCAGAAAAGAGGGATTCATGAGACTGGGAGCATTGGAAGCGGGCGGTACCAAAATGGTATGCGCCGTAGGAAACGAAACGGGGGAAATCTTCGAGCAGATCTCCATTCCCACAGAAACGCCGGAGATTACCATGCCGAAGCTGATCGCTTATTTTAAGGATAAGCAGGTGGACGCTTTGGGGATCGGGTGTTTCGGGCCGGTGGAACTGGACCGGCAATCGCCGGAGTATGGGCATATTACTACTACGCCGAAGCTGGCGTGGCGGAATTATGATATTGTCGGCGCTTTTCGGGAAGCGCTTGGCTGTCCGGTGGGTTTTGACACGGACGTGAACGGGTCTGTGCTGGGGGAAGTGACCTTCGGGCAGGCCAAAGGAAAGAAATGCGTCATCTACCTGACCATTGGCACCGGCGTTGGCGGCGGCATATACATAGACGGTAAGCTGCTGCATGGTATGTTGCATCCGGAGGCAGGACATGTGCTGATCCGGAAGAGGAGCGATGACGCATACGAAGGCAAGTGTCCTTATCATAAGACCTGTCTGGAAGGTCTTGCGGCGGGCCCGGCCATTGAAGCGCGCTGGGGACAGAAGGCGGTGGAACTGAAAGACAAGCCGGAGGTGTGGGATCTGGAGGCGGACTATATCGCGCAGGCGCTGGTGGGCTATATCCTGACGCTCTCACCGGAGATGATCATTTTAGGGGGCGGCGTGATGCACCAGGAACAGCTTTTCCCATTGATCCGGGAAAAAGTGACCCGGATGCTGGGCGGCTATATCCAGACGGAAGAGCTGGCGGATATGGAGCACTATATCGTGCCTGCAAGCCTGCACGACGATCAGGGGATCATGGGTTGTCTGGAGCTGGCAAGAAGAGAGAAAGCAGGCTGTGTATAGTGTGTGAGGCACCTTTTTCAGTGTAGATTCTTTCAATGAGGCTGTTGCTGAACCCGGCAATTCCACGACAGGAGGCCGCGGGCAGCAACAGCCTTGTTGCTTTTTCATCCTATAGGAAGTGTTTTTGCCTGTGGGCGCATTGCGATCCGGTACAGAAAATGCAGTCATGAGTTTATCAGGGAGATCTGATCATCAATCTGCATCATGTAATGGATTTTAGCTGTGCGCAGTCTTTTGGAGAGAGTTTAAGAGTTGAGGTGCTTTGTGTCTGCGGAATGTCTCATGCTCCGGTATACAGGTAACGCAGATAATCCAGAGCGGAATCTATGCGCGGACAGTTTGCGACAATACCCAGATAGACGGGTTCGCTGAATCCGGCCTGCCGGATCAGTTTCGTGCGGGAAAGATCGATCCCGTAAAAAGCTTCTTTGGTTTTCGCACTGTAGGTGAGAGAATCGTCAAACAGCATATCCATGGCATTATCTTCCAAGATAACAATATTCTTTTCCAGTTGAGATGACACAAGGTCATACAGGTCCGGATCTTCTCTGCACAGTAATTCTTTCAGATCGTAGAGATAGCCGCTTTGTGAGAAAGCGTCGAAGGCTTCCCTGTTCATCAGAACCACATCCATCAGTTCACCGTCAATGGCGGCTTGGATTTTCATGCGGGAAGCATAAGTATATTCGTGGTACTGATTCGTCTCGTCGTCCGTGAGATAAAGTCCAGTATACAGTTCCAGCTCGTTTTTGGAAGGATTCAGGTTCAGGTAATCCAGAAAATCTCCGGTAAGTTCCTGCGTCAGATCCTCCCCTGCGGCCACATTGACAAGAGCGGCGTACAACACGGTGTCTTTATGAGTAATGCGGCCGTAGAGCATATAGCCGGCGGCATACAATACGATACAGAGGACTGCCAGCGGCAGTTTATAGTAATCCCAGATATATTGTACTTTCTTCCTGCCGTGCAGCGTCCGCAGGTTTTCGTCCCTGAGAAATGCCGCCGGATTAAATGAAGCGTGTTTCATAAGCTGCCTCCAGGGATTTTTATCGTCGGCCGCTCCGGCGCTTCTACCGCGGTATGACCTGTTTCTGTAAGGTCTGCCACGGCATTGCCCGTTACTACACAGTCCGGATCCTGGACGTCTGCTCCGGCATCTGGAAGCTCCTCCGTCTTACCCTGGCATATCAGCAGAATATTGGAAAGTAGGTAGGAGCAGAGCAGAGCGCACAATCCCTCCCCGAAAATAATGGCCGGTGTGAAAATGTTAATCACAACAAAGGCCATGGCAAAGTAAATAACAGCCATGAGAGCGGTGCACAGAAGGAAACGCATGCCGATCATGATCGCGTTTTTGAACATGGCAAAGGTCGTATTGTCGAACCTTGCGAGCAGTGGGAAGATGTACATGAGGACGATGGCGTAAGCGACGAGAGCGACAAAGAAAACCGCCGTGCCGATGGTCCAGAGTACATTTTCAAAACGCATGTGGTAGAATACGTATCCGTCAAGCGCCAGGGCGATTCCCAGCGTCAGAAGAATCAGCCAGATTTTGGTCGCCTGTTTGAAATTTGCCTGAAAGGAATGGAAAAAGGCTCTGGTCAGGCTGCCTTCTTCATTCTTCGCCACCTTTAAAGTTACATAGAAAAGGGCGGTTGTGGATGCGCCGATCGTAACGACAGGCAGACAGCAGATAAACCATAAAACATTCAGGTAAGCGCTGTAGGACAGTTTGGTAAGAAATGACATTAGCGGCCCCTCCGGGCTCAGTAGATTGCGCATGGCGGCGTTCCTCCTTATTTCTGTACAATTCCTTAGTCTTCGGTGGATTCCCTGTAGATCAGGCGTGTCTCTGTATGAACCGTGCGGAAATTGAGGGACGGTTCCTTGATTCGGGACATCAGCAGATTCACCGCGGAAAATCCCATGATCTGACTATGGATGTGGATTGTGGTCAGAGTGGGCGACATGATTCTGGATTCCGGGGAGTCGTCGAAGCCGCACAGGTAGACGTCGCCGGGAACGGAAATCCCCAGTTTCTTAAATACCTGCAGAGTGTCTATGGCAATAAAGTCGTTCGCACAGATAAATACGTCCGGCAGAGTATCCAGATTCCGGAGTTGTTCCATTAAGTAATCCGGATAGGCCGACCCCTCAAAAGTCTTCTGTCCGGGATTGTCGCCTGTAATGCAGTATTCGTCAGGACAGGGAAGACCGGACAGATACATGGCATTCCGGTAGCCCATATACCGCTCAAAAAAGGACTGGCAATGTGTCGCTTTTCCTATGAATCCGATCCTTGTCTTCCCGCGCCGTACCATTTCCTTCACAAAAACATGGATGTTGGATTGGTTATCCATAATAAGGCGATCCGCGCCCAACGGTTTATCCAGCCCGGTCACCGGTGAATCTACGAGAAGAAGGGGAATATCCAGTCCGCAGAGCATGGAACAGTATGCGAGGTCGAACATTTCAATGCACATGATCCCGGCGGTTTTTTCCTTATTATAAGCGGCCGGCATCCGCAGATTCTTTATCTCGGTATCCTGAAGCCGGTGCATGGTGAAGCTATAGCCCAGTGTGGAGAGCTCCCGCTGGAATTTATCCAGCATGGTGGAAGCAAAATGTGAATTCCCGATAAAGTTGGAAGTAAACAGGGAGATCTCCATCCTGGACGATCTGTCCGCCGCAGCAGGCTCCGATTTCTCAAAATGGGAGATATTTACATAGGAGAATTGTTTGTATCCCATTTCTATAGCTTTTTTCAGGACCTTCTGTCTGGTGGATTCGGCAAGGAGGCCGGTGTTGTTGATCGCCTTGGAAACTGTATTGCGGGAAACGCCGAGTTCGTCGGCGATATCCTGAATGGTAATTCGTTCTGCCATATCATATCACTTCCTTTTCCTGTACTGCAATTTTTCCACCTGTGCGGTTGCAATCCAATGACCAGTCTGCATGCCATTTATGGCAATGCAGGCAAGGCATTGGATTAGCAACCCACTTCCAAATGAGCAAAATGCGGATGCGCAAGCAGACGCAAAAGCGCGTAAGCGCGGGTTTTGTGAATGTGGAAGTCGGGTTGGATGCTCCTTGGAGCGTCCAACCGCACAGGTGGCAATTTTTGTAAAATATATTGATGCACTTATAGTGATTTTATTATAATGTACAAGTTTGAATGTGTCAAATGTAAAATACCTAAAAATAATCAAATTGTCAAAGGCGTTTAGAAAGTTTGTTTCTATTTTGGGCAATATTTTTTGCAAATGTAAAAATTAAGGAAAAAATATTGTATAAATAACATATTTTTGGTTGACATTATGTAAAAATGCTGATATGCTATAGTTGCAAAATAAAACTTGGACTTTTACAAATGCACAATTATAATTCCGCTGTAGTCGTGAGAGAGGATAGTAAATGTAAAAATGTAAAAAGACAAGATCAAGATGATGAGAAAGGAGAAAAACAATGAGCACAAGCACTAAAAAGAAAGACGCGGGATTACACAATTCGCTGGTCTATATCGTGCAGCACTGGCAGTTGTATGTGTTCTTCCTGCTGCCGGCCCTGGCGCTGACGATCATCTTCCGGTATATTCCCATGGGCGGTATCCTGATCGCTTTCGAGAAGTATAATCCCATCCGGGGTATCCTTGGGAGTGAGTGGGTAGGATTCAAACATTTCTCGCGCTTTCTGTCCTCCCCGGATTTCCTGAGTTATCTGGGCAACACATTGAAATTGAGCGTATTCGGTATGCTGTGGGGGTTTCCGGTTCCGATTCTGCTGGCATTCCTGCTGAACCGGATCGAGAGCAAGGGCATTAAGAAGAAAATACAGCTTTGCCTCTACATGCCGAACTTTATTTCAGTCATCGTACTCTGCGGTATCGTCCGTATTTTCCTGTCGGTTACGGGACCTGTAAACCTGCTCCTCGGCACGCAGATAAACTTTATGACCATGCCGGAGGCGTTCCGTACGATCTACATAGCCAGCGGCATCTGGCAGGGTGCAGGATGGGGATCCATCATTTACACTGCGGCGTTGTCTAACGCAAGCACGGAGCTAAAGGAAGCGGCGGTCATCGACGGAGCGAATATCTTCCAGCAGATCAAGGCGGTTGAGTGGCCGGCGATCAAAGCGACCGTGATCATTCAGTTCATCATGCAGGCAGGTAATATCATGAGCATCGGATTTGAGAAAGCTTACGCCCTGCAGACTGATCTGAATATGGCATCTTCGGAGATCATAGCGACCTATGTATATAAGAAAGGTCTTTTAGACGGCGATTACAGTTTCTCGACGGCGGTAGGTTTGTTCAATACGGTGATCAATGTGATTCTTCTGGTTGCGGTCAACAAGATCGTTGCGAAGATGAACGATGGTCAGGGACTGTAAAGGAGGAGAGCAAGATGAAAAAGAAAAGTAGATTTGCCAGATATTCCTTCCAGGACAAGGCGCTTTTGATGGTTGGTTACATTCTGCTGGGACTGTTTGTTGTCGCAATCGTGATTCCGATGGTCTATATTATCGTAGCATCCTTTATCGACCCTGTTACGCTGCAGAATAAAGGAATTACGTTTGATTTCAGTAAATGGACGCTGACGGCATACGAACGTGTCCTTTCCAACGCGCAGATCTGGATCGGTTTCAAGAATGCAGTGATCTATTCCGTTGTATTTACATTCGTCTCCGTCCTGATCACCATGCTGGCGGCTTATCCGATGTCCAGAGCGGATTTCAGGGGAAGGAAGTTCTTCAACGTTATCTTCGTGATCACGATGTTCTTCGGCGGCGGACTGATCCCGACATATTTGCTGATCAGTAACCTGAAACTGTTGAACAGCATGTGGGCGATCATCCTGCCGGGCGCTTTCAGTGTCTGGAATATGATCATAGCCCGAACCTATTATCAGGGTATTCCGGGTGAACTGAGAGAAGCGGCTGACGTGGACGGTGCGAACGAAATGGTATTCTTCTTCAGGATTCTCCTGCCGGTATGTACGCCGATCATCGCGACCTTGTCTTTGTGGCAGTTCGTGGGAATGTGGAACAGCTACTTTGATGCCATGATCTACCTGAACGATTCGGCGAAACAGCCCCTGCAGCTTGTGCTCCGTTCCATCCTGATCCAGAACCAGCCGGAGTCCGGAATGATCTCGGATATGCAGAGTACGGCGGAACGTGCGCAGCTGGCGGAGCTTTTAAAGTATGCGACGATCATTATTTCCAGCCTTCCGCTGCTCGTTATGTATCCATTCTTCCAGAAATATTTTGACAGCGGCGTTATGGCAGGTTCCGTAAAAGGTTAAGCCGCCAGGAAACGGCAGTATATCGTATTACAGAAAAATATTAATAAATATCAATAAAGAAAAGGAGAGGAAGTATGAAAAACAAGTTAGTAAAACGCGTAATTACCGCGGCTCTGGCAGCAGGCATGGTATTTTCCCTTACGGCGTGCGGGGGGGGGGGGTCCGATGTGGAATTGAACACCGGAGAATTACAGGAAGTGGATGCGTCGGAATTGGAATTTCCGCTTGCTGAGAAAGCGACGCTGACCGGGATGATCAGCTATCCGGCGAACACAGAGTCCAACCCGAATAACCGTACGATCTTCAAACGTCTGCAGGAAGAGACGAATGTAGAGATCGAGTGGACGGCGATTCAGGGCGATCAGTGGGGTGATAAGATCACACTGGCCATGGCGAATCTGGATACATTGACGGATTTCATCTTTACGGCAGGTTTTGGCGATAATGATCTGCTCAGATATGCGGATCAGGGCGTTATCATTCCGTTAGAAGAGTATATCGATACTTATATGCCGAATCTGAAAGCGGTATTTGACAAATTTCCTGAATATCGGAAAATGAGTACCGATTCGGAGGGCCATATTTGGGCGCTTCCCTG
This sequence comes from uncultured Lachnospiraceae bacterium, assembly GCA_910588215.1. Taxonomy (GTDB): domain Bacteria; phylum Bacillota; class Clostridia; order Lachnospirales; family Lachnospiraceae; genus UBA3282. The sequence goes on from CAJUQJ010000007.1 coordinate 99,142, forward strand.
GATCGAGCAGCTTGGCTCCGAGAAGACGGCGATCCAGACGGTCGGCGATATGAGTTTTATCAATAAGAAATGGCTGGATTTTCTTGGTCTGGAGGTACCGACTACGGTAGATGAGTTTGAGCAGGCGCTGATCGCATTCCGGGATCATGCCTCCGAGCTGCAGGCAGAGTTTAACATTGACGGAAGCATTATTCCGATGGCATGTATCGTAAATGACGGCAACCAGGATCCGGCTTTGCTGATCAACGGGTTTGGAGAAGGTTACGGAGACTGTGATCAGGGAAGACATATTGCGGTTACGGATGAGAAGCAGGTGATCTGTACCGCGACGCAGCAGGGATTTAAGGACGGTATCGCATGGCTGCATTCTCTGTATGAAGAGGGACTGATCGATGCGGAAGCGTTTACGCAGGAATGGTCGACCTATGTGTCAAAGGGCAAATCAGGTCGTTACGGTGTATGCTTTAGCTGGGATGTGGCAAATATTGTTGATGATTTTGCGGGATGGGTTCCGCTTCCGGCATTGACGGCGGACACCAGAAACATTACGCCGGAGAATGGTTCCTTTACAAGCGGATATGACCGCGGTCGCTGTGTGGTAACGGCAGTGGCACAGAATCCGGCTCTTGTATGCGCCTGGTTGGATAAGATGTACGATCCGTTCCAGTCTCCGCAGAATAACTGGGGTACTTACGGGGAAGACGACGATTTTGATATCTTTGAACTGGGAGAGAACGCACAGGGTGAGAAGATGTTAAAGCATGCGCCTTTGGGAGACGCTTCACCGGTAGAAGTAAGAGAGGCGGAGAGTGTAAACGGGCCGCTGGCGATTCTGGATGAATACTATGACGTCTATGTTACCTGCCCTGATGATGCGCAGTATCGTCTGGACTGGATTGAGGAATACTATACACCGGATATGAATACAAAGTATGTTTACCCCAATGTATTTATGTCCCAGGAGGATACGGAAGATCTGGCTAATCTCCAGACCGATATTACAAAGACGATCAACGCTACAAGATCTGACTGGATCATGAACGGGTTTACGGATGCTGACTGGGACGAGTATTTAAAGAGTCTTGATGCATATGGCCTGAATGATATGCTTGAGATATTCCAGAAATATCTGGATGCTTATTACGCAGAATAGAAAACAGGAGATTGTCAAAGAGCAGTCTGAAGTAAGGAGCCAGACGAAGAGTTGGCTCCTTCTTTTGATAAATCTTTTCCACCTGTGCGGTTGGACGCTCCAAGGAGCATCCAACCCGACTTCCACATTCACAAAACCCGCGCTTACGCGCTTTTGCGTCTGCTTGCGCATCCGCATTTTGCTCATTTGGAAGTGGGTTGCTAATCCAATGCCTTGCCTGCATTGCCATAAATGGCATGCAGATTGGTCATTGGATTGCAACCGCACAGATGGAAATTTTTTTATCTGTAACGGTTCGGCTCGGGACTTTGCTTTGGCAAAATCCGCGAGAACATGCAAGTATAAGGAAAGGGTAGGGTAGTGATAATGACAAGTCAGACATTGAGAGAAGCCCGTAAATATGAGGAGACTTCGGCTAAGATGATAGCAAAGGAGGAAAGGCCGGATTTTCATCTGTCCGTGCGCACGGGCTGGCTGAACGATCCCAATGGGTTTTCGTATTATGGCGGAAAATATCATATGTTCTACCAGTATAATCCGTATAATGCCCAATGGGGACCGATGCACTGGGGACATGCGGTGAGCGACGATCTTCTGCACTGGGAATATCTTCCGGCGGCGCTGGCCCCGGATGAAGCTTATGACAGGGACGGTTGCTTCTCCGGCAGTGCGGTCACGATGGATGACGGAAGCCAGTTGCTGATGTATACCGGTGTGTTGAGAGAACGGCAAAGAGACGGCGATTTTCGCGAAGTACAGACGCAGTGTCTGGCGATCGGTGACGGAACGGACTACGAGAAGTATGAGAAGAATCCGGTTCTTGACGAGAAGGATCTGCCGGAAGGATGCAGCAGGAATGACTTCCGGGATCCGAAGATGTGGAGAAAAAGCGATGGAACTTACTGCTGTGCGATTGGCAGCAGACCGGCGGACGGCAGCGGGCAGATCCTTCTGTATACCAGCGAGGACGGTTTTACATGGAAGTATAAGAAGGTGCTGGCGGCAAACAATAACCGGTTCGGTAAGATGTGGGAGTGTCCCGACTTTTTTCGGCTGGATGGCAAGGGTGTTCTGCTTGTAAGCCCGCAGGATATGCTTCCGTCGGGATTTGAATACCACAACGGCAACGGGACACTGTGTCTGATTGGTGCGTATGACGAAGAGACGGATACTTTTACAGAACAGTATGACCAGTCGATCGATTACGGTATCGATTTCTATGCGCCGCAGACGGTATTGACGCCCGACGGACGAAGAGTCATGATCGGATGGATGCAGAACTGGGACACCTGCAGCATCCGGTCGCAGGATGTGCGCTGGTTCGGACAGATGAGCCTGCCCCGGGAACTGTCCGTGAGGAACGGAAGACTGTATCAGAATCCTATAAGAGAACTGGAACAGATGCGCTGTAACAAAGTGGTTTATCAGAATATCTCCGTGGCGGGGAGCGTCAGCCTGGAAGGGATCAAAGGCCGGAGAATTGACATGGAACTGATCATCAGTCCAGAGGAGGGGCAGGATCTTTATCACAAGTTTGCGGTACGTTTTGCGCAGGATGATCAGTTCCGGACTTCTGTCAGCTTTCGCCCGAAAGACTCCGTTCTGAAGATCGACAGGAAATTTTCCGGATCAAGACGGGCGATTATACACCAGAGACGGAGCCTGATAAACGGCGGCGATGGCAGATTAAAGCTGCGAATCATCCTTGACCGGTTCAGCGCGGAAGTGTTCGTGAACGACGGGGAGCAGGTGGTGACAGCGACGATCTATACGGATCAGACGGCGGACGGGATCTCCTTCTTTGCGGACGGCGCAGCGCGGATCGACGTGGTGAAATATGATCTGGAGGCAGGCGTATAGGAGCATCCGGACTCCTTAAATCGCCAGGAAATATGCAGTACAACAACAGAGCATACAGGACCAAAAGTCCATATGCTCTGTTTTGGTTTGCGCGCCATGGGCGCGCTCTAACGGGTGAAAAGGTGGCTGAAGTGTCTTTGCTTGTTTTTCATATTTTTTAATAGTAATTTAATTGTACTATAGGCGGAAATGGAATAAGATATGTAACAAGATATAAGGAATGCAGTACGGAGTAAGGTGTGACTATAAGTTGAATAAATTCTCTGATGAGCAATTTAGTTCAACAAACTGAACAAGTTCAGTTAGAATTTGTGTCGAAGCGTCACAAATTCTGTTGATCGCAGAACAGAATCTGAAATTCTGCTCGCGTCCTCAGCGCAAAGCGCTTCGGAATGGAGGTAAAGATGAGAGAGAAATTACAACGTTTTATGTGGGGACGTTACGGGAGCGATCGTCTCAGTCAGGTATTGATGGTGTGTGCCCTTGTGTTGATGGTTCTTTCTTTTCCGATAGGAAGCAGCTTCTATCTGCCGGCGCTGGCGTTGATGGGATATGTGTATTTCCGCATGTTTTCCCGCAATATTGCGAAGCGGTCGGCGGAGAATCAGTGGTATCTCGCCAGAGAGATGAAAGTCAGAAGATGGTTTCAGAACCGTAAAAGGGATTTCGCCGGGCGTAAGGAGTATAAGATCTTTAAATGTCCGCATTGCGGTCAGAGGCTTCGCGTGCCCAGAGGAAAAGGGCGTATTGCGATCCGGTGCAGGAAATGCAATCATGAGTTTATCAGGAAGAGCTGAGTGCAGGAAAGGATTGACAGACTATGTTCGGGTATATCAGGATCAATAAGGCGGAGATGAAGTTCAGGGAATTTGATGTCTATCAGTCCTATTACTGCGGAATCTGCCGTGACCTGAAACGCAAATACGGCGTGGCGGGGCAGTTTTCCTTAAGCTATGATATGACCTTTGTGGCCATGCTTCTGACGGGACTGTATGAACCGGAGACGAGCACGGGAACCTGCAGGTGTATAGTGCATCCTTTGGAAAAGCATGGGACGCGGAATAATATATATACTGAATATGCGGCAGATATGAATGCGCTGTTTGCCTGTTATAAATGCCGGGACGACTGGAAGGATGAGAAGAAACTGCATCAGTTACTCTATGGCAGGGTTCTGGAGGGCAGGAGCAGGCGTCTGCAGGAAACCTACGGTGAGAAACTGCGGAGGATCGAACGTCTGATGCAGGATTTTGAGGAGACGGAGCAGCAGGAGCCGCAGACCGGGCCGGGAGCACAGGACTCCGGGTATTCCCGGCTGGATACGCTGGCCGGTTTGTTTGGCAAAGTGATGGCGGAGATCGTGACGGTGAGGGAGGATGAGTGGGCGAATCAACTGAGACGTTTCGGCTTTTTCCTTGGAAAGTTTATCTATCTTATGGATGCCTATGAGGATGTAGAGACGGATATCAGGAACGGAACGCCCAATCCTCTGAAAGGAAGATACGGTTCACCGGACTTCGAGGAAGCGTGCAGGGCCATGCTCACAATGATGATGTCGGAGTGCTGCAGCGCTTTTGAGATACTGCCCATACTGGATAATGTGGAGATACTGCGCAATGTGCTGTATTCCGGCGTCTGGTGCAGATACGAGGCCATCCATGAGAAAAGGCGGAAGAAGGAACAGGATGGGCAGCAGCCTACGATGAACGGGACAGTGTGAGGGAAAGGCATGGCGGTCAGAGAATGCCGATAAGGAGCAGAACGGATGACAGATCCATACAATATATTGGGGGTGGCGAGAGGCGCTTCCGAGGAAGAAATCAAGAAAGCATACAAAACATTGAGCCGGAAATATCATCCGGACGCCAATATCAACAATCCCAACCGGAATCAGGCGGAGGAGCGGTTTAAAGAAATTCAGGCGGCCTATCAGCAGATCATGAAGGAGAAGACTTCCGGTTACGGTGGGCACGGCTACAGCGGCGGGACGGATTCGCAGGGCAGCTACGGCGGCTTTGGTTATGGGCCGTCCTGGTCTTTTGGCTATGGCGGTTTCGGGCAGAGTCAGGAAACGGGCTATGAAGAGGAGGCCCATCTTCGGGCGGCAGGCAACTATATCCGGAACGGCTATTACAGGGAGGCGCGCACGACGCTGGACAATATGGCACAGCGGGAGAGAAATGCCAGATGGTACTATTACAGCGCGGTGGCTCACTTCGGGCTTGGCAGCAACGTGGCGGCGCTGGAACATGCGAGAAGGGCGGCGGCGCTGGAGCCGGATAATATCAGTTACCGCAGCCTGGTTCAGCAGCTGGAGAGTGGCGGCAGCTGGTACAGACAAAGGCAGGCTTCCTACGGGTATCCGACTTTTGGCGGCGGAGATCTGTGTATGAAGCTCTGCTGTCTGGAAATGATGTGCAATCTGTGCTGTTGCGGCGGCGGATACGGCGTGCGGGGGATGGTCTGCTGCTGACCGTGTAAAATGTGATGATTTTTGCTTGTACTTTTCTTTCTTTGTGATAGAATAGCCGTAATGTATTGTATGAAATACAGACCGGAATGACCGGCGGCAATCGGCATGAAATCTGGCAGTAATTGTCAATTTCTGCCTGTATAAATCGGAACGGATCGGAAATCCTTATTCTATAAAAATAGAAAAGGAGAGAGAACGATGAGAGAAGACCGATTGATTGGGCCGGAACTGGCCATGAGCGCACTTGACGAGATTCCCGAAGTAAAAAGCGACGCCAAGGATATTGTAGGGCTGGTGAAAAGCAGCGGCCGCATTACCGGGTATCAGCTTTCAGACGGTAACACCGTCTCGAAAGAGGATGGCGTGGCAATGGCTAAGAACGGCGAGATCAAGGGTGTCGGCATCGCCCACCGCAACGACAGTGAATATTTGAAGTCCCTTCCCGACGGGGACGAAGGGAATAATTTAAGTAACCTGCCTTCGGTAAGTCAGGGGCGCGTTGATAAATATCATTAAGATAAATATTGAGTCACCTGCTATATTGGATCCTTTTTGATCCGGCATGATTCCGCCTGGCAGAGCAGAGAAACCGGTTTGTTGAAGTTTCAATAACCAATATGCGGATGAATGGATTACGGATCCTTTGGCAGGCGCGATGATCAAAGATACCGACCGATTAGTTGTGATGGGGATGTATTTGGTTGAGAGGATGGTGTCATATTTACAGGTAATCGTGAATGTGATGGAAGGTGTAGAAAATGACGCGACTGGAGGTGACGCGACAGTATGGCAAGGACGATAGGTATCGGTAACCAGGATTTTGAGACGATCAGACGGGAAGGCTATTTCTATATTGACAAGACTGATCTGATACGCCAGTGGTGGGAAAGCGGGGACGGCGTGACGCTGATCACCAGACCGAGAAGGTTTGGAAAGACCTTGAATATGAGTATGCTGGAGAAATTCTTTTCTGTGGATTATAAGGACAGAGGGGATCTGTTTTGCGGTCTTAAGATCTGGGAAAGTAAGAAATACATAGATTTGCAGGGCACTTATCCGGTGATCTTTCTCAGTTTTGCCGGTGTCAAAGAGAGCACTTATGCGGATGCAAGGGAAAGCATGTGCAGGACCATCGAGGAGCAGTACAATAAATATGACCGTCTGCTTAACGGAGATCTGCTCAATGAGAGAGAAAAAGCGTTCTGTCGGAGCATTTCTGCAAATATGTCAGACAGCATGGCGGCGGCATCGCTGAGGGCGCTTTCTGATTTTCTTGGCAGATATTATGGAAAGAAAACGATCATCCTTCTGGATGAATATGATACACCCATGCAGGAAGCGTATGTCAATGGGTATTGGGCAAAGATGGTTGCTTTTACCAGAAGCCTGTTTAACGCGACATTTAAGACGAATCCGTATCTGGAGCGCGCTGTTATGACAGGGATCACGAGGGTCAGCAAAGAGTCGATCTTTTCTGATCTGAATAATCTTGAGGTAGTGACTACAACCTCAGAGAAGTATTCCGATTGTTTCGGGTTTACAGAGGATGAGGTCTTTGCAGTATTAGAGGAATATGGTCTGTCTGATCAAAAGCAGAAGGTAAAGGACTGGTATGACGGATTTTCTTTTGGAAAAAGAAAGGATATCTACAATCCGTGGTCGATCATTAATTTTGTTGATAAGAAGAGAGTCGGTGCATACTGGGCCAATACCAGCGCCAATCGTCTGGTGGAAAAACTGATCAGAGAGGGTAAACCGAAAGTCAAGCAGGCTTTTGAAGATCTGCTTGACGGCGGAACGCTTCATATGGAAATAGATGAACAGATCGTCTATGACCAGTTATCGGCGAAGAAGAATGCGGTCTGGAGCCTCTTTCTTGCCAGTGGTTATCTGAAAGTAGCCGGCACTGTATTTGAGGAAAGAACAGGGCGCATGTATTATGACCTGACGTTGACCAATAAAGAAGTGCATATCATGTTTGCCAATATGGTTCAGGACTGGTTTGCGTGGAATGATGATTACAATGATTTCATCAAGGCATTGCTGCTTGGAGATGTGAAAGCGATGAACCTGTATATGAACCGTGTGACAACGGAAATGTTCAGCTTCTTTGATACGGGCAAAAGCCCGCAGGGAGAGCCGGAACGCTTCTACCATGGGTTTGTGTTGGGACTGATGGTGGAACTGGAGGACAGGTATGTGATCACGTCCAACAGGGAAAGCGGTTTCGGCAGATATGATGTGATGTTAGAACCCAGAAGCCTGGCGGCAGCGGTGGCATTGCAGGGAAAAGACGCTGCACCGCATAACGACGTTCTGCCAGATGCCATTATCATAGAGTTTAAGGTACAGGACACGGAGGAGACAGAACTGACTGAAACAGTATGCAGCGCCTTAAAACAGATCGAGGAGCGGGATTATCAGGCATCCCTGATCGCCAGAGGGATTCCAAAAGAACGGATCCGGAAGTATGGCTTTGCTTTCTGTGGCAAGAGAGTGCTGATAGCACAACAGGATCCGGTGTGTCTCCAGTAATACATAAGATACGCTTCGCCTAATAGATTTCCACACAATGGATGGCGGGATCGTCAACCAGTTTGACGGCTGTCGTTGGCTGTTCAATATTTTAAACTGGAGGTAACCGTACAACGGCACCTCCATTATCTGTTCCGTTCCCCAGATCTGTTCATAGAAATCCGTAAAGGACATCTGCTTCGGCACGGGATTTTGCATTTTCGGCTCCAAATATCTGAATAAAGGCGGCCTGCTGTTTTCCTGTACCCTTTTCCAATTGTCTGGTAGTGATTGTATAGATCATTGCCTTCCACCCCTCACTTCTATAAATAATATATCACACAAAAATTATCTTAATAATATTATATTGAAACGCCTGATATAACGCAAAATATCGCAATTCAGGCAAACTATTTGGTTAATATGATTATAGCGCATCAGGGCCTGGCAGACAAACATTGCTGTCGTGGCTCTAGTCCACAGCCTTGATCCTCTCCACAAGCGACAACTTCTTTGTGTAGCGTACCGCGCAGACGGAGAACACCGCCTGGACAAGCAGGAGGGCGGCGGCAAACAGCGTTACCTGCAGAACCGGGAAGTGATAGGTGACCTTCCCGAACAGGCCCAGCTGATCGAAGCTGCGGCAGACCAGGATACTGCACACCGTTCCCAGCGTGAGGGTGGCCGACAGTGTGATGCCTACATAGTACAGGCATTCATAGGAGAGCATGGCGGAGAGCTGTCTGTTGCTCATGCCCACGGACTGGAAGATGCCAAATTCCTGCTGGCGGGCCAGAAGGTTTGTGATCAAAGTGTTGGCAAGGTTGATCAGTGAGAAGAGGAATACAAAGATCAGGATTCCGTAATACTTTCTCATTTCGTCCTGCAGGCTGACTTTGATCTCGGCGGCCCTGTCTCCCAGCACGGAGATCGTAATATTGTCGCTTGTCACGGTGTCGAATACGGCCTGCCGCAGCTGTTCGCTGTCCTTTTTCGTATGCAGATTGAGGGCAGTGGTAAAGTCGTCGATCTCCGGATAGAGGACTGCCAGTTCTTCCGTGGGCAGGATGAAGAAGCAGCTGGGGCCGATCTGGGGGTGTTTCACGATTCCCTGCACGGTATAAGTCTTCGTCTGCCCGTTGTAGGACTCGAGGGTAACGGTATCGCCCGGCTGATACTCCGTGTGGTAGACGGTCTTTAAGGTGCTGCCGCCGGGGCTGACCAGAATACCGTTCTCATGAAGCAGCCGCCCATGATCCACAAAGCCGTCCAGGATCATGTCTTCGGTGAAAAGCGCCGTCATCTGCTCTTCGTCAAATCCGGTCACATGAAAAGGCTCCCCTTCCAGGATTTCCGGTATCTGTACGCAGGCCTGATCATAAGTGGTGATATAGTCTATATCGGGGAGCGCGGACAGCTTTTCCTGCAGCTCCCGGCCCAGAGGATTTTCCTGCTGGAGTTTTGGCACATCGGAACCGCTGAAGTCTTTGTGCGGACCAAGATCCAGCAGATAGGCGCTGCGATCGCCAAATTGCGAAAGCGCCATGTCATCTGCGTCGATGGAATCCGCATAGGCGGAGACGCAGAGCAGTAAAATGCCGGTCAGGCTAAGGGACAGAGAGGTCACGAAAGCCTTCTTGCGGCTGCGGGAAAAGTTCATGCGCGCCAGACGGGGCAGCGTCAGAGGGCGGGGAGTATGCCTGGGAATCCTGCACTCCTGCTGTTGGGAATAGACGGTAGTCCTTATGGCTTCGATGGCGGATACCTTGCCGGCAAGCTGCAGCGGCTTCCTGGCCGCCACCAGGACCATGATATAGGTCAGCACGGAGATAACCGCCGCAAATCTGAGATTGTCTGCCCATGCCCAGTAACCGGGCATCAGGATCAGGGTAATGGCTGCCGCCGCGATCAGTCCCGGAGGGATGGAGACAGCAGTTAGAAGACGCTGTTCCCTTTTTACCACGCTTCGTAATTGCGCGGGCGTTGCGCCGAGCACTTTCAGGCGGCCATATTCCCGCATCTTTCCCATCACGGAGATGTAGAAGATGTTGTAGATCACTACTGCACAGATCAGAGCGATCACGGCCGACAGCAGATAAGCCTCCATATCGCTGCCAAGATAGAGTTCCATGGCCTCAAAATAGTTGGAGCTGAAAAAAGTCCTCTCCTCAGAGACGCCCATCTTCCGGAAAAAGGCGTTGATATCGGCCCGCAGCTGCTCTACATCTCCGGGCTGCTCCTGAATAAAACGAAATCGCAGTTCATATGGGTTTTCGGAATGGCCTGCAAGTGCAAGGGCAGCAGCTTCCGAGAGCCAGCAGGTGAACTCCCGGCTGATGTTTTCCTTTTCCAGAATACCGGCGATCGTGTAGGTGGATTCACCCTGCCCCAGGTCAAGCGTGATAGTCCGGCCCGGCTCGGCCGGCAGCTCGAAGTGCTCCAGAAAAGCGCGCTCGATGCAAAGTTCCGTGTCCGTCTGCGGATAGGCGCCGGTTATCTGGCCGGATTTCATCAAGTCGATCATCCCAGGATCCACGAAAGCAAGCGACAGGTTGCTGTCCCCGCAGCGGATTCTGGGGCCGTCAACGGTGTATCCCCATTTTTCAAATTTGCCGGTATCGGCCAGCTGCCGGATCTCTTCCAGTGTACCGATGCAGCCGGCCTGATAATGTCCCTGAATATCTTCTCTTGTCTGCATCTTTCTGGCGGACTGGATAAAACCCAGCATTCCCATAAGACAGACGGCAAGAGAGATCGTAAGAATGATGAAAAGGCTCCGACGTCGATCAGCCTGCATACTGCGGCGTGCCAGCCGCCTGATTACTTTTCGTGTATCATTTTCAAATGCTAATGTCATGGCTGTAATCACTCCTTTCCGACAATACGGCCGTCCTCGATACGGATGATCCGGTCGGCAAGCTGGGCAATGCTGTCGTTGTGGGTGATCATGACGATGGTCTGATGCAGATTGTTGCTGGTGCGCTGCAGAAGCCCCAGCACGTCGGCGCTGGTACGGCTGTCGAGATTTCCCGTAGGCTCGTCGGCTAACACGATGGCAGGTTTGGCTACAAGCGCGCGGGCAATGGCGACACGCTGCTGCTGACCGCCGGAAAGGTTGTTTGGCATATTGTAGAGCTTATCCGTCAGTCCAAGCATGGAGATAACGTCTTTCATGAACTTTTCATCTGCGGTGTCGCCGTCCAGTTCCACCGGCAGAACGATGTTCTCGTACACATTTAAGATGGGAGAAAGATTATAATTCTGGAAAATAAAGCCGATATTGCGGCGGCGAAAGATGGTCAACCGTTCCTCATCCATATCCGCCAGCTCTTTATCCCGCACGCGGACGGAGCCGGAGGTTGGTATGTCCAGACCGCCCATCATATTGAGAAGCGTGGATTTGCCGCTGCCGGAGGTGCCTACTACCGCTACGAACTCTCCCTCCTCCACGGAAAAAGTCACGCCGTCAAGGGCGCGGGTGATGTTCGGTTCGGTGCCGTAATACTTTTTCAAATCTGTTGTCTGTAGAATGCTCATGGGATTACCTGCCTTTCTGATGTAATATCAAGCTTTGTCTGTTTTGGTATATCATAAGGCGAGAATGTTGCAGAATTATCCTGAATATGAAAAAAAGTCCCTCAAATTGTTTCAATTTTAGGACATTTTCATATAATTTATTCCCGCGAGCAACGAGCCGAGTGGCGGCTTACAGCGGGGGCCTTGATTCCCGTGACGCTTCGGAATAGAGGAAAAAGAAGAGGTCATGTCTTCGGCAGATATACGGAAAAGACAGAACCCTCGCCGACAGTGGAGGAGAGTTTGATAAAACCGCCCTGCATGGTGATGATCTCACGGGCCAGATAGAGACCGATGCCGATGCCTTCTACGTCGTGCACCGCTTCTTCACGATAGAAGCGTTTGAAGACCGCCGCCTGTTTGCTTTCGGGAATGCCCCGGCCCGTGTCGGCTACGTCGATGCGCAGAAACATCTCAAGATTGTGCACCGTTACCTGAATCCGGCCGCCGGCGGGCGTGTATTTCACTGCATTGTCCAGAAGATTATAGACAGCTTCCGCCGTCCAGCGGCTGTCGTGAAAAAGGTTTATTCCTTCCGGGCAGGCTACGTCCAGTTCAATCTGCTTCTTTTCCAGCGGAACAAGAATACCGTTGATGGCGTCAGTCAGGGTATCGGCGACAGGAACCTGCTTTTTCTCCAGCGTGATCACGCCGGTCTCCAGACGGGAGGTTTTCACCATGGCCTGAATAAGGAAATCCAGTTTATCCAGCTGGTTGACGGAGGTCTGGAGAAAATCCCGCTGTTGATCCGCCGGCATATCGCGGGTCAGCAGGGTGTCGTTGATCATCTTGAGATTTGCGATGGGGGTCCTGGTCTGATGGGAGATGTCGGACATAAGAGACTGCAGTCTGGCTTTTTCCTCGGCAGTCTGGCGTCTGGTCTTTAACATGATATTATAGAGCCGGTCCAGCCGGTGGCTGATACGGGACAGAGAGGTTTCCGCGTCGAAATCTACGGGCGGCCTGTCGCTGCCGTCCATCATGCCGTTGAGCGTTTGGCAGAGGCTGTTTGTGAAATCAGCCAGTTTGCTTTGCAGAAATATCAAAAGCGCTGTGCCCCATGCAAAATTGACAGCCGTCAGAACAACGCCGCACATGACGGTCACAGGATTGCCGGTTTTCAGATAGAAAAGGACAAGCAACAGGGCGGAAGAAAGAACAGCGCCGCTTATCACTGCCAGCAGGAACTTACGTATCGGGAAGTTGTGAAGTTGCATTTCTTTGACCAGGCCTTTCTTTGTTCAGACTGTGTGCAGCAGTATTGCCGCCGATCCATTGATACCCCATGCCGTATGCGGTCTTGATATACTTATGTCCGTCCACTTCGATCTTCTTGCGGATACGACTGATTATGGTGGTGAGAGTATGTTCGTCAACGAAATCGCCCTCCACATCCCACAGCCTATTGAGCATCTGCGTTTTGGTCAGGATCAGCCGGTTGTTTTTGACGAAGAGGTGCAGGGTGCGGTATTCCTTTGGGGTAAAATCTATGGGACTGCCGCCCAGCGTGGCGGACTGCTCGGAGAAATCGATCCGCAGAAAGCCGTCCTCATATAGGTCATGATGAGGGTTGCGCTGTTCCAGGGCGTCCAGTACGGCCGCAATCTTCCTGCACAGCACCGCCACGGAAAAAGGTTTGGTGATATAATCCGCGCCGCCGGCTTCATAGCCCCGCAGCATATCGCTTTCCCTGTCGTTGGCGGTGAGAAAGATGATGTAAGTCTCGGGGGAGCGTTCCTTGATCTTAGTGCACAGGTCGAATCCGCTGCCGTCCGGTAGATTGACATCCAGCAGCGCCAGATGGAAGCCCTCCTGCAGAAGGGTTTCCGCCATGGCGCAGGAGTAGGCGGAAGCTGTTTCATAGCCCTCCGAGACAAGGTTATAGGACAGGGTTTTGTTTAGTATGGTGTCGTCTTCGACGATCAGGATTTTCTTCATGGAGCCTCGTTTCCGTGCAGTTCTTACGGCATGAAATGTTCTGCGATAACCGATTTTGCTTTATCTATATTTTAATCCGACAATCTGAGAAGGTCAATCAAAAGTAAACCCCGATCATGTTCAGTCTGCCGCCTGGAGGAATATGCCCAGCTTCTGTCTGACCCCGGCGACGGTAACCCGGTAAACTCCGTAGATAACCATGCTAAGCGCCGCTTCGATTCCCAGGCATGCCCCCAGCGACACGATCTCGCTGTACACGAGCTGCCCGTCATTGCCGTACAACAGCAGGATAAAAAACAGGTAGATGGCGACCAGCGCCACCATAGCCGGCACCTTGAAGACACTGCCGCACTGGCTTCTCACTTCCCTGTCCAGGAAAACGGGAGATGCTCCCAGTTTCTTTAGATCGTCGAAGATGTAGCGGTTGTTTAAGGCGATGGTCTGACAGCGGGTATAACAGATGATCAGAACCGTCAGGATGCATACGATGAAAATAAACAGGAACATCATCAAAAATACGGACGAGGACAGCAGGAAATCGTTTATGCTTAAAATACGGAACCGGGGTATATATTCCCAGTTCTGGCGAAAGGTGAGGGAATCTGCTTCGGCTGGGTCAATACGCATCATGGGATCGGACGCCTGCCAGTCTGCGATACCCTGCTCTTCGGCCCTGATGGTGGTGATCCGATCGTGGTATACGGCAGTAAAGCAATTTTCATCAAAGCAGGAAACCATGTGGTGAAAAAGGGCGTCGGCGAAGGGATAGCTGTCTTTGCCGTCCACATTAAAGGATACGATCCTGCCTTTCCAGTCATCGGTCAGGCCTTCCGAGAGCAGTGCGTAATCCGTATTGTCCACTACACAATAGCCGCGCATGTCCGTCATCAGGTCGTAATGGAGAAGACCCGCATATTGGGTGGAGATCTGTGTGCGTGTGACCATATTGGTGATGTGTTTCGCGCTGCTGATTATGGAGAGGGCTGTTTCCTCCTGATTGGTGATACACAGGTAAGTGCCGGGGAGGACATCTATATTCTCGCCGGTGAGCGTGTTCCACGTGTCTTCGGAGATGACTCTTTTTTCTATGCATATGGGGATGTATTCATCATGCCAGTGTTTGCCGTCTTCCTCCATTATGCTGGAGAAGGCGCCAAATGCCAGCGTGATATAGTCGAATTCGCCCCAGTCTTTTAAGGACAGGCCGTATTCTGTGGCGAGCGTTTCTATGGCCTCCCTGTCAGGCAAGGTCTGGTCGGCCCGGTAGTGATAGAAATAATCGTAGGGCTGGGCATGATATTCCATGATCGTGCCGATGGACAGGATGGGGACATAGAAGATGCCGAAACAGGCGCTGGCAATCAGCAGCGTAACGACAATCATATTGTTTACGGTCTGTTTTCCCTGAAATTTCATCATGCTCCGGGCGATGATATTCTTGTAGGGAGCATGCTTACGGCGTCCAAACCCGTGGACCACGGCATGGAGCATGATCATATAAAGCCCTGCAAATGCCGGCGCATAGAGGAGGTTCATCCAGACAGGCGGCAGAGCCTGAACCTTATAATAATAGAAAATGGGCGTGCAGTATCCCAGAAGAAGCCCGGCCGCAAGAAGGATACAACCCGCCGGCGCGCACCATTTTCCGAGCTCCTTTACGGGTTCGTTGATGTGCTCCTCCCGGATGACCTCCATGATATTGGTTCTGCGCAGATAGTGCCAGGCGAGGATACAGGAAAAAGCGGCCACCGTCAGCAGAAATGCAAAGGAGATCAGCAGGCATACGGGATCAAAGGAAAGTCTCATATCCGAGCTGTCAATGAGGAGCAGCCGGAAGAGCGACCAGATGATCCAGATAAAAGGAAATCCGGCCAGAATGCCCGCCGTGCAGGAGAAGCCGCTTAAGAACAGAACTTCCCGGAATAAGCCCGGCATCAGCCTCTGCCTGGAAGCGCCCAGCGCCATCAGGATGCCCAGCTGTCTTGATTTATGCCGGAAAAAGAGGCCGGCGGCATAGATGGCAAACACAACGCAGCCGATCAATGTCAATATAAAGATAGCATTCATCTGCTTGCGGCTGTCCCCTCCCGGCGGAAAAGTGGTCTGTACCGTCGGCGACAGCATCATGCCCGAGTAGGCGGAAATGATCATCAAAGCGGTAAAATTACAGAACAGATACAGATGCGCGTGCTTCCGGTCCGCCCGCTGCAGCCTCTGCTCCATTTTTTTCATGGTTAAAGTCTGTGACATATCAATACCTCCGAATTATAGTGACAGATTCCCGGAATCTCACACGTGTCTGCCTTTGTGAGCACAAAAAGACTTCGAGGATCTGTAGTGCAAAAAGAGTTCTCTGTAACGTTGCGGCAGAATCACTGCGTCATTTCCCGGATCGCAATAAGCAGCTGGTCCTGAAACTGTCCGCGCTCACCCTGCCGTTCCAGCTGGCGGTAGATGGAACCGTCTTTTAGAAGGATTACGCGGTCGCAGAAGGAAGCCGCAAAGCTGTCGTGAGTTACCATAAAGATCGTAGCGTTCATGCGTTTCTTTACTTCCCCGAAGCTCTCGATCACGGCGCGGCTGGACTTGGAATCCAGATTGCCGGTAGGTTCGTCCGCAAGGATGATCAAGGGATTGTTGATCAGGCTGCGCGCCACGGCCGCCCGCTGTTTCTCGCCGCCGGAGATCTCGGCCGGGTACTTGGCCGAGATATGCCGGATGCCGAAAAGACCCGTCAGCCTGTCGGCAAGCTCCTCCGCCTCTCTGGACACTTCGCCCTGTACGATCCGCGGCACCAGAATATTTTCACGGATGGTCAGCCCGTCTAAGAGCATGAAATCCTGAAAGACAAAACCGAGCTGTGTATTTCGAAAATGTGCCAATTCGGCATCGCCAAGGCCTGCCAAATTGGTGCCGCCGATGGTGATCTCTCCCTTATCGAAGGGGATATAGCAGGAAATACAGTTGAGAAGGGTGGTCTTCCCCGAGCCGGAAGGCCCCATGACGGCCACGAATTCCCCCTTTTCCACACAGAAATCGACACCGTTTAACACTTGATATTTGTTCTTTCCCGTCTGATAGGATTTGTATAGATTCTTGACATATAACATAGTGCTACCTCACTTTCTTTGATTCTGCTAAAAGAATAGCACGCGTAATCGAAGTATGGTCCGTAAGGTGTCAATTATGGCGGATCTGATCGTCATTTTTGGAGAGCGGAAGCGGGTTTTGTAAAGTTTGGCGGTATTCTCCGTAAAGTTTGGAGGAGAGGAAAAGAGTGGGAGTGTACTTTGAGGATTTAGTTATGGTAAGATGTAGACACAGGAAATTGTTCCCCGGGTGATGCTATATGGCGTGACGAGAACAGGGACTTGCCTGGATGCCGCAAATCCCGGATTGTTACAGAACGATATGTTTGACCGGATCTTCATGGAAGAGGGAGGAGAATTGCATGTTACGGATCGCGATATGTGATGATGAGGCGGATGCGAGAGACGCGCTGCGTTTTCAGCTGGAAAAGGCACTTATGGAGAAAGAGGAAGAGATCGTATATGAGTTTTCCGCCGGAAGTAATGCCGTATCGTGGCTAGGAAAGCATCCGGGGGAGGTGGATTTACTCTTTCTGGATATCGAGATGAAGGGTTTAAGCGGCATGGAGACGGCAAAGCAGATCAGGACATTTGATGAGCAGATCATGATCGTCTTTCTGACGGGCTACAGCGAGTTTGTATTTGAAGGCTATAGTGTGGGTGCGCTGGATTACATGATCAAACCGGTCACGGCGCAGAAGCTGGTGGAAGTGCTTCGCCGGGTGCGGATGCGATTGGAACAGAAGGAGGATAAGACCTTTTCCTTCAAGAATGCGGACGGAACGTGGCGGTTTCTGCTGCGGGATATCCTCTGTTTCTGTTCCGACAGACGTATAGTCACGCTGGTCACGGAGCAGGGGGAATACTATTTCTATGCGAAGCTCGACGAGATCGAAGCGCGGCTGGGCGGCCGGTTTGTGCGGATCCATCAACGCTATCTGGTGAATCCGGACTGGGTGGATCATCTGGGCAGCGATGCGGTCATGTTGGGCGGCCGTCAGTTGCCCTGCAGCAGAAACCACAGAGAAGAGGCTATGAAGAAGATTGCCAGATTCATGCTGGGAGGCTGCTGATCGCAGCACATAAAGAGGGATTGACAAAAAGGAACGGGAAATGATCATAAATTGTTTGTTTATCATAATAAATGGAGCGGCGGCTTATCTGTTGCTGCAGGGAATGAAGAAATTGATCGCCGTATCGGAAAAGCGGTGGAAGCAGGCTGTCCTGTGGGGAAGCTGCTTGCTGCTGTTGGCGATGATTATTTATTTGGGGGACTGGGCAAATATTCTGCCGACAGTTCTTTTCTTTCTGCTTGTGATCAGGGCTGTCTGTGAGGGAAGTATCTGGAAGAAAGCGGCCATCGGGCTGATGTATTCCAGTACCATTCTGTCTTTTAATGTGCTGCGGGATAATTTTGTCTTAACGACTGACGTCAGGTGGAATCATCCGACAGCATGTATGATCATCGAAGGGCTTTTGTCGCTGTCTGTTGCCCTGTGTCTGTATCTGGCGATCGGAAAATATGCGCCGGACAGAGAGTATCATCTTTCCGATAGTCTGTGGAAACTGCTTTTGCTGCTGAATGCTACACCTTTTGGGATTGTCCTCAGTATAGTTCTGCTGACGACGACGGAGGAGGAAAGAATCTGGATGGAGATGCCGTACGGTTTTAAAGGGTACAATATTCTTGTGCTGCTCCTTTTGTCACTGCTGTCTTTCATCGGTCTGTTCCAGGCGGTCATCGTTCTGGCGCGGCAGCAGCAGTTGGAAGAGCAGAATATGCTGGCAGAGGTGAACCAGAGTTATTATGTGGTCATGGAAGAGCAGCATTTTGCTATACGGCGGCTGAAACATGATCTGGCCAATCATCTGGCGGTGGCGGTCACGCTGCCGGAAGCGCAGCGGGAAGCCTATATCAAAAGCCTGATGGAGGACAGCGCATTTAGCCGTTCCCTGCGGTACTGTGCGGATCCGGTCGTCAATGCGGTTCTTACAGTCAAGGAAGAGCAGATGAAGCGTTTTTCCGTTCGGCTGGAGGTGCAGATCGATATTTTACAGGAACTGCCCTTTGAGAAAACGGATATCTGTGCGCTTTTTTCCAATGCGCTGGATAACGCAGTGGAAGCCTGCAGACGCCTTCCTGAGGCACAGAGGTATGTACGTGTGAAGAGCCGGGCAAGGAAGGGGTTGTTTTGTCTGGAAGTCACGAACCCGGTGGAAGTTGTGGAGAACCGCCAAAGCCCGCAGACAGGAACGGCAAGAATTTGTGATGATAATGGAGGAGCGCATGTTTTTGTCGAAGACAGGGTAGAGGGAAGGTGGGAGAGAGGGAAAGACAGGCTGCCGCCGACTACCAAAGCAGACAAGGAGAATCACGGTTTCGGTTTAAGGAGCATGAAAGAAATTGCGGAGCGCAACCACGGGGCGATGGAGATCAGGGCGGAGGGGGAACGGTTTGAAGTGTTTCTGTATATGCCGCTTGGATAAATAGTGTACGATTAGCCATTGCTGTCTCCTTCGGGAATCTGATGCATATAAATTTTCTTAATAGTTTCACATCATAGAATAAAACAATCTCTATGAACAAAAATAGCAAAAGAAGAAAAAACGTTATTATGATGGGGCAGAAATGCCTTTGACGGTCTGGCGGTTAAAGTGTCGTTTACAATTGGCTGCTTTCTGCCGGATATCCATAGGATAGAGGAAGAGGCTCCATCAGCAAAAGGGGACCAAGTGTTTTTGCTGTTGAAAAGAACTGATCTGCGTAGCACATTGATACTGTTTACGATTTTTATGTTGGGAACCTCTTTTAATTCCACCTTTTTGGAATTCATCTGACACGGCATCTGGGAGGGAATTATTATATGATAGGAATTGGGAATGCTCTCCTGGCAGCATCGGAATTTCCTTTTCATATAGGGCCGGGGCGGAGATGGATGAAAAGACTGGGCATTAAGAGATGCATGGTGGCAGTGATGTTAGTCGGTGCATTTCGATGGTTGCTTGCTTATAAAGTCAGGGAAGAGGGGCGTATCTTAAGCAGAGCAGCTTATATTATCACATCTGGGCGTACTGATAAGTTAAAATGTTATTAAGTTCATTCATTATCTGCATCGTTTTTCTAATGGCGTTTATTATGAAAGTCTTCGACTTTCATAGCATGGATGGCCATGCGGCCCGCCCGGGTTCAGATTTCCTGGACGCTGTCCCGGCAGACGTGTGTACAGGGAATTAAAATACCGTGTTCCGAGGGAGGATTTCCGTGCAGGATATCCAACATAATGTCAGCGGCCTTTCGGCCCATCTCCCAAAGGGGCAGGGATACGGTAGACAGCGCCGGGTGCGTATAGAGAGAATGTTCCAGGTTGTCGAAGCCGTGGATAGAAATATCGTCTGGTATGCTCAGATTCCGGTCCAGAGCCGCATTGATAGCGCCATAGGCCATCAGGTCGCTCATGGAAAAAAGAGCGGTAGGCGGATCCGGGAGAGAGAGCAGTTCCAGACACTGTTTATAACCGTCCATGTAATGCCAGTTACCTGAGCGCATATATTCGGGACGGAATGGAAGATTGTGTTCCATCAATGCATTCTGATAGCCCATGAGGCGTTTGTGAGCAGGAATGGAATCGATGGATCCGCAGATCAGTGCGATTTTGGTGTGTCCCTTCTTGATCAGCTGCTCTACGGCCAGATGAGCGCCCTGATAGTCATCGTAGTTGACGCAGTAATCCTTGTTCTGCGTATAAGCATAGGTGTAGACTACAGGAATATCCAATTTAGGGAGAATATGTCCTACGTCACGGGGGTGGACACCTATATAGATCAGGCCGCTGACTCTGGATGCGGTTAGCAGGTTGACGGCCTTTGTGACACTGTGTTGAAAAGCTTCAGTCTCTTCCAGATCTTTATAGAGAAAAGCTTGTTCGTGTTGGACTCTGTTATTGACGCGCAGGTTGCATAGATTTACGTTATAATCATTTTTTTCACAAAATTCACACAGTCCATCAATAATATCTCCGGAGGAGAATGCTCTTATGTCCTCCGCTATGATTCCGATCACACGGTTCTGGCTTGTTTTCAGGCTCTTCGCAATCGTATTGGGGATATAGTTCAGTTCGTGAATGGCGTTGATCACGCGGGCTGAGGTCTCCGGAGCTACTTTCTTATTTTGATTTAAAACATTGGAAACGGTACCGATCGAGACACCGGCCAATCTGGCTACGTCATGTATTGTTGTCATATGATTTCTAATCCATGCCTTTCCCTTAAATTCCCGCGGGCAACGAGTCAGGCAGCCTGTTGTAGGGTTATTGACTGAACCGCAAGTGTATGTCGTAAAGTATAACGTAGAAATCTGCTGAATATAGATGCTTTAGCAGATTCTGTATTGCTCTTTAGTTAAACGTTATAAAGATAGTATCATAAGTAGAAGGGGAAAACAAGAAAATATGTTGAAAACTATGAAAAACTTATTGACAAGCACGATGGTAAATGAGTATAATGAACATATAGAAAAACGTTTCAATAAGAAATGAGATAAATATGCCATATAATGGCATATTATATATAAAATAGATTGAAACGTTTAAAGAAGAGTAATCAGTAGAACAACCGGAAACCAAACACACTATGGAGGAGAGAGATGAGAAAGAAGAGTAAAGCAATCTTACTTGGTACGGCAATGCTTGCGTCCATGCTCACAGGCTGCGGCGGAGCAGAGGGTGCGGCAGGGCAACCTGCAACTGCAGAAGAGGGGGAAAGGATGACGTTACAACTGTGGACCAGCAGCCGGGACGCCATCGACCATCCAGATGCCTGGTACATCAAGAAGATCGAAGATGAGTTCGATGTCAATATTGAAATGCAATACCGAAATGAGGGAGGTACGGACTATTCGGAGTGGCTGACGCTTTCCCTGGCGGGAGACGACTGCCCGGACTGGTTTCGTGACCAGACGGTTTCTACATCAATGCTGAATGATCTGGTGAAACAGGGGCTGGTCGCGAAGCTGGATCCGGAGATGGTGAAGGAGAATATGCCCAACTATATGAAATGGGCGGAGAAATACAGGGATATCCTGACAGACGATCCGTTGAATCTGTATTCGGTTGACGGGGAAGTGTATGCCATTCCGGATGCGAAGGTGGATCTTGGACGTTTCTGTCTGATGGCGTATCGGCAGGATTGGCTGGATCATCTGGGGCTGCAGGCGCCGGAGACATTGGATGAATTCACGGAGGTTATGAAGGCTTTTACTTTTAACGATCCGGACGGAAACGGTGTGGACGATACTTACGGTTATATCGGCATTACCGGCAATGCTGACTGGGCATTCAGCCCGATTTTCGCGGCCTTCGGAACTTATCCGGGGATCTGGTATGCGAAGGAGGACGGCACCATCACAAGAGGCGAGATTGAGCCGGGAACCAAAGAGGCTTTGAAGTATATCAAAGAGTTGTATGATATGGGTGTGATCGATCCGGAGTGGATGACCATTGACTTTGAAGGGGCGAAGAACAAAGTAGTCAGTTCCGTGGTAGGATGCAGCTGGCAGAACTGGTTGTCCATTCTTACGCCGGACGGTTGGTGGAGTGCATTGCAGGAAGCGGAGCCCGGAGCATCTTGGAGTGTTGCGACTGGTATGGAAGGGGCGGACGGACAGAAAGGCATCATGCAGTTCAACCCTCTTGCCGGCGTAGGGATCGTATTTGGCAAACATATGGAAGAGCAGCCGGAGAAAATGGCGAAATATTTGCAGGTATTTGATGCCATTGCAGGAGACCCGTCCTGGCATGAAGCGGAAATCTGGGGAATGGAAGGCGAGACCTTTACGAAGGACGAAAACGGAGAACGGAGTTATACGAAGAACTATGCCACAGAAGATGCAAGGATGCAGTATGGTATTGGGGACGCTTACAGATTCCCGTCTTTGGAGCAGTTCCAGTATGATCCGGATCTGCATGACGAGATGGATTACACGGCACAAGTTAATGCCGTCAGGAAAGAAACACTGGATATGATCGAAGGAAAATATGATGTTCTGGGCAGTTATTATCTTCCTGTCTGGAGTGAAGTCAGCCCGGAACTGCCTGATATGAACGTGGTGTTTGCCGAGATGATCACCGGTGAGAGAGATATAGAGGAGTTTGATGCCGTTGTAGCGGAATGGAAAGAGAAGGGCGGCGCGGACGCCCTGGTTGAAGCACAGCAGATTTATGATAAGCATTTCAAATAAATCTGTCGGAGGAATTTTGACGGGAGCGACTGACGGGACGTGAACAATAACGTTAAAGGCGGTGAAGATGTATCTGTTGAAAATGGGGGGCGGAATACGATCCGCCCTTCCATGGAAAGGGGAGCTATGAAGACATCGGGGGTGAAAATGCAAAGTATTAAAATGGAACCGTTCGGAAAAAGAGTGTTAAAGTATCGTGCGTTGATCGTGATGATCTTGCCGGCGCTGCTTTTCTTTGGGATTTTCTGTTATGTGCCGATGTACGGCGTGGTGCTGGCGTTTAAGGATTACAGCATTTCCAAAGGAATCATGGGCAGCGACTGGGTAGGGCTTTATTATTTTAACAGGCTGTTTTCCAGTGACAGATTTTGGGAGGTTCTGGGCAATACGCTTGTCATAAGTCTCTTGAAACTGGTGATCGGTTTTTTTCCACCCATCCTTTTTGCGCTGTTGCTGAACGAGATCAAGACGAAATGGTTTAAGAAGTTGACACAGACGGCTTCTTATCTTCCGTATTTTATATCATGGATTGTTATGGCGGGTATCATCAGGGAAATGTTTTCGGCTAACGGCGTCGTCAATCAGATTGTGACGGCGTTTGGCGGGGAAGCGCAGATCTGGCTCAGCAAGAAAGAATATTTCAGGGCGATTCTTGTCAGTACGGATATCTGGAAAGGGTTCGGCTGGGGATCCATTATTTACATATCGGCTCTTTCGGGTATTGACCCGCAGCTGTACGAGGCGGCTTCGCTGGACGGAGCCGGCAGGTTTAAGAAGATGCTCTATATCACACTTCCCGGTCTGGTGCCGGTGATCACGATCAATCTGATCCTGTCCATGGGCGGCGTGCTGAATGCAGGGTTCGACCAGATCTTTAACCTTGTAAATCCCTCTGTGAAAAGCGTGGCGGATATTATCGATACTTATGTCTATGAGCTGGGTATCCAGAAACGGGATTATTCTCTTTCCACGGCGGTGGGGCTTTTTAAGTCGGTGATTGCGCTGATTATGGTGCTGGGTACGAACTTTGCGGCGAAGAAGATTAATGGTGAGGAATTTACCCTTTGGTAGGGAGAGGAGGAAGCGATAATGAAGAGAAAAATGACAGCGGGTAATCTTATATTTACTGTCTTTAATACCTGCCTGATGCTGTTCGTGATTATGATCACGATTTATCCCTTCTGGAATCAGTTTATCCTGTCCTTTGCAAAAAGGGAGTATCTGTATTCCGTGGAGGCACAATGGTATCCGAAGAGCTTTGATCTTTCCAGCTACAAAGTGCTCCTGCATTATAAGGATATCTGGAGGGGCTATGGCAATACGATTCTAAGAACAGCCGTGGGGACGGCCTTCAGTCTGCTTGTTACGGCTATGGCATCCTATCCGCTGACGAAGAAGGATTTTCCGTGCAATAAGGGAATTACATTTCTGATTCTGTTTACCATGCTGTTTTCCGGCGGCCTGATTCCGGGTTATCTACTGATCACACAGCAGCTGCACTTAACGAATTCTTTCTGGGCATTGATCCTGCCGGGGCTGGCGACACCCTACAATATTTTTATCATGCGGAATTTCTTCCTGTCGGTGCCGAATTCTCTGGAAGAGTCAGCCAGGATTGACGGCGCGGGCTATACGCGGATCTTCTGGCAGATCATTATGCCGCTCTCCAAGCCGGTTCTGGTGACGGTAGGATTATGGATTGCGGTGGGGCACTGGCAGGCATGGTACGATAATCTGCTGTATCTGCAGAAGCCCGATAAGTGGGGGCTGCAGATGATCCTGAGGGAACTTCTTGTGAATAATCAGCAGAGTAATATTACACAGACCGTGAAGAATACTTTCGGCACTGCCGGAGCGGTAGATGAAAGACAGTTAAAGAGCGCGGTCATTGTGATTTCAATCCTGCCGATGGTGATTCTGTATCCGTTTCTGCAGAAATTTATGAATAAGGGAATCATCATTGGTGCGGTGAAAGGCTGAGGATACGCCATGCCGACAGTATGACGGCAATTGTGACAAAGCGACAGGATGCAGAAGACTGTGAGATAAAGAGCGCTTCGAAACGGAGGGAAGAATGAGCGGGAAAGTATGGTTACAAAATCAGAATATGACGGTAGTCTTTGGTGCGGATGGAAGCGGGATCCGTTCCCTTACTTCTCCATATGACGGACATAAGGCGGATTTTGTGCTGACGCCGGAGGAATTTCCGGAGTATGACGTGGAGGACTGCCAGTGGCCTGGCAATATAGGCGGTGTGTTTACCACAGGGCAGGAGCGATATTGTTTTTCCACAGGCGCACTTAAGGCGCAGGCCGAGGTGACGCAGGAAGAGAACAGAATCAGAATAGAGTATCCGGCGATAAAGGACGACAAAGGCGGACGGATTCTGTCTTTGGCATCGGACTTTTGGATGGAAAAAGAAATGCTGCGCTGGACGGTCAGCCTTACGAACCGTTCGGACGGGGAGGCGCTTTTTACGGATCTGAATCTGCCGCTTCTGATGAATCAGTATTTTCGAAACGACGAAGATTTTAAATATGACCGCTGTGCTTTGCGCCACACCTGTATTACGGGGCATTCTTCTTATCTGTACTGGGAGAAATCCAGCGGTAATGGGCCGGCGCTGCTTCTGGCGCCGTTGGGGGATGAGGGACTGACAGACCTGAGGCCGGAAGAGGACAATGTGTTGTTTGGACAGCGGTACGGCTCCGGTTATGGTTACGAAGGTCTGGTTCGGGCATATGTGGCCTCGGAGCGTTCCATGATCGGTCCGGATGTGAGCTGCCGGATTCGTCTGCGGCCCGGGGAAAAGAGAGAATTATCGTTTATGCTGACCTTTTTAGAGTCGGCGGAACAGATCTGCGACAGGCTGGCATCGTTTGGTCTGACGGTTTTGCGGGCGGTGCCAGGCATGGTGGGACCGATCAGCGATGATTTTCTGGTCATGACAAAACCTGCGGCGGCCGGTTTGTCTGTATGCGCGCCAGAAGATCAGGTATTGGAAAGCTATGAGAAGAACGGATGGAAGATTAGCCGGATCCGGTTCGGCGGATACGGTAAAAGATATGTGCAGGTAGTAAATGGCGGCGGCACGGCGCGCTATTGTTTCTTCGGCACGGAGGACGTTGGGGATATGATCCGGAAGCATGCCGGTTTTATTGCAACGAATCATCTGGAAACGGACGAGACGGATCCCTGTTATCACGGTCTTTTGATGTGGGATATGGTGAATCACAGACGGATCAACAGTACCTTTAATCCCTACCATGAGGATTGGTGGAGAGGAGGCAGCGACGACCCGGGACTGGCCAGCGGCCTTTTCCTGTCGGAGAAGAACGTATACCTGCCGGCAGAGGAAGAGATCCGTGTGCTTCATGTGTTTGTGGAAGATTTTCTGGTGAAAAGGCTGACGGAGCAGCCGGGATGGCGCGTCCATCGGATGGTGCCATGGTATACCATGTTTGAGCCGTGGGCGGGAAAGGGTGCGGATGATGTCTGGCGTGCCTTCAACTATGTGCATGTGATCAATATCCTGTACAATATGTACAGGATACAGAAAGCAGGAAGTCTGAAAGAACTGCGTTCAGCATCGGAATATCTTGTGATGGCATATGAATATACGATGGCCATGTTTCGTTATTGGATGTTTCCGGACGGCGTAGGGGCGACGCAGTACGGCAATATGGGTGAGATGACGCTGCCGCTTATGTTGGAGGAGAGTCTGCGGGAAGAAGGCATGGAGCGGGAGGCAGAGCAGCTGAAAAATATTTTTGACACAAAAGCGGCTTTTTTCGCTTCAAAGACATATCCCTTCGGGTCGGAGATGGTGTATGACTCCACGGCTTTTGAAGCGGTGTACGCTTACGGTAAGCGTATCGGCAGCGAACATATCATGAACTGTGCGGCGAAAGCCGCCTATGCGAACCGGGGCAAACAGCCGGTGTGGTTTCTGTACAATACAGATCTGCGGGCCGGAGGAGATACAGGCTGGAACAGCAGCTATATGACGCAGCTGGGAGCAGTTCCGATTCTGGATCATACCTTGAACCGTGGATACGTGAAGGAAGAGTGGATCCTTTCCTATTACGGAGCCTATCTGTCCGGATGGCTGCTGTATAATTCAGGCGGTTACTGGGACGAAGACGCGGCCAATCAGGGAGCGTCGGGCTGGATCACCATTGCCTCGCGGATCAACTATACGGGGCAGCATGTTGCAGGTGGTATGCCTTTGATAAAAGGGTGTGTTGCGCTCTCCGGAGAATCCGGAATCGGATATTTCGGCGCACTCAGGACGGCGTGCGCAATCGTGCTGGATCATACTGTTCTTGGCAGAATCGGTCTGGGGTGCAGGATCGACAGAAAGGACGGTCGGGAGCGTGTGGCGTTGCGTGACGGGCTGTCGAGACGGCTTTATTATGTGCCTGGCCGGTGGCTGCTGGAAGTGGACGGAGGATATATCAAAGATGTGACGATCGATCAGAAGGGGATATGCGTCCGTATGGCAGCATGGTATGAGAGCGGAACGACAGTGCGGATGCTGACGATCCCGGAAGCAGGCGGGCGTCAGGAGGTGATCTCCCAGCGGAAGACGGCGGCGGGCAGCAGTGTCGGCGAGGTGTTTTTTCAGGCAATTAAATTATAGAAGAAATGGAGAAAAGAAGGAATGGATCAAAAAATACAGGAAGTCAATCTTTCGCAGGTAAAAGTGCATGACGGGTTCTGGTCGGCAAGACAGAGACTGATCGCTGACGTCGTAATTCCGTTTCAGGAGAAGGTTCTGAATGATGAAGTGGAGGGCGTTGAGAAGAGCCATGCGTTTGCCAATTTCCGCATTGCAGCCGGTATGGAGGACGGAGAGTTCTACGGTATGGTCTTCCAGGACAGCGATGTGGCCAAGTGGTTGGAGGGGGTTGCTTATTCGCTTATCGTAAAACCGGATAAGGCATTGGAGAAAAGGGCGGACGATATCATTGCGGTAATCGAAAAAGCCCAGCAGCAGGACGGCTATCTAAATACTTATTTTACTATAATGGAACCGGAGCATAGATGGCAGAATCTGCAGGAGTGCCATGAACTGTACTGTGCCGGACATATGATGGAAGCAGCGGCGGCTTATTATGATGCGACGGGTAAGGACAGGCTCTTACGGGTTATGGAGCGTATGGCCGATCATATAGCAGCGCGTTTCGGGACGGATAAACAGCCGGGAATACCGGGGCATCAGGAGATTGAAATCGGTTTGATGAAGCTGTATCATACGACCGGCAGGGAGAAATACCGCAATCTGGCACAGTATTTCATTGATGAAAGAGGCAAAAACCCGAATTTCTTCAAGGAGGAGAAGGAAAAGCGCGGCTGGGTGCACTTCGGGACGGATCCGGAAGATACGGCATACAATCAGTGCTTTGCGCCGGTGAGAGAGCAGAAGACTGCGGAAGGGCACAGTGTGCGGGCCGTTTATATGTATACGGCCATGGCGGATCTGGCGCATGCCACTGGTGAGAAAGAGCTACTTGATGCCTGCGAGACACTTTGGGATAATATCACGCAGAAGAGAATGTACCTGACGGGAGGCATCGGTTCTACCGGCGAGGGAGAGGCCTTTACGATTGATTATGACCTGCCGGGCGATATGGCCTATGCGGAGACCTGCGCGTCCATAGGGCTGGCTTTTTTTGCCAAAAAGATGTTGGATATTCGGCCGTCTGATCGATACGCCGAGGTGCTGGAACGGGCATTATACAATGGAATCTTAAGCGGTATGCAGCTGGATGGCAAGCGGTTCTTCTATGTAAATCCGCTGGAGGTAAATCCGGGGATCTCGGGTAAACTGCACGGCTATAAGCATGTGCTGCCCCAGCGGCCTGGCTGGTATGCCTGCGCCTGCTGTCCGCCGAATCTGGTCAGAATGGTGATGTCGCTTGGAAAGTATGCGTGGAGCCAGTCGGAGCAGGCGATCTATTCCCATTTTTATTTGGGCGGCAGAGCGGAATTTGACCAGGCGGTTCTTGAGGTGGAGAGCCGGTTTCCGTGGGAAGGGAAGGTTTCCTATACCGTTGACCCGAAGCCAGGGAGAGGCAGCTTTACGCTGGCGGTCAGAATTTCGGCCTATGCGAAAGATACGAAGATTCTGTTAAACGGCATGGCGCCGGACAATGCCAGGGTACAGGAGGGATATCTGCATATTAGCCGTGAATGGCAGAAGGGGGACACACTGGAGATTTCTTTTGCAATGCCGGTCAGAAGAATTTACTGCAACACGAAAGTACGGAGTAATGAAAATTGTGTTGCACTCATGCGCGGTCCCATCGTGTATTGCTTTGAGGGCGTAGATAACGGGGCGGATCTTCAGCAGCTGCGGCTTTTGAGAGGGGAGGAGATCACGACGGAAATCGGTACGGAAGGCGTGCTGGCCGGAATGGTCGTTCTGAAAGCGAAGGGCAAAAGAATGGCAACGGAAAAAACACTTTATTCGGAGAACCGGCCGACGGGTGAGCCTGCGGAATTGAAGGCCATCCCTTATTTTGCCTGGGGAAACCGCGGAGAAAATCAGATGCGGGTGTGGATACAGGAAGCTTAAGATATTTGTTTTTCCGGAAAGCTGTTGACAGAAGAGGACAGGCCGAAAGCCTGTCCTCTGGTCATAATACGCAAGATGACGTATTCCTTTACTTAATTGAAATTGTCGATGCAGGGCTGGAACATATCCTTTGTCACACCGCAAAGAGGGCAGCACCAGTCAGCCGGCAGATCTTCAAATGCTGTGCCGGGCTTGATGCCATGCTCCGGATCACCCTTTTCAGGATCATATGTATAGCCACAAGGATTGCAAAAATATTTCTTCATGAGTAATGTCCTCCGTTCTTTTCTACTGATTGTTGTATGATAATGTTCTATCTATTGTTTGTCTATGTATTCTCCGCAGGCCATTATTGCAGAATGATCAGAACAGCAAAGCCTGCGGGATATAGCCGGTCGAATGATAGCTGCCAGCTTCGCCCAAATATCTTTCGGGCAAACCCAACTCGTCCAAATAAGATTTAGCCGAAATATCTCTTTAAGAGACCTGCAAAAGCCTTACCGTGGCGAGCCTCGTCGCGAGCCATTTCGTGAACTGTGTCGTGGATCGCATCCAGGTTAGCAGCCTTAGCGCGCTTAGCCAGATCGAATTTACCAGCGGTAGCGCCGTTCTCGGCTTCTACTCTCATTTCCAGGTTCTTCTTGGTGGAATCTGTCACTACTTCACCGAGCAATTCCGCAAACTTAGCAGCGTGCTCTGCCTCTTCCCATGCAGCTTTCTCCCAGTACAAACCGATCTCCGGATAGCCTTCTCTGTGAGCAACTCTAGCCATTGCAAGGTACATACCTACTTCTGTGCACTCCCCGTTAAAGTTAGCACGAAGATCAGCCATGATGTCTTCGCTGACGCCCTTCGCTACGCCTACAACGTGCTCAGCAGCCCATTCCATCTCACCGCCCTGTGCCGTGAATTTCTCAGCGGGTGCATTACATACCGGGCACTTCTCCGGAGCAGCGTCTCCCTCGTGTACATAGCCACATACCTGACATACAAATTTCATAATCATGTTCTCCTTTTCTTTTTGAAATATATTGTAAGACATTGCATTGAAAATATGCCTGTCTCAGTTCGCAATCTTTAAATACGACCAGAAATTAATATCCGGGTTTGCGAAGCAAAACTCGCAAAGTTAATTTGCTTTACAAATTAACTTTTTTGCAGTTACCGCAAAGTCCATGGAAATATGTGACATACCCCTGGATCTCCCCGGCAAATCCGGCTTCTGCCATATCTATGATATGATCGAGGCTGTCCATTTTCAGGTCGATGATCTGTCCGCACTGCGTACAGACAAAATGGTAATGAGCGGAAGTGTCCGCGTCAAAATGGTCAACCCCGTCGTCAAAACGAAGACGCTGAATCTCGCCGATATCTGCAAGCAGGGAAAGATTGCGGTATACAGTGCCGAGACTGATATTAGGATATTCATTTCGGACATTCATATACACCGTATCGGCAGTAGGATGATCCTTGCGAGTCATCAGAAAATCTTTGATCACTTGTCTTTGTCTGCTGTATTTGAGTGCCATCTCAACTCCTTTAAAATAGGAATCATTACTATTATGGGATAAATATAACAAATCTGGAAGAATCTGTCAACTATCAAATTGTAGATTCAGAGGTATCATCAATATTTTTTTTAAAGGTGGAGTTGCATTTTTACACAATGAAATATGATGATTCCCGAAATATTTTATAAATATTTTATAAGATTATCGGATATGTTTTATTTCTAGAGGCAGAAAATATGATATATTATTTACTATGAAAGTCTTGGACATCTACTTCTATTTATGTTGGTATGATGATACGGGATTTGAATATTTAGTATAAAAGCTTTATAAATGATCAACGGGCTGTCAACAAGAGCAGTCGAGAGAAAAGGGGTATTTTTGTGAAGTTTAAAACAAGACTTATGGTCACATCAGTAGTTATCGTGCTGCTGCCACTGCTGTTGACTTGTGCCGCATTTCTTTTGGTCGGCAGCCACATAGAGGATGCGGAGGGTGAGTTCGGGCTTCTGGATGTGAATAGAATCCCTTTTACTTATACGATCGAGAATTACAGTCGGATCTCGGAAGAGCTTCTGCATGAGGTAAAGAGACAGATCGCGGACGATCCGGCCAGACTTGAGGATAAGGAATATCTTGACGAGATCAGCGCACAGCTTAACAGCAAATTTTCCTATATCATTGTCAGAAAAGGTGATACGGTCTATTATACGAGCAACCACACTGCTGCCAGGAAGATCTTCAATACGCTGCCTGAGCATGGGAATGAGATACCGTATATGGAGACAGGCTATTATTACAATGATATGAAGAAACTGGTCAAGCAGGTCGATTTCGAGTTTACAGACGGAGACAAGGGTAGTTTCTTTATCGTGTCAGGCGTAAGCTCTTTGATCTCCAAGAAAGTATTGCGGAATATGATCATAGCCTTTATCCTGGTACTCGTTTTTACAAGTCTTGTGTTGACGCAGTGGATCCAGAAGGGAATCTTTACGCCGATCAATCAGCTGGACATTGCGATGCAGAATATCGCGGAGGGCAATCTGGAGTATATGCTGACCACCGAGGAAAAGGGCGAGATCGGCGAGCTGTACCGCAATTATGAGGATATGCGGCTGCGGCTGAAAGAGTCAACGGATGAGAAATTTGAACATGAGCAGAAGAACAAAGAGCTGGTGAGCAATATTTCTCACGACTTGAAAACACCGATCACGGCGATCAAGGGCTATGTGGAAGGGATCATGGACGGCGTGGCAGACACACCGGAGAAGATGAACAAATATATTAAGACGATCTATGATAAGGCCAATGACATGGATCGGCTGATCAATGAGCTGACTACGTATTCCGGCATAGACAACAATAGGATCCCATATACATTCCGCAGGATCAATGTGGCGGATTACTTCGGAGATTGTGTGGAGGAAGTGGGACTGGATCTGGAATCCAAGAATATACAGCTCAATTATGACGATCTGGTGGAGCCATCCACGCAGATCATCGCCGATCCGGAGCAGTTGAAGAGGGTCATCAGCAATATCATCGGCAACAGTGTGAAGTATATGGATAAGGAGCAGGGAATCATTGATATCCGCATCCTGGATGAGGTGGATTCCATTCGTGTCGAGATAGAAGACAACGGTATGGGGATCGCGGCCAAGGATCTGCCTAACGTATTTGAACGTTTTTACCGTACGGACGCTTCCCGCAATTCCTCAAAGGGAGGAAGCGGTATAGGGCTGTCCATTGTGAAGAAGATCATAGAGGATCACGGGGGCTATATCTGGGCGACCAGCAGAGAGACGGAAGGTACGTGTATGCATTTCGTGATCCGGAAATATCAGGCGCCGCCGGAGCAATAATGAATAATCATAAGTGAGAAAGGATGAAGGTCATGAGTAAAATTTTAATCGTGGAAGATGAAGAGGCGATCGCGGATCTGGAGAAAGACTACCTTGAATTGAGCGATTTCGAGGTTACGATCGAGAATACCGGAGATAAGGGGCTGGAGACAGCTATGACCGGAGATTTTGATCTGGTGATCCTGGATCTGATGCTGCCGGGTATGGACGGATTTGAGGTATGTAAGAAGATCCGCGAGGAGAAGAATATACCGATCATCATGGTGTCTGCCAAGAAAGATGATATAGATAAGATCAGAGGTCTTGGGCTGGGCGCGGACGATTATATGACGAAGCCTTTCAGCCCATCGGAACTTGTAGCCAGAGTTAAGGCGCATATGGCACGTTATGACAGGTTGGTGGGCAGCAGCCAGAAGGTCAATGATATCATTGAGATCAGAGGGCTTAAGATCGACAAGACCGCCAGAAGAGTTTATGTGAATGGAGAGGAGAGGATTTTTACGACGAAGGAGTTTGATCTGCTGACGTTCCTCGCGGAGAATCCGAATCATGTGTATTCCAAGGAAGAATTGTTCCGTGAGATCTGGGATATGGATTCCATTGGCGATATCGCCACGGTCACAGTGCACATTAAGAAGATACGGGAAAAGATTGAATTTGAGACTGCCAAGCCGCAGTATATCGAGACGATCTGGGGTGTTGGATATCGTTTCAAAGTTTGATTATCATCAATTTTAAGGAATGACATCATGAAGGATGGACAGACTTTAAGAAGTAGGAAAGCGGAGAGCATATGAATCAGAAGAGGATTCTGTACGAGGATCAGGATATCATAGTGTGCCATAAGGCGGCCGGGATCGCCACGCAGACTTCCAGGGTCGGTCAGGCGGATATGGTCAGTGAGGTCAGGAATTATCTGTCACGTTCCGGAGGCGGTGTGCCATACATCGGAATCGCCCATCGTCTGGATCAGCCGGTGGAGGGGGTTCTCGTACTGGCAAAGAATAAGAATGCCGCGGCCGGATTGAGCCGTCAGATCACCGGGGAGAAGACGGAGAAATACTATTATGCGGTGGTCTGCGGCCATACCGTTAAGATGCAGGGAGACTTGGAGGATTATCTGTGTAAAGATGGCAGAACAAATACATCGGCTATCGTGCCGCCGGAGTTGAAGGATGCGAAACGTGCGCTCTTGCATTATGAGATTATAGCAAAGAGAGCTGTAGCAGCAGTTACAGGAGACCGGGAAGGGTGCGGAAACGCAGATATCGGTGCAGATTTGGGGGAAACCGGCGGATGTAAACTTATGCTTGCCAGGATCCGCCTGTACACCGGCAGGCACCATCAGATCCGAGTACAGATGAGTCACGCCGGTATGAGCCTGCTGGGGGATTACAAATACGCCGATGGGGAGACGATCGGCATCTCGAAGCAGCTGCAGATCAAAGAAGTGGCCCTATGTGCGTACCGGCTTTCCTTCTTTCATCCGGTGACCGGAAAGCGGATGGAATTTCAGATCAGGCCGGAAGGGAAGGGTTTTCAGATAGGGGATTTTCCGGAAGTGCTCAATGAAATGGAAAAGATTCCGGTCGAAAGTAGAGTATAGTGGTATAATGACCGCCAAATGAAACATAATAAGGAAGAATAGAGGTAAGAAGCAGAGATTAAGATTCTGCTTCTTTTTCAAATCATAAGAAAGTTTTCTGGGAAGGATCCGTATTCATTCCCGCGAGCAATGAGCCAAGTACCGTGCTTGCACGAGTATTTGGTGAATGCCGCGAGGGTCAGATACCCCGCAGCTCTGCTGCGTTGCAAGTTGGATGCCCCGTCAGCTTGCTGCGGGGTATTTGACTCTATAAGAAAGTCCTTGCCGCTGCAAAGCGCCATAAGGTACTTTTCACTATCTGAGAGAGGATACTGCATAATACAGTAACAAATAATACAGTAAATAATACAGTAACGAATAATACAGCAAAGAAAGGTACACCAGCATGGCGGAGGAAATTAGCACACTTTGGGAAAATAAACTGATTCGGATGAGCGTGATCTGCATTGGCGTCTGGTTTTTCTTCCGCTATCTCTTTACGCTGGCAGCGCCTTTTATCCTCGCGTTTCTGCTGATCAGCCTGTGTTATCCGTTGCTGGAGCGTATCCAGAAAAAGATTCCTGTCAAAAAGAAATTCCTGGCGATCGGCATTATCCTTCCGCTGTTTGTATTGGTGGTGGCAGTGCTGTGGTTTGTGATGTTGTTTGGCGGCAGGCAGCTGGCAGGGCTTCCGGAATTCTGTACGCAGGTGGGGCAGCAGCTGGAATTCTTCTTTCATAAATGTTGCGGCGGCCTGGACGGGAGATTTGGCTGGGACGGGCAGCAGATAGAGACTTATTTGATCGAGCAGATGACGGTAGTCATGGAGAATGTGCAGATACAGGTAGTACCGCAGATTTTGTCCTCATCTTATAATTGCTTTAAGGGGATCTTTGCAACGGTCGGCTTTCTGGCGATCACGTGTATCGCGGCATTTTTGCTGGAAAAAGAGTATGCGGGGCTGGTGGAACGGTTAAAGAGATCCCAGGAGCTGAGTGTCGTCTGGTCTGTGGTGGAAGGTGTTCTATCCTATATCATTACTTTTGTAAAAGCACAGGGAGTGATCCTGCTCATTATCAGCGTGGTATGCAGTGTGGTGCTGGGGATCGCTGGGATTCCAGGCGGCATTTTGCTTGGCTTGCTTGCTGGATTTCTGGATATGCTGCCCTTTATCGGCACGGGGATCGTACTGGTGCCGCTATCTGTCTGGCAGCTGTTGAACGGCCAGTATATACGGACGGTGGTATGCCTGGCATTGTACGGAGCCTGCATCGTCACCAGGGAGCTGCTTGAGCCGAAGCTGATCGGCAAGCGGATGGGCATAGCCCCGGTTTTTATGCTGATGGCCGTGTATGCGGGGGTGAAGCTGTTCGGTGTGGGCGGGATCGTTAAGGGACCGCTGGCATTGATCGTGATCTATGAGATATGGAAGCGGGAATAGGATTTGACGAAAAGGCGGCATTAGATTATGATAAATTAGATATTTATATTTTGATAGAGAGAATGTGACGGCAAATTGAAGGAAAAAATCTGTAAAGGTATTCTTGCGGCGTACTTTTTTATAATGACAGTGGTGTATCCCTTGTATGCCCCGGGAGGATATTTGCGGATCGGGGAGGTTAAGTACTATTTCTTCCGGAACGTGACACTGGTCACATTGGCGGTGCTGTGTGCGGTTATTTTACTGGCGGCGCTGATGAGCCGGGACAGAGAGTGGATTGTGAAGCATTATCGTCAGATGTCGGTTACGGACTGGTTTGCGTACGGATACTGCCTGGTGGTGATGCTGTCATATCTGTGTTCCGACTATAAAGAGGATGCCTTGTGGGGAGAAGAGGGCTGGCATATGGGTGTTGTGAGCCAGATTATGTTTGTACTTCTCTATTTTTTCTTCTCGCGCTGCTTTTGGCATAGGGACGGTACTTCTGCAGCAGTGGCCGGATACGGGACAGCAGACGGCAGCATTGCAGCGATTGAAGACAGGGCGGCAGGCAGTAGTATTGCGGTGGCTGGAGACAGGGCGGCAGGCAGCAGCAGTACTGAAGTGGGCAGATGGCTGGGGCTGTGGCTTTTCACTTCAGCGGCAGTCTTCCTGCTGGGCATATGCAATCGTTATTCTGTCTATCCGATCGTGATGGAAGGGCAGACCGAGACTTTTATATCTACGCTGGGAAATATCAACTGGTTCTGCGGATATTGGTCGGTGACGGCGCCGATCGGCATCATGCTTTATTGGTGCGGCAGGCAGGGAGTGACCCGGGTGTTGACGGGAGCGTATAGTTTCCTTGCGATGCTGTCCGGTGTCACACAGGGGAGTAACAGCGCATATCTTGTTTATCTGGTCATGTTTCCGGCAATATTTATTTTATCATTGCGGGATAAGAAGAAGCTGTACCGTTTTCTGGAACTGGGTATGATTTTTGCGTTAGCTTGTCAGACCGGGAGGCTTCTGCAGGTATTGCCGGGGTTTACTTATAATTATTGGAATGAACGACCGGGGGAGAGCCGCGGGATCACGGGAATATTGATCGACAGCGATGCTGCCGCAGTGCTCCTGCTTCTGTTGACCGGCTGCTATCTGGTAGTCCGCTTGCTGGACAAGGGCAGATACCTTCGGCTTGAAAAAGTGAAACGATTACGGAGCATACTGATCATGGCGGCGGTTGTCGGTAGTCTTGGAATCTTCTGGGTGCTGGCGGGTGACGGATTCGTGATTTTACGAGAAACAGGGTTTGTAGTGGAAAGTGACGGTTATCTGAAAGTGATCCCGGATGACGATTGGGGGAATGGCAGAGGCGCTACATGGAACTGTGGTGTGAATGCCTACAGAGAAATGGATCTTTTACATAAGATCGTCGGCGTAGGGCCGGATTGTTTTGCAGATCACATCTATGATGTGCCGAAGCTGGCGGAGAGAATGTGGGATGAATTTGCAAACCTGAGGCTGACCAACGCCCACAATGAGTGGCTGACAATCCTTATCAATACAGGAGCGCTGGGCCTTTTGTGTTACGTAGGGATTTATGCGACGGCCTTTGTGCGATTTATGAAAAGAGCAGGAAAGAAGCCGCTTTTATACGCATGTGCAATGGCGCTGTTAGCCTATACGGTACATAATATGGTCAGTTTCCAGCAGATTTTGAGTACCCCGTATATCTTTATCGTGCTGGGGATTGGTGAAGGATTGGCAAGAGAAGACGGAGACATTACAGGTGAGCAACAAATTGAATAATAAAGTCACGAAAAAACGTGCACGGAAGAAGGCAGACACTTTACATACAGAAGTCATAAAAGAGATCATAGAATATCTGCTGGCGGCAGCAATGCTGACTCTATGCGTGGTAGTACCGTTGTATGCGAAGGACGGCTATCACAAGATTGGCAATGCAAAGTTTGAGGCGTACCGCAGGATCATGATCGGCAGTTTCAGTGTGCTTTTGCTCTTGGCGGCAGTGTATCTTATCAGCCGCATGATCACATGCAGACCACATAAAGAATCGAAGAGGATCCGGATATCGGTCACGGATATTTTGGTGATCGCATATCTGGTATTGACGGGTATTTCCGTGATCTCCGGTGGATTCTATGAAGACGCTCTTTGGGGCTCTGCCGGATGGAATATGGGATTTATGTCCCAGCTCAGTTTTGTTCTGCTGTATCTGTTTCTCTCCCGGTTTGGGAAATACTACCGTATTGTCTTCGGGGTGCTCTGTATCGTGGCGGCAGCGGTATTTTGTATCGGTATCCTGCACAGATTACTGATCGACCCCATCGGATTCTATGACGGGCTGACGAATGAGCAGAAGGCACAGTTCCTGTCTACTCTTGGGCAGGCGACGTGGTATGCGTCTTTTCTGGTCGTGCTGCTGCCGATAGGGATGGGCGTATTTCTTTATACGGAGCATAGAAAGTGGAGATTGATCTCCGGTATTTATATGCTGATCGGATTTTGCACATTGGTGACGCAGAACAGTGACAGCGCCTATTTTGCCCTGGCAGGTATGTTTATTGTCTTTTTTATGGTATCTTGTGAAAAGAGAGAAATATTGTGCCGTTTTATGGCGGCATCGACGATGTTCTTTGCAGCGGGAAAAGTCATGGGACTGCTTATGCGGATAAAGCCTAATCCGGAACTGGAACCGGACTTTGTCACGGAACTGATGTGGGACTCCGGCTTGACATGGGGGATGTTGGTAATTTGTCTGTCTGTCACTTTAGTGTTGTACATGGCCAGGCGTTATCCTGCATCCGTGATCTGTCGGCTGCGTTGGGGAGTGCCGGGTATCCTGGCGGGACTGATCCTTGCTGCGGTGGCGGTCATTTATCTACAGAGTCATGGGATGCTGCCGGAGTCGGTTTCTGGCAAGGCAGCAGAGATCTCCTATTTGAATTGGGAGGACGAATGGGGCAATGGCAGAGGACGAATCTGGGAATTCGCCTGCAGGGTGATCTCGCAGGCGAGCGCGCGCCACAGGATCTTCGGGGTGGGGCCCGACTGCTTTAACAGGTACGTGACGGTTAATCATGGCGAAGAGGTGACTCTTCTATGGGGCAAGAAGCTGCTCACTAACGTGCATAACGAATGGCTGAATATCCTGATCAATGGCGGACTTCTCGGGGCGGCATCTTACTTGGGTATTTATGTGACAGCTGCCTGTAGATTTCTGCGCGGCAGGGCTAGAAATTTCATGTTGACGGGGATTTCAGCGGCAGTCGTGTCATATATGTGTTATAATTTTTTCTGTTATCAGCAGGTATTGTGCACGCCCTTTATCTTTATCCTGATGGGAACGGGCGAGTATATTTTAAGAGAACAGCAAGATTTCAAGTTATAATATTCCAAGAAGAAAGAGCAAGAAAACGGATAGAGGAGGTAACGGGTAAATGGATACAATAATAAGAGAGGTTTTGCAGCAGTTCTTTCCGGGGGAGGAGATCGTGTCTGTTAAACCCCACGGAAGCGGGCACATCAATCACACTTTTGCCGTGGAGACGTCAGGTGGAAAGCAGTATGTTCTGCAGAAGATCAATACCGACATCTTCAAGGATGTGGAAGGATTGATGGAGAACGTCGTGAATGTGACTGCTTATCTGCGCGGGCAGATAGCGAACGAGGGAGGCGACCCGGAAAGGGGAACGATGCGGGCGATCCCGACACAGGATGGAAAATACTATTATAAGGATGCCGAGGGCGGATGCTGGCGGGTTTATCTGCTGATCGACAATGTGATCTCTTTAGATCAGGCGGAGAATGAGGAAGCGCTGTATGCCAACGGGTTGGCATTTGGCAGATTTCAGGCGCAGCTGGCGGATTATCCGGCACAGACGCTGCACGAGACGATCCCTGATTTCCATAACACGCCGAAACGCTACCAGGCATTCGAGAAGGCAGTGGAAGAAGACTGCTGCCAAAGGGTGGCATCGGTAGCCGCAGAGATTGAGTTTATCAGGGAGCGGAAGGCGGAAACGGAGATTCTTACCGACATGCTTAAGGCGGGAGAACTGCCGCTGCGGCTTACCCACAATGATACGAAACTGAACAATGTCCTTCTGGATCCCGAAACCTACGAGGCAGTCTGCATCGTAGATTTTGACACGATCATGCCGGGGCTTACGGCGTATGATTTCGGGGATGCGATTCGTTTCGGCGCCAATACGGCGGTGGAGGACGAGCCGGATACGAGCAAGGTTTCCTTGTCGCTGCCATTGTATAAGGCTTATGTCAAAGGATTTATGGAGGGCTGCGGTGAACGCCTGACTGCTAAGGAGATAGAGACGCTGCCGGTGGGTGCCAAGACCATCACATTGGAGCAGGGGATCAGATTCCTTACGGACTATCTGCAGGGGGATACGTATTATCAGACTTCCCGCGACGGGCAGAATCTGGATCGCTGCCGCACACAGCTGGCACTTGTTGCGGACATGGAGCGGAAGTGGGAGCAGATGGCTATCATTCGTGGCTGATTTGGATTTCATGATTTCATGTTTTTTAGCGGTTGACAAAATCTGGTCTTGCAGATAGAATGAATAGAAAGTTACACTTGCCCCATCTTATCCAGGGCGTTTGCGTCAAGGCTGATATGGGTGTAAGCAGTATCAAACGTGACGAAGAAGAGAATAGTACGGACAGGGAACGTGACAGAGAGAGGATCGATGGTGGAAGATCTTTACGGGAGATGTCCGGAACCGGCCTTGGAGTCCTGTGTGATGAGCACAGCGTAGCACCGGCGATAACGGTAAGAGAAGAGGAACGCATAAGCGTTAATTAGGGTGGTACCGCCGAGATTTCGGTCCCTTTCGGGATGGAAATCCCGGCGTTTTTTGGTATATATGAAATTTATTTCTATTGCGGTAAAGAAAAAGAAAGGATGAAGAAGAATGGCTGACAAGAAATTAGTAGAAGCGATCACTTCCATGGAAGAGGACTTCGCGCAGTGGTATACGGACGTGGTCAAGAAGGCGGAACTTCTGGACTACACGAGCATCAAAGGATGTATGGTATTTAAGCCGGCAGGTTATGCGATCTGGGAACTCATCCAGCAGCAGATGGATGCTATGTTTAAGAAGGCAGGCGTACAGAACGTTTATCTGCCTATGTTTATTCCTGAAAGTCTTCTGAATAAAGAGAAGGATCATGTGGAGGGTTTCGCACCGGAGGTGGCATGGGTGACGCATGGCGGCATGCAGCCTTTGCAGGAGCGGCTTTGCGTAAGACCTACGTCGGAGACACTTTTCTGTGAATATTATAAAAATGTGGTGCAGTCCTACCGCGATCTGCCCCAGGTATGCAACCAGTGGTGCTCAGTCGTGCGCTGGGAGAAGGAGACAAGGCCGTTCCTGCGCAGCCGTGAGTTCTTATGGCAGGAGGGACACACTGCTCATGCTACGGCTGAGGAAGCAGAGCAGAGGACAGTACAGATGCTGAATGTATACGCTGATTTCTGTGAGCAGGTGCTGGCGATTCCCGTGATCAAGGGACAGAAGACGGAGAAGGAGAAATTTGCCGGTGCTACGGCTACGTATACTATTGAAGCGTTGATGCATGACGGGAAGGCATTGCAGTCTGCAACCAGCCATAACTTTGGAGACGGTTTCGCGAAGGCATTCGGTATTCAGTTTACGGATAAGGACAATACACTGAAATATGTGCATCAGACTTCCTGGGGTGCAACGACTCGCCTGATCGGTGCGCTCATCATGGTACACGGCGACAATTCCGGCCTGGTGCTGCCTCCTCGAATTGCGCCCGTGCAGATCATGATCATTCCGATCCAGCAGAAGAAAGAAGGCGTGCTGGATAAGGCGTATGAGCTGCGAGACAAGCTGAACGATTTCCGTGTGAAAGTGGAC
Source organism: uncultured Lachnospiraceae bacterium (assembly GCA_910588215.1). Taxonomy (GTDB): domain Bacteria; phylum Bacillota; class Clostridia; order Lachnospirales; family Lachnospiraceae; genus UBA3282. The sequence goes on from CAJUQJ010000007.1 coordinate 140,868, forward strand.
GATGCGGATAAGAGTCCCGGCTGGAAGTTCTCCGAGCAGGAGATGCGTGGGATCCCCATCCGTGTCGAGATCGGGCCTAAGGATATCGAAGCTAATAAATGTGTGATCTGCCGTCGTGATACGAGGGAGAAGATCGAGGTGTCTTTGGATGATCTGGAGACGAAGGCGGGCGAGATCCTGGAAAGGATGCAGACGGAAATGCTGGAGCGTGCCCGTGCGCACAGGGATTCCCATACTTATACGGCAGAGAATATGGAAGAGTTTTGCAGGTTGTTTACGGAGAAGTCCGGTTTCGTGAAGGCGATGTGGTGCGGGGATCAGGCATGTGAGGATAAGATCAAGGAAGAACTTGCAGTTACCAGCCGGTGTATGCCTTTCGAGCAGGAGACGATCGGGGATGTGTGTGTGTGCTGCGGCAAGCCTGCGAAGAAGATGGTTTATTGGGGAAGGGCGTATTAGTATAAGCCACCGAAATGGTTGTCGGATCGGCTGAAAGGCGACGATCAGTTTAAGATATATTTTGAAATTTTTGGCAGATTGGATTACAATGATATAAATTTCCTGTTTTCCTATAAAATATAAAGTAAAGGGGTTGAAAAGTAAATGAATGTTTTGGTGATTAACTGCGGTTCTTCTTCGCTGAAGTATCAGCTGATCAACAGTGATTCGGAGGAAGTGCTGGCAAAAGGGTTATGCGAGAGGATCGGAATCGACGGGAGTGCGATCGTACACCAGCCGGCGGGCGGCGAGAAAGTTAAGAGCGAGGTGGATATGCCGAACCACACGAAGGCGGTGCAGCTGGTGATCGAGAAGTTGACGGATCCGCAGGTGGGTGTGATCGCATCTCTGGATGAGATTGACGCGGTGGGGCATCGTATCGTACATGGCGGTGAGAAATTTGCCACTTCGGTGGTGCTGGATGATGAGGTATTGGAGGCCATCGAGCAATGTAACGATCTGGCGCCTCTCCACAATCCGGCCAACCTGATCGGAATCAATTCCTGCCGGGAGATCATGCCGAGTGTGCCTATGGTGGGCGTGTTCGATACTGCATTCCATCAGACGATGCCAAAGAAGGCGTATCTGTATGGTCTGCCACTGGATTATTATGAGAAATATAAGGTGCGTCGCTACGGTTTCCACGGCACCAGCCATGATTTTGTTTCCAAACGGGCTGCGGAACTGCTCGGTAAGGATATCAAAGATCTGAAGATCGTCGTATGCCATTTGGGCAACGGTGCTTCCGTATCGGCAGTGCTGCATGGCAGATCCGTGGATACTTCCATGGGCCTGACGCCGCTTGAGGGGCTGATCATGGGAACCAGGTCCGGCGATCTGGATCCGGCGATCGTTACTTTCATTGCGGAGAAAGAAGGCATCAGTGCGGAAGAAGTGATCAGTATCTGTAACAAGAAATCCGGCGTGCTGGGCTTATCCGGCGGTATTTCCAGCGACTTCCGTGATCTGGGCGAAGCGGCAGAAGCCGGCAATGAAGCGGCTAAGACAGCATTGGAGACTTACGGGTATCGCGTGGCCAAATATATCGGTGCATATGTTGCTGCCATGAACGGCGTTGATGCGATCGTGTTTACGGCTGGTGTGGGAGAGAACAACGCCGCGGCAAGGGCGGAAGTCGGTAAGTACATCGGCTATCTGGGAACGAACATTAATCCTGAGAAGAACAAGCTGCGCGGGGAAGAAGTGATCTTGTCCGATGAAGGGGCTAAGGTAACCGTGCTGGTGATTCCTACTAACGAGGAGCTTGCGATCGCGAGGGAGACCGTGCGCCTGGTAAAATAAGGGGATTAGTGTGAGAAAAACATTAACCAACTCTAAGGCAGCAAAGAACGCAGCCTAAGAGCTGCTAAATGTTTAAGAGAATGCCTGAAATACGGCATTTTCCGCGCAGATTTTTCACACACAAATTTGTGCTTGCGCCTAAATTTGCAGACTGAGCAAGAATAGGGGATTAATATGAGCAGACGGGTAAAAAGGAAAAAGGGTACGGGAAAAATTGTCTTTCTCAGCTTTTTCATATTAATATGCCTGATCGTTTTGATCGGTCTGGTGAAGGGCATCTTCCCGACAGATAAAATAACCGGCGGAATCAAGTCCGCGGTGACCAAAAAGGTGACGGAAACGGTCATGGAGCAGGCTGTTCAGAAGGCTTTGGAAAGCACCGGCGATCCGCAGGCTGTCGAGAAAGCGAAAGAGATCGTGGATAACATGGAGGAGACGGATAAGAAAGAGGCTGAGGCGATCATCGAGAAGTATGCCGACAGCGAGACTTTGTCCGACTGCATGGAGATCGTGGGGGATGGCATTAACAGTGAATCCATCGCGGAGGTCCAGGAATATCTTGAACAGAGTGTTTCTGACGAAGATATCCGGAAATTGCAGGAATTATATAAGAAATACGGAGGAGCCATGCCGTAAGGAATAGAATATAGGCAGTTGGAAATGACTGGACAGCAGAGAGGGGATCAGCGCGGTGTATCGCGCGAGTCCCCTCTCGTTGTCATATATGATTAGGGCGATAAAAAGGTTGACATGCGTATACCTTTGGTGTAATATGCGTTTATAGAGGTAAACGGTTGTATACCAAAAAATGGAAGAACAGAGGAAAGATAAACACTTCAGAATGGAGGGAAGATTGAAAATTAAAATTTTCAATCGCGAGATTTGTGTCTGCGCGTTGCTTGCCACAAACTCGTTTATGTGCAAAAAGCAGCGCAGAAATGGAGAAAACGATGATCAATCTATCGGACGGGGAATGGAAGATCATGAACAGACTATGGGAGAGCGGCGGGAGTACGATCACCGAGCTGACGGCCCATTTAGAGAAGGAAACGGGCTGGGATAAGCATAGCATCATCACGATGCTGGGACGGATGGAGAGAAAGGAGGCCGTAGCGCACAGGCAGGGCGGCAGGGCAAAGATCTTCTACCCGCTGGTGTCCAGGGAGGAAGTCTCCATGCAGGAGACGCGCGGTTTTCTGCAAAAGGTCTACAGGGGAAGTCTGGGCATGATGGTGAATGCGATGGTGGCAGAGCAGGCTTTGTCCAAGCAGGAGATCCAGGAGTTGTATGATATTTTGGAACAGGCAAGGAAGCAGGTATAGACAGGCCCTTGCAGCAAGGTTGATATGCGGCTTCAATATGGCCGGGAATGGGAAGAATAAATTTGTGCTGACGCCCAACTTACAGGTGTTGGCAGCTTGGAGGATTAGTATGAAAGAGATCATTATCACAGCTTCTGTTCTGATTCTAAGTGTTATGCTGATCAGGCATTTTTTCAAGGGCAGGATCAGTAACAGGCTACAGTATGCTCTGTGGATTCTGGTGGCGGTGCGACTGATCGTTCCGGTGCCTGCTCTGCTCCATTTTTCGCTGGGAGAAATAGGGGAGTTTCGCATTATGGATCTGGTGAAAAGGTTTGAAGGCAATTTCGGAGATATCACGGAGCGCCTGGAGCAACCGGTCAGTTTCGCCTTGAATCTGAATTCTCCGATCGCTGAACAGATCGCGGAGAATGTGATGGAAGAGAATATGACATACGTGGGTGGAGCTGACGGGCCGACGAGTGTTTTCCTTGCCGGGCATATTGGATTTACGTGGCTGGATGTGCTGCGTTTAATCTGGTTTGGCGGCATGGGTGCAATGGCGGTGTGGATGGCGGCAGTCAATATAAGATTTTGGCGTAAGCTGCACAGGGAGCGACGGGAATTCCTATTGCCGGAAGAGATGAAGGGCAGGATGCATCCGAAGGTGTTGGCAAGTCTGCGCAGAGTGAGGATATATACGGTGGAGAATCTGGCGTCGCCTTGCCTGTATGGGGTGCCGGGACTGGAGACTGTCTATCTGCCGGAGGCCGTTACGCAGAAGGAAGACAGTCTTTGCCATGTACTCACCCATGAGATCTGCCATAAAAGGCACGGCGACGGGTTCTGGTCGTTGTTTCGCAATTTGCTTTTGGTATGTTACTGGTTCCATCCGTTGGTTTGGGCAGCGGCGATATTGTCCAAGCGGGATTGTGAACTTGCCTGCGACGAGGGAGCGCTGTTGATGCTGGGAGAGGAGGAGCGTATCAGTTATGGGAAAACGCTGCTTTCTATCATTACCGGCAAGGGAAGGTTCTCGGATTTTGCCTGCACGGCTACGACCATGACCGGATCGGGCAAGAGCGTGAAAGAACGGATACGCTGTATTGCAGAGAAACCCAGAGTGATGGGTACAGCGGTGACGGCAGTACTGATTCTGATCGCGACGGCCTGCATACTTGTCTTTACAAATAGTCCGCAGTTTTCCGGGGGTACATGGGAAAGCGGGGAGATTTATGTGATGACGGAAGATAAGCAGATCATGCTGCCGGACTCCATTGCCGGGATCAGCGGCTATACGGAGGAAGAGGGGAATGCTAAGAATCTGATCATCTATCAGGTGGCCTCCGACCAGGAAGTAGGTAGGTTCTGCACGGTTTCCTATGAAGAAGCGACAGCGCTGGTGGAGGCTGGCAGGTCGGTGGTGCCTTTAGGATCATACGGAAAGAACGGGCAGCTTCGGGAGTATATGGGGCTTACAACAGGAAATGTTGCACGGCATCAGTATACACCGGCCAATGAAGATATGGAAAGCAGCGAGCAGACAGAGGATGCTCTGGAGGGTGAGGGAGCGACGCGGCCGGAAGAGGAGCATGAAAGCAGTATAAAGCGCAGCGAGAAGGATCCTTTTGCGTTTGACGGAAAGACAGAATGGGAAGAAGACGAATCATACGAGAGTACGAAAAAGCCTTTTGCATTCGACGGGAAGAATGAATGGGGCATAGAAGAACCTCAGCAGATTGAGCAGGGAGTGGAAGCAGTGCCGAACGGTGTGCCGGGGACGGACCGCAATACGGAGGATGAGACGACTTATGTGATACCAGATGAGGCGGCTGCCCCGGATACGGTGTATGAGGAAGCCGCAACCTATCTGCCGGCGGAAGAAATCATAACGAAGAATATTCCCTACGATCCGAATCTTACGGATTGTTATATTTATCTGACAGCAGACTATTCCGGGGTAGAGGAGAAGGACCTGGAAGAAATGCGCTACATTGACAACGAACTTAAGAATGCTGCCAGTGAGGTGATCGTGACCGGTGTCAACCGGGACATAACGGAGAAGACTTTTAGGACACTGGCAGAGCATGCGACACAGTATCTGGGTGATGCCTCGGCGGTGGTGGCACTGGTGAGTGCGCTGCCCTTTCCGGAGGGAGTGTCCTATGGCGAGACAGAGTTGACTACCGGTGATACACAGAAGAAGTCTCTGCGTGTCAAATGTGATGTGCTGCCGGGGAATTCGGATGTGCGGTATATTGACTATGATGTGCTGCGCTTTGACGGGGTGATGCTTTTTGCTACCATCGAGAATCTGGAAGAATGTGTTTTTGCTTTGACGGAGGAAGATGGTTCTGTGTCAGAAGAGGTGGTATACAATAGAGAAGAGCTGACGGAATGGCTTGGGTTTGACAGTCTGTGGAAGAGCCTGGACGGAGAAGAACTGCAGTCATGGCTGACAGAGCTGCACCAGCGCGTGATCATGAGCGCATCATATGAGTATTTTGCTTTTTAAAGGATGTTTTCTTTGAGAAAGATGTGTAATGTGAACATGATCAGAAAAAATAAAAAAATTTTAAGATTTATGAAACATTTTCTTAACTTGTAGACTCTAATATATAAGAGTAGATTCCCGGAATCTTCTTTGGACCTGCCTTAGCGATCGATTTTCCTTAAACGGCACACGGATTTCATTCATGTACGTTTCATGGGCGTCTTGTAAATTTGCGTACAGCTGACAAAATCATCTCACATGATCAGGTACAGATGAGTTCGAGAGTCTGCAAACAGATGTATCAAAGAGATAGAAGTGTCTCTTTTAGAGGAATTTTACAGATTTCTCTGATACTATAAGGATAGTGTCGACAGAGCAGACAGTCAAATACCCCGTAGCAAGCTGACGGGGCATCCAACTTGCAACGCAGCAGAGCTGCGGGGTATCTGACCCTCGCGGCATTCGCCAAATACTCGTGCAAGCACGGTACTTGGCTCATTGCTCGCGGGAATGAAATTGCGGAAGCTTTTGCAGAGACAACATATCTTAGAGGCATAGAACGGGATACAAAAGAGGGGAATCAAGTGGGACAGGTGCAGAGAAGACAACAGCAGGATATTGAACTTTGGGAACTGTACGAAGGGGAGAAAAGGGAAAAGAGGAAGAGTGAGAGGGGCGATCGTGGACGAAATGTCGGAAGAGACAGTCGAAGGGCAGAGGCCGGGCGTACCGCCCCGAGGAGAGAGCCCGGTAGAAATACAGGCAGAATCAGACAGAACGAGGCAAGCAGAAGAAACAGCCCGGACAGAGAAGCCTACAGCAGAAGCGATAGGGAAGTCAGGCAGGGTAGAGAAGCCTACAGAGGAAGCGACAGGAGAGTCAGACGGGGTGAAGAGACTTACGGCAGAAGCCGCCCGGACAGAGAGGGCAGCAGCATAAGGTTGTATGAGGTGAGGCAGGATGAAGCGAGGCCGAGGAGCAAGACTGCCGGTAGTGCACGACGAGTTGAAGGCGCAGCAGGAGCACGGCGTTCGAGCCGGACAAGGGGCATCTCCGAGATCAGCTTTATTGGGAGGGATCTACAGACTGCATACAGGGGCAGTGCACGTCCGGTGCAATCTATCAGGCGGCGTCGTGCAAGACGCAGGAAAGAACTCCTTAGTAAGACCATGACCGTATTTTTTATGGTACTATGTCTTGTTATGATCTATTTTATAACCGGGCAGATTTATCAGATGGTGCATCGAGAAAAGGAGGAGAAACCGCTTCCCGTGACGAAAGAGCAGACCTTTAGGGAAGCCGACAGTGATACCGGGATCGCACCGCCTGAAGTGATACAGGATCTTCTGGAGATCAATGAGTATTCCAGGCCAGGAGATAAGCTGGAACGAATCAATAATATTTTCGTCCACTATACGGCAAATCCCGGTACTTCAGCTGCGCAGAACAGAAGCTATTTTGCTAATCTGGCAATGACACATGAGCGGTCAGCCAGTGCGCATTTGATCATCGGTTATGAGGGAGAACTGATACAATGTATTCCTTTTGATGAGCAGGCTTATGCGGTGATGACGCGGAATGAAGACTCTATATCAATTGAGTGTTGCTATCTGTCCGATGACGGTTCCTTCACCGAGGAAACATACGATACTCTGGTACATACTTTAGCGTGGCTGTTGGACAAATACGATCTGTCTACAGAAGATATCTTAAGACATTACGACTGCGGCGGGAAGCTTTGTCCCCTGTACTATGCAGAAAACGAGGAAGCGTGGGAAGAATTGCGGCAGGATGTGGAAGCGTATCTTATGCAGGCCAGACAGGAAACAACATAAGAAACAGTTAGAAATGAAGATGATCACACTGCGGCGGAATGGAATCATGTTGCCAAGACGATCCGCCGCAGACGGAGAATCCTGCTTGCAGGATTCTTTTTACGGTGTAAGAAACTGATCCGAATCTGCGAGACTGTCAGGCAGATCTGTCAAACGGGCTTTACCCGTTTCCTGGGCATAATAAAAAGCGGGTGATGGGAATCGAACCCACGTATCCAGCTTGGAAGGCTGGTGTTCTACCATTGAACTACACCCGCATAACTCTATATTTCTTACGAACAAATCTTATCTTATCATAAGAAGTTTCAAAAGTCAATTCCACAAATTTTAAATTTTCCGATTATGCATTTTGTCAATAGTTATGCAACAACTTTTTGAAAAAATTAGGCCAGTTTCTTGATTTCCTCTTCAAAGAGTTGGGCGGAAGTCTTAAACCCC